>JAIQES010000064.1 GCA_020073705.1 Terriglobia bacterium
CGGCCAGTCGTAATCAACCAGCAGCTTGAGCGCGGCGGGCGTGAACCGCTTGAGTGGACGATTGTTTTCCTCGGAAAACCTGCGGAGGAAATGGTCGAGCAATAGCGGAATGTCTTCCCTCCGCTCGCGGAGCGGGGGCAGTGGAATGGCGATCACATTCAGACGGTGATAGAGGTCTTCGCGGAAGCGCCCTTCGCGCACCAGATTGAGCAATTGCACGTTGCAGGCAGCGATGATGCGGACGTCTACTTTGATCGTCTCGGTGCCGCCCAGCCGCATGAACTCGCGCTCCTGAATGACGCGCAGGAGTTTGGCTTGTGTCTCCGGGCAGATCGTGGAAATTTCATCAAAGAAAATGGTGCCCTGATCGGCAACTTCGAAAAGTCCCTTTTTTGAGGCCACCGCACTGGTGAACGCGCCCTTGACGTGGCCGAACATCTGCGATTCGAGCAGGTCTACGGGGATCGAACCAGTGTTGATGGGTACAAACGCCTTGTCTGCGCGCGTCGATGCGGAGTGAATCGCCTTGGCAATGAGTTCCTTGCCCGTTCCGCTTTCTCCGTGGATCAGCACGGTCGAGCGCGACGGCGCCACCTGGCTGACCAGGTCGAGGACCGCGAGCATCTTGTCGCTCTTGCCGATGATGTTGGGAAAATTGTAGCGCTGCTTTAGCGCGCGCTTGAGCTGTACATTTTCTTCGCGCAGGCGGTGTCCTTCAACGGCCTGCGCGACCTGGACGAGTAATTCGTCGTTGGACCATGGCTTGGTGATGTAGTCCTGCGCACCGCTCTTGAATGCGGCCCGCGCCATGTCAATCGAACCGTAGGCCGTGATTAACACGATGGCGAGATGTGGATCGCGCCGGCGGATTTCGCGCAGCAGATCGAGTCCGTTGCGGTCGGGCAGGCTGACATCAAGCAGGAGCAAATCGAAGGGCTTTTCTTCGAGTAGAGTGAGTCCTGCTTCGCCGGTTTCCGCGCTCGCCGTGGAGTATCCCTCTGTGGTGAGCAGCAGTTCTAACCCTTCTCGAATTTCAGATTCGTCGTCAACAACAAGAATGGAGCCCTTAGACATGAATCGCTTTCCGCGCAGATGGGAATTCGAGCCGGAAGGACGTGCCTTTACCCTGCGTCGAGCGCACGTCGATCTTCCCGGCGTGCTCCTGGATGATGCCGTAGCTCACCGAAAGCCCCAAGCCCGTGCCGCGGCCGGAGGATTTCGTAGTGAAGAAGGGGTCGAAGATGCGGTGCAGATTTTCACGGGGAATTCCGGCGCCTGTATCGGTGATTTCGATTTCGACCGACCCGTTGTTCGATGCCGTGCGCACCTCGACCATGCCGCCCGAGGGCATGGCATCGCGCGCGTTCATGAAGAGATTCAGGAAAACCTGCTGCAGCTTGTTGTTGGAACCCCGCACCGGTGGCAATTCCTGCTGCAGATTCCGCATCACTTGCACATGCGCGGTCTTGAATGGGTGCGCGACCAGCGAAAGCGTCTCCTCGACCACAGCGTTCAGGTCCACCTCGGTGAACTCCGCCGCACCGGTGCGTGAGAAATTCAGCAGGTTGTTGACAATCTCGCTCGCTCGGAACGTCTGCTTGACGACTTTGTCGATCAACTGGTGGCGCGGGTCGCCGCTCGGCAGTTGCTTCGCCAGCATCTGAATGTAGTTCGAGATGACGGCCAGCGGTGTATTCACTTCATGGGCGACGCCGGCAGCGAGCAAGCCGAGCGACGTGAGTTTCTCAGTCTGGACCAGTTGTTCCTCGAGGCGGATCCGGTGCGTAATGTCGTCCACGAGGATCAGCCGCCCGATGCGGTCGCCGGATTTTCCGACCAGCGGCGCGATCGAAACGTTGACCACCAGGTTTCGTTCGCCGCGACTTCGCATGCGGAATTTGTACAGGCTGGAGACGCGCTCGTCACCAGCTCTGGCCGCAATTTCCGCCACCAGATCGCTCGGAAGCACCTCTTCCAGCTTCCGGCCAACAGCTTCGTGGCGCGGCACGCCGATCAACCGCTCGAGCTGCGTGTTCCAGGACTCGACCGCGCCGTCGAGATCGACCGCGAGCACGCCCACGTTGAGCGATTCGACAATGTTTTCCGAGAAATCTTTCAGCCGTTCGATCTGTACGGCCTTCTGTTCGAGCGAGCTGTAAAGCTGGGCATTGTCGAGCGCGATGGCTAGATACCCCGCGATCGTGAACAGAAGCTCGATGTCTTCGCTGGACAGAAAATCGCCGTCCACGGTCTTCCCCAGGCCGAGCACGGCGACAGCGTGGTCGCGAATCCGGCAGGGGATGAAATAGTTTAGGTCGAGTTGCTCGAGCGTCTGACGGACCGACGGAGCGGATTCGCGCGCGGCGCGAGCCGACTCGTAGAACACCACACCGCGTGCGTAGGGGCTTTTCTCGGCGTCAAGAAAACTCAAGTCGAGCGGTCCTGCATAACGTACACCGACCGACCGCGCCAGCCGGTATGTGCCGGGGTGTGTCTCATCTTCGACGAAAATCGCCAGGCGGTCGACCAACAGCGCCTGCGAGATACGATCCATCACCGATGAGAGCATCGGGTCGAGCCGCACTTCGGAGGTGAGCGTGCGGCTGAAATCAATCAGAGTGCGGCGGTAATCGAGACGGTCCCGGTAGAAGAACCGGTCCAGGCGCGCCTGAATCCAATCGCGGAATGGCTGAAATAAGAATGCGGCGACAACGATGGCGATGATTTCGCCCATGATGCCGGAAGGCCAGGCCGTGTGGAACAGCGCGCCGACCAGCGCAACGAACGCGATGTATACGGCGACCACTCCGCCGGTCGCTGCCGTATAAGCAAGGCCTCGCTTGAAGATGATATCGACGTCCATCAGCCGGTACCGGATGATGGCGTATCCGAAACAAAGCGGGATCAGCACCAGGAAAACAGCGGAGAAGTTCATCCAGGGCCGCGGCACGATGCCCAGGAAATACGGCACAACGTACAGAAGCAAGAACGGAAGAATGCCGGCGAGCGCCCCTCCGGTGACCCACTTGAGTTGTTGCCGCAGGATGCCTGAAGACGCGCGGCGGTAGCTGTTCACAAAGACGGCCGCAGCGAACATGAAGTAAATGCCCAGACAGGCGAGATCGAGCTGGTCAAGGAGAATCCGCGCTCCAATCGAGGGCATGAAGCCCAACTCCCGCAGTCCGACAAGAACACGCACCAGGAGAAGGGCTCCCGGCACGCCATAGATCGCGGCGAGCTTCGCGCCCTGCCATCTGGGGACGGGCCGGCGCTCCGGAAACACCAACGCGAAATGCAGCAGCAGCGCAGGTTGCAGCAGCCTAGCCACAATGCCGGCCCAGTAGATCTCCCAGTCGAAGGTACTTAGCTTGCCCGTATACTGGAAGGAGTATAGGACGAAGGAAACCAGGCAAAAAATATAGAAGTGCACGGCGCGCTTGGCGTTCCAACGGCGCCAGAAGATAAAAAGGCCGATAAAAAGATAGAGCAAGCCCACACCGCGAAGATAGTTTTCGACCGAAGAAGGTCTCTCGGCCGGTTCGGTTACCAGTTTGGCCTCGAACTGCCGGCCGCCACGCTCGATTCGATAATGAGCCTGCGACCATAGTCCAACGCGCCACAGGCGCTTGGTTACATCAATGGCGCGGTAGGTCTGCAGCCCATTGATCGAAAGGATGTGATCTCCTGTTCGAATGCCCGCGTTGGCGGCGGGAGAGTTCGGGGTAATGTGCCAGGCCTCGACCCCGTGCGGTGTGTCCAGCCATGAGACGCCGTCGTCCGGGGTATTGAACATGGCACGTTGCTGGAAATTGATGACACCAAATACAATCGCGGCCAGAGTGCCAAGCGCGAGGACGGCTGCACCTAATCGGATTCTCAGGCTGTTATTGATTGGTGCACTCACAAGATTTCCCGCCTACAATTCGATGAATGTAAATTCGTGCATGTTTGCTTCCAAAATATATAAGATTTTATCAATCGCAAGCTCATGAAACAAAGACAGATTTGCTTGGCAGGTTGTGGTAAGACTTTCTACCTCCTATTTATGGAAGGCATATTCCTGATTTCAGTAAGCTCTGCGGATGCTAAAACTGAAAGCTTACCCCACCCCGAAATGACCGCAAAACAGGAACAACCACAACCTGAGAATCCTGTCCATTCACTGGCATATATCCCTGGGCCAAAAGATTGCTGAAATCGGCCAGTGCCTCCCATCGGCCCCCTAACCCGAAGCCGGGAATAGGCTGACGGATCGAGAGATGCAGATTCGGATCGATCTGGTAAGCTGCTTCACCAAAGGTATCCAAGTGCGTAAGCGTCGCGCCGGAGATCCACTTATAGCTTGCGGTAAAATGTGTGCCGCTGCCCGGGAGCTTTCCAGAAACTTGTGCGGCAAGACTATGGTGGTTACGCGTCGCCAAACTATTGCGAAGATCGCCTGAGTTCGTATTCAATTCGCCTACCGGGGAGAGAGCTCCGGCCCACGAATAGACCGCGGCAAAATTCAAGCTGGCCGAAATCTTTTGGCGGTACGCGAGGCGCGTGCCCCAGGAACTCGTTCTACCTCCGTCGTAAAGAAATGCGCTGGAAAACGCATCCTGGAAGAAATCGGGACCTGCTGCGGGGCCGGAGCCGAAAATAGCCGCGTGCCGCGTGGCGTCATGAAATGCCGCGGCCTCGAAACTCGCGCGACCCGTCAACTTATGTTTCACAGAGAGTTCCTGATGCCAGCCGCCTTCAAGAACCGGACGGCCATCGCGGAAAAGCACTGTGGGGAGGCTGTCGAGCTTTGCGATCGCCGACTGCAGCTCGCGGATCTTTTTCACCCCGGCGTCCGACGGGCTCGCAGCGACGAGAAGAGAGGCTGTCCAGCCCCGCGCGAGATTCGCGTCGAGCCGGGCGTGCGGATGCAGCGCCGAAACCGCAGAAATGGTTCCGGCACGCAGGTACTCGGCACCGGCACGCAACGACAGGCGATCGCTCAGCGTAAGCTGTTCGGAGTGATCCACGCGCATGCCTTGGAACGCCAAGCCATCGGGACCGACCTTCGCCTGACGCATGACGAACGTGGTCTCTGGGCCGCGCCCGAACGCACCGGAAGGCAGCCAGACGCTGGCGAAGGCGCCGGAAGCACCCCGCTCATAACTCATCTGACCCGCGAGCAATATGCGGCCGAAGGCGCCGAGTTTTTGATCATAAGACATCGCGGTGGCGGGAGAATTCGATAAATTTGAAGGAGACCCCGGTTGCAGCGTCCCACTCGTCAGTTGCAGTAGTCCGCGCGGGCGCTGGATCGGTGAGGAATCTGCGGCAAGGGTGTCATCGGCTAGGTCCGCATCGCCGTCACGCCATTGCAGAATGGTGCGCGTCGCTGCCGAAGAGCGCAGAACCCATTTCCAGTCGTCGGGCTCCGCCGGCAGATCAGACTTGCGCCGCAGTGTATCGAGCGAAGCGAAGACCGAATCCACCTGCACGCGCAACAGCGTGGTGAGATTAGCCGCCACGCCAATGTGGTGTTCCACAGCCGGCAGAAATCCTGCCAACGATACACGCACCGAATAGTTGCCCGGCTTCAGATGATCACTGAAAAATGCGCCGTGCTGATTGGATAGCAGTTGCGAAACGATTCGGCCGCCGGCATCTTCGGAGATGAGCCACACTGTCGCGCCCATCTGCGGCGTGCCCGACGGGTCCAACACAACGCCCGAGAGCGTGCCGTAGCCCGGCTTGGCCGCAGCCGAACCGGCCAGAATCAGGGTGATGGCCATCACCCAGCCCAGAGTCTTGCTCGATTTCATAAGGACTGGTTACCTCCCTGTGGCGCTGTTCGCCTCCGCACTATTCACAGCCACTGGCGTCACTGTAAAATCCGCCGAACGGGACACAGTCTGCTTGGTCAGAAGATCAACCGCTTGAATTTCCAGTTTGTACTTGCCCGGAGGCAATGTCTTGGGCGCAATCACCTGCTCGAATGTCACCTGCTCGCCATTTTGCTTGAGCTGCTCACCCGTTTTGACGTTGTGGGCGACAGTCTGCTGCCCCTGGCTCACCTTGACGTCCAGGGACAGATCATTCTTGTGCGTCTTGTCATCTACTTTCAGATTGTAAAATTGCAGGTAAATTCCCAGCGGTTGATCGGCCCGGAATTCCGCGTTGAGCTTGGGGCGGACCTTGGTCGAGCCGAGGACAAACTGTCCGACACCTATATCTTTAGAAGAGACCGGCTCTATTTGGTCGGCGAGGATCAATGAGCTGGCATCGAATTTGTCATCCGGGATCGGTGAAACCGTCAGCCGCGTATTGAGGACACCCACGTTGCCGCTGTTCACGTCCTTAATCACCAAGTCGATCTTATACAAGCCGGGACGCAGCGGCACGGCCTTCTGGTAAATCGAATATGCTTTGAGCGACGACTCGAGGAGCGAATCCGGGAAATCGCGCTGGATGGTATCCTCGAACGTCTGGACGATCCGCCCTGACAGCGTGCTGATTCGCGCGAACAGATTGAGAGTCGCGGAATGTACGCCATCGCGAGTCCGGAAGGTCAGTTGCTTGTTCTGAATCTGCACCGTGATAGGCACCAAGATCGAATCGCTGGTGATACGCAGGAAGTCGGTATGATAGTCGAACGTAATCTGATTGCGGACGATTCGCGAGCTGACGACCTCCTCGAGATCCTTGAATTTGACCGGAGGTGGCGCCTGCACTTTGGCCCATTGCTCGAGCCGGGTGAACTCGTTCATTTTTTGGGAGACCAAAGCGCCCTGCATTGGAAGCGGCGCGGTGGAACCGTCGGAGCGGTTGAAACGCTGAGCCCGGCTGGACATGCCCATCGCTTCGCTCATGCTCACCCCGCCATTGGGGACAGTTGCCAGAGCATCCTTTTCGCCCGGATTCAAGGTCATGTGAAATTCGCCGGTGCCGGTCGGGTCCACGAATTCGATGGTGATGTCATTTCCGATCCCTTCCATGTACCGATAGCGCCAATTGTCAAATGCAAAAACCTTCGTCTGTCCGCCGCCTTCTTCTACAGGACGGTTATAAGTCTCGCCGGATGTATGGGTCTGGATTTCGTCGGGCGGCCCCCACATAATGTAAATGCGTCCTCGGTCGGTCCTCCAGCCGGCCATTCCCGAAGAGAAATGCTCGTTGGCGTAAGCGATGCGGCGGTAGTGCTCTTCCTTGAAGCTGTTTTCCACCGAGTCGGGATCGGGATTGCGACGCTGCCAGAACGCCTCGATGAATTGCTCGCGCTCTTCGTTGGTCTGCATTTGCAGAAACGCGGTCCGCTCTTCATTGCTGATGATGTAGGGGACTTCTTCTTCCAGCCATTTCTTGTAAGGGGTGGCAAGCTCTTTCTGGAGTTTCTTCAGGTTCTTGGCTGTGTCCGACGGCTTGCTGGAATTGTCGCCCTTTTTCTTTCCGGAATCCTGCTTCTTGTCGGCGGGAATATCTTGCTGGTCCTTGTCTCGGGCGTGCAGCCCGTAGGGCAGGAGCAAAGCTCCGCCAAGCATAGAGAAGAACAGGATGCGTCCCAAGCGGTTCATCATATCTCGCCCCTAATTCGGAAGGTCAATTTTATCCCCTAGTGGTGCAGCCGTCAATCAATACCCCATTGCTTGCCGGGGATCCCGCAACACAAATCCGGAGGAGCAACCATACAGCGATCTGGATCGGACGCCCTGAACGATTCCCGGCATGAGAGCGCCACTTCTTGCCTATTTTGGCGTCGCCGGCACCCGGCCCCTATCTTCATAGCATCCTCTACACGCCGATGCGTACTAAGAACTAAGCTTCGGTCGCAGGGTTGCCCGCGAAGATTGACGAGTTTTTCACCAACGAACAGGGCTGAGGCTGCAGGGTGGGGCCCGCAACGCTCACACGCCCAGACTCCAGTCTCCTGCCATTGATAACCTGCACAGATCACCGGTTGTCTAAACCGATTGGATACCGTCAGCAAATCGCTTTGTACCACTGGGGAATGACGGTAAAATTCAATCCCAAAACTGACCGATGACAATCGGAGTTGAAGCGCATCTAAGTGTGAGGAGCTGAACGATGCCCGTGGAAGCCGTTTCGCCCGATTCGTTTCGCCAGGACCTCGTAGACCAGGGGTTCGCCATCAGGACGGAAGATCTGTGGAAAACCTACGAGATGGGTTCGGAGCAGGTACAAGCGCTTCGCGGTGTCAGCATAGACATCCGCCGGGGAGAGTATGTTGCCATCATGGGACCTTCGGGTTCGGGCAAATCCACGCTGATGAATCTGATCGGGTGTCTGGACGCGCCGACTTCCGGGAAATACTGGCTGGCCGGGCGTCTGGTGAGCGAACTCGACGAAGACGAACTTGCCTACATTCGGAACAAAGAAATCGGATTCGTGTTTCAGACCTTCAACCTGCTGCCTCGCGCCACAGCGCTGCACAACGTCGAACTGCCGCTGATCTACAACGGCACCCCGGCCGAGGAACGCCTCGCCAAGGCGAAACGCGCGCTCGAGGCAGTCGATCTGGGTTCGCGCATGATGCACAAACCCAACGAGCTCTCCGGCGGCCAGTGCCAGCGCGTCGCAGTCGCACGCGCGCTGGTGAACTCACCCTCCATCGTGCTCGCCGACGAGCCCACCGGAAACCTCGACTCGAAAACGGGTGAGGAAATCATGTCCTTGTTTTCCCGGCTGCACAAAGAGGGCAACACGATCATCCTGGTCACCCACGAACATGACATCGCGCAACACGCCGACCGCATCCTCCATATCCGGGACGGCAAAGTTGAATCCGACGAGCCCGTCAAGCACTAGTGTTGCGTCCCAGAAATAACTCGCGATTCTGGGTTGTGGGTCAGGGCTTGAGCCCTGACATGAGCGACCGAAAACAAAAGGGCTTTAGCCCCTGAAGCCGTCGCAAAGTATTTGCACGTATTTGCGGGACAGCGGACTAGCTTAGGCCGGATGCCGGGTGTGCCATCCTTCTCGCAACGAAGAATGGTATAACTGGCCTGCTTCTCTAACATCTCAATGTTTGCGTCACGCACAAACTGGCGCCTCAATCCGAACAGGTTTACGCAGGCGCTTGAAGAGCATCGCCGGAGCGGCAAGCCGCTATGGGATCTGACGGTTTCGAATCCCACGGCCTGCGGTCTGGCGTACCCGGACCAGGAAATCGTCGCGGCGCTCGCCGATCGGCGCGCCATCGAGTACCGCCCGGAAAGTAAGGGAATACTCGAGGCGCGCGAGGGTGTCTCGGATTACTACCGCGGGCGCATGGGATTTTCTGGATCGGGGGAACGCGTTGATCCGGAACGCATCCTGCTCACCTCAGGAACCAGCGAGGGATACAGCCACATTTTTCGGCTGCTGTGCGAAGCAGGCGATGAGGTTCTTGTTCCCGCGCCAAGTTACCCGCTGTTCGAATTTCTTGGCGACCTTGCCGACCTCCGCCTGGTTCCGTATCCGCTGCTCTACGATCATGGCTGGCAAATTGATTTCGCTTCTTTGCGTGCAGCGCTCACCCCGCGTTCGCGGGCCGTGCTCGTCGTGCATCCCAACAATCCGACCGGTTCATTCGTCAAGCGGCGCGAGGCCGCCGAGCTTGCGGAAATTTGCGCTGCGCGCGACATGGCCATCGTGGCTGACGAAGTTTTTCTCGATTATGCGGCTGGTCCTGAGCCGGCGCAGACTTTTGCTTTCCACGATGCGGCGCTTACCTTCACTTTGAGCGGGCTTTCCAAGATTTCACTGCTGCCTCAGATGAAGCTGGCCTGGATGGCCGTAAGCGGCCCGCAAGCGCTCGTTCAAACCGCCGTCGAGCGCCTAGAAATTATCGCCGACACCTATCTTTCGCCTAGCACGCCTGTGCAGCTCGCGCTGCCGAAGTTTCTGGAGCTGAGGCATGGGCTCCAGGCGCAATTGCTGCGGAGAATTTCCACGAATATTGCGGTCCTGGATGGTGTGCTGCGCGAATCGAAACTCCTCACGCGTCTCGAAAGAGAAGGCGGCTGGTATGCGGTCTTGCGCGTTCCGGCCACCGGCCCCGACGAAGACTTAGCCGTCGCTCTGCTCGAACGCTGCTCGGTCCTGGTGCATCCGGGCCACTTTTTTAATTTTTCGCAGGATGGTTTCCTGGTACTCAGCCTGATTACGCCGGAGTTACAGTTTCGCGAAGGCGTGCGGCAGCTGCGGAAGTTCTTTGGCGGATGAGTACCTGTGCGAGCGGGCATCAGGCTTCGGCTTCGAGGACGACGACGGGCTGATAGGTCCGCGGCACAACGGCTTCGGCGATGGCGATCAGGCGCTCCTGTTGGCTGAAGACCCGAAGCCGCGCGGGCTTCCACTCGCCGGAATTGAGTTCGGCGGTGGCGCCCTGCGCGGCGTTGACGCGGCCGGGCTGAATTTGCGCGATCTGCACGTTGAATTTCGAGCCGTGGCGGACGCGCCGTTCGAGCAGGGGCGGCACCGTAACGCTCGGCAATTCGGGCAACAAGCGCTCGAGCGGAATGACGTAGCGCGCCAGATCGCCTGCGCCTGCGGCGCGCTCCAGCTCTTCGAGCTTGACACCCTGATCGAGAGTAAATTCGCCCACCGCCGTGCGGACGATCTCCGCCAAGTGCGCGCCGCAACCAAGGGCCGCGCCCATGTCGTGCGCCAGCGAACGGATGTATGTGCCAGCGGCGCATTCAATGGAAAATGTCGCCAGCGACCCTGCAACTTCGTTGACGCGGAACTCATACACTTCGATCTCGACGGCCTTTAGTTCGACGGGTTTCTTCTTCCGCGCAAGTTCGTGCGCCGGGCGGCCATGTATTTTCTTCGCGGAATAAGGTGGCGGCGTCTGCGGAAAGCGCCCGACGCGCGCCGCTGCGAGGCGCTCGATTTCGGCGCGGTCGAGCGCCGGAGCGGTGTCCGGGCCAAGCGGGGCGCCGTCGGCATCGTAAGTGTCGGTAGCGAAGCCGAACCGGAACGTCGAGGTGTAGCGCTTGCGACGCCCTGCGTAAAACTGCGCGAGCCGGGTGGCGCGGCCAAGAAGCAGCACCAGCACGCCGGTCGCCAGCGGATCGAGCGTGCCGAGGTGGCCGATCTGCCGGAACCCGAGGATGCGGCGAGCGGCGTTCACGACGTCGTGCGACGTCATGCCCTGCGGCTTGTCGATGACCAGGGCGCCGTCGAACGGCGCGGGCATAGGTTTTTGTGCCATGAAATCGGTTTCGCGCGGCCAGCCGCCGCGAATCAGGACGCGGGCTTCCTCGTCTGGCGCAGAAGCTCTTCGATCCGCTGGCTGTATTCCTCGGAGTGGTCGAGGATGAAATGGATTTCCGGGGCGCGCCGGAGCTGGATGCGTTCGGTCAGCTCGTGGCGAATGTAGCCGACAGCCGCCGCGAGTCCCCTGATCGTGCTCTTCTGCTCGGCCTCGTTTCCTATCACGCTGACGAATACGCGCGCGTGCTTGAGATCGGGCGTGACGCGGACTTCGGTAACTGTGACCAGGCCAGCAATGCGCGGGTCTTTCAACTCACCGGCGACCATAATGCCAAGCTCGTGGAGAATCTCCTCGGCCACGCGTTCGTGTCGATGTCCCGGGATCGTCATGGTTGTCTCACTCGATGCGGGACTTCTAATACTTGCGAGTTCCTTGAGTTGCTACAGCACTTCCAGATCATGGCCGATCAAGTCCCGGCCAAGCAGCTTTTCAGATTCCTCGAGCACCGTGCGCAGCGATTGTTCGAGGTGCGCGTTGTTGTTGGATAGGCTAACCACGCCGACCACCGACCGCTGCCAGGAATCCTGCCCTTCAAGTTCGGCCACAGCGACATTGAATCTTCCTCGCAACCGGTCCTTCAGGCTGCGCAGCACCTGCCGCTTGTCTTTGAGCGTGTGTGCCTCGGGGACATAAATTTCCAGGGTGAGCAGACCGATCGGCATCGTCTTTCCTGCGAACGGGCCCTGCGTTCGGGGCCAGGCGGAGATCAGGCCGAAGCTTCCGCAAGCACCAGTCTCTGCATGTGGAAGCACTCGAGGACGTCTCCGACCTTGACGTCGTTGAAGTTGGAGATGGTGGCGCCGCACTCGAATCCAGAGCGCACCTCGTTGACATCTTCCTTGAACCGGTGCAGCGAACTCACCCGCCCGGTGTAAATCACGACGCCATCGCGCAGCACGCGGACGTCCGCGTCGCGCTTGAGCACGCCGTCCTGCACATAGCAGCCCGCGATCATGCCGACACCCTTCACGCGGAACGTGTTCCGCACTTCGGCGCGGCCCAGGTGCATTTCCTTGAAGACCGGCTCGAGCAGCCCGGTCATGGCTTTCTTGATCTCGTCGGAAACTTCGTAGATGACCGAGTGCGGGCGGATCTCGACGCCTTCGCGCTGCGCCAGATCGGAGGCCTTACGGTCGGGGCGGACATTAAATGCCACGATGATCGCGCCCGAAGCCGATGCCAGGAGAACGTCGTTTTCAGTAACGGCCCCGATGCTGGCATGAATAATTTTGAGCTTCACCCGGTCGTCCGAAAGTTTCGGCAGCATTTCGCTCAACACTTCGACCGAACCTTGCACGTCGGCCTTGATGACGAGCGGAAGTTCCTTGACGTCACCTGCCTTGAGCTGCTCGTGCAACTGGTCGAGGGTGATGCGTGCGCCTGCCGACCGTGCCAGGGTTGCCTCGCGGAGCTTGCTCTGGCGGAATTCGACGATGTGGCGCGCTCGCGCCTCGTCCGCTACTTGGAACTGGTCACCCGCATCGGGAGCGCCCTGTAAACCAAGGACCTCGACAGGAGTCGAGGGCCCCGCGGTCTTGACCGGGTGGCCATGTTCGTCGAACATGGCGCGGACCTTGCCGTAGACGGAGCCGCAGATGAAGACGTCGCCGGTGTGGAGCGTTCCCGTCTGCACCAGGATGGTCGCAACCGCGCCGCGGCCCCTGTCCACGCGGGACTCGAGCACGGTGCCGGCAGCGGGAGATTTCGGATTGGATTTCAATTCACGGAGGTCGGCAACCAGCAAAAGCATTTCGAGCAGTTTGTTGAGGTTCTTCTTCTGTTTCGCCGAGACCTCGACCATCACGGTGTCGCCGCCCCATTCCTCGGGCATCAAGCCGAGCTCGGAAAGCTGGCGCTTGACGCGTTCGGGTTGCGCTTCCGGTTTGTCGATCTTGTTGATGGCTACAACAATCGGCACGCCGGCGGCTTTAGCGTGGTCGATGGCTTCCTGCGTCTGCGGCATCACGCCATCATCGGCTGCGACAACCAAGACGACAATGTCGGTCACTTTCGCGCCGCGCGCGCGCATGCGCGTGAAAGCTTCGTGGCCGGGTGTATCGATGAACACAACTTTGCGGCCGTCGATGTGGACGACCGAAGCGCCGATATGTTGCGTGATGCCTCCGGCCTCTCCTGCGGCGACTTCGGTTTCGCGGATCGCGTCAAGAAGGCTGGTCTTGCCGTGATCGACATGGCCCATCACGGTCACCACGGGCGGCCGCGGCTCGAGGTTTTCGGGCTTTTCTTCCTTGGCGACTTCCTGGACGACGTCTTGTTCAAACGTAAGCACCTTGACGATGCCGTTAAATGCTTCGGCAAGGCTGGTGGCCGTCGCCGTGTCGAGCGCCTGGTTGATGCTGGCGAAGATGCCGCGGTCCAGCAATATCTTCAGCACTTCCTTGGCGCGGACATCGAGTTTTTCCGCGAGATCGCGGACCGTCACGCCTTCCGTAATCGTGATTTCGCGAGGCTCGCGCGGAGGCGGCGCGGGCGCGCGCTCAATTTGCGCGATGCGCCGCTCGCCAGGGCCCACTCGGGCGCGGACCGGATGCAGCTTGCGCTCGCCCTCTTCGAAGCGCTTCTCCATCGTGGGACGCGCGCGTGGGGCAGGTTTGCGCTCATAGATCGGTTTGCCGGGCTCCGCCTTTGGAGGCATCTTGTCCGCAGGCAGCGACGGAGCAGGCCGTCCTCCTGCACGCGGACCACCGGGTCGTCCGGGCATCGGCTGTCCGGAACGCCCCGGAACTGGCTGTCCCGGGCGGCCTGCAGCGCCGGGACGTGACGGGAATCTCGATTGCGCAGTGCTGGGTCGTGCGCTGGCCGTGGGACGTGGCGCGGGAGGATTCACGCGCGCGCCGGGAGGCAGGGGATTCCAATTCGGCTTGGGGGCAGCCTTGGCCGGAGGAACAGGGCGTGCCGTTGCGGCCGGCTTCGCTGATGCTGCAGTCGGCGCCGTAGCATGTTTCATCGCCGCAGGCGCGCGTGGTGTTGCAGGCTTCGGAGGAGCAGGGGCGGTTGCCGCAGGACGCACGGCCGGTTTAGCCGCGGCTGGCGTTGGCGCTGATACCGGTTTTGCAGCAGCGGGCTTTGCCGGAATTACCGCTGGCGCCGCAGGTCTCGCCCCGACCGGAGCCGGCGATGGTGTCACCGGAGGAACCGCCTCGGCCAGAACAGGAGCGGGAGGAGCCGGAATAACAGGAGGGGCTGGCGAAGGAGCAACTACGGCTGGCTTCATGCGAGCCGCTTTGGCCGCGGCTTCTTTCGCTGCTTTTTCGGAAGCAGCCTTCTCCTCGGCTGCGGCTTCCGCTTCGGCGAGAGCGTGGAAGTGTTGCCGCACCTTTACGGCTGCCGCGACATCAATCGAACTCGAATGCGTCTTTTTCTCCGTGACGCCAGCCTCGGGCAAATAGTCAATGATGACTTTCGCCTTGACCTCGAGTTCGCGCGCCAGTTCGTTGATGCGGATTTGATTCGGTTCGTTCATTGCCCTCCGGGACTACTTCTTGCCACCCTCTTCCGGGGTTTCCACAGCCCCCGGCAAATTACCGGATTCTGCATTCCTGGTATCACCTTCCGCCGCGGCAGCAGTGATTTCTTCCGCTTCGGTCGGAGCCTCAATCTGTTCGGCGGCGACATCTGCGGCCTCGACTGCTTGTTCGGCGGCTTCGGTCTGTTCCCCGGCGTCCCCGGCGGCTTCTTGTTCCGCGAGGACCTCCAAGGATTCCGTTTCAGGCTGAGGATTCTCAAGCGACTGGAAGTACGCGGCCACCGACAACTGGATCTTCTCGACCATTTTGTCGCCGATTCCCGGAATTTCCGTAAGCTGCTCAGGGGTCATGTCGGCGAGTTTCTCGATCGTCGTGACGCCATGCGTTTCGATGCGCTCGATCGTCTTCGGACCGACGCCTTTGAGCTCGGAAAGTGGTGTGCCGGGCGCCGTCATGGCAGCCATTTGCGCTTCGATTTCCTGGCGCTTTTCTTCCTCGCTCTTGATATCGACATTCCAGCCGATCAGCTTGCTGGCCAGGCGCACATTCTGGCCCTTCTTGCCGATGGCCAGCGAAAGCTGGGTGTCCTCGACAATAATTTCGAGGTGCCGGGTTTCGGGATCAATGATCTGGACACGCGTTACCTTGGCCGGAGAAAGCGCCTTCTGCGCAAAGGTGACGGTGTCTTCTGAATAGGGGATGATGTCGATCTTTTCGCCGCGCAGCTCGCGGATGATGGACTGCACACGCATGCCCTTCATGCCCACGCACGCGCCCACCGGGTCTACATCCTTGTCGCGGCTCTGCACCGCGATCTTGGTGCGCTCGCCGGCTTCACGCGCGGCGGCGCGGATCTGCACGGTGCCGTCGTAAATTTCCGGAACTTCCATTTCGAAAAGCCGCTGCACCAGGATAGGATCGGCGCGCGAAACGATGACCTGCGGCCCCTTGGCCGAGCGATCCACCGCGCGGATGACCACGCGCAGGCGGTCGCCGATATTGTATGTTTCCAGGCGAGACTGTTCGCGTTTGGGCATGCGCGCTTCCGCGCGTCCCAGATCGACGATCACGTCTGGCCCCTCGGTGCGCTTTACGACGCAATTCACCAATTCGCCGACGCGGCCGTTGTATTCGTTGTAAATGGTATCGCGTTCGGCCTCGCGCACCTTCTGCATGATGACTTGCTTGGCGGTTTGCGCCGCGATGCGGCCGAGCACATCGGTCGGCTTCGGAATCACGACCTCGCCGCCCACTTCCGCGCTGGGGTCGATTCTCTTCGCCTCCGCCAGCGTGAATTCCTTCTTCGGGTCTGTGACTTCCTCGACCACTGGACGCACGGCGAATACGTCGACCTGCCCGGAGTCCGGATTGAACTTGGCGCGGAGATCTTCCTCGGTTTTGTAGAACTTCCGCGCGGCAACGACCATCGCGTCTTCGATCGCCGCGATGATCACTTCCGGTTCAATGTGCTTTTCCCGGCTGATCTGCTCAATTGTTTGATACAGCAGATTGGCCATTATCCCTCACCTCAGAATTCTACAACCAGGTTTGCCTTGCGAATTCCTTCCATCGGCACGGCAATCACCCGGCCCTTCACTTCAATTTGCACCTTGCCGTCGGCGAAGCCTGCCAGACGGCCCTCGAAAAACTTCTGATTTTCGACCGCTTCGATGGTCGAGATTCGCGCCAGCCGCCCGGCAAACCGTTCGAACTCGGCTGGTTTGGTCAGCTTGCGGTCAAGCCCAGGCGAACTGACCTCCAGAATATAATGCGGTCCAGGAACCAGATCTTCCACATCCAGGATTGCGCTGAACTGGTTGCTGACTGCCTCGCAATCCTTGTGGCTGATGCCCTCGGGCTTATCGATGTAGACGCGCAGGAAGCGCTGCTTGCCGACCTTCCATTCCACGTCGACCACTTCCATGCCCAGCGAGCGCGCCACGCGCTCGGCCGCATCACGGACGCGTTCCAGATCCATACTCCAGC
>JAIQES010000076.1 GCA_020073705.1 Terriglobia bacterium
GGGTGCGCTCTCGATACAACGACTTGAATGTGGCTTTTGCGGCGGCAGCGAATCTCTGCGGAAATGTCAGTTAATATGGCGACGCGAGAGGTATGTATTTTGAATTGCATGGATGGTCAAGCTTTGGGATGCAAGCGCGCTGGGCCGTGATTGAAAATGTGAGCTGCTGCGGGGATTGAGCGTTCTTTCTTTGCTGCATTTTGTTTCGCCTGCCTGGGATTTTCCTTTTGCCTCCTCAAGAAAGTACACGGTTACTGACCGCCCGATGAGCGCCGTGAGCTTTACGCGTGCAATGTTGCTTCTTGTTCGACCGACCATGCCGGCGGGGAACGCGGGAATTTGGGGGGAGGACTGATCTTCATGATGGGCATCATCGGCCCGCCGCATTTAGGGCACTTCCATAGACCGGGAACGGGGCTGTCCTCTGCCGCGGCTTCGGCAATGGACGTATCGGGTACAGACGCGAGACACTGGAAACAGAGTGCCAATAGCTTTGCCCGGTTCCGGTTGGCTAGATATCCGAAGTTCCGGATGCGTACGAAACCCTTCGGGAGCAGGTGAAGCAGGAAACGACGCAGGAATTTATCTGTCGGGAGTGTCATCTCGCGTTCTACGTTTCCATGCGCGCGGTCTCTCCAGCGGAATGTGACATTCCCATTCGTAAACGAGACCAGGCGATGGTTGGAAATGGCTACTCGATGGGTATAGCGGCCAAGGTATCGGAGAACATATTCCGGACCGCCAAATGGGCGTTTGCAGTGAATGATCCAGTCGTGCCGGTACAGTTGATGAACAAAGGAGTGAAACACGTTCGGGTCGGAAAGATTCTGCACTTGGCCGTGAAAGCCGATTTTGCCTTTGGCGAAAGCGTCCTCGAGACCGGCCCTGAGCTTCCCTCGAAAAAGCTTGGCGAGTACTTTTTTCGGCAGAAAGAAGCGATGGCGCGGATTCACAGACATCCATTGCCGATGATCGAACGACAATCCACCTGCGGGAACGACGCAGTGCACGTGCGGATGAAACTCCATCTTCTGAGTCCAGGTATGGAGCACGCTGAAGAAACCGATCTCGGCACCGAGGTGTTTGGGATTGCGAGCGGCCTCGATTAGGGTTTCGGCACTGAGGCGCAGCAACATTGTGTAGATGAGTTTCTTGTTCTGCAATGCAAGCTGTGCCAAAAGTCGAGGCACCGTGAAAACGACGTGAGCATAGGGCACAGGAAGAAGTTCTTTTTTTCGTCCTCGGATCCAGCGCTGTCGCGCGTTAGCCTGGCATTTTGGGCAATGCCGATCCCGGCACGAGTTATAGGAGGGGGTGCGATAGCCGCAACAGGGACATTCATCCAAGTGCCCGCCGAGAGCAGATGTGCGGCAGCGTTCGATAGCTCTCAAGACCTTCAAATGCTGCTCGGTGATCCACTCGCGGCTGACTTCGATGAACTTCTGCCCCGCGGCGCGGACAATATCGGCCACCTCCACGGGTGGCCGGTTCACCTATGGCTCCTCTGGCGATTGTGGTTCTTTGGGCGTGGCTGATAACGGCAACTTGTCCAACGGACTGGGCGTGGCCTGCAGATGCCGCTTCGAGACGTGAAGGTAAATCGTTGTCTCCTCCAGATCACGGTGACCCAACAGCATCTGGATTGTGCGCAGGTCGGCGCCATCCTCGAGGAGATGGGTCGCGAAGCAGTGCCTCAGCGTGTGTGGATGGACTTTCTTCTCAAGACCGCAGCGTTTCGCCGCTGCCTGGCATGCTTGCCATGCGACTTTTGGTGTGATCGGTTTTGGGGAGTTGTGCCAGCGTCCGCCAGGAAACAGCCACTCCTTCGGTTTGTGGCGGCACCAGTGCTCCCGCAGTGCTTCGAGCAACTTTGGACTGAGCATTACCTCACGGTCCTTGCGGCCTTTTCCACCTCGTACGCGGATGATCATCCTCTCACTATCTACGTCGCTGACCTTCAGATGTGCCAGTTCTGCCCGGCGTAGTCCGGTGGCGTACAGGGTCATCAGAATCATGCGGTGAAACGGGAGAACCGCCGAGTCAATCAGCCGTGCCACTTCTTCCTGACTGAGGACGATTGGCAAGTGAATTACTTTTCTGGGATACGGTGTTTCTGCAGCATTCCAATTGCGTTTGAGGGTCTTGACGAAGAAGAACCGTAAAGCGGCGAGTCTTTGGTTTACAGTGTTCGGAGCCAGTCTTCTCTTGGTGAATAAATGAGCTTGGAACTCCCGAATGTGCTCGGGACCCAGTTGGTCTGGAGGGCGATTGAAATACAGAGCGAACTCTTCAACTGCTCGTATGTAACACTCTTTCGTGTTTTCGGAAAAGTTTCGGCGCTCGATCTCTTCGAGCATCATCTTTCGTAACTGAGTCATAGGAATCCTCCTTTTGACTCACGATACCGCTATTCACCTCCTCTCTTCGACCTACACACGCGAAGCGTCCGCCGCAAAGCGGCTACGTTCAAGTCCCCTTGTGGGAAACTTGCCTTAGGCACACCGTGGCCACCTGAAACCGCACTGTCCCATCATCTCCAAGAAGGCCGTCTTGGGAGCTTGAATTCCAGTCACATGTCCGGGCTAGGCGACAATAGATCAACGGAGATTGCCTCTTTTCCAGGCCATTGCCAATCACACCCGCAGTAGCGTGAGACATTGAAGAAGCCCGGGGCGCGGTTTACATAATGCTTTATCGGAAGAGAAGGAAGCCACAGGGATCGGACTGGATCGGAAGCTCGGACTGATAAAAAACAGTTTCGAAAAAACGCGTCCAATTTTTCCTTATACGCCGAAGTAGAAGCCGTATGCGTTGGGAGAGCACCTGCACATCTGTGCGGGGGGGGCTTGCAGCCCGGGTTCCTACCGCAACCCATTTTCTCTCACGGATTGACCCTCACCCGACCTCGCCGGGGACGCAATGACTTGACCTAGCGGAACCGCGCCCGTGCCGCATCATATAAATCTCCGGGCAGCGGTCCTCGGGCAGCCGCTTCGACGTTGGCCTTGAGATGCTCGGGATTCGCCGTGCCGACGATCGTCGTACTCATGTCGGGATTGCTGAGGGTAAAACGCAGCATGAATTCCATTGGTGTCATGCCGTCGAGCAAGTCGTCGACCTCTGTTTCCCGCCACGCCCGTCTCCGTGCTCGGAAACCGGCCCGAAGGAACTCCGGATACTCGTCGATGATCGATTCATCCTTGATGATCACGCCGCGCGCGACACCGCCACGCATGACGATGCCGGCGCCGGCTTGAGCCGCCTTATGGATCAGCGCTTCGTGCTCACGCTCAACGAGTGAATAGGGAATCTGAAACACGTCGAAAACACCCATCTTGATTTGATCCTCAAGCTCCGGAATCGTGCCCGACATGCCGATAAAGCGGACCTTGCCT
>JAIQES010000010.1 GCA_020073705.1 Terriglobia bacterium
CACGGTCAGTGTGGCGGCGCTGCTGGTCACGTTGCCTGCACTGTTCGTCACTGTCACCGTGAATTGGGCGCCGTTGTCCGAAGATGTTGTGGCCGGGGTCGTATAGGACGTTGAGGTCGCGCCACTGATTGCCGTCCCATTCTTCTTCCATTGATAGGCGAGAGGCGCCGTACCTGTTGCGGCCACCGTGAAGGTCGCGGTTTGGCCCGCGGTGACGGTCTGGCTGCCCGGCTGCGTTGTAATGGAAAGTGCTGGCACGCCGGTTCCGCTGAGGGAAAGGGAAAGCGGCGAATTCGACGCGTCACTGGCTGCAGCGATGCTGCCAGTAACGCTTCCGGCCGCTTGCGGCGCGAATTGGACCTGGAACGCATGATTCTGTCCCACGGCAATCGAAACAGAAGACATCCCTCCGACGACGCTGAAACCCGCTCCGGTGACCGTCGCCTGGGAAATCGTGACGACCGCTGTGCCGGTATTCGTGAGGGTCAGCGTCTGCACACTACTCGAGCCGGTCGCCACGTTTCCAAAACTAAAACTTGTGGCGCTTGCGGCGAGCGTACCGGAGGAGGCACTGCTTGGACTCGTGTTCGCAGTGCCGGCGTTCGTCAAGCCAACACAGCCCGAAAGAGTCGCAGTGATCAGCAGCACCGCGAGAACAGCGAATAGATCGAGCGAGCTATGTTGCTTTGGAAGTCTTGGCGTGACGCGTTGATTCAGCCTCAGCTTGTGATAATTGCGATTGTGCGCGTACATTGTCATAGCGCATACAGTCTAGGAACGGCACATGACAACTCGCTACTGGTCAGCGGGCCAAAGGAAGGACAGGCAGTACAGCTGTACGGGGGGACATTCGCGATTCGCCCCACTTTACCCCGGCAGAGTCCCTCGAGAAAATTCGCAATAGGCTCGCAACAGGCCATAATTCGGAGTGAAGGAATCAGGTGGCGGGACTCCTGCGACGTCATCGTTGCAGGAAGACAGATGTATGAGTCATGCTAGACTTTGAATGGTTTGAGATTCCGTTTCAGCGCAAGGCCCATGAAAGATCAGGCCTCCCAACCGCATCAAGCGTGCGCCCAGTGGTCGAATCGAATCCTGATTGCTTTGCTGGTCGGCATGATTTACCTGACTCTTTTTCCCTTCCGGATCGATTTTGCAGCCCCGCACCCTTTTCAGGCATCTCCCTTTCTTCCGGGGAAGTCTGTGGAGACCAGCGGGCCTTTTAGTTTTTTTCCGGCGGGATTGTTGCTTGTAGTGATCGCGAGAAAACCGGCTGCACAGAAATCCATTGGCCGGTTCTTGTTGCTCCTTGGGCTCTTCCTGGCCCCCGTGCTCTTCGAGTTCATCCTTGTGCGGGTGAGTGGGCGGGCAATTTCCGCCTGGCAAGTGAGCCTATGCTTCTTCCTAATCCTCCTGGGCGTCTGGCTGATCAATGCGGACCGTCAGGATGGAGTTCTATGGCGTGCTTCCTGACATCGCTTGAAGATGCTGCGCCCATCGCCACGATAGAAAAATCGGTCTCGGGGTGCCCCCCAATTCACTTGGAAGCGGCGGTTGCCAGCCCCCACTTGTGACGAAGCGACGTCTCGAGTCTCCGGAACAGGATGCTGTCCACGGTGTATCCAATCGCAGCGATCAAAACCATGACGGCAAAGACCTGATTGATGTCATTCAAGTCCCGGCCCATCATGAGCAACTGGCCGAGTCCGACGGTAACGAAAATCATCTCTCCGCTGATCAAGGAACGCCATGCAAACGCCCAGCCCTGCCTCAATCCATCCACCAGGTACGGGAGGCTGGCGGGGAGCAATACATAACGGAACAATTGCGGTCCCTTTGCCCCCAGGTTACGGCCCGCCATGGACAGAATCCGCGGGACGTTCTCGAACCCGGACTTCGTGGCCTGTGCCACTGCGAGCAGGGAACCCGTGACGGCCACGAAAATAATCGCTTTCTCGGTCAAGCCAAACCAAAGCACGGCCATGGGCAGCCAGCAGATGCTTGGCAGGCTCTGGAGACTCAGAACCAGGCGGCCCATCGTGTCTTCGAGGAACCGGCTGGACGTGAGCAGCATGCCCAGAAGTATGCCCAGAACCACGGAGATGGCGTATCCGATGGCGACTCGCCGCATGCTGACCGCAATTCCGATCCAGAAGCTGTGATCCGCAAAGCCGGTCCACAGGGATTCCGCAACTCCCTGTGGAGTGGGAAACACATAGGGTGGCCAGAGTCTCAGGAGGGCAAGTCCTTCCCAGAGCACGAGCGCGCCCGCGGCAAAAATCACCTGGTTAATGGTCTTCTTCACTGGCGTACTCCGCGTTAAAGGATCGGTCAATCTCTTCCCGAAGCTGCCCGAGAATATCCTTGGACAAGCAGGCGACGTCGGAATCTTCGACGTGCCTCGGGCGAGGCAGAGTGACCTGAAACTGGCTCTTGATCCGCCCGGGCCGAAAGCTCATCAGAAGCACCCGGTCACCCAGACGCACTGCCTCACGGACGTTATGCGTGACAAAAACGATCGTCGGCGAAGTCTCTTTCCAGATGCGTTCCAGCTCATCGTGCAGCATATCGCGGGTTTGTGCGTCGAGCGCCGCAAACGGTTCGTCCATCAGAAGGATTTTCGGCCGCAGCGCCAGCGACCGCGCCAGAGCCACCCTCTGTTTCATTCCGCCGGAAAGTTGATGAATGTAATGGTCCTCAAAGTGCGAGAGATGAACCATGTGCAGGAAAACCCGGGCGCGGTCTCGTTGCTCGTCCCGCGACACGCCCGCCATCTTCAGACCGAATTCCACGTTTTGCCGGACCGTCAGCCACGGAAACAGGCCCAGTTCCTGGAAGAGCAGAATCCTGTCCGTGCCGGGACCCTGGATAGGATTGCCATCCACCGCCATTTCCCCCGTGGTAGGGCGGTCCAGACCCGCCAGCAAATGGAGAAGCGTCGATTTCCCGCAGCCGGACGGCCCGACGATGCAGACAAATTCGCCCTGTTCGATTTCGAGATCGATATTCTGCAAAGCAGGTGTGAAGGAACCTCGCGAATTTGCGTAACTTCGGAAAACTCCGCTCAGGGTGATGCATTCTTTTCGCAAAGCTGCCGGGGCGTGCAGAGCAGTGACGTCCGCATGGGCGTCTTTGTTTGTTTCGGCCCCGTCCGGCAGCTCTTCGTGTTCAGGCAGCGCCCGGCCCCCGGCGATGGAACGGCCGATTAAATCTAGGACGTAATTGGTCATTGTACTGGGCTCACCTTCTCTTCGCGAAGGACTTCATTTAGTAGTGTCAGATCGTATAGTCCCGAAAGATTGGGCTGCGTTCTGCCCAAAAAGCCTTCCTCAAACGCCTGCTGAGTTGACTTCAGAAGAGACGAGCGAATCGGATCGTAGGTCACCTGCATCCGGGAAAAAGCATCGTCGAGAACTTCTTGCGCCAGTGGTTTGCCCGTGTCCTTCTGAAGTTGCCGGTTCAGAATCTGCTTTGCCTGCGCAGGGTTCTTCTTGATCCATTCAGTCAGCTGCACATGCGTGCGGAGGAACTCCTTCACCACGTCCCGATGCTCCTTCAAAAATTTGGGGCTGACGATGATGTGGGTGATGACAAACTGACGGTTCGGCCACAAGTCGCGTTCATCCAGGAAAATGCGGCCGCCCCCTTCGTGGACCAGCCGCGCGGCCCACGGTTCCGGAGCCCACGCGGCGTCGAGTTGTCCCTTCAGGAAGAGCGTGAGCTGGTCGGGGTTCGAGGTGGGAATCACCTGGACGTCGCCGCCCTTTTCTCGTGGTTTCAGGCCGTTGGCTCGCATCCAGGCGCGCAGCGCCACATCCTGGGTGTTGCCCAGTTGCGGTGTGGCAACCTTCTTGCCATGAAAATCCGAAGCTTTCTGGATCCCTGCTCCCTGACGCACAACCAGGGAAGCGCCACCGCTGGCGGCTCCGGCAATCACGCGCAACGCTTCCCCTTGCGACCTGACGTAACCCGTCACCGTCGGATTGGGTCCGACATAGGCGATGTCAATGGCATTGGCAAACAGGGCTTCAATCGCCAATGGACCAGCATTGAATGCTTTCCAGTCCACGTGAACCGCTTGTCCAAGCGCCCGTTCGAATTGGCCGTTGTCACGTCCCACCAGTGCTTGAGCATGCGTTATGTTAGGGAAATAACCGACGCGGATGACCGTGGGTTTTTGCTGAGCGTGGATCGTCGAGGCAGCAATCATCATCATCGCCGCCAGGACGGCTGCATTCGCCTTCATCTTTCTCCTCTGCGATAAGTCCAAATTCATGTCTGCCGCCTAAAACTTGTATGTCACATCAAACTGCAACCGTTCCCAGAGAGGTTGCACCGGCGGAGGACTGCCCGCAGTCACCAGGGGCCGGCCGAACAGGGCATTCAGTTGCAGGGTTACGTTCCTGAAAAGCTGGTACAGGACTTCAGAACGATGAATCTCAACGTTGCTGCTCGGAAAGATTTCGCTGTAGTTGAACGCCCCAACGACCGCTTCTCGCTCGATCACAATCCGGGTGTAGCCAAACTGCCAGTCACCCTTCCTGTCGGTCCGGCCCACTCGCCCTTCAAGCCAATACCCGTGACGCGCGTGCGGATCGCAAGGCGCGGAGAAAACCGCCGCAACGGAAATGTTTGGCACGTTCTCGCAAGCCTTTGTATTCTGTGTGAAATCGCCCACGAGAGTGATGGGCCAGCGTTCGTACGGAGTCCGGATGTCAAATTGCGCGAGTGAATCGAGAATTCCAAATTTCGAGGCAAACTGTGCGGACGTAATCGTCTTGGCGCCCGTGGTTCCATTGGTCACCGTGACAGTGGCAACGGAGTTCTGGACACCCGTGCCGCGCAGCGCCAGCAGACCATCGTTCGGGCTCGCGCTATTCGCAGTCACCAGGGATAAAGCGACGGAGTCGGCATATTTCCAGTCATAGTAGCCGGTATAAGCGCTCAACTTGACCCGGCTGCCGAGCTGCCAGAACGTCTGCAACTGCTCCCCGTAGACCATCGTGTTGTAGAGGCTCTTATCATTCGCCGCTGTGCGTTTGTTCTCCGCGAACGGCAACTGAAAGCCGACAACGCTGAACTTTTTGAGGACAGGCGTTTTCACATTGAACGCGAGGGTCTCGCCGGCTCCCTCCGGGTTCAAGTCTTTATCCCATACCAATTCGGTGTTAAACCATGGATAGACAAACTTTCCACCTGTAAGTGTGAGAGGCCGAAACCAGGATGGATTATACGTGGCGTATGCGCGGTCAATCGCGATGGGCTTGCGCGTGTCGTATTGATTTGCGCTTTGGTTCGTGGAAATCGGATTGTTTAGGTCGCCGGAGGCGAGCGAGAAACCGCCTTTGAGTTGATCATTCAACTTCGCCTCGACATTGAACCGCAGCCGGAACCGTTCCCGGAAACGGTCCTGCGATTGATCGATGGGACCACCGAACGTGGGCTCTGCGCGCAACCGGAAGTCGCCGCTGAAAACAAACGGCCCGAAATTCTTCAATTTGCTTTCCCAGATCTTTTGCGAATTCTCCAGGTCCACCTCGACCTTGGCAATCCTTTGAACGATATTGCCCTGAGCGGCGCTCGATGGGGTAATCGTTTGGGCAGCCGGGACCGGTTCCGAAACACCCGGTCCGATGCCCGCCAAATTGAGTTTTGCTTCAAGCTTCGCGGTTAGCTCCCATTGATCGCGCAGCGCTGCGCGCAACGCTGCGAGTTCCTGCCCCTGGGCTTGCAGAAGTTGCATAATCTGTTCGAGAGTGGGTCCGGCTGGCGGACTCGGCAGCGATGTGTTCGCATTCAGAGTAACAGGCTGATCCGCATTCAAGGGGGTCTCAGTCTTCAGTTCCTTGCTTGCCGGAGGCTGGGAGACTGGCGCTTTGCGCGCACCGGCATCTTCGCCCTGCGCGGGAATGCTGAGCGCAGCAAGGATTACACTCGCCGCCACTTTTCCAATCCTTCTGATGGCCAACAATCGGCCCACTGACGTCCCTCTCATCACGATTTCTCTCACCTTAAGCCTCCGGCAGACTTGTTCGGTTGACCGCTATCTCTATTTCTGTCTATCCGGCAGGCAGGCTTCCTTCACTCCCTGGGTTCTCTTGTCCAAAAAAAAACCCACCGCCAGATTACTTCTGGCGGTGGGATCCTAGAATTGCGCGATTATGATTCTAGAGTATCAGCCTCCCGGCGCCAGAAGACGCAGACATACAGCAGAGACAACACAGACAAGCCTGCTTGATCGTCTGGACATCGAGAATCATGGAGCGAGGATACAGAAAGCGCGTTCCGAAGTCAACGATTTAGGAGCTCATTGAAAAAGGCCTCTCAAGCAGTCATTCCGAGCGTAGCGAGGAATCTCTCTTAGAAAAACCCAAGAAAAAGAGAGATTCCTCGTCGCTTCGCTCCTCGGAATGACGAGCCGCAAGAGTTTTTCAACAAGCTGTTAGATTAGACCAGAAGCCGACCTGTAAGGCTGCGAAGAATAATGGGGATAAACCGAATGTGGAAGCGGGTAAAATCATTACTTTGGAGGCGCGGGGCGGGATCGAACCGCCGATAAAGGTTTTGCAGACCTTTGCCTTACCACTTGGCGACCGCGCCGAATGCGGATTTTTGTGAAATCCGGTTACCAGACGGTGACCAATCTACTCGGTCGGACAGTTACCTGTAAGGGGCCAGCTCTTGCAGCACTCTTATCAGCTCAGGAACGGCGGACCCGGCCACCTCAACGCTCCTCTCGGGATGTTCGACCAGTCGAATTGTAACACGCAAGCCGTCCTCGGACTTTTCAACTTCATATGCCGGTCGGTTCCCGGCAGCAATCGTGAAAATTCTGTTGGGTTGGGCTGCCATCGGTAGTTCCTCCTTTGCCTTTCCTCAATCCGAAATCTTTTTGACGCTGTATCCTTTTTCCAAACGAACAGCAGCGACCTGATCGTCAACCATGCCAGTGCCTTGCGGCCTCCTCTTGAAGATCGTCACGTACTCTCCGGTTTGCTTCATATAATCACCGTCATATTCCTGCATCGGCACTGAACTAATAGCAGTGAACAAACCAAATTTCGCCATCGTTGGTTCCTCCTGGCCGTCCATTATATGTCAGGAACGTTCGAGACTCTGATAGTTAGCTAATCCGCAACGTGCCTGCTAAAGCTAAAAAGGTGCATTATGACATACTGAATTGCTGTACGATTGGGCAGACGTGAGGTGCGACACGGTATGGCGAAGAAACCGCGTGTTAAATGGACGTTCTCTCGGGCAACTCTTGAGCAGGCGCTAAAGATTGCGTATGCAATCAAGGACAATAATGGCGGCAACCCTTGGGAGCCGGAAGAAATTCGCAAAGCGATAGGTGCCGGCACTGGTGGCAACGCTTTCTTCTATTTGACGGCCGCTTCGCGTGATTACGGTCTCACCGTCGGGACAGCGACTGCCGACAAGATAGCTCTGTCCGACTTAGGTCGCGAGCTTGCCTACGCGCCGAACCCAACCGTTGAAGCTGAGCTAAAGATGCGTGCATTCCTAAATGTCGACGTGTTCAAACGGGTGCTGGAGTACTACAAGGGGAGCAATCTGCCGGAGATGAAGTACCTGGGCAACACGCTTCAAAAGGAATTTCAGCTCACCCCGGAAACGCACGAGGAGTTCTCACATATCTTTCGCGAGAACTGCAAGTTTCTCGGCATTACTTCTGGAACTGTTGTAGTTGCCGCTGAGAGTTCAGCAGATTCGACAGCGACTGCCGCTCCCGGAACTGTCACGCTAGCAGAAGCTGCCGGTACTTCAAAACTGACTGCATTCGTAATCATGCCTTTTGTCGAGCGAGACTCGAAGCACGCACCTGGATTCTTCCCCGAGGTGCTTCGCAGTCTCATAACCCCGGCCGCCAAGGACTCAAGCTTTACGGTCAAGACTGCGAACAGACAGGGAAGTGACCTTATTCAATCCACCATCGTCAATGATCTGATGGAAGCGGACCTTGTCATCGCCGACCTTACTGAGCACAATCCCAATGTGATGTTCGAGCTGGGAGTTCGTATGGCCGAAGACAAGCCCGTTGTCCTGATAAAGGCGCAGGGAACTGGCCCGCTCTTTGACATCGACAACATGCTGAGAGTGTTTGAATACAGCCCCAACCTTTGGCAAACAACGATTGAAAAGGATCTTCCACTCCTGCGGGATTTCATTAAAGGTGCGTGGGAGAACCGCCAATCCGAAAATAGCTACATGAAGATTCTTCGTTCAAAGACGGGCAAAGCCTGAAGCGCGTCCAGCGCCGAAGCCGCACAGTGGCACAGCCTCTTGTGCAGAATGTGGCGACCCATCAGGCTGTGCCGGCAGGAACGGAGCAGGGGCCAAGCGCAGCGACGCGCTGTTCGAGTTCGCGCGTGATCTGCTGCGGGTCTGACGCTGCGGGGAACTCGACAGGCTTGCCGATGTAGACGCGGATGCGGCCGGGGCGGTTGAAGAGGCGGCGGGCTTCGCGGATTTCGTAGGCGCCGTCGATGCGCACCGGCACGACAGGCAGCTTCAGATTGTTGGCGAGCAGGCCGACGCCTGCGCGAAACGGCTGCACCTTTCCATCCGGCGTCAGGTCTCCTTCGGGGAACACGAGCACGCTCCAGCCGCGGTCGGCCAGGTCCCCGGCAAAACGAAAACTTTCGCGGAAGCCGGAGCGCTTGGGCAGCGGGAACACGTTGAAGAGCGCAACGACCAGGAAATAATTCATGCGCTGGAGCCAGCGGCGCAGAAAAAACCATTCGCGTGGAGGGCGGCGCATCTCCGCGAGACGTTCGCCGCCCATGGCCACCGCCAATCTGTGCCTCAGGCGCAACGGCAGCGCGACCAGCACAAAGCCCACATCCAGATAGATTACGTGGTTGGAGACGACGAGCACGGGGCCTTTCACGCCGCGAAGATTCTCGCGGCCGAAGATGCGCGGGTGGGTCATCAGGTGCGTCGCGGGCCAGGTCAGCAGGTAATAGACGAAGGCGCGAATCCACGTCACGGGCCAGCGCTGCGCCCAGCGAGGAAAGACAAATTCGGAACGTGCAGGAGACGATTTCCGCACCAGGCGCTCAAGGTCCCCCACCGTCGTGGCCGCCGTGAATCGCGTCTCGTTCAGGTCAATCTGGTAGCGGTCTTCGATCGCGCCCAGCAATTCGACGCGGTCGAGCGAGCTCAAATTCAGGTCCGCTTCGAGATTTGCGTCCGACTTCGTCCCCGCGCCAGTTCGCGCACCTTGCAGCCGCGCGATCAGTTCGCCGATCCCGCCGCTGGCGGCCGCGGAGCGCGCGCCGCCTTCCGCCGTGCCCCACTGCGCTTCGACGGCGGCGCGAATCTCCACGAGTTCCGGCTTTCCCGTCGCGGTGCGCGGAAAATCGGCTTCGGGCCATAGGAACCAGCACCGCATCCTTTGATACTCCGCCAGGGAGGCATTCACGCGAGCGACAATCCCGGCGGCGTGGCGCGGTTGTTTCACATTCCTTTCATCGCGTAACAAGATCACCGCGCAGGGCTCGGCGTTTCCTCCGCGCTCCAGCCCCACCACGACGCAGTCTTTCACTTCGGGCTCGCGCCGCAGCGCCGCTTCGAGGTCTTCCGGATAGACGTTCATCCCTGCTGCCGTGACGATGACGCCCTTCTTGCGGCCCTTGAAATAGAGATTTCCTTCGGCATCGATCGCGCCCAAATCGCCCGTGTGGAACCACCCGGCAGGACCTTCGCCGCCCGTGATAGGGCGAACTTCACGGTCCTGCCAGTAGCCCGCGGCGATGTTCTCTCCCCGCACCAAGATTTCGCCGCTCGGATCAAGCTTCACCTCGCGGCCTTCAAGCACCTTGCCAATCGAGCCGCGCCCCAGCCGGAACGGGTGATTCACGCTGACCAGGGAAGTCGTTTCCGTCAGGCCGTAACCCTGAATCGCGGCGAATCCAGTGCGTCCCCAGAAGAGTTCGGTAGCGGCGCCGAGCGCCGCGCCTCCGGAAATGACGGCCCAGAATTTCCAGCCGAAGCGTTGGTGAATCCTGCGGAAACGCCACATGCGGCGGATGAATTTCTCGTTTGCTCCAGCGTCGAATTCGCGGCGGAATGCTTCGAGGCGGCCTTCGGCTTCCAGATCGCGCTCGAACTTGTTCTGCAGCGCCTCGAGCACACGCGGCACGGCAATTAATACCGAGACTCTCTCGCGCTTGATCGTTGAAATGATTTCTGTCGGGTTGAGCGTGTCCTGAAACAGGACGGTTGCGCGAAGCAGCGGCGGCACCCACACACCGAGAAACTGGCCGAAGACATGGCTCAACGGCACCAGATCAAGCAATCGCAGCGGATGGAAGAGGCGCTCCCACTTCAGGTAGGGCTGTATGGCCGCTTCGAGCGGCTCGAGATTGGCGAGGATGTTGCCATGGGAGATAACGACGCCCTTGGGTTCGGCCGTCGTTCCAGAAGTGAAGATGATCTGCGCGACGGTGGAGCGGTCAAGTTGGGGAGAATCGTAGGATTCCGGCGAGTGCCTCGCGACGGTCTCGCGGACCGAGTCGAGCACCAGCACCGGCCGGGCCTCGCCGCCAAGCACATGTTCCCGTCCCACGACAAACAGCTTGGGGTCCACCTGCTGCGCCACGCGTCCAGCGAAATCGGCTGTGGCCGCCTGATCCATTGGCACAACAACCGCGCCGTGAAGAATGCAGCCGAAAAACGCGGCGACCCACTCAGCCGAGTTGTGTCCCCAGAGCAGGACGCGGTCGCCCGGTCTAACTCCGCACGTCTCAAGTTCCCGCGCGAATTGAGCCGCCGTACCAACGACTTCGCGATAAGACCATCGCGCCATGCGGTAGCCGTGACGCTCACCGTAGGCGATGTCGCGGCCGTGCCGGGCGTATCCAGCGAGGTATTCAATCAGCGAGCGGCGAGGCATGGATGGGTTGGTTCAACTCCTAAGTCACATGTCGTAAAATCGAGAGTACGCCCTTTTGGGCCAGTCCGGAAAGCCCTGCCTGACCAGCGGCATTATGGCTCGTCAGCTGGCAGCATTGTCCCCGTGAGAAGCCGTGTCTTCAGGAGGGTTTGCTTACACATAACTAATTGAAAACAAGGCACGTAGATTGGAATTAGCGCAGAAGACCGCGCCGTTTTCGTCGTGACTCATCTGGACATCCTTTGTAGCTTTTTGCTAAAATACGATGGCGTTTGTTGCTCTTGTGATTCCTTTTGACTCGTTCAACGGGGCTGCAAGTTCAACCTTGCAGCCGTTTGTTTCTACGGGCTAGAGGCAGTCGAGGCCCCCGCGCCGCGAGAGGTGCGCGGGACAGAACGAGAAGCACAAATAGCCTAAAACGAGGTAGTAGCAGTGAAAGAACAAGGAACAGTGAAGTGGTTCAACGCCAGCAAGGGCTACGGGTTCATCCAGCGCCAGTCCGGCGAGGATGTTTTCGTCCATTTCTCCGCCATCCAGGGGGAGGGATACAAATCGCTCAACGAAGGACAGGCCGTTGAATTTGAAGTCCGCAAGGGCCCCAAAGGCCTGCAGGCGGAGAACGTGACCGGCCTCTAGTCTGACAAACGTGGGTCCGTCCTGGCTTCCCGGGACGGATTCGCTCCGCTCAGAAGGTACTCCGAAGTTGCCAGCAGCAAATAAGGAGGTAGTTGTGCAGGTTCTCTCCGAAGGACAGTGCATCAAGCATGAGCAGTATGGATTTGGAATCGTGGCTCAATCCGACGCCGAACGCACTACGATTGATTTCGACGGCGTCGGCATGAAGAAATTCGTCACCAGCCTGATGGCGATGGAACTGGTCGGCGAAGCGCCAGAACGTCCCACGAAACCCCGGCGCCGCAGCAAGAAGGCGGGTGCCACGGCTGCCGCTCGCATTGCAGCCGGTGGTGGCAGCTAGATCGCGTTCGCACCAAACATTCCAGTCCAGGGCTCGAGCAGAACGTTACAGTGAGTCTGTTTGTGCATGCTCGCGCCGCGCCCCTCTGCGCTAGGAGCGGCTATTTTGCCGGTTGCGCCGACGGCGGCAAGATTCCGTTTAAACGCAGGTAGATGGCCATGGCGCTGTAGTGATCGTACCAATCCTCGCCCAATATGAGGATAGCGCCGCCACGCGATAAATTATTCGGACCGAGCTTTCCCGCCGGCTGCCCAAGAGTCGAGTCATCCAGGCCATTCAGCGCCGCAGTGCAGAAATCGAACGAGTCCTTGACCGCGGCCACCAGCTTGTCCTTTCCATCCGTATCCTTCAAATCCTTGATGTCTGGAGCGGCCGTGTTGGTGAATCTTGAGCAAATCATATTGTTAAATTGCGCGACGTGTAAAAGCAGTTGTCCAAAAGTTCTCACTTCGGGGGTGGGCTTGAAACTGTACTTGTCGGCGGGCATCGCTTCGGCTCCCGCGACCTGAAAATGTCCGTAGCGCACTACTTGCTGCTTGATCATTGAGGTAATCGGATTTGGCATCGGGGCCGAATCTTGCGCACCTGCTGCGATTGGCAACAGCAGGGCCGCGAGCGCGAGCATTCCCAGACCTTTCATCGATGTTTGCCTCCTTGGCAAGGTGGGAGAAGGATAACGCCACAAGTGGCAGGCGACAACTGGATTCTTGGCAGGGAAACAACAAGGTGACAATTCGCAAGTCATACAGTTCCAAGGTACAAACATTGCAGGTCCATCCGGTCAGAGGTTGATGCGGCGCATCCCGATAGGGTCGTAGCGGTCGCCGGCGGTAATTCCGGGGGGTATCTCCCGATTGATCCGTGCGAGATCTGCGGGGGTAAGTGAAATGCGGACGGCTTCAGCATTTTCGTCGAGATACGTTCGGCGCTTTGTGCCGGCAATCGGGATGATGTCGGTCCCCTGCGCCAGGACCCAGGCGAGGGCGAGCTGTGCTGCCGTACATCTCTTCTCGGCTGCAATCTTTTCGATTCGCTCAACCAGAGTAAGATTTTGCTTGATGTTCTCGGCCTGAAACCTTGGGGCGAAGCGCCGGTAATCATTGGCCGCCAGTTTCTCGGTGTTGCTGAACTTGCCTGTCAGGAAGCCACGCCCCAGCGGGCTATACGCGACAAACCCGATTCCCAACTCACGGCACGCCGGAAGGATTTCCGGCTCGGGGTCTCGGGTCCAGAGCGAGTATTCCGACTGAAGTGCGGCGATCGGGTGAACCTTGGCGGCGCGCCGCATTGTAGCCGGAGCGGCTTCGGAGAGCCCCAGGAAACGTACTTTACCTTGCTGGACCAGCCGCGCCATCGCGCCCACGGTTTCCTCTATGGGAACGTCGGAATCCACGCGATGCTGGTAGTAGAGATCGATTTGCTCTACGCCCAATCGCCGCAGGCTTGCCTCGCAGCACTGCTGCACGTATTCCGGCCGCCCATTGACGCCAAGAAATCTTCCGTCGGGCGAACGGACATTGCCGAACTTCGTGGCCAGCACGACTTCCTGACGGCGGCCGCGAAGCGCGCGTCCCACCAGCTCTTCATTCCGGCCGAGTCCGTACATATCGGCCGTGTCGATGAAATTGATTCCCCGGTCGATGGCGCGGCGAATCGTCGCGATGGATTCGCCGTCGTCCGTCGAGCCGTAAAACTCAGACATGCCCATGCAGCCCAGGCCGAGCGCGGAGACAACCAGTTCGCTGCGGCCCAGGCGGCGTTGCGGTATTGGCGTGAATTGCTTGGCTTCGGTCGCGCTCATCATGCCGGCATTATGTCGCAGTAGCGAGGTTGCCGTCCAGGGCCAGACCCAGCCGCGCGGCCAGTTCCTGGCGCGCGCGCCACAGGCGGGCCTTCAGTGTATTCCGCGAAACGCCAAGCACCTGCGCCGCCTCTTGGGCGGAGAGCCCTTCGATTTCCCGCAGCCAGAACGCGGTGCGCAACAGCGGCGAGATTTCCGCAAGCTTCTTGCTCACGCGTTCGCCGAGTTCGGTTCCGGCGTAGAGCTGCTCGGGGTTCGGACCCTCGTCCGCGAAGCGCTCGGCCAGCGGCACTTGTCCCTCGGAAATCCAGTCATCGAGCGAAATTGCCGGACGGGCACGCTTGCTCCGTCGCCGCATCAACGCCGCATTGATGACGATCCGTGTCAGCCAGGTCGAGAACTGTGAACGGCGCTCAAACCTTGGCAGATTGCGATAAGCCGACAGCAGCCCTTCCTGCAGGGCTTCTTCCGCGTCCTCCGGGTTGCCGAGCACTCGCAACGCCGTCTGGTAGAGCGTGCGGTTGTTCCGCGCGAACAGCGTGTCGAGAGCTCGCGCATCCCCATTCAATCCGCGTTCGATCAACTGCTCCTCACTCTGTTCGATTAGATTCAGATCCGTCATAGTTTCCCTCATAGGATGATGGCGCTCCGGATTCATTGGATTCATTGCTTTTCCCTCCCCTGCTGGGTGAGCTTTCTTATGAATTGCTTGCCCTCTCGTGCATCTATCGATGTCCCCTGCCACCGTGAAAAAGATTCTCTTCTTACTATTGGACGCCTGTGCCCTCGCTTAGTGTGCAATGACAGTAGATTTGTGTGGTCGCACCTTCTTCATCACGAACATCAACGGAATCAGGCACAGAAAGATCGTCCCAAGCATCCAAAAATCGTCCACGAACGCCATCATGGAGGCCTGGCGCTGCAGGAGGCCGTAGACCATGGCATGCGCGCGCGCCGAGGCTTGCACAGGATCGGAACCTCGTACAGCCAGCGTCGCCGCCGACCCCGCCACCATCCGCTGGTAGGCAGCTGAAAACGTGTTCACGTGTCCGGACAAGATGTTCTGATGCACCTGCGCACGGCGCGACAGCTCCGTGGCTACACTGGAAATGCCGACGCTCCCACCCATGTTCCGCGCCAGGTTCAGGATGCCGGATGCGTTGTTCACCTTCTCCCTCTTCACGAAATTAAACGCCATTACATTGATCGGCACAAACAGGAAGGCCATGCCCAGGCTCTGGTAAATGCGCGCCCACATGGCCATTCTGAAAGTGACGTTCAAATTGAAGCCCGCCATGTGAAATAGCGAAGCCGAGATGACCAAGGCCCCCAGCATCACCATCCACCGGGCCTCTATATGAGCCATAAGCATCCCGACGACCGGCAGCAGGATCAGCACGGCAACGCCGCCGGGAGAAAGCACCAAGCCAGAGGTCATCGCGTCGTACCCGAGCAGCGTCTGCAGAAAGATCGGCAGCAGCGCCGTGGTGCCGTAAAGCACGACGCCCAACAAGAACATGGTCGCGGTGGAAAGCATGAAATTGCGCTCGGTCAGCAAGTGCAAGTCCACGATCGGATCCCGCGAGCGCCATTCCCACACGGCCGCCCCGATCAGGCCGGCCCCCGCGGCCACCATGCCCCAAACGATAAAGCTCGATCCAAACCAGTCGTCGATCTGGCCCTTGTCGAGAACCACTTGCAGGAAACCCAAACCCACGCTCAACAGCCCGAGCCCGATGTAATCGATCTTCACTGCGCTGAACTTCTTGCGCTCGATGTAGTGCGGATCGGAAATCAGCAGGCTGGTCAGCGTAAGCGAGAGCAGCCCTACGGGAATATTGATCAGGAAAATCCAGCGCCAACTGTAGCTGTCCGTGATCCATCCGCCGAGTGTCGGCCCGATAATCGGCGCCACGACGACGCCCATGGCATAGACAGCCATGGCCATGCCTTGTTTCCCCTTCGGAAAACTCTCCACCAGAATCGCCTGCGAAACCGGCTGCAACCCGCCCCCGCCCGCGCCCTGCAGCACGCGGAAAAACACCAGCATGCCAAGGCTTGGCGCCAAGCCGCACAGGAGTGAACTCAAGGTAAAAATCACGACGCAGGCCATGTAGAACCGCTTCCGGCCAAAAAACTTCGAGAACCAGCCCGTCAGCGGCAACACGATCGCGTTCGAGACCAGATAGCTGGTGAGCACCCAGGTGCTCTCCTCGACCGTGGCGGAGAGATTCCCGGCAATGTGCTGCAACGAAACATTGGCTACGCTGGTGTCGAGCACTTCCATGAACGTCGCGAGCATGACCGTCGGCGCAATCAACCAGGGGTTGAAGGCGCCGGTCACTCGATCGCGTTGCAGAAAATTCACCATGTCGTGTCTGGTTCAAGATCCGCCTATTCCGTGAAGATGGTTGCTTCCACATTCATGCCCGGCAGCAGGGGGGTGGAATTCGGAGCCACTCCATCGAGCACGATCTTCACGGGAATGCGCTGGACGACTTTGACGAAGTTGCCGGTCGCATTCTCCGGCGGCAGAAGGCTCATCAACGCGCCGCTCGCTCCGGAGATGGAGTCCACATGCCCGGTGAACGTTTTCCCGTATGTATCCACCGTCACTTCAGCCTTCTGGCCCGGATGCACGTTCGCGAGCTGCGTCTCTTTGAAATTCGCCGTCACGTACACCTTGTCGAGCGGCACGATCACCATGAGTCCCTGCCCTTCCTGTACGATCTGGCCCCGTTCTACCGAACGCCGCGACACGACGCCGTCGGCTGGCGACGCAATCATCGTGTAGCTCAACTGCAACTCCGCTGCTTCGAGGTTGGCCTTGGCCTGCGTGATCGCAGCCTCCGCAGCGGAAGCGTCCGCGGTGCGGACCTCCACCTGTTTCTCGTTCGCGCGCGCCGCCGCCACCCGCGCATCGGCAGCGGCGAGCGCGGCGCGGGAAATCTCGGCATTTTCCCGCGCCTGTGCCAGCTTTTCCTGGTTGGCTTTCAGTTCGCTGTCCTCGACCCGCGCGGCGGCCACGTAGCTGTCGAATTGCAGGGCCGAAATCTCAGCCTTGGCCGCGAGCGGCCGCATCCGCTCCAAGTCTGCGCGAGCGCGATCGGCGGTGGCCTGGGTCTTTTCGACATTGGCCTGCGCGTAAGCCAGATCCGCCGTTGTAGCCTGGTTGTAAGCGAGCCGTGCATGCTCGAGATCGGCTTCGGCCGCGGCAACACTGCTTGAAGTTGTGGCCGCAGTCAGCGGTACGGTCACGGTGGCGGCTCGCGATTGGCTCTCGGCGAGCGCCAAAGCCGCGCGCGCTTGGTCTACGCGCGCTTGCAGGTCGCGCGGATCGAGCTTCACCAGCACCTCGCCCGCCTTCACCTTCTGGTTGTCGTTCACCAGCACCTCGGCGACGCTGCCGTACGCTTTCGACGCCACTGGAAACAGGTGGCTATCCACCTGTGCGTTATCGGTGGAGACACGATCGCGGTAATGCAGCCACGCCAGAACTGAAACCAGCGCCACAAGGATTACTCCTGCAGTCAGCCAGTATTTCGTGCGGGGATTCGAAAATGGACCCGCATTGCGCCCGGGCTCGGGTGGTGCTTTCGCCGCGTCTAAGCCCGGCTCCAAATTGCGATCCAGTTCCATGGTCTTTGTGCTCATCCTGTGTCCTCAATTCACCTTTTTGCCTGTGTAGAGTAATTCGATCTGGCCAGTCGCCCGTGCCAGATCGGCGCGTGCCTGGTTGTAGCGATAGAGCGCCGCAACCTGATTGTCGTTCGCTCGCGCCAGCGCATCCTGCGCGGAAATCACTTCGATATTGTCGGCCACGCCGGCGGCGAAGCGGTCGCGCGCCTGGGTGACTTCCTCTTGCGCGAGATTGACGCCGAGGTTCGCCACATCCACCTGCTGCCGTGCCGAGGCCAGAATCGCCGCTGCGGTCTTCACTTCGAGAGCAATTTGATTCCGCAGGTCGGCGCGTTGCTCGGCGATTTTTTGCAGTTCCAGATCCGCTTTGACGTTTTCCGCGCGGATACGCCCGCCGGTGACCAGCGGCACATTAACGGAAACAGCATACAGGTAGGTAGGAATTCCCGTGGTAATCGAAAGCCCTGTGTACGACCAGTTGCCCGCAAAATGCATCGACGGTAGCCGTGATTCCGAAACCGCCTGTTTATCGGATTGCAGTACACGCGCACGGGCTTCCAGCGCGCGCAACTCCGGCCGGGCGGAGTATGCGTTGGTCAGGCTATCCGTCACACCCGATTCCGGCGTTTCAAAAAAGCTCAATGCATCATCGAATTCTATGCTTTGTTGCGGGTCCAGATTAAGCAGGCGGACCAGCCCATACATCGTGGTCTTGTCTGTCGTCTCGGCTTCGAGCAGCCGTTGTTTTTCGTTTTGCAGCTCGACGTTGGCCCGCAGCGTATCGATTCCGGTTCCTACACCGGACTTCTGCAGATCCGCGGCCTGATCGTAGAGCGCCTGCGCCAGTTGAACGCGCGAGCCCGCCGCCCGGACTTCAGCCTCAGCGCGGAGGCATCCTAAATATTGCGACACCACCAGCACCGTGATCTGCTCCCGAATCGACTGCTGGTCCGCGCTGCTGGCGTCCATGTCATGCTTGGCAGCCTGATACCGCCGCCATAGCGTGAGATCCAGCAACGGTGCCGAAAATTGCGGCCCGGCCTGAAACACCTGGAATGGGCCGACATGTTGAGGGAATCCGGGAAACGGCCTGCCAATAAACGTGTTGAGATTCAAGCGTGTCGCGCTGTCCGACACAACCAGGGTTGACTGTGGCAGCAGGGCCGCGCGCGTGATGTTCTTGTCCTGCGCACTCTCGCCGAAGGTGATCGCGGCAATCTGTACTTGTGGATTTTGCCGCAGGGCCAGTGCCACGGCGCCTTGAACCGTCAATTTAAGGGGTAACTTCTCCTGAGCGCTAAGATTCGAAGCGCCGCCCAGCACAAGAGTCACAAACAAAATCACTGCGAGCACCTTCTTTGGCGTTCCATGCTCGCCCAGAATTTGAGCTTCGCGGATAATTTCTTCGATCACAGCTCGAGTCATGCATCCGCATCCTTTAATTTCCGCGCCGCGCGCATACATTTCTGCCAGCAACTGCTTTCCCGCTGGATCGATGAAAGTCACTGCGTTCAGATGGACTTGGGTGGCGACCCCATCCCGAGAAGACCTTTCTTTCCAGCAGCGTTCCAGTTCCTTAACCCACTCTCCTGAGAGCTTTCCCTCCAGTTCCCAGATTTCCGATGAGTCTTGCTTCTTGATTGTAACTCTAAGCATTGCCCCCTTCTTTCTGAGCACTTTTGTAATGTTAGCATCTCCATAACCAAAATGCCGAATTGACGACACAATATATAATCGTATTATTTACAATACGTTACGATAAATTACACAAGGGCAATTAGCTAATTCCCATAATTGGCAGGTGATTCGATGCCGAAATATGGGCAGTAGACGATATTTCGGCACTTCCAGATATCTCTTGTTAGATGGGTCTAGCGATTCCGAATAATTCCCAGTTTTTGAATGCGGGATTGGAGTGTGGTTCGCTTCATTGCTAACTTGGCAGCGGCACCATGCGGACCGGCCAAGACCCATTTGGTAGCCTCGAGTGCCTTTAAGATATGCTCACGCTCGGCAGCTTCGAGTGTGAGGATATCTCCGGCGACAGGTTCTGCCGGCAGCTTGAGCTCGCTCAACGGAACGCGGAGCACGGGACCGGGCGAGACGATAACTGCGCGCTCGATGAGGTTCTCGAGTTCGCGTATATTTCCCGGCCACGAGTAGCGCACCAGCGAGTCGAGTGTTTCAGAGGGAATCGTTTCAACCGTACGGTTCATGCGGCGCGCATATTTCTGAGCGAAGTAGCGCACAAGTGTGGGAATGTCGTCTTGCCGCTCGCGCAGGGGCGGCAAGACCAGCGGGAACACCCGGAGACGGTAATACAGGTCGCTGCGAAAGGTCCGCTCGGCGACCATTTCGGCCAGATCGCGGTTTGTGGAGGCGACCACGCGGACATCCACGCGAATCGTGCGTGTGCTTCCCAGCCGCTCGAACTCCTGCTCCTGTAGTACGCGCAGCAGTTTGGGCTGCAACTCGATCGGGATATCTCCGACTTCATCCAGGAAGAGCGTGCCGCGGTGCGCGAGCTCGAACCGGCCGTTTCTCTGCGCGATGGCCCCGGTAAACGCGCCGCGCTCATGGCCAAACAGCTCCGATTCAAGCAGGCCGATGGGAATCGCCGCGCAGTTCACTTTCACGAACGTATGCTCGCGCCGGTGACTCAGATTGTGAATGGCGCGCGCGATTAGTTCCTTTCCCGTGCCGGTTTCACCCTGAATGAGCACCGTGGAATCGGTAGGGGCCACGGTTTCGACTTGCTTCAGCACAGCGCGCAACAACGGGCTTTCGCCCACAATCTCATCGAAGTTCATCTCGGAGCGGATTTCGTCTTCGAGGTAGAGCTTCTCCTGTGCCAGCTGGTTTTTCAGTTCCGCGATCTCCTGAAACGCGAGGGCGTTTTCGACCGCGATAGCCACCTGCCCGGCCACCTGGACGAGCAGGTCTACGTCGCCTTGCTGGAACGCGGCGTCGCGCAGACTTGCAAGGCTCAGCGTGCCCAACACGCGATCGTGTGTGATCAACGGCATGCAGACCGCCGAACGCACGCCTTCGGCCTGGAGCAGTCGCGAGGTCGGTGAATCGAATCCCCCTATGGCGGCGTGGTTCAGGACGAGCGGCTGGCGGCTGCGAAAGGCGCTGCCCGCGATCGAGCCATCGACCGGAACGAGCATTTCTTCGTGGATCAGCCCCTTCCCCTGAGGAAAATCGAGCGCCAGCACGCGCATCCGATTCGTCGACTCCTCGAACAGCGCGAGGCTCGTGTATTCATGGTGAATCACGCGGCGCAGGGAGGCGGAAATTGCACTGAACAGAGCGCGCAGGTCGAGCTTCGAAACCATGGCGTTGTTGACTTCCAGCAACACGCGCAACCGGTCGCGCTCCTGCGCCAATTGCCGCTGGTAAGCCTGCGCGCGCGCGAAGTTGAGCGCGTTGTCCACGGCTACGGCGACTTGCCGCGCCACCTGCTGCATAAATGCGATTTCGCTTGCGCCGTATTCGTGGGCCGTGCCCCGGCCGAAACTCAATACGCCCAGGCGGCGCTGCGCCGTGGTCAGCGGAACCGAGCAGACGGACCTCACGCCGTTTTCCCGCAGCATCTCCATCAACGCCGGGAATCGCGTTTCCTGCTCCCGGTCGGCCAGCGCGTACGGCTGTTGTGTTTCCCAGACCCATCCCGCCGGCGTCTCTCCGACCGGGAATTCGCTTCCGGGGCGGAATTTGCTTGGTTTTTCGGTTTCGAGGATGCGCAGCCGCATGACGTTACCTGACGGGTCATGCAGGATCAGGCTCAGGAAATCAAACTCCACCACGCCGTGCAGGCGCGCTGCTAGGTCATGAAACAATTCCTCCAGATCGTGGTGCTGGGAAATGGCTTCCGCCACATCGAGAAGCGCCTGGTGCTGCGCTTCTGGAGAAACGGGGGCTAACGGACGGGTAGGTGCATCGCTCATACTGTGGAGAATACACCCCGGTTTACCGGGGCTCAACCCAGCTGGAAACTGGAATAATTGCCAATCGTCGTGTCTTGTGTCCGAATACCCTGCGGCAGGAAGGCGTCACTTCGGGAGGTTGGCCGGATTGCGCACGATCGCAAAAAGTTTTTGTATCTCTTCGCGGTAGGGCGTAAGGAATTCCTGGTTTGCGGCGTTAACGTCGCTCAAGCGCTTCTCAAGAGGTGTCGGCGCGTGGTCCGGGGCCGGCGCCGCGCGTCAATCCAATGAGAGCCAATGAGGGCCGATTGAGGGCCGAAATGTTTCGAACACACCGAAGATGCGAAAATCGAAAAAATGAATTGACAGACACCGGAAATCTTACGCATAATTATGCAGTTAGGTGTATAATCCTGACCGCATATGGGACTGAACGCGCAAAAACGGTTCCGGCAAGGACAGATCCTGAAACTCATCACGAGCGAGCCGATCTCGAGCCAGGATGAGCTGCGGCGGCGCCTGTCACACGTGAAGGTTCGCGTGACGCAGGCGACGCTTTCACGGGACATGTCCGAGCTCAAGCTGGTGAAGACCGCGGCGGGCTACAAGCCGCTGTCGAACGGCGACGAAGCCGCGGCGCCTCTGCCGCCGCTCGGCCGCGCCCTGCGCGAATTTCTGGTAGACCTGCGCCCCGCCTTCAATATGCTGGTGCTGAAGACGCCACCCTCGGGCGCGCAGCCGCTCGCCGCGGCGCTCGACGCCGAAAAGTTCAAGGAAGTGGCTGGCACGATCGCCGGGGACGACACGATTCTGGTCATCACGCCCTCGCGCCAGGCGCGCGCTATTGTCCAGAAGCGCATGGAGGATCTGCTCCGATGAACGACCCGCAACGGGTCGCCGTAGTCGGAGCGACGGGCTATGCAGGTTTCGAGCTGGCCCAGCTTCTCCTTCGGCACCCGAAAATTCAGAAACCAATCTTTTATCTGCGCGAGAGTTCGGCGCAAGTAAAGTGTTTGACCGAGATTTTTCCGCGTCTGCGCGGCTGGGGGGAAGCGCCCTGCAGTGCTTTCTCGGTCGACGCTGTGGCTGCGAGCGGCGCAGGCACGGTGTTTCTTGCGACGCCGCATGAAGCGTCGCTCGAGCTGGTGCCGCAACTTTTGAACGCGGGCCTGCGCATCGTGGACCTGAGCGGGGCGTTTCGCTTCCGCGATCCGGAAACATTCGCGCAGTGGTACAAATTGCCGGCGCCGCCGCGCGAGCTGGCGGAGGAAGCCGTCTATGGCCTGCCGGAGCTGTACGCCGGTCAGTTGCCGGGCGCGCGGCTGGTCGCCAATCCGGGCTGCTATCCGACGAGCGTGATTCTCGGCTTGCGGCCGCTGGTGGAGTCCGGCTGGATCGCGCGAGAGCGCGGCATCGTCTGTGATTGCAAGTCCGGCGCATCGGGCGCGGGCAAGGAGCTGAAGCGCGAACTGCACTTTGTCGAGGTGGACGAAAACCTGCGCGCTTACTCGCTATTCTCGCACCGGCACACGCCGGAAGTGACCGATCACACAGGCATCGGCGGCAACGACATCATCTTTACGACGCATCTGCTGCCGGTCTCACGCGGCATTCTTTCGACGCTATACGTGTGGCTCGCAGAACCGCACACGGCTGCGGATATCGAGGCGCTGTTTCGCCAGTTCTTTGCGGGGCATCCGATGGTGCGCATCTGGCCGGCCGGGAAGCTGCCGGAGCTGCAGCACGTGGCCTACACCAATTTCTGCGACATCGGTTTTGCGCTCGATGCCGGGGGGCGGCGCCTCGCGGTGGTGAGCTGTCTCGACAATCTTGGCAAGGGCGCCGCGGGCCAGGCCGTGCAGAACATGAACGCGATGCTGGGCATCGAGGAGGCCACAGGACTCAGATGAGAATGGTCGTTAAAGTTGCCGGAGCATTGCTCGATGACACGCCGGCGTTGGAAACGCTGGCGCGTCAGGTGGCGCAACTCGCTCACCAGGGCCACGAAATTTTGGTGGTGCATGGCGGCGGAAAGATTTTTACCGCTACGCTCAAGCGCATGAATATTGAGAGCCGGTTCGTCGGCGGACTGCGCGTTACAGACCGCGAAACACGCGATGTCGCGGTGATGGTTCTGGGCGGCCTGCTCAACAAGCGCCTGGCCGGAGTAATTTCGGCGGCGGGACAGCCCGCGGTGGGCATCTGCGCCTCCGATTCCGGATGCTTTCTGGCCGAGCCGATGATGCACGATGAAGTCGCCGGCGCTTTGGGGTTCGTGGGATATTTGACCGGCGCGAATCTGGAGTTTATCGAGTCGTTCTGGAAAGCGGGTATTGTGCCAGTGGCATCGTGCCTGGGTCTTGGCCCTGACGGGGAGCTCTACAACATCAACGCCGACCACATGGCCGCCGCGTGCGCGGAATATATTCATGCTGACCGGCTGATCTATCTCACCGACGTCGCCGGCGTGCTCGACGGCACGAAAGTGCTCAAAGTCGTCTCGACCGGCGATGCCGAGGACCTGATCCGCCAGAATAAAGCTTCCGGCGGGATGATTCTGAAGCTCGAAGCGTGCAAGCGCGCGCTCTCTGCCGGTGTCGCGGAGGTGCGCATTGTCGGTGGCTCGGTGCCCAAGGGGCTGCTGGCTGCGGCAAACGGCACGCGGTTTCCCGGCACGCGCGTCACGTCGGAGTTCCCCGCAAGCGCCGCAGGAGTGGCGCGTTGAAATCGAAAGGCAAAAAATCGCAGAAGGGCGCCGCTTCCGCCGGCGCCGCGCCGAATTCCATCCTCCGGGACGCCTCGCGCCACTTGATGAACACCTACAAGCGGTCCGGCATTATTTTCACGCATGGGCGGGGCTGCTGCGTATTCGATCAAGACGGGAAAAAGTATCTGGATTTTTTGGGCGGGATTGCCGTGAATGCGCTGGGATATTCGTATCCAAACCTGGTGCGCGCCATCCGGCGCGAGGCTGGGCGCGCAGTTCACGTCTCGAATCTGTTCCACCATCCATTCCAGGGGCCGCTCGCAGCGAAGCTCGCAAAATGGTCGCGCATGGATCGCGCATTCTTCACGAACAGCGGTTCCGAGGCGGTCGAAGGCGCGCTGAAGCTGGCGCGCATCGCGGCGCACCGGAAACCTGGCGGTGAAGGAAAGACGCGCTTCCTGGCGCTCGAACATTCTTTTCATGGGCGCACATTCGGCGCGCTTTCGATCACCTACGAGCAGAAATACAGGGAGCCGTTCGAGCCGCTCGTGCCTGGAGCGGAATTTGTCCGCTTCAACGACACGGCCGACCTGGAAGCGAAATTCACTGGCGACATTTGTGCGATTGTCATCGAGCCGATTCAGGGCGAGGGCGGAATATTTTCCGTCAGCGACACATTTTGGAAGCGCGCCCGCGAACTGGCAACGCGACACGGCGCCGCGCTCATCGCCGACGAAATTCAGTGCGGCTTGGGCCGCACGGGCCGCACGTTTGCGTACCAACGGCTCACGGGGCTGCCGGACATGGTCGTAGTTGCAAAGCCACTTGCGGGCGGGCTGCCGCTGGGCGCTTTCCTGGCGCGCGAGGAATTTGCCGCGGCGTTCTCGCCTGGCCTCCACGGCTCAACGTTTGGCGGAGGCCCGCTGGTGTGCGCCACCGCACTGGCCTTCCTCGACACGGTCGAGCGGAAACACCTGCTCGCCAATGTCCGCGCGCGCGGCGCGGAGCTGCGCGCGGGTTTGAAAAAACTCGCCGCCAAGTATGATTTCATCCGTGAAGTTCGCGGGGAAGGACTGATACTGGGCTTGGACCTGGACGTCGAGGGCGCTCCGTACGTCACCGAGGCGCTGAAGCAGGGCCTGCTCATCAACTGCACGCATGAACATATCCTGCGCCTGCTGCCGCCGTTCATTCTGACCACGCAGCAGGTGAAGGAAGGTCTTTCGATGCTCGATTCGGTCTTTGCGAAGACCGAGCGGCCCGCCAAGTTGCAGGCCGTACCCTCCACCACCGCCGCGGCCCAGGCGCTCGCGGCCGCGAGGTGAACATGAATGCGCAGGCCCCCGCTTTGAGCTTCTCCTCCAGCCTTCTGACCGGTGCGGAATGGAACGACGCGCACGTCCGCGAGCTGTTTCATCTGGCCACGGACGTCAAAGCCCATCCGGACCGCTACCACGGCGCCCTCGCCGGCCGGTTTCTAGCGATGATTTTTGAAAAACCGTCGCTGCGCACGCGGGTCACCTTCGAGATCGGCATTGCGAGCCTGGGTGGCACGGCCATTTTCCTCGACCACGCGAACGCGCGTTTGGGCGAGCGCGAATCGATTGCCGATGTCGGGCGGAGCCTTTCGCGCTGGGTGCAGGGGATTGTGGCGCGCGTGTTTTCGCAGGAAGCGCTCGAGACCCTGGCGGCACATGCAAGCGTTCCGGTCATCAATGCGCTCTCGGATCTCTATCATCCCTGCCAGGCGCTTGCCGATTTTTTCACGCTCGAGGAAAAGTTCGGCTCCGCGCGCGGAGTAAAGCTCGCTTACATCGGCGATGGCAACAACGTTTGCCATTCGCTGATGATCGCCGGGGCCCGCGTCGGCGCGCACGTGCGGATCGCGACGCCCGCGGGCTACGAGCCCAACGCCAAGGTCGTCGAAGCGGCGCGGCGTGATGCGGCCGCCACGCTGGGCACAATTGAATTGTTCCGCGCGCCTGAGCAAGCCGTTTCTGGCGCGCAGGCCGTGTACACCGACGTCTGGGCCAGCATGGGCCAGGAAAGCGAGGCCGAGGCGCGCGCCGCCATTTTCGCGCCCTATCAGGTCAACGCCGCGCTGATGTCCCACTCCGCGCCTGATGCTATTTTCCTCCATTGTCTTCCCGCGCATCGCGGCTCCGAAGTCACCTCCGAGGTGATGGATTCGCCGCGTTCCATCGTGTTTGAACAGACTGAGAATCGCCTGCACGTGCAGAAAGCCATTCTGTTGATGCTTCTAAGCTGAAAGGACAACCCGTGCCAAAGAAAGTAGTTCTCGCCTATTCAGGCGGACTTGATACATCAATTATTATTCCGTGGCTGAAGGAAACGTACAATTGCGAAGTGATCGCCATGATCGGCGACGTCGGCCAGCAGGAGGATCTGAAAGCCGCCAAGCGCAAGGCGCTCGCGACCGGCGCCTCCTCGGCGACCATCGAAGACCTGCGCGAAGAGTTCCTGACCAACTACATCTGGCCGACCCTGCGCGCGGGCGCGGTGTATGAACACAAGTACCTGCTCGGCACTTCGATGGCACGGCCCGTTCTGGCCAAGCGCCAGGCGGAAATCGCGCTTAAAACCGGAGCCGACGCGGTGTCGCACGGCTGCACCGGCAAGGGCAATGACCAGGTACGGTTCGAGCTGGCTTACAAAGCGATCGCGCCGGGCGTGAAGATCATCGCGCCGTGGCGTGAATGGACCATCAATTCGCGCGAGGACGCCATCAACTACGCGCGTGCACACAACGTGCCCATCGAGCAGACCAAAGCGAACATTTACTCGCGCGACCGCAACATTTGGCACCTGAGCCATGAGGGCAGCGTGCTCGAAGACCCCGCCGACGCGCCCGAAGAGACGATGTGGCAGTGGATCGTCTCGCCGGAGAAAGCGCCGAATAAGCCCGTTGAAGTCGAGATCGGTTTCGAGGCAGGCACACCGGTTTCGGTCAACGGCAAGAAACGTCCTGCCGTGGCGCTGCTCGAGGAACTGAATAAGATCGCGGCGGCGCACGGCGTCGGACGGATCGATCTGGTCGAGAACCGCCTGGTGGGCATCAAGTCGCGCGGCGCGTACGAGACGCCTGGCGGCACGCTGCTGGTAACGGCGCATCGCGAGCTCGAAACGCTGTGTCTGGACCGCGAGACGGCGCACTACTCGGAAGTTCTCGCGTTGCGGTACGCCGAACTGGTCTATTACGGATTGTGGTTCACGCCGCAGCGCGAAGCGCTCGATGCCTATTTCACGGCCGCGCAGCGGCGCGTCACCGGCGCCGTCGGCCTGAAGCTCTACAAGGGCAACGTCACGGTTACCAAGCGCACTTCACCGTATTCGCTCTACCGCAAGGGACTGGCGAGCTTCGCCATGACCGGTTACAACCCGAAGGACGCCGAGGGCTTCATCAATCTATTCGCGCTGCCGGTGACGATCCCGGAGGGAGCAAAAGTACGGTGAGTGCTGCACCCAAGGAGCAGCCCGCAGGTAAATTGTGGGGCGGGCGGTTTGACCGCGCACCCGACGAGCTGTTCTACCAGTTTCAGCGGTCGTTCGCATTCGACCGCCGCCTGCTGCCGTATGAGCTGGCCGTGGATCGTGTGTGGGCGCACGCGCTCGAATCGGCGGGCATTCTCACAATCGAGGAAATGCGCGATACCCTCACCACGCTTGACAAAATTGCCGAGCGCGCAACGAGCGACCCCGCGTGGCTTGATATCTCACCCGCCGAAGACGTGCACCATTTCGTGGAAACCGCTCTGGTGGAATATCTCGGCCCGCTCGGCTTCAAGCTCCATACGGGCCGCAGCCGCAATGAGCTGGTGGCCACCGACTTCCGCATGTTCGTAAAAGAGGCCGCGCACGAAATGCTCGCAGCAGTAGCGCGATTGATTTCCGCGCTGGTCGGGCAGGCAGAACGCGCGCTCGGGATCCCCATGCCCGGCATGACGCACATGCAGCACGCGCAGCCGATCCTATTTTCGCATTTTCTTCTCGCGCATGCCGAGGCGTTTTTCCGCGATACGGTCCGCCTCGATGCAGCGGCCGCAACGGCGGATGCTTGCCCGATGGGCTCGGGCGCGCTGGCCGGTTGCGCGCTCGATGTCGATCGCGGCGCCATCGCGCGCGAGCTGGGTTTTGCGCGTCCCACGGCAAACAGCCTCGACGCCGCAAGCGACCGTGACTTCGCACTCGATTACCTCTACGCGCTGGCCGTGATCGCGACGCATCTTTCGCGCCTGTCCGAGGATTTTGTGTTGTTCGCTTCGCAGGAATTCGGCTTCATCGTGCTGCCCGATGAGTTTTCGACCGGCAGCAGCCTGATGCCGCAGAAAAAAAACCCCGACGCCTGGGAGTTGCTCCGCGGCAAGACGGGACGCGTCACCGCGTCATTGCACACGCTGCTGGCGACGCTCAAGGGGCTGCCCTCGAGCTACCAGCGCGACCTGCAGGAAGACAAGGAGCCGGTGTTCGCCGCGCACGACCAGGCCGTCGCCATGCTGGCCGTCGCCGCGGGCGCAGTCGCCGCAACGCGCCCCAACGAAGCGCGCATGCGCGAGGCGGCGTCCGATCCGGCTCTGCTCGCCACCGAAGCTGCGCATTACCTGGTTCGCCGCGGCGCACCGTTCCGCCATGCGCATGAAATCGTCGGGCAGATCGTTCGCGAGGCCGAGCGCCTCGGGAAACCCTTCTCCGCACTGCCGCTTGAAACGTTGTGTAAATTCTCGCCGCTGTTTGCGGCCGACTTTTACGGCGCGCTGAACCTCGATGCCGCGCTCGCCGGGCCCGACGTCGCCGGCGGCACCGCGCCCGGGCGCGTCCGCGAAGCTGTAATGGCCGCGAAGCAGCGCCTTGCCGCTCTCCAGGTGAAGCCATGAGGGCCCGCGCCGCCCGCACCGCCGATGCTGCCGCCGTGCATCGTGTGATCGCGCACTACGCCGGCGAGGGCGTGCTGCTCCCGCGCACCGAAGCCGAAATCCGCAAGCACATTGGGCGCTTCCTCGTGGCCGTGGAAAAACGCAATGGGGAAGAAAAGCTGCTCGGCTGCGTGGGGCTCGAACCCTACGGCGCCGATCTCGCGGAAATCCGTTCGCTCGCGGTCGCGCCGGAAGCGCGCGGCCATAGCCACAGCGTCGGCGACTGCCTGATGAAGGCGGCGATCGACACGGCGCGCCGCCGCAAGATCGCGCGCATGTTTGCTGTGACGCACCGGCCGGATTTTTTTTCTCGCTATGGTTTCACGCCCGGTCCGCGGCAGATGGTGCCCGAAAAAATCGAGCGCGACTGCGCCACTTGTCCCAAGGAGCATCGCTGCACCCTGGTCGCCACGGTCGCCGTGATATGTCCCGAACGCGACGTGCTGCCTGCCGTGAACGGCGCGGGGAAGGCTCTTTCCGTCCTGTGAGTTTACTATGAGCGAAATCCTGTCGTCCCGCGTGCTGCCGCGCGGTTTTCGTTTTGCCGCGACGTCCTGCGGCCTCAAGAAGCGCGTCCACCACGGTTCGCTCGACCTTGCGCTAATTGTTTCGGATGCGCCGGCGTCGGCCGCGGCCGTGTTCACGCAAAATCTGGTGCAGGCGCCGCCGGTGGTTCTTTCACGCGCGCATGTGCGATCGTCCGCGGACGCGATGCGCGCGGTCATCGTCAATTCCGGCAACGCGAATTGCTCGACCGGTCCCGGCGGCATGGCCGCTTCGCGCGCCACGGCGCAGTGTGTTGCGAAGACACTTGGCTGCCGCGCGCAGCAGGTGGTGGTGTGCTCGACAGGAGTGATCGGCGTGCCGTTGCCTGTCGAGCGCATCTTGAAAGCTGCTCCGGGCTTGGCCGGGGCGCTCGAATCCTCGCCGCGCGCCTTCGACGGCCTTACGCGCGCCATCATGACCACCGATACGCGCCCGAAGCGGGCCGCCGCAAGCTGCCGCATCGGCGGGCGCACCGTGCGCGTGGCCGGTTGCGCCAAGGGCGCCGGGATGATTCATCCGAACATGGCGACGATGCTCTCGTTTGTCATCACCGACGCGGCCGTCGCCCCTGGTGTGCTCGATCGCACGCTGCGTCAGGTCGTCGGGCGCACGTTCAACTGCATTTCCGTCGACGGCGACACTTCCACCAACGACACGCTGCTCGTGCTGGCGAATGGCGCTTCAGGCGCGAGCAAAATTGCGCGCGCGGGCGGCGGCGACTACGCGAAATTTGTCGCCGCGCTCGAACAGGTTTGCAAGGCGCTTGCGCTCGGGATTGTGGCCGATGGCGAAGGCGCCACGCACCTCGTCGAAATTGAAGTGCGTGGCGCACCGAGCGACCGCGCCGCCGCGCAGGTCGCGCGCACCATTTCCGGCTCATCGCTGGTGAAGACGGCGCTCGCGGGCGCTGATCCAAACTGGGGGCGCATCCTCGCCGCCGCGGGCCGCGCGGGCGTGCCGTTTAATCCCGACCACGCGGAGATCTGGCTGGGTGGGGTCAAAATGTACGGCCCACCTGCAGGGGCGTCCTACTCCGTCGCGCTGCCGCTGGACGAACGCGCCGCGCATCGCCGCCTGCTCGAGAAGAACGTCCCGATTGTTGTGAATTTGCACCGCGGTCGCGGGACCGCGCGCGTCTGGACCTGCGATCTTACCAAGGAATACGTCCACATCAACGCCAGCTATCGTACGTGACCATTAAATCGGCAGCAGCACGCCGTCGGCGATCAGGAACCGGCCGCCCGCGCCATCAGCGGAAAATCCATCATCAAGCCGCGCATCGGGAGATTCACTCCTTGAATGAAAGGCGAATCCTACCACCAAAATCCACCAAATTCGCGGCCCTACGCCCGATTTACATTTGTCTAATTCACAGATAGTTATGCAAACATCTTTTTGTTGACGCCTGTGCAAATTTGGAGCAAGATTCGCCTCGGAACTGAAGTGCGTCTCTCGTCGGATCAACTTGGGCCCAGGCCCTCTGCTCCCGACCTCGACTCCGCCTCTTCAGTCTCGGGTTCCGTGGGCTCCATTCCGCCACGGCCAGAAGGAGTCTCGCATTGAAGAAACTGTACATCGGTAATCTTCCTTTCCAGGCGACGGAAGAGCAGATCAATACCTTATTCACCCAAACGGGAGTCACCGCGGCGGCTGTCACCCTGGTGCGCGACCGTTTTTCAGGGCAACCACGCGGGTTCGGGTTTGTCGAGGTCCAAAGTGACGAAGAAGCCGACCGCGCCATTCAGAGTCTAAACGGCCATGATTTCATGGGCCGCAACATTGTCGTCAACGAAGCCCGTCCCCCCCGTGAAGGTGGCGGTGGTGGAGGCGGGCGCGGGCGTGGCGGCTTCGGCGGTGGTGGAGGCGGCGGACGAGGTGGCGGCGGTGGCGGACGAGGTGGCGGCGGAGGAGGCCGGGACCGCGGTGATCGTGGCGGCGGTGGCGGCGGCGATCGTCGCTGGTAATCGCCTTCAACCAGAAGAATGACTTAGAAACCGGGGAGCCTCAAACAGCTCCCCGGTTTCATTTTCTGCCACCCCTGGGTGGCCGCCCAGTTCCGCACCGCGGACGAACCCCTGGCCAATTCCCTCGCCGCGCACTTTCCGGTCAAGTGGCTTGGAGCAGCATAGAAGCCGGGGCATAGATCCTAAGGCTTGGGACCACATGTTCCGGTCGGGGGCAGTCAAGACAAGGAATGAAAAGGGATTAACCCGTCATGCGGGCTTTACATATCTAATCGGGTTCCGAGCCTTGCCAAGGATACGCCGGACGGAGAATCCCACATATCCATCGCGCACATCATGGGCAACAAGACCTTGGAACTCCCACCTGCCGGAACTCTTGAAGCCTCTGGAATCACGCGTTTTGTACCTGAGGCTGCCAGCGGGCAACCATCGTCGTATTCGGTAGACCTCTCTAACGATTCCTTGGTATACAGCCATCGCAAGTTCAGCCTTGTCGCGTTTAGGGCCTATCTTCCAAACTCCTCGGGTAGCTTCGTAGAGTTCTTCAGCCGTCATTTCGCTTCGATAAAGGCGATTAATAATGATCAGAATTGCCTCGTGCTCAATCTTCGCTGGTTTCGCGGTTAGCATAGTAATCAGGTCCTTAGAAGATATTCGACCGAAAGTGCCTCTGTGATTTCCTCTCACTGCATTAGTCAGCTTCGAAAACCCCACAAGGTCAATCGCCGCTGCTTCAACGAGCGAGGCTTCATCGTTTGTCATCCCATACCTTAGTATGTCTATTCTTGGTTCGCACCCGGACTTTCGTATCGCGGTTATCCTGGCAACTTTTTTCATCTTGTTTCGCTCATTGAGATGAGCAAACGATCGATTTCCCTTGCCCCTCCCAACGTAAAACGACTCGCTGTTGCGAGGATCCACGTACACGTACACATATGATTTCAGAATTTTTGTCATCTCAGGAGCGAATTTCAGAATCTTCCGTTTGGAATCTTTCGGCACGCTCATGCCTCACGCGGTGGCAGACTTGAACGATTCCACTTTTTCGACGCGGCCTGCGGCGTAGCGGTATCGCTCAATGGCTAAGGTGTCGATACCCTGGCGGATCAGCGCTTCGATGTCTAGCGCACTTTCGGCCTCATCGAGTTCTTTGGCGGAGGCGTGCAGCGCGGGGTTGCGCGGCAAGAAGATCGGGCAGCAATCGTGGAAAGGTTCGGCGGAGATATCGTGCGTGCCAATTTTTCGCGCGGCAGCCATGATTTCGAGTTTGTCATCTCCCACAAGCGGGCGGTACAGCGGCATGCGCACGGCGTCGCCGACCGCCGCCATGTTGCGCAGCGTTTGCGAAGCCACCTGGCCGAGGCTGTCGCCGGTAATCAGCCCGAGCGCGTGGTCGGCGCGCGCGATTCGCTCGGCGATGCGCAACATCATGCGGCGATAGAGCAGAATGCGGAATTCTTCCGGCGCGCTCGCCATAATCTCCCGCTGGACCGGCTCGAACGGCACCAGGTAAAGCTTCGCCGAAAATTGCCATGGCACCAGCCGCCGCACCAGTTCCCGCGCCACGTGCGCCGAAGACTCGCCCGGCAGCGCCCCGCCGCCCCAAAAATGCACGAAGCTCAGGTGCGCGCCGCGCTTCATCATCTTGTGCGCGGCCACGGCCGAATCGAATCCGCCGGAGAGCAGACACACCATCCGCCCGGCCGTGTTTGGCGGGAGCCCACCCGCGCCGGGGATTTTTCGCGCATAGACGAGCAGCGAAGGACCGGGCGGGATTTCAATGCGGCAGGTTAGTTCTGGATCGTTCAGCTTAACGCGGACGTTGCGTCCTTCGGCGCGCAACTGATCGGCCAAATACTGGCCCACCGAAACTTCGATGTCGGAGGTGTGATGCGGGAAGGACTTGTCGCTGCGTTTGGCGCGCACCGCGAAGGTCGAAAATTTCTCGCTGCGAACTTCTTCCCACGCCGCGCGTCCGAGTGCCGCGAGATCCCCATCGCCAGTGCGTGGCGCCTCCCGGGCGACGGCATAAAACGCTACGCCAAACACGCGTTCGATTCGCGCAACCGCCTCCTCGGCCAGCGCGCCTTCGCCGAACTCAATCAGCAGGCGGTCGCCCGGCCGAAGGATGCGCGCAACCGGCAGGCCTTCCAGGGCGCGCTTCAATGCATTGTGCAGTTTACTCAGAAAAAAGCGGCGGTTCCCGCCCTTTAGCCAGAGCTCGTGGTAGTGAACGACGATGACAAGTTTCGACATCTCGACAGATTCCCCGGAGGGTGATCGGATGCCGTGAGTATAACAGCCGGGCGCCGCGGTTGCCTATCGTCCTGGAATAGGTCCTGGGGCGGGCCGGCAAGCGCCGCAAAGGAATGACGCGGGATGGTTTGCAGCGTTGTTCCACGTGAAACGCTGCCTCGTTCCGGCTTGCCTGGCGTTCGAACAAGCCATTGACGCTGATTTGGGCAGGTAGAGGAATATTTCTCTTTCGTAACACGCCTGAAACATTCTGGAGTCTATGCTGGACGCGGCAGGGCTTGTGTCGTATACGGGGAGCATACCCACGCGGGCACCGGGAAGCGACCATGGGGACATCTGGCGCATCTGATGTTTCAAGCGTTCTGAGTCCCGGAGATGCAGGAGCGAGCGATGTGGGACAAAAACGATTGGCACCAATTTTTTGCGATTGCGAATCGCCCTTGGCAGCGACACCGTCCGCCGCGCCCGGTCTACCCGAGCGGCGCCCAGCGAGTGCTTCCGGCCATTGGATTCAGCCTCTCTGAGCTGGACGATGCCGGAATCAACGTGGAAGCTGCCGAGCGCTTGGGCCTTCCCGTCGATGCCGCCCGTATCGGCGCCTACGGACCCAATGTCTCCGCGCTGCGCGAGTTCGTCCGCTCCGCGCGCCAACCGGGAAGACCGGGATAATTCAGCCCAATTCCTGATATTTTTCGCATTGACGCCGGGCAAACTTCCGGTAAACTGCCCCTTTCGTATCGAGACGGTGATGCAGACTGAAACCAACCCGACACTTCCAGCCGCGGCCAACGCGGTCGAAGAGGCCCAGCACGACTTTGACTACCCGCAGCGGGAGGCGGCCTTCTTCTACGGTCTGTTCTTGCGTGGCCACTCCGCCGAAGAACTCCGCCGCGATATTGAAGTTCCGCAAGCGGTGCTGCTCAAATGGCATCGTGAGGCCGAGCGCGAACCCACCCTGCGCGATGTCTTCACCCGCATGGCCGAATACCGCCGCCACGTTCTCGCTATCTTCGAAACTCTGGTCGACACCGAGTCCCGCCCCCAACGCGTGCAATAAGAACATACGCTTTTTTATTTGGTTATTTCGTCTCGCAACACGAAGACGGAGCCCGTGTTAGACTTTGCGGGAGCCTTGCATAATGCTGCATCGCGAGCGATCGGCAATTAGTTGGATTGACGTCCTCTGGCTGGCCTTCCTGGGCGGACTGGCCCTGCTCCCGCCGGTCCGGGAAACTCACAAACAATTGGCGCTTCTTGCGATTGTTGTGTTTCAGCTCTTTGAGGGCTGGTTAATCAACCGCCTACCTCAGCGCGGTCGTGCCTATAGCGTCGCCATCAAGATTTTGCTGGCGACCCTTCTGGTCATACACACTGGCGGAACGGGAATCAACAGCAGCTATTACCCTATTTACTTACTGCCCGTGGTGAGTGCGGCCATCTACTTTGGCCCGATTGCGACTTTGATCTGGACCACACTAGCGTCACTTGCTTACGTTTCTCTCCTGATCCCGGCGCTGCAGGAATACGAGCTAACCTCCGCTGGAGCTACCGTACTTACCATCCGGGTGCTCTTCTTTTTCATCGCGGCCATCCTGGTCAACCGCTTTGTGATGGAAAATCGGCGTCAGGTCGAACGGCTGCAGATTCTTTCGGAGAAGCTGGAAGAGACCAATCACCAGTTGCGGCGAGCCGAAGCCGAAGCGCGACGCGCGGAGCGCCTGGCTGCGCTGGGACAGCTTTCCGCCGGGCTCGCGCACGAAATCCGGAATCCGCTGGGCGTGATCAAAGGCTCGGCGGAAATGTTGAGCCAGAAAGTGAAGGATTCGCAGCCGCTCGTGGCCGAGCTGGCGGGCTACATCTCGTCCGAAGTAAACCGCCTGAACGCGCTCATCGCGCGATTCCTCGATTTTGCGCGGCCCTCGCGCCTCGAATTGCGTCCGGAGCCCATTTCCGAAATCGTGGATCGCGCGCTCGAGGCAACTGCGGCTTCGTTCCCGGATGCGAAAGTAAAAGTCGAACGCCAGTACGCTCAGGGCCTGCCCGAAATTCAGGCGGACCGCCAGCTCTGCGAGCAGGTTTTCGTCAATTTGATTACGAATGCGTTTCAGGCAATGGAGGGACAGGAGGACGGGACGCTGCGTCTGTCGATTGCGCCGGAAGTCTCAAATGGCGAACCGGGCGTTTGCGTGACCGTCGAAGATTCCGGCGCCGGCGTGCCGCCCGAGTTGCGCGAGCAGATCTTCAATCCATTTTTCACGTCGAAGAAGGAAGGAGTGGGCCTGGGGCTGTCAATCGTCGCCAAGATCGTGGACGACCATCGCGGCTCGATCCGCCTGGACAGCGACACGATCCGCGGCGCTCGCTTCCGCGTGTTTTTTCCGCAGGCAGCATCGAGCTAGACAAATTTGTCTCCAAATCTTGCAAAGCCCTGGAGTCCCATCCGCGCCTAAATCTGCGAGTAGGCGGTCGGGGTCAGAATAAAGTTGTTAACGTTGGAAACGATTGGCTCAAATGAGTACCGGGGCTGGCTTGAATAAGCTTTCCACTCGTCGGAACCTCGGAAGGCAGCCCATTTCTTGTCCCGGTCCGCCATGCTATCGAAGGCCAGCATGTAGGTCAGGTTTGGCAGCCGTGTCCCGATGAGCGTATCGCTGTAAAACACCTGCTCGACACCAGCTTTAGAGAAGATTCCCGATTCGCCCGCCTGCATCATCTCCACCTTCCGCTTATGATCCTGATCGGTGGCAGCTTCATAGATCCGAAGCTCGAATATTCGCGGGGCGCGCGTCGCAGTTGCCGCCGGTAGCACGATCCTGGGCCATTTCTCAAACGCCTGCAGAAACGAACTCTCCATCCGGTCGAACGCAGGCTCCTTGGCGGGAGCGTTCAGAAAGGGAGCCCCAACTTTCATGTACTCAGCATCCTGTGCCAAGCGGGTTTCCACCGTCGCCAGCGCTTCCGCCGAAAGGCTCGGCATCAGCACGTAAATGGAAGGCGTCTCCGGCCCAATCGAAAGATCGAATACGCCGACGGGAGAGATCGACAGGCGGTTCAGAGCGGGGAGGAGCGCATCGCGGAAAAAATCATCGCACAGCTTTCTCTGCGGCCCGTTGATGATGTGATAGCGCCGGAGCTGGTAAAACTCCCGGCCCATTCCTTGCGCGGCTCCTTGCGCAGCCTCTAAATAGCTGCCTGGCGCGGTAACAGCAAGCGCCGATGCCGCGAGCGATGAAGTCAGAAATTTTCGCCGTTTCATGGAAACCCTCCCGTGCGAGCCTATGAGCGCTAGCACACTGTTTTGCCTGGTATCCTCACACAATTCAAATTGCGTGTCTACCGTCGGCACATTTGCGGCTTCACTTTGCTGTAGACGTGCTGGCACAATAGAGAAACGGCCCGGCTGGCCGCGGCATCGAACCCTGCGTGAACACGCGCCACGAAAAAGCGGCGATTCTCGTCGTCGAAGACGAAGCCAAGATGAGGCGGTTGCTCGAACTGCAGCTTGGCGAGGAGGGCTTCATCGTTCACTCCGCGGCCGACGCGGAAACCGGCCTGCAACTCCTGGCCCGCGAAAAAATCGATCTCGTCGTGACCGACCTGCGCCTGCCGGGAATGAGCGGGCTCGAATTTTTGCAGGCTGTGAAGCGCGTGAACGCCGCGCTCCCCGTGGTTGTGATGACGGCGTACGGCACGGTCGAATCGGCCGTGGAAGCAATGAAAATCGGCGCGAGCGACTATGTGACAAAGCCGTTTTCGCTTGCCGAACTCGTGCTGGTAATTCGCAAGGAGCTGGATTCGCACCGCCTCCGCGAAGAAAATCGCTCCTTGCGCGAGGCCCTGGGGCGGCGCTACGCCTATGACAACATCGTGGCGCAGAGCGATAAGATGCAGGCCGTGCTGGCGCTGGTCGAGCGCGTGGCGCCGACCAACTCCACGGTCCTGCTGGGCGGCGAAAGCGGCGTCGGAAAAGACCTGATCGCCCGCGCCATTCACGAGCATTCGCAACGCGCCTCCGGCCCATTCATCAAGATCAACAGCTCGGCGATCCCGGAAACCCTGCTGGAAAGCGAACTGTTCGGATACGAAAAGGGCGCGTTTTCCGGCGCGTCAGCAAGCAAACCGGGAAAATTCGAGCTGGCCGACAAGGGCACGTTGTTTCTGGACGAAATCGGCGACGTGCCGGCGGCCATCCAGGTAAAGCTCCTGCGCGTGCTCCAAGACCGCGAGTTCGAGCGCCTGGGCGGAACGAAAACACACAAAGTGGATGTGCGCCTGGTCGCCGCCACCAACCGCGACCTCCGCGCCGCGCTCGAAGAAGGCACGTTTCGCGAGGACCTATACTACAGGCTGAACGTCGTGGCCATCGACATCCCTCCGCTGCGCGACCACAAGGAAGACATTCCCGCGCTCGCCAATTTTTTTCTCGAGCGTTGCGCGCGCGAATCCGGGAAGCCCGCCGGCGGAATTTCACCCGAAGCCATGAAGCGGTTGATGGAGTATCACTGGCCGGGAAATGTCCGCGAGTTGCAGAACATCATCGAGCGCGGCGTCACGCTTTCCTCCGGCGCCACGCTCGACGCCACCGACATTTATCTCGACGATCCCGCCGCGCGCGCCGCTTCCAGCACGCCGCATGTCCTGCCGCCCGGCATGACGCTCGAACAATGGGAAGACGAGACCATCCGCGAAGCCCTGCGCCGCGCCGGCGGCAACAAAAGCCAGGCCGCCCGCGCCCTCGGCCTCTCCCGCAACGCCCTCCGCTACCGCCTCTCGAAACTGGGCGTGCCGGATCTCCCGGAACACTAAAGTTAAGTACTGGTGACTGCCTCGCGAAGCGTGGGCACGCATAGCCCAGTATGTAGCTTGGCTGTTGTGTCAAGCAGCTCGGCCCGCCCGGGAACGTCGGTTCGACGCATCACCGGAAGACACTTCGAATGCCAATTCTGTTCAATTTGGTTACAATGCCTTCACACAACGGCACTCGATATGATCAACGAAAAGGCGACACGATCCGCAATCTTCGCGAAGCAGTGAGATGCCCGGGTTCTCAGGGGGAAAAATGAATATGAAGCGCTGGAATGCAGTTCTTCTGGTTCTGGTCGCGATCGCAATCATCGCGGTTATCTACGGGGCCAAAGTGATCCGGCGAGGCTTCAGCGCTGCCGACCAGCCTACTTCCTTGGAGAGGGTCTTATCTCGAACCGTGCGGAATCTGGGAATCCCGAGTAGCGCCCGGAACGAAAAGAATCCGTGGACAGCCAGGCCGGAGGCTTTGCAAGAAGCACGAGAGAACTTTGCCAACCGCTGTGCGATTTGCCACGGCAAAGACGGCAACGGACAATCGGAAATCGGCCAAAACCTCTATCCCAAGGCGCCGGATCTTCGTTTGCCGGCGACACAGAATCTCACCGATGGCGAAATTCACTACATCATTAGGAACGGGGTTCGGCTGACCGGGATGCCGGCTTGGAAAAATCCGCACATGGAGCAGGACAACAACAATGCTTGGAAACTTGTCCTCTTCATTCGCTCCATATCGCAACTGACGCCCCAGGAAAAATCCCAACAGGATACAACTGCAAAGTCGGCGCATTATGTGGGTTCCGCGGCGTGCCAAAAATGCCACGCGCAGATTTATGAGTATTGGAAGAAGACGCCGATGGCAAACGTGGTGCGCGACCCCCGCGAGCATCCGGACGCCATCACTCCCGATCTTGCCACCAATCCGCTGACCAAGTTTACGAAGGACCAAGTTGCATTCGTTTATGGGAGCGTCTGGAAGCAGCGGTACTTCACGAAAATCGGTGATGACTATTTTCCGGAGCCGGCGCAGTGGGACGTCACCAATCACGTGTGGCGCCCGTACTTTGTGGCGAACGGAGCGGACTGGTGGGCGCCGTTCTATCCTCCCGACAACATGAAACGGCCCACCGGCCCCACGTGCGATGGCTGCCATTCGGTTGACTACAACATTCAGACCAAAAAGGTGGCGGAGTGGAACGTGGGCTGCGAGCGCTGCCACGGTCCGGGCAGCGCTCACGTGGAGCACGCTACGCGCGGCAACATTCTGAATCCAGCGCGCATGGACTACGTCCACGCCAACGACACATGCATTCAATGCCACTCGCAAGGGCGCCCGCTGACCAATCCGATCGGGGGCAAGTACTATGATTGGCCGGTCGGTTATCACGTGGGACTCAACCTGCGGGATTATTGGCAACTCGAGGAGCACACCCTCGGCGAACTGAGCTTCACGCATTTTCAGGATGGCACGGCGCACAAGAATCGAATGCAGGGCAACGATTTTGTGCAGAGCGTCATGTACCGGCGCGGTGTCACGTGTTTCGATTGCCACGATGTGCACGGCACGGATAACTATGCGCAACTCCGAAAGCCCGTAAACCAACTTTGTTTGGAATGCCACGGTCCCGATTCTCGAAACGGACCCCGCACTGCGACGCTCACGGAACACACGCATCATAAAGACGGCAGCGCGGGAAGCCAGTGCATAGCGTGTCACATGCCGAAGATCGAGACGACCATTGCCGACGTCAAGGTTCGCGCCCATACATTTGCGTTCATCACGCCGGCCATGACGGACAAATATAAAATCCCCAACCCGTGCACGTCCTGCCACAAGGATAAGACTACCGCCTGGGCAACCGAGGCGTTGCGCCATTGGCCCGAGCGCTCCCCGTGGCGAGTCGACTAGAACATTGCAACACGCGCCGAAACACCTGAGAAGAAACAGCAAAGCTTGCATCCGGTGGGTGGTGGAGGAGGCAGCGCGGAGAACCCTCGCTAAGGCGAGGGTTCTGTCTGCAGTTTCCCTTTCGAATTCCCCTTCAGCGCTGGGAACGGCAACGGTCAGGTCCCGGGCGGATGATTCACGTACACGGTCTTTCCTGCCGCAGCAGCCAGTATCCAGGTTGAATTTTCCGGAAGCCGTTTCAGCACTTCCGCATTTTTCTCCGCGGGAACAACCAGAAAGACGCGATTCTGCCCTTCCCAAAGCGGAAGGAAATCCCGATCAGTGAAAAATGTTTTCGGGGCATCCGGATAATGAGAGCCGAATTCCAGATTGCTTCCCGTGGCGTTGTAGAGCAGCACGCGCTGGTGGGAGTAGAACGCAATACTGGGGGCGACTCGAATGTCCCCATACAGCGCGATCTGATCTCCGGGCCGCAGACTCTCGTTGATCTTCAGGGCCAGGGAACGAGAAGAAAGGGAGGATGTGAAAGCATTGTTGGCATCGTACGCGGCGAAGAAAAAGCCTGCCATCCCGAGGGCCAATATGACGGTCGAGGCGACCTGGCGCTTTCGCTCTCGCAAAATCCATGCCGCTAAAAAAGCGGCGAAGAACGAACTTACAGCAATGATCACGGGACCTCGAAGGTCGGCCACGGCCTCTGGCGTCAAATCCAGGATGTGCGCCATCGAGGAATGGTAGAAGTCCACACCGTGGGTCTTAAGATGGGCGGATATACTGCCGGGCACGAGAATATGCGAGGGAACCCATAGGAAACACGCGGCCGCGCCTGCGAACAGCGCTCCCAGCACGGCCATGGCACGTCCGATCAACCGCAGCGAACGGCCGTCGCTGGCCTGTTCGGCAGTCGCGATACCAAAGGCAAGCAGAAGCGCCAGCGCAGGCCACGCCCCGAAACTGTAATACTCCATGCGAGAGCCGCTTTCGATTGAAAAAAACAATAGGATGACGCCGGCCCAGACGAATAGGAACAGCCGCGCCTGAGCGCTCGGATCCATGTTCCGCCCCCATGCGCGCGGCGAGGGAAACTCGCGAAAAACCAGAGGGGCGAAGAGGCTCCACGGAAATATCCAGACGAAAAGCTCGAGCCACCACAGCCAGAGAGGCACGGCACTGTAGTCATGTGGCAGACGCGTGCCCAGGGCGCGATTGATGTTCTCGTTGACAAAATAGGCCCAATAGAATCCCGGCGCTCGAAGTCCAGCCAGGATGTGCCAGGGCGCGGCAATGGCAAAGAAAATCGCGAAGCTCGAAAGCAGGTGAAGTTCACGCCAACGGCGCCAACTCCGGGTTAATGTGATGAAAACGAAAATCACGCCCGCCGGAAAGAGCAGCCCGATCGGTCCTCGCGTCAGCATCGCGAGGGCGCAAACAGCGGCAGCGCCCCAGTAACCCGCGCGCGGATCAAGGCTGCCCGTCCAGGAACGAAGAAAAAGATAGAAGATCGCCGTGAACTCGAGGGCATAAATCGCCTCGGGGATCATGACGCGCGTGAAAATGAACATTCCCACACTGGTCGCCACCGCCAGCGCTCCATAAAGTCCGGCGCGCTCGCTGAGGAACCTGCGGCCAAATGCAAACGTCAAGAGCACGAGCCCGATCATCGACAACGCCAAGGGCAGACGCGTCGCGAACTCACTTTCACCCAGCATCGCGTAACTGGCGGCCACCATCCAGAAGTGCATCGGCGCCCGGATCAGGTATCGAATGCCGTCCATGTACATGATGACGTAGTTGTGACGCTGCAACATTTCGCGGGCAACCAGCGCGTGCGCGGCATCGATGTCGTCGTCGACCAGCGCAGAACCCCTGGCTGTGCCGATGTACAGCAAGGATGAAAAGACGAGCAGGCTCAATGCGATCCAAAGTGTCTTGATTCCAGCCTTCGTCATCCTCGACCCTCGTGCTGAAATTTGCGAATGGTTCAATTATGACACAGGCCCGAGCGCCGGATCGAACATTGGCGATCGGCGGTAGTGGGCCAGGCGCGTGCAGAAACACCCACCGCGAACGCCGCTCTGCATTCCGGACCTCAACTTCCGGGTGGGAGATAATTCGGGAGAGTGCCACGCAGCCAAGAACCCGGTTTCAAATTGAAAGTAACCAACCGGAGTGAGGGTTGCGGGCGTGGAGACAGTCGGTCTGGCGGCGTTGGCTGCGGGTTCCTCCCGCTGGCGTGCTTCTTCCGGGGTTTTGGGCGTTCCGGCCCCCTCCTGCGCTGCAGCGGAAATCGCGACCGCCACCAACAATGACAGTAGTAGTACCGACAAGGGCCGAATCATCGTATTTTCGTCGCACGCTTCATTTCGCCCTAAGAAGAAGAACGGGCACATTGACACTGTGCTGGACTCGGCTGGCTGTGGCGCCTAGAAATATATCGGCAAGGAAACGGTGTCCATGTGTGCTCATCGCCACTAGGTCGCAACCCTTGTGCTGAATCCATTTGATGATCTCCTTGACCGGTTCGCCGTAAGCAAGTTCGGCCTCTGTGGGAATGCCCATGGCTTGAAACTCTGCCCGGACTTTTTCCAAGTATGCAGTGTCTTCCGCGATTTCGGGACTGACCGCGTCCGGGCCATAGGTTCTAGCTGCCCATCCATCGGCCACATGAAGCAACGCCAAGCGGCTGTGCGCGAGCTTTGCGAGCTGTTTGACGTGTTCGATGATCGCCCGATCGCTAGACGTGCCGTCCAATGTCACGAGAATCTTTTCATACATGGGTTATTCCATTTCCGCCGACGGGCTCACCCGCCGGTGATGACCTGCCATGCGGCTTTGAACGAGTCCGGCAGGCCATAGATGTCCATCGCGGTGATCAGAGTAGCACTACCCCAACCGGCAATCAGTAGGAACCAACCGTTCTTCCAAGTCCCCATTCGCTTGCGGGAACTCGTGAAATGCAGGAGCGGGAACATGGCGAACGGAAGCTGCAGCGCTAGCACCACTTGACTGAGGGTCAGCAAATCGGTAACGCTGCTGTCGCCTCGCAGGCCGATAATGAAGATCGCTGGCAGGATAGCCAGCGTGCGGGTGATGAGCCGCCGCACCCAGGGTTTGATTCGCCAATGCATAAAGCCTTCCATCACGACTTGCCCGGCGAGAGTGCCGGTGATGGTGCTGCTCTGGCCGCTTGCCAGGAGCGCCACCGCAAACAACGTGCTCGCAACAGTCGTCCCTAACAACGGCGCCAGCGTCAAATAAGCGACCCGAATCCAATCACTGTCGGCGCTGAACTTGACCACCTGCCCACCCGATGCGGTCACGCTTTCCTTTCCGAAGAACACCATCGCCGCGAGCACCAGAATCGCCGCGTTGACGAAGAAGGCGATGATCAGGGCCACGGTTGAGTCGATGGTGTTGAACTGGACCGCGCGACGAACGGACAGTTCGTCCTTCTGCAACTGGCGGCTCTGTACGAGGGCCGAGTGCAGGTACAGGTTGTGGGGCATCACGGTCGCGCCGATGATACCGATGGCGATGTATAAGATCCCGGATTGACGAAAGTGTGGCGACACCAATGCCCGTCCCATCTCCAGAAAGCTGGGGCGGGTCTGCGGGAGAACGAAAATCTCGATAAAGTAGCACACGCCGATGGTCGCGATCAGCAGCAGGACTATGGCCTCGATGGTGCGCATGCCAAACCGCTGCAAGGCCAACAGTAGCAGCACGTCCAAGCCCGTGATGATGACCGCCCATAGCAGGGGAATATGGAACAGCAAGTTGAGGGCTACGGCACTTCCGAGCACCTCCGCCAAGTCACAGGCGCCAATGGCCACTTCGCTCATCAGCCAGTTGGGCCAACGCGTCCACTTGGGGTACCAGTCCCGGCAGCATTGGGCGAGATCCTTGCCGGTGACCACGCCCAATCGGGCGGAAATGACTTGCACGAAGATGGCCATCAGGCTGGCCAGGCCGACTACCCACAAAAGCCCGTACTTGAACTGAGCGCCGCCTTGCAGGTCCGTCCCCCAGTTGCCGGGGTCCATGTAGCCGACGCTGACGAGAATCGCCGGCCCGACGAAAGCCCGCCACTGCTCCCAGAAGCCGGCCTGATGGTGCGGCACCTCGACGCTACTGTGCACCCCCTCCAAAGAAAGATGGCTGCCCTGTGGAACCTTCGTTCCCATCCGTGCCCCTCGCACCTTAGCGTCAGTATAGTATCACAGGTTAACAGCAGCTAACTAACGCTTCACTGCTGGAATCGATGGAGGGGAAGACACCCAGATTTTCTCTGCCGCGGGGCCGCCCAAGACAATGGCGCCCGCGGACGTGTCGATCGAGAGGGTCTGGTCGTAGTTGCGCTCGCGCAGATACAGCTCGCTTCCCGGCCTGATACCGCGTCTATCAAACAGCTCGCCCAGCCGTGAATCCCTCTCATACACGCTGGCCACGGTGTAGCTTTGGCCCGGTTCCGCTTCCGACAGCAGCTTGTACCCACGCCTGCGCTTCCGTGCGGGACTATCGACGATCGCGAAATTACCGTGAGGACAGGCCCCGCCTTGCCCAAGCTTCTTGACCAGCAACGACTCGAAATCCGCTGAGACGGCGTGCTCCAACCTTTCGGCTTCGTCATGGGTGCGATACCACGGCATACCGAAAATCTCGGTCAGCATCCGTTCGATGAGGTGGTGTCGAACCGCGATACGCTTTGCGATCCGCCGTCCTTCATCGGTCAACCGCACCCGCCCGTCTTTGCGCACATCTACCAGGCCATCACGCGTTAACCGGCGTAAAGCCATGGTGACGGCGGGCGGGGAAACCTTGAGCCAATTCGCCAGCGTCCTTGAAATGACAGCTTCGCCTTCGCTCTCAGCTTCGAAAATCGCTTTCAGATAGTCTTCTTTGGAAACGGTGATCATCGCGAGGCGCGATTATAGCTGGCCAGGCTAGCCCTTCACAATGGCGTCACTCAAACGCCTGCACCGCCACTGCCGGGAAAGTCGGCTACACGTAGAAGTGACCTCGTTCGCAGCCGATTAACGGGGCCTCTCGAGATTGTGCCCGAATCACGGCGCACTAGGAAGTAGTATCGCGCAAAGGCCCAAACAGCTCTCGGAGAATCCGGCGCTACAAACTAGTGGGAAAATTCAAACTGATCCACTACCGATCGGCGAATGAAGATTGCGGCGCCAGTGACCGACAGCCCGTCCATTGCGCCCCAGTCCGATGATCGCGCAATGCCATCGGACAGCGCGGCACGGATGATGCGCTGAACCCGGCACAAGTCGGGGAACTGGGCGCCTGTTCTTCTTCTGTCCGTTTGACCAGTAGTTTTTCCCCCTCTCTCGGTTCTAGCCTTGTCTGCAAGGTCCTTGTGAGATTCCACGGCACGGATTCGCAGCGCAGCATTTGGGTTGCGTGCGTCCCGATTTCCTTGCGGAGGGCTCCATCATGGTTGATCTCCAGGCATTTCAGGAATTCCGGTCCGGTCTCGCCTTCCTGCGCGGCGGTGATGCGCACAAAGCGCTTTCTCATCTGCGCTACGCTCTCGATCACGACCCGGACAATCCCTTTTACATCTCCTATGTGGGCGTCGCCATCGCGGCAGCCGAACAAAAATGGGCCGAGGCGGAAAAGCTCTGTCATTCCGCGATGCGTATGAATCGACGGCAGGCGCAGCTTTACCTGAACCTGGCGGAAGTGTATGTCGCCGCCGACCGCAAGCAAGATGCGGCCGACATCCTCGCGCGAGGACTGCACTACGCGCCGCGCGACCAGCGGCTGCAAATGGCGCTGGATCATCTGGCAATGCGCCGGCCGGCAATGCTGCCATTTCTGCCTCGGCAGCATGTCCTCAACCGCAACCTCGGCAAGATCCGTCACCATGCTCTGCAAATTCTGGCTGCGCTCTGATTTTCTTGGACTGTTGATTCAGTGACAAAAACAGGCCCCAGGATTGCACCCGCGTACACTGCACGGTATGATCCAATTCCGATGCGGCGCGTCTACGGATTTTTCATCTACAACTCGGACAAAGTCTGTCCCCGCTGTGGGAGCATGCACGTGCATCGCACCAAACGCGGCCGCATTCTTGAATTTTGGGTCCTGATGTTCCTGCCCGTCCGTCCATACCGTTGCGGAAAGTGCCGCTTGAGATTTTACGGCCCCAAGAGATTTACGGATGACCAGCAACTCGATGACGCCGGGGAACCTCTGGCAACCGATGCCGCTGCACAGTCAAGCCGCCGCATTTCCGAGTCTTCTCGCTCTTCCCGGCACTAGCACGATCCCTGCCGTTCATCTTCCCCTGCGGAGTTCATCTAGGCGGCACATAACTCCGTCTTTGTAATACAATGCCGGATCGTGGAACTCAATTTCAGCGCGCTGCCGCACCGCTTATTCGGCCCTGATACGAGGCTCCCCGGCTATCTGGCCGCGCGCTGGCTGTTTCTGCGCGCGCTCGGGTTGATTTTTTTCTCTGCATTTTATTCGCTCGCATTTCAGATCCGGGGCCTCATCGGCCCGCGGGGAATTCTCCCCGCGCGGGACTATCTAACGGAAGTGGCGCGCATCCTGGGAGTGTGGCGCTTCTGGTTCGCGCCGTCAGTGTTTTGGTGGTCGGCGAGCGATCGCGCGCTTCTGGCGGTTTGCATCGTGGGGATGCTGGCGTCACTGCTGCTGGTTCTGAACCTCTGCCCGCGCGGTATGCTGGTGATCTGTCTTGCCGCGTTTCTTTCTTTCGTCAGCACTGCGCAGGATTTTGCGAGCTATCAGTCCGACGGCATGCTGCTCGAAGCGGGCTTCATCAGTCTGTTTTTTGCGCCAGCAGGATGGCGCCCGCGTTGGGGAATCTTGGAGCCGCCTTCTCGTGCCAGCCGGTTTCTGCTGGTCTGGCTGTTGTTCCGTATTTATTTTGAATCCGGCATCGCGAAAATGCTGGGGCACGATCCCGAATGGCGCAATTTCACCGCATTGGACCAGTATTATCAAAATGGCCCGCTGCCGACCTGGATCGGGTGGTACGCGCAGCACTTGCCGCATGGGTTTCATGTCGCCACGGCATTACTGACGCTCGCTCTGGAACTGGTTTTGATCTTCGGCGTGCTTCTGCCGCGCCGCTCCCGCATTCTGCTGTTCTTTATCATTACTCCCTGGCAGTTGGGCATCATCTTGACCAGTAACTACGCCTTCTTGAATTATCTCGTCCTTGTGCTGGGCTTTCTCCTGCTCGACGACACGTTTCTGGCGCGGTTGCTGCCACGGGACTTGCGCGCCGCTACCAGCGCCGGTTCTTCAATCGGCGTCTCGTCAGCGACAGCGGCACAAGCCTCCGACTGGAAAGGCAGCTTTCGCCTGTGGGTGCAGGGCTTCTTCTTGACGTGGGTGTTCTATGCCACTTCGATCCTGCTTCTTTCCATGTTCATGCCGCAAGTCTCGTGGCCGGTTCTGCCCGTGCGCGCGCTACAGCCGTTCCGCTTCGCCAATGATTTCGGACTATTTGCCGTGATGACGCGCGACCGCTATGAAATCGAATTCCAGGGATCGCGCGACGGCCAGACCTGGACGGCCTATCCTTTCCGGTATAAGCCGCAAGACCTCCATGCTCCTCCCCGGATTTACGCCCCCTACCAGCCTCGTTTTGACTGGAATCTCTGGTTCGCTTCGCTGGGCGGTTGGCGCCAATATCCTTTCGTGCTTCGGGTTGAGCAGCGCCTTCTCACCGGCGAGCCGGACGTCCTCGCTTTGTTCGGGGGCAATCCCTTCCCCGGGGAGGCGCCTCAACAGATCCGCGCGGTTCTCTGGCAATACTGGTTTTCCGACTGGAAGGAGAAGCGCGAACAAGAACTCTGGTGGCGGCGCGAGTGGGTTGGACTTTACGCGCCGACGCTTGCGCGCGCGCCCGATGGAAAAATTTTCGTCCTGGAGTGGCCTGAGATTCCCCCAGCACCCTCTCCTGGCCCTTAATCTTGATGTGCGGTGGAGGTCCCTGCCGCCCTCGCGAACCTCGCCAAATCTCACAGGAAAGCCAAGTTTTGCGGCAGTTCCGCTCTACCAGGAGGTTCTAGGACTATCGTCCCAGACCGCCGGGAACCATCGTTCCATCATTTTCAGGACCACTGAGCCATAGCCTGCGTCCACCCCGGCTCATAACATCGCCTCACGTTGCAGGGATGCCCAGCCGTTCGAAACCCCGCAGCGCACTGAGGTGGACGAAATGCTTCTTGCACTTGCCGCACTACTGATTCAACCCCAGCTTGCTGCACAAATGTCCTTCTCCGCAGAGAAGATCGCTCTCATTCAGCTTCAGCCGGCGAATCCTGTGTCGTCAAGCGACGCAGCTTTCAGCGAGACGTCCTTGCCGTTGGCGCCAGTTTCTACGGACATGTCAGTTCAGCCGGCCGCGGAGTTCGTTTCCGCTGATTTGCCAAACGCCCCTGAACCAACCCCGGTGAATCCTGCGCCGGCGACCGCTCTGCTGAAGCCCAGCAAATCCATGATTGTTTCCGTTGGTGAGTTGCGCGCCGAAGAGCGCCGCAACCAGCGCCTCTGGATAGGACTCGCGATCGCCTCGCATAGTGCCGCCACGTTTGACGCCTGGGCCACGCGCCACGCCATCACGACGGCGGGCGGCCAGGAATTGAATCCGATGCTCAGACCCTTTGCGGGCAACGCTTCTCTTTACGCGGCGATCCAGGTTGGTCCGGCGCTGATGGATTTCGTCGGCAAGAAGATGATGTACAGCAGGCATAGCTGGATGCGGCGCATGTGGTGGGTCCCGCAGACTGCAAGCTTCGCGAGTTCGCTGTTCTGTGGCGCGCACAACCTCGGCGTACACCCGCCTTCGAATTAGCCGCGCAAACCGTACCAGCCGAACGCAACAGTTTCTTCCCTCTAAAAGAAGCGTGGCGGGCCTGCTCCCCCGCCACGCTTCTCCCGTCAAAAAGAGGCTATTGCAACCAATGCTTGAAACGATGGAATAGCCGACGTATGCTTCCGGGCGAAAAGGGAAGGTTAAATCGGAAATTCCAAGTTTCAGCAACATTCTAGTGCAGTGTCAAGCAGGAGGCCGTGATGGACCGCGAGACCCTGCCGAAGGTGTAGATGCCGATTAACAACTCGCCAAAACATCATCGGGAGGCGAATAGATATGGATACCAAGCAACGTAGTCGCAGACATTTTCTGAGGGACGGCGCCGCATTGGCCGGTATGGCCGTGGCCGGGGTACGGCTTGCGAAAGGGCAGGCGCAGGCCGAGAAATCCGCTGCCAGTGTCGCGGGAAGCGACAACGGAGAGGCGACCGCTCCCTTTCGGCTCTTCGGCCCGGAGGCTCCCCTCTACGGGACGCCCTCTGAGAACCTACAGCGAATGCCCACGATCGAGTATCCCTTCGCAACACGCACTCCGCAGCAAGACCTGCATGGGATTATCACCCCTTCCGGATTACATTTCGTGGTTAACCACGGCAGCCCCACCCCGGACATCAACCTGCTGGAGCATCGCTTTCTGATCCATGGCATGGTGGACCGTCCGCTGCTGTTTACCGTCGCAGAGCTGAAGCGGCTGCCTTCGGTAAGCCGAGTCCATTTTCTCGCCTGCGCCGGCAATAGCTATGTAGACACCTTTGCCAGGAAGAACCTGCCGCAATCAGTTCAGGAAACGCACGGAGCGACCAGTTGCAGCGAATGGACCGGGGTCCCGCTGTCCGTGCTGCTCCAGGAGGCCGGGGTGCAAAAAGGGGCAAGCTGGCTGTTGTGCGAAGGCGCGGACTTGAAAAAGCACTCGATCAGTATCCCGCTGACAAAGGCTATGGACGACGCGATGGTGGCTTACGTCCAAAATGGCGAGGCAGTGCGCCGCGAGAACGGCTATCCCTTGCGGTTGCTGGTCCCGGGCTTTGAGGGAACCCGCAACGTGAAGTGGCTAAGGCGGATCAAGGTGGTGGACCGGCCCTACATGACCAAATGGGAAACCGGCGTATACACCAACCTTCTGCCGAGCGGCAAAGCGCGCTGGTTCCAGTTCGAGATAGAGCCGAATTCGGTCATCACGCGTCCCTCCGCCGGATTGCACATGGCTGGCCGCGGTTTTTGCGAGATCACAGGTATCGCGTGGTCCGGCGGGGGCACCATCCGCAGGGTCGAAGTCTCCACCAACGGTGGCCGGACCTGGAAGGACGCCGAACTCCAGCACCCGGTGCTTCCCAAGGCGCATACCCGTTTTCGCTTTCCCTGGAACTGGAACGGCGAAGAAACTGTGATCCAGTCCCGCTCCACGGATGAGTGGGGCCACGTTCAACCGACGCTGGCCGAGTTGACCAAAATCTGGGGCGTGACAATGGATTTTTGGCGTACAGACACAGCCAGAATCCAACATTTCAATGCCAGTCATCCCTGGACAATCAAACCGGATGGGAGCTTGCGCAATGAAATCTGGTAGCGTTTTCCTTCTAGTGATGGCCTTACTGGTTCCGCTCAGCAGCGCGGTCCGGGCGCAGGGGCCTGCCTATCAACTGGGCAGGACCCCGACGCCGGAAGAAATCAAGGCCTGGGACATCGCCATTGGTCCAGAGGGAAAGGAACTCCCGCCTGGACGCGGTACCGTCCAGGAAGGCGAGAAGATCTATGCGCAGACTTGCGCCAAGTGCCATGGGCCGACCGGGACTGAAGCCAAGTTTCTCCACGGTCCTTTGGTGGGAGGCTTGGGGTCACTCACCACGCTCCAACCTTTGAAGACCGTCGGGAGTTACTATCCGTACGCGACGACGATATGGGACTACGTCAATCGCTCGATGCCTCTCGATCAAGTGTCCTCTCTCAATCCGGACGGGGTGTACTCTGTGGTGGCCTTCCTTTTCTATCGGAACGGCATCATCAAGGAGAGCGACACCTTGGACGCCACGAGCCTGCCGAAGATCGAAATGCCGAATCGAAATGGATTCTTCCCTGCCCGGCCAGAGTGGAAGCCCGGATACTGGCAGCCCTATTTCACACCCCAGCCGATCCCCCGGGTGAAGAAGCCATAGTGTCCTGCGCAGGAAATTCATTTTCAGAGGTCTGCCAACCATGACCGTGGGTGCCGGTCTGCTCAACGGCGAAGACGTATTCCTCTCTAACAGTTTGTTGAAAAACTCTTGCGGTTCGTCATTCCGAGGAGCGAAGCGACGAGAAATCTCTCTTTTTCTTGGCTTTTGTCTAAGAGAGATTCCTCGCTTCGCTCGGAATGACACCTAACCCACTTTTCCCGCGGCCTGTCTAGCCGCGACATTGGCAGGTCTGCGAGATAGGGGCGGTTCTTAGCCCTGAGGTCCCGGCGTTGCGGCATTCTCCAGGCTGCTGTAGTATCGGCGCCAGCGGAGGGACTTCTCATCGCCACCGCGGAAACGGTCGCCGGGCCTGCTTCGAGCGTAACAGCGGCTGCGAATACAGCGCGAGCCGGGCGCATGGTTTCGCTCGATGTGTTTCGCGGCATCACCATCGCCGCGATGATCCTAGTGAACGATCCTGGATCCTGGAGTCACATCTACGCGCCGCTCAAGCACGCAGAGTGGAACGGCTGGACCCCGACCGACCTCATCTTTCCGTTTTTCTTGTTCATCGTTGGCGTTTCCATGACGCTTTCATTCGCGTCGCGTGCCGCGCATGGTCTAATGCGCACGTCGCTCGCGCTGCACGTTGTGCGGCGCAGCGCGCTGATTTTCGCGATAGGGCTGTTTCTGAACGGCTTCCCGTATTTTGATCTGCACACCATCCGCATTATGGGCGTCCTGCAGCGCATCGCGCTGTGCTACCTCGCGGCGGGCTTGTTGTATCTGGCGACTTGCCGGCAGGACAGCGCCGCGGACGGCAAGGTTTGCGTGCGCGGCAAGATTGGCGTGACCGCAGCCGTTGTGGTGGTTCTGCTGGTGGGTTACTGGGCGCTGATGACGTTCGTGCCTGTGTCCGGCTACGGCGCGGGCCATCTCGGCAAGGACGATAATCTCGGCGCGTACATTGATCGCGCGCTGATGGGCGGCCACTTGTGGTCGGAGTCGAAAACTTGGGACCCCGAGGGCCTTTTTTCAACGTTCCCCGCTATAGCGACCACACTTATCGGGGTTCTCGCCGGAGAATGGCTGCGTTCTGAACGCCAGAGCGCGCGCAAAGCCCTCGGTCTGGCGATCGCCGGCGCCGCATTGATGCTGGTGGGACAGTTGCTCCATCCCTATTTCCCGATCAACAAGAATTTGTGGACCAGCACCTATGTGCTGTTTACGAGCGGTTTCGCTATGCTGCTCCTTACGCTGTGCTATGGGGTCGTGGATTTGCGTGGCTGGTGGAAGTGGGCGGCGCCGTTTCTCGTGTTCGGCAGGAACGCGATCTTGGCCTACGCGCTCGCGACGATTGTCGCGGAGATCAGCATCGACTTTCAGTTTCGAGTCTCCGGTGGCCGCCTGCGAACGTTGCATGGCTGGTTCTATGACAAGTATTTTGTTCCGCACGCGAGTCCGGCGAATGCCTCGCTCGCCTTCGCCGTGTTCTTTGTCGCGCTGATTTTATTGCTTCTCTGGCCGCTCTACCGCAAGAAGGTTTTTGTACGCATCTGATTCGAGAAATGTGGGAGGATTGAGACATAAACTTTACGGCCGCCTTTTCCGCCAATGTTGTGATCTACTCAGCCATGGCGTGCGTCTTCTGCCGGTGTTTGAAATGGCAAGGGCCCCGAGGGTGAAGTTATTGATTTTCCGGCATTTGAATCGGCCTTTCTTTTTAACCTAGCCGTAACATTGGCTCCCGCCCGATCCATGTAATGTAAGATGATGAGGTTACTGTTCCGAAGGCGGCGGGCGAAGATTAGAATGAAAGATAAGAAATGAAACGCATCCTGTTAATTGAAGACGACCGCGATATTGTCGAGTTGGTCCGCTACAATCTCGAACGCGAAGGGTTTCAGGTTTCGGCGGTGACCGATGGGGCCACGGGCTTGGCGCAGGTGCGGAAAACGCCACCGGATATTCTGCTGCTCGACCTCATGCTCCCGAAACTTCCCGGTCTCGAGATCTGCAAGGAGATCCGGCGCGACCAGGCGCTCAATCGCCTGCCGATCCTGATGCTGACCGCGCGCGGCGAGGAAGCCGACCGCGTCGTGGGACTCGAAATGGGTGCGGACGACTACGTCACCAAGCCATTCAGCCCGCGCGAACTGGTGGCGCGCGTGAAAGCGTTGCTGCGGCGCACGGAGCCGCCGGGAGAGATGCCGCGCGTGGTCAAGACGCGCGGCCTGATGATCGATCCGTCGTCGTACCGCGTGACGCACGACAACAAGCCGGTGACTCTCTCGACGCTCGAGTTCCGTCTGTTGTATTACCTGGCGACACGCCCGAATCGCGTGTTCACGCGCGATCAATTGCTCGACGCAGTGTGGGGCACCGAGCGTTTCGTGACGCCGCGCAGCGTGGACGTCTACATCCGCCGGCTTCGCGAAAAAGTCGAAACCGATGCCGATCATCCTGCCTTTCTGAGAACCGTGCGTGGTGCGGGCTACATGTTCGAAAGCGCCGCGCAATCTGAACAACAGGAATGAGTCCTCCGTGCGCGTAAGCCTATTCTGGCGGCTGGGCCTGACCTACATGGCGCTGGTGTTGGCCGTGTTGGTTTGCGTGGACTGGTTCGCGGCGCGGCTGTTGCGCGCCGACGCGCTCCGCGACGCATTCAACCAAATCGAGGCGCTGGGCCACATCGCTCGGGCGCGCCCCCCGCACCTGGAGGATGCGGAATCACTACGCGTTTGGCTGAAGGAGATGTCATCAAGCGGCGCGCGCGTAACCATCATCGCCTCCGATGGACGCGTGCTGGCCGAATCCGCGCGCGACCCCAACACGATGGAGAATCACGCTGGGCGGCCGGAGATCCGCGAGGCGTTCGCGTCCAGCGCGGGCGAGGGCCGCGCCGTGCGGCACAGCGCGACGCTTGATCGCGACCTGGTGTACTACGCCCTGCGCCACAACACGGCTGCGGCGCAGGTGGTGCTGCGGTTCGCTCTTCCACTCGCTCCCATCGACGCAGCGCTGGCGAAAGTGCGCCGGCAATTGTGGCTTACCTCCATGGGGATTCTGCTCGTGGCCGTTGCGGTCTCCATCTTTTTTTCGCGCTGGCTTTCCTCACGCGTCCGGCAGCTTAAGGAGTTTGCCAGCCGGGCCGCAGCCGGCGATTTCACTCCACTTGAGCGCGACGGCGGCCATGACGAATTGGCGGAACTCGCGGACGCGTTGGACGGCACCGTCGCGCAGCTCGGCCAGACGATTCGCACGCTAACCGACGAGCGCAACCGCTCGGCGGCAATCCTCGGCAGCATGGTGGAGGGCGTAGCTGTGGTTGGCGGTGACGAGCGGATTCTCTACTGCAACCGCGCGTTCGAACAGATCCTCGAGCTGCGGGAAGGGATCTCACAGGGAAAGAAACTGGTGGAAGCGCTGCGGCAGGCCGAGTTGGTGTCCGCGGTGAGGCAGGTTCTGACGGGGGGCAAGGAGGTTACCGGCGAGGTGGAAGTCGGCACCATCCGCCCGCGCAACTTCAGCGTGACCGCGGCGCCGGTGCAGGCCGACGGGACAAGCAGCGCCGTGCTCGTGCTCCACGACATCACGGAGCTGCGGCGTCTCGAACGCGTGCGCCGCGATTTCGTAGCCAACGTCTCGCACGAGTTCAAGACGCCGCTGACTGCAATTCAGGGATTTGCCGAAACGCTGCTCGGTGGCGCGCTCGACGACAAGGCCAACCGAAGGCGGTTCGTGGAAATTATCCGGGAGCACGCGCGGCGGCTGGCGCGGCTCACCGATGATCTGCTGAAGCTTTCGCGGATTGAGGCCGGGCAGCTCGAACTCGAGTTGCGGCCGGTCAGTGTATCGGCGTTGGTGAACGGCTGCGTCGAGACCTCGCGCCTCAAAGCGGAGCAAAAAGGACTTCGCATCAATGTTGAATTGCCGGAGGGACTCCCGCCGGTGCGCGGCGACGCCGCGCAATTGGGCGAAGTTCTGCAGAACCTGCTCGACAATGCGTTGCAGTACACGCCGCCGGGCGGACAAATCGATGTGACAGCCCATGCGAACGGCCACGAGGTCATCTTCACGGTCGCCGACACCGGCATCGGGATTCCGGAGTCCGACCTTGTGCGCATTTTCGAACGGTTTTACCGCGTGGATGCGGCCAGATCTCGTGAGGTGGGCGGTACAGGACTTGGGCTATCGATCGCGCGGCATATCGTCGATGCGCACGGTGGGCGCATCTGGGTGGAGAGCGCCATAGGGCAGGGTTCGCGGTTTCATTTCAGCATTGCTTCCGCTTCGTAGCAGCTTTGCAGGAAATTCACCTCGGTTTCATCCTTCTTTCACACTTTCCAGGTAGCCTCGTTTTACCGGGCGGTTCCGGGCGAAGGCAGAGTGATGGCGACCCCAGTTAGGAACACACAAACGATCTATGAAGATGTTCTCACAAACTACTTGATCTCGATGGCCCGCACGGTCGAGAGCAGCGTGGTGTGCGCCCTTGATGCTTTATTGTGCCCCAACCTGGAACGGGCTGGGGCGCTGTCGAGCCAAGTATTTTTGGTCGAGCCGCGCGTCAACGAGATGGAAATGATGATCGACGATCATGCCGTGCGGATGCTGCGCACCGGTCTGCTCGACGACGAAGAAATCCGGCGCGTGGTGGCGTCGCAGAAGATTGCCAACGATCTGGAGCGGGTCGGGGACCTTGCGGTCAATATCTCCGAACGCGTGCTTTCGCTGGCGGAAATGAATGTGGCGGTGACGCCGCCGGAACTGGAATCCATGAGCGGCGCCGTGCGCGGGATGCTTGGCCGCAGCCTCGGCGCGCTAATCTTCCGCAATGTTGTCTTGGCCAGCGAGGTGCTGGAATCAGACGACGTGGTGGATTGCTATCGCGACCAGATTTTTGAGCACCTTCTCGCGGGAATGATCCAGGAGCCATCGCGGGCGGCGCCGCACATGCAGTTCGTGCTGGCGACGCGGTATCTCGAGCGCATTGCGGACCACGCCACCAACATCGCGGAAGACATCATTTTCTGGGTGCGTGGTTTGGATGTGCGGCACGGACGCGCGCGAATCAACGTGGAAGAGAGGAACTATCCGGAAAAGAAATCTTGAACTGCGCTTGAAATTCCACGTGCACAACAACGACCTTCATGTTGCACCCCCACCCCGGGCCGGCGTTCCCCTGGCGTCGGCCCGACCTCCTTTTCACTGTAACTCACACAACATAAATAAGTTGCTGCGGTATTGCGGTTTTATGGCGGTCTCACCGTCTTGTAACATGGCTGTAACATTCAAGAGTCAGAATTCAACTCGACTTCTAGGAGACAAAATGCGAATCGTTAAGATCCTCAGTGTGATGGCAGTTCTATTGGCGCTTGGAACGATTGCGGTAGCGCAAGGCGGACAAGTTCTGTTGAACGCCGCCGGCGCAACATTCCCCTATCCGATATATTCGAAGTGGTTCGATCAATATCACAAGCTTCATTCAAATATTCAAATCAACTACCAATCCATCGGTTCAGGCGGCGGCATTCGACAATTGCTCGACAAAACCGTGGATTTCGGCGCCTCTGACGGGCCGATGACGGATGAGCAACTGAAGCAAGCCAGTTTCCCGGTTTTGCATTTCCCTACTGTGCTCGGGGCAGACGTGCCGAGCTATAATATTCCCGGTGTAAGTGCGGAATTGAAGTTCACGCCGGAAGCGCTGGCGGGAATTTTCCTGGGCAAGATCACGAAGTGGAACGATCCCGCAATCGCGTCGGCGAACTCGGGAGTGAAGTTGCCCGGCGATGACATCGTCGTCGTTCATCGCTCTGACGGCAGCGGTACAACGTACATCTGGACCGATTATCTTTCGAAGATCAGCCCGGAGTGGCAGCAGAAGGTCGGCAAAGCAACATCGGTGAACTGGCCTGTGGGTCTGGGCGGCAAGGGCAACGAAGGCGTGGCCGCGCTGATTCAGCAGATGCCGGGTGCGATCGGATACGTCGAGTTGATTTACGCCATCCAGAACAAAATCGCGTACGGCCATGTGAAGAATCAGGCTGGCGCATTCGTGAAGGCGGATCTGGCGAGCGTTTCGGCGGCGGCTGAAGCTGCGTCGCAGTCCATGCCCGGCGACTTCCGCGTTTCCATCACCAATCCCGAAGGGAAGGCGGCTTATCCCATCGCGAGCTTTACCTGGCTGCTGATCCCGGCGAAGTTCACCGATGCCACTAAGCGCGATGTCGTAAAGGACTTCCTGAAGTGGATGATGACGGACGGGCAGCAGTACTGCGAAGCCTTGGCCTACGCGAAGCTGCCGAAGGAAGTTGTCGCCAAGGAGATGAAGGCAATCGCGAAGATCGAGTAACTTTTCAATAGCCCACAATCGGGCCTTTTAGATAGATGGCCAGCACACCGAATGCAGCAATGCCTGCAGGGCTCGCTTGGAGTCCGCGGGCATTGCTGCGCCGTTTGCGAGGCGCCGACGAGATCGCACATCTGATCACGCTGATCGCGGCGGCAATCCTCCTGCTGATCACCGCACTGCTGGTATATCAACTCTGGATCCACTCGGCGGAGGCGCGGCACAGGTTTGGCTGGAATTTTTTCGTTACACGCACATGGGACCCGGTCGCCGGTGAGTTTGGCGCGCTGCCTTTCATATACGGCACATTGGTGACTTCGGCAGTGGCGCTGTTGCTGGCGGTTCCCCTCGGCGTTGGCGGAGCCATCTTTCTGGCCGAGCTTGCGCCACCCAAACTCTCCTCTTCGCTCACTTTCGTAAGTGACTTGCTCGCGGCGGTCCCCAGCGTGATTTACGGATTGCTGGGCGTTTTTCTGCTGGTGCCGTTGATGCGGACGACCGTCCAGCCGGCGTTGAAGAAGACGCTGGGATTTTTGCCGCTGTTTCAGGGGCCCGCATACGGCATCGGTTTCCTGACGGCGGGTATCGTCCTGGCGGTGATGATTGTGCCATTTGTCCTCTCGGTGTCCCGCGAAGTTCTGCTGGCCGTGCCGCGAGATCAGCGCGAAGCCGCGCTGGCGCTCGGCGCGACCAAGTGGGAATCCACTTGGCTCGTGGTAGTGCCTGCGGGGCGCATCGGCATCTTCGGCTCGGTGTTCCTGGCGTTGGCTCGGGCGCTGGGCGAAACGATGGCCGTGACAATGGTGGTGGGCAATAATCCGAAAATCGCCGCGTCTTTGTTTTCGCCCGGCTATTCGATTGCGGCAGTGCTGGCCAATGAATTTTCAGAAGCCACCGGCAACCTGTATCTGAGCGCTCTGATCGAGCTGGCGCTGGTGCTGTTTCTGCTGACATTCGTCCTCAATGGCCTGGCGCGGCTTCTGATTCTGATCACCACGGCGCGTGGCAGCGGGGTATTGCCGACATGAGCGCCCGCTTGATCTGGCGGAAGTCACTGAACGTAACGATGTTTTCGCTCACGGGTGTGTGCGCGCTGATCACCGTGGCCGCGCTGTTCTTTATTCTCGGCTATCTCGTGTGGAACGGCGGAAAAGATCTCTCCTGGAATTTCTTCACGCGGCTCCCGGTTCCAGTGGGCGAGGCCGGCGGTGGAATGGCCAATGCGATCCTGGGCAGTCTGAAGCTTTTGTTGCTCGCGGCGCTGTTCGGTGTCCCCATCGGCTTGCTCGGCGGCATGTATCTGGCCGAATTCGGCGGACGGACGATTCCGTTCCTGGTCCGGTACACGGCGGACCTGCTGAACGGCGTGCCGTCAATCGTGATCGGCATTTTTGCGTACACCCTGGTCGTGATGCCCATGCATCACTTTTCGACCCTGGCGGGAGGATTTGCGCTCGGGATTATGGTGATCCCGACGGTGCTGCGCAACACGGAAAGTTTCCTGCGAGACGTGCCGACTTCGCTGCGCGAGGGCGCGTTCGCGCTGGGCGCGAATAAGTGGCGGACAGTTGCAACGGTGGTGTTGCCGGCGGCTTCACGCGGAATCCTCACGGGCGCGCTGTTGGCGCTAGCGCGCGTGGCCGGCGAGACGGCGCCGCTGCTGTTCACCGCGTTCGGCAACCGCTACTGGAGCCCCGGCTGGATGCAGCCGACGTCGTCGCTTCCGGTTGTGATTTATACTTACGCCACTGGGCCCTATGAAGATTGGCACCAGCAAGCGTGGGCCGCAGGACTGGTGCTGCTCGGGCTGGTGTTGCTGACGAATATTGTGGTGCGCGCGTTTCTGTCGCGCGGGACTTCCTTTGAGAGGTTGTAAATGATGAATGCCGCCTTTCCACTGATGGGCAATTCAGGCGCTGCTGCGGCTTCGTCGGCTAAGGTGGCTGTCCGAGACCAATCCGTGTCCGCACCGAGCACGACCAGCCTGCGAATGAAGGTCAAGCAGGTTAATTTCTATTATGGTAAAAACCACGCCCTTCATAACGTCTCACTCGATGTGGCCACGAACCGCGTGACCGCGCTGATCGGGCCGTCGGGCTGCGGCAAATCGACTCTGTTGCGGACGCTCAACCGGATGCACGAAACGCTCCGCCATACACGCTTAGAGGGCGAAATTACACTCGACTCGGTGAACATCCTCACATTGGACGTCACCAAGCTGCGGCGTATGGTGGGGATGGTCTTTCAGAAGCCGAACCCGTTCCCGAAGTCCATTTTCGAGAATGTGGCCTATGGGCTCCGCATCAACGGTCATGCCGGACGCCTGGACGACGCGGTAGAAAAGAGTCTGCGGCGGGCCTCGCTCTGGGACGAAGTGAAAGACCAGCTGCACAAGTCGGCCTACGCGCTGTCCGGCGGCCAGCAGCAGCGGTTGTGTATCGCACGGGCGCTGGCCGTGGACCCGGAGGTCTTGCTGCTCGATGAGCCCTGCTCGGCGCTCGATCCGGTGAATACGGCGAAGATCGAAGAGTTGCTGTTCGAACTGAAGGCGACATGCACGCTGGTGATTGTCACGCACAACATGCAGCAGGCGGCGCGCGTCAGCGATTCGACTGCGTTTATGCTGAACGGCGAACTAATCGAATTTTCACCGACGGCGCAACTCTTTACGACGCCTGCGGACCCGCGCACCGAGGCGTACATCACCGGCCGGTTCGGATGATCGCGCCGGGGAGCAACCTTTTCTGCGGAGGTGTGTTATAGATGTTTTGGGCATTGCCGCGCGGCGATTAAACAGACAGGGGCGGCATTAAGAATCCCCGAGAGGATATAACGAATGGAACGTCATTTTGAGCGCGACCTCGAAGAATTGAAGGAGCGGCTGCTCTGGATGGGGAGCCTTGCCGAACGCGCTGCGCACCAAGCCGTCCACGCCGTGCTCGAAGCGGATGAGAAGCTCGCGCAGGCCGTGCTGGATGAAGAAAACGCCATCAACGAGTTGCAGATTGAGATCGACGACCGCGTGGTGCAATTGCTGGCGCTGCAGCAATTGATGGCCGCGGATCTCCGTTTTGTGATGGCCATCGCGCGCATCAATAACGAGCTGGAACGCATTGGCGACCAGGCGGTCAACATCGCCCAATCGGCGCAGCGCATCATGCGTCATCCGCGCGTGAAGCCCTACATCGATCTGCCGCGGATGGGCGATCTGGCCGAGAAGATGGTGCGCGACAGCCTCGATTCCCTGGTGCGCCGCGACGTCGTGCTGGCGCGCGCGGTGCTCTCCCGCGACGATCAAGTAGACCATCTCCGCGATCAGATCTTTCGCGATCTGTTGAGCTACATGATGGGCGATTCTTCGGTGGTGTTTTCCGCATTCGAGTTGATCCTGGTGGCGCAGAATCTGGAGCGCATCGCCGACCACGCCACCAACATCGCGGAAGATGTAATTTACATGGTCGTCGGAAGCGACGTCCGCCATCCTGCCTTGGAACGACATAACCCTTGATGGCCGCCTCCCGGCTCGGCGCGCTCGGCCCCTTCAGCCACGGCGACGCGAAGATTGCCCTCAAGCAACCCTATCTGCGGGATTTCGAAAAACCAGCGAGATTCTGAGGTCATGCCAACGGGGCAAACCCTCAGACTCACGCGGTGGAAATGGTGTGCGGGCTTACGGCAGGTCGAGGAGTAGGAAATCCGCTGCGGTTGCACCCGATTCTGACCCGGCAGAAAGTTGCAGTTCGGACTCGCTCGAAATGCGAGCCTGATCTCCCGAACCGAGGGTTCCGCTATTGAGTTTCAAATCGCCGCCGATCACGAAGATGTACGCGCGCCGGCCTCCAGTGAGCTGATGCACAGTGGATTGACCGGGGGCGAGAAGCGAGGTGTAGATGGACACATCCTGATGGATCTGCACCGTCCCCCTCGCAGAGTGCGCTCGGGGCAAGCCTTCCTCTCCGGCGGGCACCGCAATCGGTAACAATTTTCCGGAGCGGCCGGGCAGAGAAAAGCTCTTCTGCTCCCAGGATGGTTCGAGATGCTGGACAGCGGGCGTGATCCAAAGCTGCACCAGGTGGACAGGCTCCTTCTTCGAATGGTTATACTCGGAGTGGCGCACACCGGTCCCGGCACTCATGCGCTGGATTTCACCGGGACGAATGACGCCGGTGTTGCCCATGTCATCGTGGTGTTCGAGCGCACCTTCGATGACGTAAGTGACGATTTCCATCTCCCGATGTCCGTGCAGGGGGAAACCGCCCGCTGGGGCAATCATGTCGTCGTTAAATACGCGCAGGGGACCGAAATTCATGTTTGACGGATCGTGGTAGTGGTCAAACGAGAAATGCCAGTATGTCGTAAGCCAATCTGTTTCAAAGCGATAGCGCTGGTTCGAACGAATCGTCTGAATCATGGTGGAATCTCCAAGCTGCCCGTCTTCTGACCCTATTTATATTTCGTATAATGTTTTAGATGCAATCAGTCCGCAATGGCCGCAAGGGGTCGGGCTCCCGTGCTGTTCCGTAGGAATTGGTATCCAACCATGGAAGCGAAAATTTATGCCAATATCACTACCCCAAAATCCAAAGTTGGTGTAAGTTTCTACCGTCTTATTATGCTTATTATGCGTTGAGGCGGAGGCAATCATGAATCCTGTCAAACCTGTAACACAGACTGCCGAAGGGACCACTCGAATGACACGGGACACTCTCAGCGTCACCGATAACCGGACGGGAAAGACATACGAAATTCCTATCACCAACGATACCATCCGCGCCGTCGACCTGCGTCAGATCAAGGCAAAACCCGATGACTTCGGGATGATGAGCTATGACCCGGCCTTCAACAATACGGCCTTGTGTCAAAGCAAGATCACGTTCATTGACGGCGACAAGGGCATCCTGCGTTACCGCGGCTATTCTATCGAGGAGCTGGCCGAGAAAAGCACTTACCTCGAGACGGCCTATCTGATTCTGCACGGCGAGCTGCCCAGTCGCGCGCAGCTCGATGATTGGACCTACCACATTACGCACCATACGTTCATCCATGAGTCGGTCAAGAAATTCTTGGACGGGTTTCACTATGACGCCCACCCGATGGGCATGATAATCTCTGCTATCGCGGCGCTTTCGACGTTCTATCCCGAGTCGCGAGACATTTTCAATCAGGAATCGCGCCGCAAGCAAACCTGGCGGCTGATTGGGAAAATGCCGACACTGGCGGCGTTCTCCTACCGCCACAGTCTGGGCATGCCATTTTCTTATCCAGACAATGAGCTGAGCTACCCCGGCAACTTCCTGAACATGCTGTTCAAGACGACCGAGCTCAAGTACCGTCCGAATCCCACGCTGGAACGCGCGCTGGACGTGCTGTTCATCCTGCATGCCGACCACGAGCAGAATTGTTCAGCCAACGCGATGCGGTGTGTCGGCAGTTCCCATCCGGACCCGTTTTCGGCGACCGCTGCGGCTACTGCCGCACTCTACGGTCCACTCCATGGCGGCGCCAACGAGGAGGTCCTCCGGATGCTGGCGGAGATCGGCTCTCTCTCCAACGTGCCGGCGTTTATCAAACGTGTGAAGGCAGGCGAAAAGAAACTGATGGGCTTTGGACACCGCGTATATAAGAACTACGACCCGCGAGCGCGCATTATCAAGCACGTTGCCGACGGGGTGTTCGAAATCATGGGGCGCAACCCTCTGTTGGATATTGCGCTCGAATGTGAACGCATTGCCCTCCAGGACGATTATTTCGTTTCTCGCAAACTCTACCCCAACGTCGACTTTTATACCGGGTTGATCTATCAATCCATGGGCTTTCCGGTAACGATGTTCCCGGTGCTTTTTGCGATCCCACGCACAAGTGGCTGGATCGCTCAGTGGGAAGAGATGCTGCTCGACCCCGAGCAGAAGATCGCCCGTCCTCGTCAGGTCTACCTCGGACACGAGTTGCGGCCTTACCCTGCGATCGACCAGCGAAGCTAACCACTCGGTATTTTGACGGGTGTTATGGGCCGATTGAGACAGACGGCCACCGGGCCGCTGACGTAGGATTCCACGCTCGTGTGCGGCTGCGCTTCATCTTGCTATTATTGCCTCCCGTCTCCGGCGAGAGGGGGGTGCTTTTGACACAGCACTTCCGCGCACGGCCCTTGACATCTTTCTCCTATTAGAGAAAACTAAAATTCCCCTTCCAGAAAGTTGATTCCCTTGCTTGATCGGATTGCTGCGGCACGGTTGTAACTTGCCGTCAGCCGTGTCGAGGTCTCCGCGTGGCAAAGTGCCTACGGGTGCGGTAGGCCGCGCATAAACCGGCGCAGGGAATCACGAGGTTGCCAGGTGTCCATGAATAACGGAGAGCCGATTCGCATTCTCCTGGTCGGTGAGGCTCGGGAGGCGCGCCGGCTGCGCGAGTTGCTCGAATCCGATGGTTCCGAGCAGTTTCACATTGCGCACGTCCCTGCCATGGAGGTCGCCGCCGAATGCCTCTTCCGAGACGATACAGATGTCCTGCTGCTGGATATCGGGCCGGACCAATCGCAGGGCCGCGCAATCGTTCGTGCCGCTAGCACCACTGCGCCTCGCGTCCCTACGGTGATCCTGTCTGAGTCCGAAGACGAATCCCTCGCGGTCGCGTCGCTCCAGCAAGGGGTGCAGGATTTCCTGGCAAAGGAACATCTGGACTGTGCCGCGCTTGGGCGCTCGCTGCGTTACGCCATCGAGCGTCATCGGGTGCAGAAGACGTTGCAAAGCCTCTCTTTGATCGATGACCTGACCGGTCTACACAATCGTCGTGGTTTTCGAGCGCTTGCTGAACAACATTTGCGCCTGATCCTCCGCAACGGCGCGGCCTTGCTGGTATATGTGGATCTCGATGAGCTGAAAACGATCAACGATACCTACGGCCATTTGGAAGGCAATCGCGCACTGATCGCGACGGCCAATGTCCTGCGCGCCAGCTTTCGTCAATCCGACATTCTCGCGCGCCTTGGCGGCGATGAATTCTGCGTTCTGATGACCGATGCCCGCCAGAACACTGCCCAACAGGTGCGCAAGCGCTTGCAGCGGCGTGTGGACTTCACGAATGCGCATTCCCACGGGTGCTTTCGCCTTTCCCTGAGCATCGGTATCACCCAAGTGCCCGTGGTCCATCAGCCGCCGCTCGAAGAATTAATCCGTCATGCTGACGCGCTCATGTATGAGGAGAAGCGGAATAAACAGGCGCGCGCCTCCAATTCGTTCTCCGTAAGGCACCCGGCCCCCGCATGAGCCCCCTGGGTTGCAACGGCGCCCGCTCGCGGGTGAAGGAATCGCGTCATTTTGCCGATATCCCTATGGCGATCAGGGCCGAATTCGCCCCGCAGAAAGGCGCATCATTTTTCTTCACCGTGAGACGGCCGCTCCCTTTGCGTCCCACACCGCTGCCTCCCTCGGAGGTGTCGCATGAGTTATGACAGGAGCAAGATTGTACCGGTGGATGGCAGCACGCGCGCCATACCCGTGATCGTCCTCACATCTTGCAAAGAGGAAAAGTACCCGCTGATGAGTTGTAACCTCGGCGTGAACGGTTATATCCAGAGGCTGCTGGGCTTTGCGTTTCGCAAGATGTTTCACACCTTGGGACTCTTCTGGCTGTTGCTCAACCGGCTGTCCTCGCAACAAACACTCCATGCCTCTGCGGAGAAGTCCGGATGAGTCAAACCGCTGCGAACAAGACCATCAACACGCTTTGGAACATGTCTGTGCCCCTGCGCATGCTTGTCATCGAGCACACGACCGCCGACGCGGAATCGAATCTTCACGAGCTTCAGCGGGCGGGTTTCCAGTGCCAGGCGCATATCGTGGGCACCCGCGCGGAGATTCTCGATCATCTTCGGTGCTTTCACTACGACATTGTCCTGACCGATTACCAGCTTCCGGGCTGGACCGGCATGGACGCCTTATCGCTGGTGCGCCAGTCCATCGGCGAGATTCCATTCATCCTGGTGACGGGGGCGCTGGGTGAAGAAGTTGCGGTCGAATGTATTAGACAGGGCGTCACCGATTACGTGCTGAAGGACCACCTCTCGCGCCTTCCCATCGTGGTCGCGCGCGCCCTCGAAGAAAAAAACCTCCGCGACGCCCGCGCCTTCATGGTCGAGGCTCTCCGCCAGAGCGAATCCAACTCTCTTTTTCTCTTTACCCACAATCCGCTCCCCATGTGGGTGTTTGAAAGGGAAAGTCTGCAATTTCTCCAGGTCAATGATGCAGCCCTTGTTCATTATGGGTATGAACGGATCGAGTTTCTGCGGATGAGTGTCAGCGATCTCCACCCTCCAGAAGAAATCCCCAGATTGCTCAGGGCATTTCACGACGATTCTACCCATGTACAACCTGTCGGGCAGTGGCATCACCGCCGAAAGGATGGATCGGTCATTGACGTGGAGATTTTTCTGCACCCCATGAAATATTCCGGACGCGCCGCCGCACTCGTAGTAGCGCAGGACATCACCGAGCGCCGCGCACTCGAGCAACAGCTCCAGCAGTCACAGAAATTCGAGGCCATCGGTCAGCTCGCTGGAGGCATATCACACGACGTCAACAACGTGATCGGCGCCATTCTTGGCTGGGTGGAGCTGGGAGAGGAGCAGGCCGCCTCGAACGATGCGCGTCTTGCCACCTACTTCAAGAAGATTCACGCGCAGTGCGACCGCGTTACGGCGCTGGTCCGTCAATTGCTCGCCTTCGCGCGGCGCCAGATCCTCGAACCCCGGAATATCAGCCTGAATCAATCGGTTCAGGATGTCTTGAACTTGCTCGACAACGTGATTGGCAAGGATATCGAACTCCACACCGTCCTGGCGGACGATCTAGCTGTCGTTCGCGCGGACCCTACGCAGATTGAGCAGGTCTTGATGAATCTCTGCATCAATTCCCGCGACGCCATGCCGAAGGGTGGCCGCCTGTCCATCGAGACGCACAATGCCGAATTCTCCGAGGAGCTATGCCGCCGCAATGCGAGGCTCCAGCCCGGACGTTTTGTCAGGCTTTCCGTAAGTGACACGGGTATCGGCATGGATGCCGCTGTTCGCGAACGGATCTTTGAGCCTTTCTTCACGACCAAGGCAACCGGGAAGGGCACCGGGCTGGGACTTTCCACGGTCTACGGTATCGTCAAACAGCACGGCGGCTTCATTCAGGTGGAAAGCGAGCCAGGCCGGGGAAGCAGATTCTGCGTCTTTCTCCCCGTGAGTGAAGATGCGAAGCCGGCTGAATATCGGCCGCCTGTCGTTACAGATCAGGCGGTTTGCGGTGGTACCGAAACCATCCTGATTGCCGAGGATCACGAGGGCATCCGCGAAATGGCTAGCGCCACCCTGGAATCGCTGGGTTATCACGTTCTACTCGCTCGCGATGGCGAGGAGGCCGTCGCAATTTTTTCTGCTCACCGCGACTCGATCGCGCTCGTTCTGCTGGACGTCATCATGCCGCGCCGCAGTGGCCCGGAAACCTATGAGGCCATTACGGCACTGAAACCCGGTATTCCCGTCATCTTCGCCACCGGCTACAGCAATGAGACGGCTGCACTGACCGAGATGGTTGAACGCGGCATCATCGTTCTGCAAAAGCCTTACAGCCCGAGAGTACTCTGGCGTCGAGTCCGGGAAGCGCTCGATTATGCCGCGGCAGGTTTCTCGCGGACGGCATGAAATTGCGACGTTTCATCTAATCACTGGCGCACTGGTCAAGCTGACAGGCAACCAACTGTTGCTCCCGCAGACGGCTACGGCGCAAATTTGCCTCGACACGGACACCGTTTGGGATTGGAAATTTTGTTGCCGTTCTGAGATTGACACGATAGGGCGGCTGGCATATGGTTTTGCGCAAAGATGAAGTAGAAATCGGAAATTCCGGTTTCAACCGCCGGACGGCCAAAAAACCAATTCCAGCAAAGGAGGCTGCAACAATGGATTTGGGAATTCTGCTGGCAGCGTCCTCGCATTCCTGGAAGGTGGTGAAACGCGCCGAAGAGCTGGGCTACACTCATGCCTGGTTTCACGATACCCAGCTTCTGGATGCGGACGTGTTCGTGGCAATGGCGGCCGTCGCGATGCAGACGTCGCGCATCCGGCTGGGCACCGGCGTGCTGATTCCCTCCAACCGAATCGCACCGGTCACGGCGAACGCGCTCGCCTCGCTGAACGCCCTTGCCCCCGGCCGCATCGACTTTGGCGTTTCGACCGGATTTACCGCACGCCGAACGATGGGGTTACGTGCGATCCCGCTCGCCAAGCTCGAGGATTACATCCGCGTTGTTCAAGGTCTTCTGAACGGCGAGACCGTCGAATGGTCCGAAGAGAGCTCTTCCCGGAAGATCCGCTTCCTCAACCCGGAACTGGGAATGACCAACCTTCGCGATCCTATCCCGGTGCATGTCTCGGCGTTCGGACCGCGGGGGCGGCAACTCACGGCAAAACTTGGCGCCGGCTGGATCATGGCCATGCGGAACGCCGACTGGGCGCTCGCGGGTCTTGCCGAAATGCGTAAGGCGTGGCAAGCGGCGGGCCGCGACGTGAAGGACCTCTATGCGACAGCCTTCGGCGGCGGCTGCGTGCTCGCCGACGGTGAGTCCGCCGACAGTCCGCGCGCAATAGCTCAGGCTGGCCCTGCGGCTGCGGTCGTCTTTCACGACCTTGCCGAACAGGGCGAGTATGGCTCCCTGGGTCTTCCCTTGCCACCGCAATTTAAGACCCAGGCCGAGCGTTACCGCCAGATTTACTCCGGTTATGTACCGCCAGATGCTCGCTACCTTTCCAATCACCGCGGCCACCTGATGTTCCTGCGCCCGGAGGAGCGCGAAATCATCTCCGGCGACGCCGTTCGCGCCCTCACCTTCACCGGCACCCGAGCGGAACTGGCCAGCAGTCTGAGAGCACTGCAGGCCGCAGGATTCAGCCAGGTCGGCTTCCACATCCGCCACGGCCACGAAATGACGATGCTGGAAGATTGGGCCGAGGTTTTCGCGAAGGTCTAAAGCTGTTTCCCTCGCGCCTGCCGGGGGAGTTGGCCGGCAGCCCCCGCACAATAGCTCAGGCCGGCCCTGAAGGCTCGAAGCCCGACCTTGGCGATGAGCAACCGTGATAATTTCCGAGCATATGAGTCACGATTTAGTTCGTGTTAGCGGGGACTCACGCACCAGATTTCCCGCGACTGGCGCTTCACCTCAGGTTTCGTCTTTCATCTAGGCAAATGAGAGCCGGGAGTCGGTATTTTCTCCGCGCGGGGGAAAGCCTTCCAGGCTTGTGCCAGAGCAGCGGACCAGTCCCTATGGCTAGTGCGAATGCGTGAATGCGCCCCAGCCGACACGAATCCCGAAAGTATCGGTGCCGGGGTTGAATGGGGTAATTTGCGCGTCGGAAATGTGAAAATATCGGAAATCAATGCTCCAGTGGTATTTCCCGCGAAGAAGATTGACGCCGATCGCGCCCGTGGGCGTGAAGTTGAGCCTTGCTGCCCCAACAGGTATCTCGCGCGTAGCGATCAAACCGCCGCCGCCAAGTTCGATGTAGGGCGAAATTCGCCGATGGGGCTCGAAATTCCACTTCATGATCCAGGGATCGAGCCCAAACCCATACGCTCGGCCGCCTGGCTGAAACACGACGACTACCGGAAGCACGTCCACGGCGTATTCAAACCTGCCACGCAGAAAGCCTGGGCCATGGGGGTCGGTCAGTACCCAGCCGTACCGCAAGCCGACGTTCCATACGCTATTGCCGAGCGTGACGCCCGGAGTGCCGATTGGATCGCCGCCCGCCCCTGTCCATACCTCCCACTCGTGACCGCGTTCGGGGGGCTGATCGCCGGAATTCGTCGTCGTAGTCGACTGGGCCGTTGCAGCGCTGACGCTCCAAAATAGCAATAGGAACAACAACGGAATGGCAATGGTTCCCGCCCTTGTCATCAGTTGGGAAGATCTCAACCGGGCTCCCAAGTTTTACTTTATAAACTGTAACACAACTTAAAATCTGTCCCTTGAATCAAATTTCTCTGTACGTGGCGGTTTGCGTCCCGACTTTCAGGGGGTAACGAACGACGTACCTTTTGAATCCCGCCTCGAATTCAGCTTGACAGAGCCTTTCCTCCTGACCAAACTCTTCTCAGTCATTCGAGCGGCGGCAGTGGCCGCGGTATCTTCGTGTTCCCGGCTGTGATTTAGCCGAAAAGAGAGGGCCAAATCGCTGTTCTTTATCCATCCAAGCAATCACATATAGTTTTAGCCGTTATTCTCTCTACGGTTACCTTAGTTGTCCTCGGGATCCTGCTGGAAGGGTTGCTCATCAAACTTCCAAACAGCTCGAAGACTGGGTCTTCCTCCGAGCGCATCGGTGTGATTCACATCCATACCAAAGCTTCTGACGGCAGCGGGACGGTGGGGGAAGTCATGGCAGCCGCCCAGCAGGCAAATCTTTCCTTCATCGCGATCACCGACCACGATGTTGCGATGACAAATGACGACCTGGCTGAAGATCCGCCGGACCTTCCCATCATTTCCGGTGAGGAGCTCGGCACGACCGCCGGGCACTTCCTCGCGCTTGGCCTTCCTCCTTCTTGGGTTCACCCCAAAACCAAGAATGACCGGGATTTGCTGGCCGCGGCTCGCGCCGTTGGCGCCTTCCGGATTCTCGCTCATCCGTTTCATCCGCATACGCCTTGGACGGATTGGGGGACATCTGATTTCGACGGCATGGAAATCTGGAACGAGGACGCGGCATGGCGTCAAAATAACGCCTTCGACTTGATGGATTCATTGCTCCTCTATGGAGAAAACGCTCAACTCGCCCTGGTGCGGCTGGCGCGCACACCGGACAAGAACTTTGCAAAGTGGGATGAGCTTCTCGAACAGCGGCCCGTCGCCGGGATTTGCGCCGCTGACACGCATGCCCGGATACGCCTGGTAGCCGGGCTGGACTGGCGATTCCCGGGCTACGTGCCGTCCCTTAGAGTAGCCCGCGAACACGTGCTGCTCCGTCCGGACGCGAGTGGTGGCGACCCCGCGCACGCGAATGCTGCCGAGATCCTCGACGCACTCAGGCGAGGCCATTCTTTTTGCGCCCTGGATTCGCTTTACCCGGCAGATGGTTTTTTGTTTCGTGTCTCGAGCGGGAGTGGCTCCGGCGGGCCCGGTGACTTTCTTCGCTGGGCGGGAGCCGGACGCATCCAAATTTCCGTACCCTCCGGCGCGAGTCTCCCGCTGATAAAGATTTTCCGCGACGGGCGGGAGATCGCGGAGGAGGAGACCCGGACCATCGACGCTCCCATCACCGGCCCCGGCCGCTATCGCACTGAGGTTTTCCTGCGCCAGCCCGGCTTGACCGGCTGGCGGCGCTGGACCCTCTGGGTATTCGCAAATCCAGTTTACGTGACCGCGCAGTAAGCATGGCCGATTTTTGGCCATTTCCCATTTCAAAATGTAGATGAACGAACAAAGCGGTATTTGGCACGGCGGCAGGCATCGGCCTTGGGCCCGAGCCAATGGAAAGTTACAACTTCAATTTTTTTCTTTGATGTGACCTAAGCTTCGCGTCGGACTGCATGAAATTGAATAAAGAGATGCAGAAATTCCGAGAGGAATCACGAACCCGAATCCGGATATCCGCGGTAATATGTTTCGTAGTTTGAGTTCGCGCTCAAGCGAAAATACTTCGACGAGAATCCGACTTCCGGTTGAAGCATTTCGATGAGCGTCACAAAAGGCCATCCAAGAGAATGCTCACTAAAGAAGCTGCTCAGGGGTCGGCAAGTAGTTAAGATAGAAGGAGAGAAAAACTGTGGGCGTGTAGCTCAGCTGGGAGAGCACCTGCTTTGCAAGCAGGGGGTCGCCGGTTCGATCCCGGCCACGTCCACCAACCATCTGCCTATCTGCTATTGGCGTAGGTCCTAGTGCGCCGTTTTTCCGTGGGATCAATGAGAGCACCCCGGCGTTCAAGCCGTCCTGCGTCCTCTTCTCGGAATGTGGCTTTTTGCGCCTGGGAGGAACTGGCCAGTTACCGATAATCTCGTTTCTCAGGACTTATCCGAGACTTCGCAAATTTGTTGTGGCCGAAGCAGGAGCAGGGATACGATGAACAGCGCGAGGCCAGAAGACAGGCGCAAACGAGCCTACGGGAGGATTGTAGAGAGATGGACGAACCACGTATGGATCATATTATGCAAGTGGGCCTCGGCTTTTGGGCCTCAAAAGCATTGTTGAGCGCCGTCGAGATGGAAGTGTTCACTGAACTAGCCAAACATCCGGAAGATTTGGCGACGCTTACCGATGAGCTGGGGCTGCATCCACGCTCTGCCCGCGATTTTCTGGATGCTCTCGTGGCGCTGAAGTTCCTTGATCGCCGAGACGGAAAATACTACAACACTCCGGCAACCGACCTCTTCCTCGATAAGCGCAAGCCGTCATATGTCGGCGGGATGTTGGAGATGGCCAATCACCGCCTATACCCCTTCTGGAACAACTTGACTGTCGCCCTGCGAACCGGAGAAGCGCAGAACGAAGCACGAAATGGCGGCCAAAGCCCCTTCGCGCTCCTTTACGCCGATCCGGAAAGGCTTCGTGGTTTTCTTAAAGCGATGACCGCCATCAGCCGCGGGGCGAATGTTGCGATCGCAAAGCAATTTCCCTGGAGGCAATACAAATCGGCTGTGGACGTTGGAACCGCCCAGGGTGATCTGATCGTTCAGGTGGCGCTAGCGAATCCGCACATTTCCGGCGTCGGTTTTGATTTGCCCGAGGTGGGTCCTATTTTCAAGGACTATGTGGCCGCCAATGGGCTTTCCTCCCGAGTCGAGTTCCGCCCGGGAAGCTTTTTCGACTCTTCGCTGCCTAGGGCTGACGTTGTCATGATGGGCCACATCCTTCACGACTGGAACCTGGAGGAAAAGAAGCTCCTCATTCGCAAAGCGTACGAGGCCATTGCTCCAGGAGGGGCGCTCATCGTCTACGAAAGCATCATTGATGATGACCGGTCACAGAACGCTTTCGGTTTACTTATGAGCTTGAACATGCTCATCGAGACCCCTGGCGGTTTCGATTACACGGGAGCGGACTGCATGAGTTGGATGAAGGAAGCGGGATTCCGCGAAACTCGTGTCGAACACTTGTTGGGTCCAGAGTCCATGGTGATTGGCATCAAGTGAGCCGACGGCCTAGGCTGGTTGCGACGGAACTGCAAACGGCCTTAGAGACGTCCAGCCGGATTTGCGTTAGACGCACAACTCTTGCGTCCTCTTCTCGTCATGTGGGAGCCAGATTCCGAGAAGACCGTTTCTCGGACCTATGAAGTTCAACGGGCCACCGGTAGCGGCGGCCTGTTTCTTTTAGGACCGCCTCGCTCCCTGCGCGCGAGTCTGAATCACGCGCAGAGAATGGGGGCGATCCCGCTTCATTTCTCTCCGATCTGCGGTTGACACCGCCAGGGGCGTGGGCTATGGTTCTGCGCGAGCAAACGTACAGAAACCGGTAGCTCCGGATTGGCTTTGCTGTGCAGGATTATTGGCCAGCTGCGGTTTCAATACCTGCGGAGTCTGACTTTTTTGAGGGAGGCAAGAGATGCGTAAGCGCGCTCTGGTTTTGGCGGGTGCCGCCGCTGTTTTCGTTGCCGGCTTTCTAGTGGGCAATCGCCTCATGCCCGTGCAAGGGCAAGCAATGCCCGGCACAGGGTTCGCGGGCGTTCCCGGCGCGAAAGGCGGCGAGGACGTTACCGGCCCCTACGATGCAGTCGCGGACTGGCCGAAGCCCCTGTCGCAATTGCCCGGCCACGAAAACTGGACGTGGGGCGCGGTCGAGGGCATCTTCGCGGAAAGCCCGAACCGCGTGTTCATCGCCCAGCGCGGCGAACTTCCCCTGCTGAAACGTCCAGCGAATACACCGCTCCCGCAAATCGGGCCAAGCCTCTCCTTCCCTACCGGTGAGGTACCCTTCCGCAACGCTTCACAGGGCCCCGTGGCCAGCCTGCCTGGAGGCGGCGCACCCGGCGACAAGCCCGAGGACGCCGACAAGCTTTGGGGAGGCCGCAAGGACATCGACGCCCGGTGGGAGCACACGCTGGTGGTGGTCAACGCCAGCGGCGACATTACGGAACAATGGACCCAGTGGGATTCCTTCCTCGAGCGGCCGCACGCTGTTTACATCAATCCATACGACCCGGAGAAGAGCGTTTGGATGGTGGACGATTACAAGGAAGCCCTCTTCAAGTTCAGCAACGACGGAAAGAAGTTGCTGCAAACCATCGGCACGCCCGACCAATCCGGCGCGGACGACGCGCATTTCAACCGGCCGACATTCATCACTTGGCTGCCCGATAGCACGATGTTCGTCGCCGACGGATACAACGGCACGCGCGTGGCGAAGTTCGACAAGAGCGGCAAGTTCCTGCTGGCCTGGGGCCAGAAGGGCAATCCGCCGGGCGATACACGGCCCGGCTACTTCAACGTCGTGCACGGCATCGCTGCCGACCCCGTCACGCACCACGTCTACGTCTGCGACCGCAGCAACCACCGCATCCAGGTATTCGACGAGAACGGCAAGTTCCTCGACCAGTGGCCTCTGGACAAGTATTCTTCGGTGAACTTCCTGTACATGTCTGCCGACCGTCACTTGTGGATCGCCGACGACCGCAATGACAAGATCGTCGAGTACGATCTCGACGGCCACCTTCTCTACGCATGGGGCACGTTGTCCGACAACCCCGGCGGTCTTTTCAACACACATGGCATGAGCGTGGACCAGGACGGCAATTTGTACATCGCCGAAGTCGGCAACGGCCGTGCGCAGAAATTCCGCCCGCGGCAAGGCGCGGATCCGTCGAAATTGGTCGGCAAGCCGGTCTACTCGGCCTGGAAGTAGGGCACATTCCTCCACGGAAGAGGCGAAAGCAGTGGCTGTTTCGACATTGCAGCCATGCAAAGCAATGCGACCGCGCATTACTGGTGGGAAATACCGTCCATCAGAATTCAGCGTGCCGGGAGCACCTGGAGGGGTGGCGTCTTGCCTCCCGGAGTAGGATCCTCGGCCGTATTGCTCAACATGGCTATGGTTATGTAGGTGCCGCTGACCGCGATCAGATCGACAATTTGCTGATCGCTGAAAACCTCGCGCGCTTTTTTGAATGACGCATCGCTTACCACGTGATTGGTCGCAAGATCCATAGAGAGATCGTACACCGCCGCCTCGTCCGGCTGCATGGACGCCGGCCGCTTTCCTACCTTGAGATCATTCGCGACAGCTTCCGGCAGTCCCGCTTTGATCGCCAACGGATAGTGAGCCGTCCACTCCACCTGCGAGGTCCACAGCCGGGCCTGGATCAGGATCGCGAACTCATTCAGCCGGCGTGGAACGGAAGTGTTGAAACGCAGGTAATCGAGCATCGCAAACAAACGCTGGCCCATGACCGGGCTGCGCAGCATCATATTGTACGGACCAGAAATCCCGATGCTCGAGACCTTCAGAATCTCATCCGCAAACGGGCGCTGTTGATCATTCAGCTGCTCCACTTTGAGTTGAGGGAATCGCTGTTCCTTATCCGAGGACTGCACTTGCACCTCCGACATCATGAGCGCCAAACCAATTCCAACCGCTACGCACAACGCTAACACGATACGTCGCTTCATGTCTTTCTCCTCCGCGCCTGGAATATCCACTCGACTTTCCTTGTCGAACGGCAACATATATCCAGCTGCGCCGGAATGCAACGTTCCGACGCATTGCAATCTTCAAATTCTTCCTGTGGGCGATCCCTTCACTTTCGGGGGCGAAAGGGGGATAGGTTTCCGAAGGAATGGTAGGCCCGTGCGATACGTTGGTTCCGGCGTTGTTCACCAAGATGTCGACGCGTTCGAACTCGCGCGTGGCAGAGTCGACCATGTTCTAGATCTAGTCCAACCGTCCCACATGGCAAGCGATCGGCTTCACGGCTGGGCCTATCTCGCGTGCCACTTGATCGAGCGTTTCCTGCTTGCGGCCGCAGATGACCACTTTCGCACCCTCGCGGACAAACGTCTCCGCGATGGACCTTCCAACGCCGCGGCTCGCTCCCGTGACGATGGCCACTTTGTCCTTCAATGCACCCACAAAACCACCTCGCGTTTCTTCCGTTGTTCTTGATGGATATCTGCTGAATCACTCCGCGATTCAATCATTCTTGAGGCCCGCGAGTTGCAGGGCCAGCGAAAAAGCCCTTCCGGGATCGTATGCTCGGAACATAGCTAGCTTCTCTGCTTCGATCGATCCTTCAGCATGGACAGCGAGGAGCGCTTGGTAGCCGCCGTAGAGACGCGTGCTGAGTTCCCCAATCAGGTTGAGCATAGCCAGCCGTCGGTCGGTCGGCCACGCGCCTTGCAAATACTTCTCCAACACCGGGCGGACCTCCGCAGATTCCCAGTCCATTCCGGATGGCCCCGTGACCAAGAGGCCACCAGCAAGGTCTTGGACAGTTTCAAGCGCCTTGTGAAAGTCGCGTGCGAACGTCCACTTTGCCATGTTGGAGGTGAAGACATGAGGGTAGGCCACCCCGGCCTCCACCTCACACCGCAGAGCTGCAAGCTCGGTCAGCCCCCGAACCGTCTCGGCGTAGCCAACAAGCCAGGTCAGCTTATCGCGGACATGGCCTGCGTGGTCGATGCCGTTCGCCCGCGCGATTGCGATTCCAGCACCTACAAGGGCGTCGAGCAATGGCAGCTTGTAGCTTACCGCAGTAAACCGGTGGAACTCCACAAACGTGAGTGCAGCCGCGCCGGCCAAATCAGGCCGGTCCACAAAAAACACGCGTTCCCATGGAACGAACACGTTGTCGAACACGGTGAGCGTCTCGATCATTTTGTGGTTCGTTGAGATAGGACGGGTGAACGGATCGTCGCTGCCGTGCAAATAGTCCGATGCGTAGAGGTGTACCCCGGGTGACGCCACGGGAATCGCGAAGGCCACGGACCAGGCTTCCTCGCCTAACCCCATCGTTCGGCTGGGAAGGACAATTACTTCATCGACATACGGAGTGCACGAAGTGTGCACCTTGGCTCCGCGAACTACGATCCCATCGTGCCGCTTTTCGACGACTCTGACATAAAGGTCCGGGTCCTTCTGCTCCGAAGGGCGCTTGCTGCGATCCCCTTTCACATCCGTCTGGGCCACGGCGAGCGCTAGGTCACGGTCACGGCACTTCCTGTAGAAAGCATCCACTCGCCCCAGACCTGTTACGTCCCCATTTCGCGCGAGCACACGCTGGAGGGCGAATAACGCATCGGTTCCGATTTCCTTGACCAGGATGACTAGGGTGGCGCCTGCCGTTGTAGCTGTTTCGATCAACTTCGACCGCGCCATCAGGTCCTTTGCGTTGCGGGGTATCCGGTAGTAAGCCGAATACTCGTCGCCTCCCTCGCGGTAAACAGCTAGCTCGCGAAACTTCGGATTCTCGGCCAGTTGGAAGTCGATCGCCGCATGCCGGGCGGCCATGCCGAGCTCGGGATGGTCCGGCACCGCCTTCACCCGCTGTCCGCGGTAGTAGACCGTCCGGTCATCTCGCAATCCATCGAGGAACTGTTCAGGTGTTCGAACTCCCATTTCCGTGCCTCCTGCATATCAATCGTAGCCTGGATAACATACCACTTCACCCTCGTGCGGCACGACGGCCCAAGGGACTAACCCCCTTATGCTTGCTTAGGATTCGAATGAAGATGTGGTTAGCCGTGCCCGCAAAAGGTGTTTTTGAATCTTGCCCGTCGAGGTCTTTGGCAGCTCCTCGAACCGAATCTCCTTGGGTGCCTTGAAGTGCGCGATTCGACTGCGGACGAAGTTGATCAACTCGGCCTCGGTAGCCGACATGCCAGGCCTCAAAACAACGAAGGCAACAGGGACTTCTCCCCAATAGCTATCACTGCGCGCCACAACCGCAGACTCGAGAACAGAGGGATGTTCGGCAAGAACTTTCTCAATTTCCACGGAAGCAATGTTTTCGCCACCCGTGATGATAATATCTTTTGCGCGATCCTTGAGTTCAATATACCCGTCCGGGTGCCGGACCCCCAGATCACTCGTACGAAACCATCCGTGGATTCTAGCCGCAAGAGTTGCTTCTTCGTCGTGGTAATAGCCCATACAAACATTATTTCCACGAATCACGATTTCGCCGAGTGTCTCCCCGTCCGCAGGGACATCACGACCGCCCGAATCGACTACGCTGATGCCTTGCGTCACAACATTACCGATGCCTTGACGCGCATTCAGGCGTGACTTCTCGGTTTCTGGTTTATCTGACCACTCGGGCTGCCATTGATTTATGACCGCGGGGCCGTAAGTCTCCGTCATACCGTACAAGTGGGTTACCTCCATATTAAGAGCTGCTAATCGTGCGAGAATTGAAGGTGATGGAGGAGTACCTCCCGTTCCGACCTGAATGGGCCATGGTGGTTTGCGATCCTGCATCTTGTTCGCAGCTTCGGCGACCATCGTCAGGAGGGTAGGCGCTGCACTCATGTGGGTGACACCCCCGTCGCAGATCTTCATCCAGATTGCGTTTGGATCGATTTGACGCTGGCAGATGTGGACAGCTCCGGCGGCCGTGACAGCCCAGGTGTAACACCAGCCGTTGCAGTGAAACATGGGCAGCGTCCACAGGTATGAGCTACCCAGCCTCAGACGGGAATGATAGGCCACCGCGAGGGCTTGCAAGTATGCGCCACGATGATTGTACATGACGCCCTTTGGGCGTCCTGTGCTTCCACTGGTGTAGTTGATGGCGAGTAATGACTTCTCGTCGATCGCAGCAATCGCGCGCATCTGTGAACCTTCCAAGCGTTGCTCATACTCACTCGAGCGCGAGCCAGCGAGCAGCAACCTTACACCTGTATGTGCTGAAAGGCTTCGGGCGGTGTCCGCGAGTTCTTGTGTCGCAACGATCAGGCGTGCCTCGGAATTCTTAATGATATAGGCCATTTCCGCCACAGAAAGCCTGATATTCATCGGCACCAAAACCGCCCCAGCCATGGGCACACCATTGTGCAGCTCAAGCATCACGTGGCTGTTGACGCAGAGCGCTGCAACCCTGTCCCCAGGTCGAATTCCAGCCTCATGAAGAAGCGCGGCCAGGCGATGGGCTCTATCAGCAAACTCGCGATATGTGTAGCACAGTTCGCCGTCAATGATTGCTCTTCTGTTTGCGAATGCTGCTGCGGCACGATCGAGAAAGGACACCGGACTAAGTGGAATCGCGGTTTCGTCGAGCATAAGGCACTCCAGTTCTGTGGCCACGCAGCCGCAGGTTTACCCCACGCCATCCCGCCACAATAGTTACCGTGCGTGCCGCACCCCCCGAGTCGCCGGTCTAATCGCTGCTGTTAGCGTGGCTAATCTCGGACGCCGACTGGAGCTGGACCTTGATCCAAGGGATCACAATTTCTTCAGATATTCTGGAATTCGGCCATTCTTCCGAACGTCCGGTGTGTCCGCCTTCCGGATTGACCCAGGCCAGCTTGGGCGACCCGCCCGATTGCAGCAGCAGGTAGAGGTCGGAGATCGGGTTCTGGGTGTCCTTTTCCCCGTTGACAAGCAGCATCGGCACCGAGGGCCGGCCAAGGAACCCTTGCTGCTTCAAAGACAAACGCGGTCCATAAGCGAGAAATTCGTCCAGAGTCTTGACGCCGTATACCGCGGAGCGCGCGGCAAACAGGTCGAACAAATATTCGGGCGTGCCGAGCGACTTCTCCTGCCATTCCCGGGTGAAGAAAACATCCACCGGGCTCCCCTGCACCACTGTGCCGAGAAGACGGGCCCGTTCGATGTAGGCGAGATGCGCCGCCCAATGGCCGCCCCAACTTACGCCCCAAGCTACGACGCGCTTGGCGTCCACGTCCGGGCGGGTACCGAGGAAGTCGAGCACGCGCGAGAACATCCGCTCCGCACCTACATCGGCCTTGATCGGCGCCTCGCCGGTACCAGGCATATCTACCGCGACCAGGCCGATCCCACTCCGAAGCAAGGATGCATCTCCTTGAATGAGATCCTCCTTGCGCGAGTCGACTCCATTGATCAGCAGGACGACCGGCACCGGCCGAGTGCTCTTCGGCAGCCGCAGATACCCCACCATTTCTTTGCCCTCGAAGGGAATTCGCACGACTTCGAGCGGCGGATCGAGAAAGCGCGCATAGTTGCGGAAGGCGGCGAGAGCGTTCTGGTAAGCCTTCTCTTTGCCGGCTGAGTTCGGCACCGGCCAGCGAGCGACAGTGTAGTAGCGAAACGCAAGCTGGTAATCCGCTTGCGCCGCTTTGTTGTCGCTGCTTGCCTCCTCGCTCTTGGCGCGCTTCGCATATCGCTCGCCGATCGCGCTCCACGCCGCAGCCCACTCGTCGCGGTCCAAGCTGTGGATGTTCGCGAGCGCCTCGCGGGCATCCTCAGATTTGAGGCCCCCAACCGGGCTCAGATTCTTGTCGACGCGTCTTTGCGTCTCCACCTTGAGTTCTTCGATCGTGCGGGTCGGTGCCATCTGGGCAATCCCCGGCAACGCTGCAAACAGTACGACGATCATGCCGAGCAAGATTTGTTGCCTGCGGGATACGCCATCACGGACGAACATAGTGCCTCTCCTTCTTCTCTCTCGAGGCTAGCCAGAATCCACGATCTTGGTGAAGCCGGGCCTCATGTCGAATTTGGGCACAAGCCAAGCCTATGGCTGCGCTCTGCCATTCAAATTCGCGAAGCCGGATCGACAACATGCCCTCGCACCGGAGAGCATAATCCACCGGCGCCCGGATTCCAACGATTTCGGGAGAGAGAGCCCGCTTGTCCGGCTTTGGTGCACGGCATAGGGGGCGGGCACGGAAAACACGACGCGGGCCCTCGCGACTGTTCTGCAGTGGCTCGCTACTGCCCGACGACGAGGACCGAAAACGTGCCGGGAATCGTGGGCGCTCGCGGGTTTGGGTTCGCGGGCGTTGGGTTGGGGCGCGGACCGACATCCGCGACAGGCAGGTACACCCTGCCGGTCTTATGGTCGAGGGCCATGGTCCGGGCTCTCGGTAATGTCTTCACGTTTTCGACGAGCGTATATTTGTCCGGGCTTTCCTGGTGAAAGATTGAGAGAGCGCCATCGCCGCCCCCGGTTGAGACATAGATCAATCCTGTCTTGGGGTCGAATTCCAACGCATCCACGCCCATGCCGATCGGCTGGGTGGCAACAATTTTTCCGGTCGCGCCGTCCACGACCGCCAAGAGGCCGCTCCTGCAGCCGATGAAAACGCGGTTATGAGCGCGGTCCATATCCATGCTGCTGGGCTGGCCGCAAGGGGGCGCCAGCGTCCAGGTTTCCATCACTTTCAGCCCTTGTGCATCGAGCTTGTGGAGCTTCCCGACATCCTGCATGTTCAAAAAGACGTGGCCAGCCTCATCGGAGGCCAAATGCTCCGTTCTGCCCCCAAGATTTTCGATCGTGCCGGCGATCTTGCCGGTCTTGGCATCGATTGCGGTAACGCGTTTGCTGCCGCGATCGGCACTGAAAACGCGCTGGGTCTTAGGGTCGTAGATAATCCCGTTCGGGTCGTCTCCCACCCTCGCTTTGCCGAGCACGGAGAGGGTTTTGAGATCGAACATAATGATCGAGCCGGGGTCGGTGGCGCTGATGAACCCATGTCCAAATTCCCGGGCGACGGCGACGCCGTGCACGTCCTTCTGACCGGTAATCTTTCCGACGATGGCGCCGGAATCGAGATCGAGCACAACCACTTGCGTGCCGTTCGGAACATATAACCGGCGGCCTTCGGTGTCGGCCGTAATGTAGTCCCAGTCGGAATCGCCGGGGATGGGAATCCGCTTGATCACATGATACCCATCCGCTGCCGCCAGCGTGGACGCGAGTGCTGCGAACAACGCCAGCCGGCGGACCGTCAGCCCGAGGGTCTTTGGGGTCCTCATAGGTCTTGATCCTCCGTTACATCTTCACGCTTGGGGTAAGTTGCTCCGCCAATCGGAATCTCAATCTTCGATTTCCGGCCGAGCGGGATTATACGTCCGGCCGCCTCCGCATTCAATTCTCCAGGTCTTTCGACCGGTGGAATGTCACGATGAAAGCCGAAGCCTAGAATTCTCGAGGACCCGAGCCAATGGCGGTGAACCCGTTCACCGGCAACACATTTTGCCCAAAACTAGTTCTCTGTCGTCAACGAATTCAATGAAGTACGATTCATCCAACACGATACTGATTTAGTCCTCCACTTCAGTCTCCAAGCTTTCTACTTTTCTTCCAGCGGTGACTTCGTTTATTGTTGGGTGTTCGAACTGAGAGGTGAGCCATGGCCGTTCGCATCTGTCCGCACTGCAAGACCGAAATTACCGCTGCAAACGTCGCTGCGTACTCCGATCGTGTCGAGTGTCCCCAGTGTAAGACGCGGCTCGAGGTCGCACCGGGCGCACGGACACTCTCCTCGTTTTTCGGCCTTGCCGCTGCGGCGATTGCGTGGCGGCTCTCGAGCAATTCCGGCGGAAACCTCAGCGGCGTCCTGCCGACGCTGTATGCGTTTCTCGCTTTCGGCATCGTGTCGCCGCTTGTTCTGATGTTCACGGCGAGTCTGCGCAACGCCTCTGCTCTCCCGGTCCCTGAACCCGTTCCTGTTGCGGGCGGTCACGGCGGCGCACATCACTAGAAATCATCTGGCTCTGTTGACATCCTCCCCGGTCTTGATTTTTGTGCTGGCGCCGGCTATCCAGTGCTGTAGCTTGCCTCTTCAGAGGCGAGGCTTTTCTGCAAATCGCCAGAAACCTCCCCATGTCTGAAGCTCGAACTGGCCTGCAACATTCACCGCCTATGGCCATTGCCAGAGGTGGAAGCGGATGCCTACAGAACCAGATGGTTTATATGTTGCCGCAAAAGTCTTGATAAGATAGGCGTGCAGTAACGGTGCCCGGGTGGCGGAATGGCATACGCGGGGGACTCAAAATTTCACCAGGGCTCCTGACCCCGGAAACTAACGTGTAAAGTTCCCCTGGCTGCTTTATGATACGTAGCTGCAGATAACCGGCCACGCGGGCGTGGCGGAATGGCATACGCAGCGGACTTAACACACCTTGAGTGCTCGCCGGGAAACCGGCGATGCAGAACTGCTCAAATTCGGGGAAACCTTAACTGGCGATCCCGAGCCAAGCCTGAAGCAATGTTTCAGGAAGGTGTAGAGACTAGACGGGCAGCGCCTAACCTCCAGTGTTGCGGAGTAAGGTGAAGGGATAGTCCAGACCGCAAACCTGCGATGTCAGGGCGGCGAAAGCCGTAGACGGTAAGAAAATCCGCAGGGCTGCAAGGCCCGTGTGGGTTCAACTCCCACCGCCCGCACCACCATTCTTGTCAATTCGGGCTTCGCGTGTGAAAACCACGCTGCGGTAACGTCTTTCGAAGTGTTTAGCTTGAGGCGAGAAAAATGAAAACCGGAACCAAGTTCGTAACGTTCGGTATTCCCGATGATGACCAGCTTCTATCTGCTCTTGGAGCAGTAACCATCCGCCACGGACAACTCAATCACATTTTGCGGATGACCATAAAGACTCTTGCACCGAGCTTGCGATCGGCCCGCAGAAATTACAGAGAAGCCCTAATGGCCGGACAGCCGTACCAATATCCTAAATTGTTTGCAATTCGCGCCGAGTCACTTCACCCATACGGTCTTTATGTTCGTAAATTCGCGGATCCCATAGCTGCTCAATTCCCGGCCATGTCCGGACCGCTTCACCCCGCCGAACGGAACCCGGGGATCGGAAGCCACCATTTGATTAATGAAGACCATGCCCGCTTCGAGCTCATTGATGAAGCGTTCTTGCTCGCTCTTATCGTTCGTCCATGCGCTCGCTCCGAGTCCAAACCGGCTGTCATTGGCGATTCGAATCGCCTCATCCACATTCTTCACCCGGAAAATCGACGCTACCGGACCAAACAGTTCTTCACGATAAGCCGGAGAATCTTTCGGAATATTCGTCAAAACCGTGGGCATGTAGAAATTTCCGGCGCGCTCGACGGGCTTGCCGCCCGTCAAAAGCCGCGCGCCTGCTTCGATTGTCTTGCGAACATCGGCATGCAGGGAGGTAACGGCGCCGGCTGTGGCTAGCGGGCCCACATCGGTCTTTTCATCGAAGGGATCGCCGAGAATCAGGCTTTCCATCCGGCTGACGAAAGCGCGTTCAAACCTGTCTGCAATTTGATCGGCAACGATAAAGCGCTTGGCCGCAATGCAGGATTGTCCGTTGTTGCCCACACGGGCCTTGACGCCGGTTGTGACGGCCTCATCCAGATTTGCGCTGGGCATGACAATAAAAGGATCGCTGCCGCCGAGTTCGAGAACGACCTTCTTGACTCTCTTGGCAGCCCCCAATCCAACCGCTATTCCGGCGTCTTCGCTGCCTGTCAGAGTGGCCGCCGCTATCCGCGGATCATCCAGAATTCGATCCACCTTGCCGGATCCGATCAGAAGCGTTTGAAAAGCGCCCTCGGGAAACCCGGCTTTCTTGAGAAGCTCTTCTATCTTCAATGCGCATTGGGGAACATTCGAGGCATGTTTCAACAGCCCGACATTGCCCGCCATCAGGCCCGGCGCGATGAAACGAAAAACTTGCCAGAAAGGATAGTTCCACGGCATCACCACCAGGATGACACCCAGGGGTTGGTAACGAACAAAACTACGGCTCGCTGTCGTCTGGATGACTTCATCGCCGAGAAGGCGTTCCGCATTTTCGGCATAATAGCGGCACACCCAGGCACATTTGACGACTTCGTCCATTGCTGAGCGAAAGGTCTTGCCCATCTCGGTTGTCATCATCCGGGCGAGGGATTCTTTTTCGCTCTCCAGGATCTCTGCTGCCTTGATCATCATTCGCGCGCGGTCTGCGAACGACAATTTCCGGAACGTTGGAAATGTTTCGGCGGCGCGTTGAATCTTTTGGTCGGTCTGTGAATCCGTCAGAGCCTCAAACGTCTTGAGGGTCTGTCCTGTCGTGGGGTTAATCGTCGCAATCGCCATCTGTGCAAAAACCTCCTCTAGCCAAAGCTGGCAGTGAACAACCGAATCATCGTGAAAATTTCCGACTTGCCCGATTGACCATCCGGCCCGATAACAAACTCACGTGGCCATAGATTGGCCCTCCGGCAACTACAATACCACGCCCTACAGGTCTTTCCGGACTTCGTTGAAATCAGAAGTTTGTCGAAAGGGCCGAATGGTACGGCTCCGGGCTGGGCGTTGGACACAGGTTCACGATTTTTCAAGCAATCCCAAATCGTGGTTTTTGGAGTATAACATTATGTATCGGGTCACCGACAAGAGGGAGAGGTCAAGGCCAAAATTATAGATACTGGGAATTTTGAAGTTCAAAAACGCCCGCCATCGGCGGGGCAAGCGAATCTTCAGGAGGATTAAAACATGAACAATTCGCGAAGTAATCTCGCACGGCCCATCCTATATCTTTTCTTTGGCATGGCACTCTTGCTGCTGGCCTATCCGATCCTGCATGCCGCAGATCAGCCGCCAGCGGTGGGATCCGCCGCTCCGGATTTCAAGCTGACTTCGCAGGAAGGCACGCAAGTGAGTTTGCGCGATTTCCGCGGCAAGTGGGTGGTCCTTTACTTTTACCCGAAAGATTTCACCACAGGCTGCACGATCGAAGCCCACAACTTCCAGCGCGACCTTGCGCAGTACGAGCAGAAGAATACGGTTATCCTGGGAGTCAGTGTGGATACGGTTGACTCACACAAAGAGTTCTGCACCAAGGAAGGACTCAGCTTTAAGCTCCTGGCCGACTCTGACAAACAAGTCGTCAACACGTATGGGTCGACCCAGACCTTCAATGGGAATGTCGTGGCCGCACGCAACACCTTCATCATCAACCCTCAGGGCGTGATCGTGAAGGAATACATCAAGGTCGATCCGACCAAGCACAGCGAGGAATTGCTCGCGGCGCTGCCTTCTCTGCAACAGGCGGGAAAGTAGCGCGATTTGTAAATGCTTTCTGGCAACGCCGGCGGCGGCCAGCTATTTTTCGCCGCCGGCGGCGCTTGCCTTGTTCCTTGCATTTCCGTTTGCAGCCCCGGCTTTCATCGGCCGCATTTCATTTGGGGTGTGCGTTCCACACGCCGGAATGAACCGGAACCGCTTGAAATTACCGCAAATCTACTGCAGTGATGTGATAGCAGATTCGGGACTTTCTCGGTTGGGAATATCATGATTTGATGCGCAGTAATTCGAAGGAAGCTTACTGAATTGAAATTCCGATGGTGTGTCGCTGGGACTGCGTATGTCCCCTTACCCGGTTGCGAGCCGAAAAGTTGCCTTGCGGCCCGGTATTGAGTTTTGCGCGCCTCTATACGAGGCTGGTCGAATCGAAGCTCACCTCGGGATGAATAGATACGCAGGAGTTAATATGCAGGGAGGGACGCTGTTCAGTCTTGGGATTCTATGGCATGGGAATTATTGCCAATGCTGAATCCGAGAAAGGACTCTGCAGCGTAT
>JAIQES010000077.1 GCA_020073705.1 Terriglobia bacterium
CTGCGCCTTCTGCGACGTCGCGTAGAGATAGTTCTGCACCTGCGAAAGCGCAAGATTCGCATCGACCACGCGGAAATACGCGACCGCGTTTACCTTCACCGAGACGTTGTCGCGCGTGATGATGTCTTGTGAAGGCACGTCAAGCGTTTCGATCCGCAGCGGGATCCGATACAGCTTCTCGATGGGCCAGAATACGACGCGCAGACCGGCCCCTTTGGCCTCCGGCTGCATGCGCCCGAGGCGCAGTACCACGCCGCGCTCCCATTCCTTGATGACGTAAAGCGAATTCCAGAACCAGATCAGGACGATAAACACCGCGATCAGCAATCCGTACAATGAAATATTCATTTCCTCTCCTCAGAAGCGCGACGGCCTGAACCGGCCCATCGCAGCACTTGCACTTTACCCGCAACAACCTTTCACTTGCCGGCACCATGGTGCTCGGCCGGCACAACATGCACGGTCAATCCCTCCATGCGAGTTACACGCACATGAACGCCTGATGAAATCAATAACTTAATTAGGTTATGCAATACGCTCTACTAGCGACCTCCGCCTCCTAGAGCCTGGCGCTTGTGGATCTTGCGCAAGCGCCAAATCATCAGATAGCCGACGTAGAAAAACACGACCCACATGGTTCCGTAGAAAACCAGGAAGGGCAGGGCGACGGCGGCGGTAGGATAAGGAGTAATGAGCACCCCCTCAGGAGGCAAAGAGACTTCAGGGAGGGGGCCGAAGTCCACGGTAGTCACGGCGTGAGCAGCCGCGAATTGGTCGCCGCCATCATAGGTGGCCTCGACCGGATATTTTCCATACCGCCGGTCCTGCATTGTAAATTGGGCTTTGCCCTCGGCATTCGTTGGGCGGCTTCCATAGTCTAGCTTGCCGAAGGAAGTTCTCAGTGAGAGACCGACGACCTGAAAGGCGAGTGGCTGGCCCTTGGCGTCGCGCAGCGTCGCAGCAACTACAAACGTGGGAGGAGGATTCTGGGTGTGATCGTTGGATTCGGCCGGGCGCCATCCAAAAAGGTGATCCCAAAACGCCACCCAACCTGTCTCGCCGTGGGACTGTGCTTTTGGCCCGGGAGGCACCATTTGCTGCCACTCCAGTGACAATGTAGTGGCCTCCGGCGGCTTTTTCGCCGGCCCTTTCTGGGCCGCCCGGGCGTGGACAGCACCGAAAAGCAAGCATGCGATCAAAATGATGGGCATGGTCCGGATGCCCCACCGTTGATGAGTCGGCGCCACGGCAGGTTCATCTTGACGCGTCTCCCAGATGGAAACCATCGGAAACACCTTGGTAAACAGCATATACATGAGCAAGAAAAAAGCCGTTCCTCCAAAGGTGATGGACCATTCCACCCAGCTGGGACGATAGTGGACCCAATAGAACGGGAGGTTTGGATTGTTCGGGATGTTTGTGTTTGCTTTCGACAAATAGGGAGCGGAAAGCGTGGGAACAATAATGAGAAAGCGCTTGCCCCAGGCGCCAACGATAACCAAGACGGACGCCAGCGCGACTACGGAGGGGGTGAACCTCCGGAGCCGTTTGAAGGTCAGGACGGCCGCGAACATGAGCAACGGAATAAAGATGCCCACAGCCAGGACGGTCCACGTCAGCACAGCGTAGTCACCGAAGAATAGCTGATGCAACAAGACCTTTTCCGGCCCCTCGACTTTATATACCAAGGTCAGATACTCGTTGATGGTGAAATAGAGATACAGCAAAGAGAATGTGACGAGCAATATTCCCAGATTCCGAAAGTGGACGGGTTTGAGATAATCTTCCAAGTGGAGCACACGCAGAAGTATGTACATCGAAAGCACAACGGCCGCCGTCCCGGAATAGACCGCACCCATGACGAAGTAGGGGCCAAAAATGCTGCTGTTCCAGCCTGGCCGCAGGGTCATCGCGAAGATCCACGAAACAACGGTATGCACCGAAACTGCCAGCATGATCATGACGATCGCCATCCTCGAAATACTTTTCTCAAGCAGATGTTGTTCCTCGGCAGTACCGGTCCATCCAAACGTAAGCGTACGATATAGTTTCCGGCGCCAATCCGCAAGCTCCTGCCGCTCAGCCAGCAGAGCCAGATCCGGAATCATGGGAAGATAGAGATAAAGGGCGCAGCCGGTCAGGTACGTACTCACCGCGATCACGTCCCAGAGGAGCGCGGATTGGATGCGTCCGTGGATGAATAAATACAGCATCCTTTCCGGACGGCCCATATCAATCATCACCATGGGTCCGCCGACGCACAAAGCGAACACGGTGATGGCTTCGGACAACCGGGTGATCGGATGCCGCCACCCCGCGCCGGTGACCCGAAGAATGGCTGAAATCAGCGTTCCCCCGTAACTGATCCCGGTGAAGAAGACAAAGTTCGCGATGTACAAGCCCCAGGAGATTTGGTCGCGCATTCCGGTGACGATCAGGCCCCAGCGAAGCTGCATTATGTAACCGTAGACTCCCCAGAACGCGACGACGGAAAATATCCCGAAACACATATAAAATCGCCACGACGTCTGGGTAAGGACGCGCAGCAAATTGGCTTCTCGGTCGGAAGTCATGACTTCTTCTCCTCAGTTTTGGCCTCACTTGGCGCAGCATACTTGCGATTGGCGGGAGGCGGGAAGTAGACAAGCGATTCCATGCCTAGTTCTTCGAACAGGCGGTAGCCTGCGCCTTGTTAGCTGATCTTGGAGGACTGGATGGATCGCCGCCGCTTTTTTCCCCTCGTGAAGCCATCTACTTTTTTGAGCCGAGAACCTTGGCCCAATCGCTGATGATGTCAATCGGCAGTGGGAACACGATGGTCGTGTTTTTCTCGATGCCGATTTCGGTCAAGGTCTGCAGGTAGCGAAGCTGTATCGCGGCTGGTTGCGTTTCGAGTATTTTTGCGGCCTCGGCCAGCTTCTCCGATGCCTGAGCTTCACCCTCTCGGCTGTTCGATCGGGAGGAACCGCTCTTCGTCGGCGAACCCCGGCAGCCCGGCTGGAAAGCGCACGACGGACCGTTCGTCGAAGGTAATGCTTCCGAAATAGATCATTGACATGAATCTCCGCATCCATCCCTGACTTTGATATGTCAACTTCTAAAATGAAATTATTTCCTGATTCTGACATTTCAAACCATTCTCCGCCTCTGGAGGATTCCTCCTTTGGTACTACATCAATGTGAACACCAAGCGTTTTCTCAAGATCATTTACTGTGGCACCACCGCGGCCAATGATGGATGGTAT
>JAIQES010000011.1 GCA_020073705.1 Terriglobia bacterium
ACTCAATGCGGGATGGCTGCCCATCATGGGATGCTCGCGAGCTGCTGGCCCAGTTGCTGTTGCAGCAGAGGCAGTTCTTGCAGCGTGGTGTTGACACGGGCATAGACCGCAATGAGGTTTTGTGTCTGTACCGCCAGGGCCGCTTGCAAATCTGAAATGTGGTTCGTCAAATCCGTCGACGATGCCGCATACCCCTGGGCGTCCAGTGTCAGCTCTCCGGTCGTCGGATCGTTCAGATTCTTCAGTACTGAAGTTAAGTTCGACGCAAAGCCGGTCGAAGCCGTCTGCAAGAAGCTCTGTACACCCGAAAAATTTGACGACAGGGCCGTAGCTAGCGCTCCGGAATCAACGGATAACGTGCCGTCGTTGTTCACATTTATGCCGAGGCTGGTCAGGTTCACGGGACCGCCGCTTCCGGTTACCGAATACGTAATCGCCGAGAGCAACGCTTGTTGAGCGTCGCGCAGCGAGCCGTCGGCTTGCAGCGGTTGGGCGGACCCACCGGAAGATACCTGGAATTGCACATTGATGGCGGTAATCGCCGTGTTGTAGGCAGAAACGAAATTATTGATGGCCGTGCTGATGCTGGAAGTGTCCGGCGCCACCGTGAGCGTCACCGGCGTACTCCCCGTAGAGGCCGTCAGGTTCAGGGTCACGCCGTTGATCACATTGCTTACGGTATTGGTGGCGCTGCTGATGGGCACGCCGTCAACCGTCAGCACCGCATTCAATCCCGCCACAGCCTGGTGAAAGTTGATTGCCGTGGCATCGATCTGATGCAGGCTGCCGGTGACGGCCAGGTCGCCGGGAGCCCCCGAAGCCGTGCTGACAATGGCCAGTCGCGCCCCATTCGCGTCCTGAACGACACTCGCCTGCACCGCGGTCGTTTGATTGTTGATGGCTGCGGCTATTTGGGTCAGGGTGTTGTTTGTGGAATCCACGGTGACGGACGCGACCTGCGTGAGGCCGGCCGAAATCGTAAAGGTGTCTCCCGTTGCCAGGGCGGTGCTGCTGGTGGCTACCGCATCCGAGTAATACGACGACGTGGTTGCCAAGGAAGTGACTGATATCGTATGCGCGCCCGGGACCGCGGATGACGCGGCGGTTGCCGAGAGCGCGTTCGGGTTGGAAGATGTCGCGATCTCGGAGCTAAACACTCCAAGCGGATCGTTCAGCGCGCTGACCGTCGATTGCAGCGCCGTCAAATCTGACGCGATCGGCGACAGGGTCGAAAGCTCTTTTCCAATAGCGGCCTGCTGAGTTTGCAGGCTGGTGATTTGGATTTGTTGGCCAGCCTCGGCTAGTTGCACAAAAGATGCAACATCAATGCCCTGGCCGAGGCCAGTGCTGGTACCGGTGCTGGCGTTGGTGTTGGTGAGGCCGCTATTTGTGCCGAGGCCTGTAACTAGAGACGATACGGAGCTAACCATCTAAATCCCTCTCTGTCTTTATTACAGCGGGCTCCAAGTAGAGCCCGCACCCGAAGATGGTTCCAATGTGCGGATTCGCTGCGCCTTTCACTATCTAATCGGTATTTTGCAATCTCCACGCGAAGTGGCGGGGCTCATTGAGCCCCGCCCATTGCGTTTCTTACTATTCGCTCAGTCTGGCTAGCGGAGCAGCGTGAGGATGCTCTGCTGTGCCGAGTTGGCCTGGGCCAGGGCCGAAATGCCGGACTGGTTCAGGATGGTGTACCGCGAGAGGTTGGCAACCACCGACGGGATGTCCGCGGCGCGGATGCCGTCTTCGGCAGCGGTCAGGTTCTGCGTTTGGTTGGTGATGACGTTGCTGGCTGCTTGCAGCCGGTTGATGTTCGCGCCGACGGTGCCGCGCGTGGAGGCCACACTGGCGATGGCCGTATTGATCAGGCCGAGTGTCAACTGCGCCTCCGCGGCAGTCGACAGGGAGTTGGTCACAGCGGTAGGGGTACTCGTTGCGGCCGCACCTCCCGTGAAAACACCACCAGGGGCAGTTATGGTAATGTTGCCGCTTGTGTCGACAGGGCTGGTCAAGGTGTAAGCATTGCCGCCTGTCCCGGTCGTGAGTGCCGTGAGTGTAATGGTGTTTCCCAAGACTGTGGCGCTCGCGGAGGTATTCGCGGCACCGCCCGCGGCCAAGTAGTCGTTGCCGGCGCCACTGGTTCCGCCCGAGTTATTGACGGCATGCGCCAGGTTCAGCACCGTAGCGCCGGTGGTAGCGCCGATGAGGACATCGCCGGCGGCGGCCACCCCGCCGGAGCCGACGTCCTGAAACGTATAGGTTTGTCCGTTAATGTCCACCTGGTCGCCGGCAACCGGTTGTCCTGTGAGTGTGGCTTGAGCCGTGGCATAGGTTGCCGCTGTGGCGATATTTACGGTGCCGGCGGCCAAGCCCAAACCCGCGGTGCTCAACGTGCCGGTGGTTACGCCGATGGTGGTGTTGCTAACGCCATCACTAAGGAAGATGTTAGTAGCAGCCGCGGAAAACACCGCCGAGCCGTTGTAATTGGTGCTGCTGCCGATGCTGTCGATTTCCGCATTGATCTGCGCGTACTCGGCTTGCAGCGCGGTGCGCTGAGAGTCCGACACCGTGCCGTTGGCGGATTCCGTCGCCAGCGTGACGGCGCGATTGAGAAGCTGGGTCACCTGGGCGAGCGAACCATCGGCCACCTGAAGGGCGCCGACGCCGCTGTTGGAGTTCTGCACCGACTGCGTCAAGGCCGTGATGTTGGCATGCAAGCCGTCCGCGATAGCCAGGCCCGCCGCGTCATCCGCGCCGGAATTGATTCGCGAACCGGAAGACAGTTGAAATAGCGTCTTATTCAGGTTGTTCTGCGTGACCGCCAACTGGTTTTGTGCTGCCAGTGATGCGATGTTATTTAGAATGCTGATTGCCATGTTTTTAGGCTCCTTGGAAGGTGATTCCGTTTCCGGTTTGGAGTATCTAGTCTCGGAGCTGTTTGACCCCGAAACTTGGTTGGACTCGCCCCCGATTTACGGAAGGGGTGTTTTTCTTCCTCAACTACCTTATCGGCCCGGGAGCCGCAGACTTTAGCTTCCAGCGCCCTCCAATGGCATACCTATTGCTTCTTTACATACACATTTCCTTTTTGAAGTCCGTGTAAGTCGCCGTAATCGGCGCGGCAAGAACACCCCGTTGCCACTGCCGGATCTGCTGCGACAGTCCATCTACAGCCGTTTGGCAGGATATGAAGATGTGAACGATGCGGAGCGGCTGTCAGCGGTGAAGATGACGGGGCTCTCTTGCCATCGGTTTCGCTCGAATCAAGTGCGGCTGGCATTGAGGCTGTTAGCTTACAACTTAGGAAATCTGTGGCGGCGGCTGGCACTGCCGCAGAGGATTGAGAATTGGTCGCTGACGAGCTTGCAGCAATGGCTGGTCTGGTAAAGACCCGGGGGCGGCTGGTGAAGCATGCCCGCCACTACTGGCTATTGCTGGCGGAAGGACATCTGAACCGGCGGCGGTTCGGAGCGATGCTGGGCCGGATCGCGCTGCTACCGCTGCGGACCAGATAGAGAGCTGGTGGCCAAGGCAACAGCGGAATCTGTCTACAGCAGGGTTGGGATAAGGAGAGGTATTGCAAAAGCGGGCTGGAATCTGGGGCAATTTCGGGCTGTGCTGGTGCGGATGGCAGACCGCCGGGATTGCTTCCAATGATAATCGTTTCACCGGGTGCGGGCTCCACTTGGAGCCCGCCGGAACAGTGTCGCGAACAAGCCAGATGGGCGTACTATGGCGCCGTTTTCGAGATCAAAAAGGAAATGCCGGCTAAAGTTATCTGGCCATTCACCGATGTAAAGTTTGAAGAGGTGATTTAATCATGAGCAATTCCGTCCAGTCTCTCCAAGCAGCAAACGTACACGCTCAGAGAGAACAGACAGTCCAGCCACCCAAGCAAGCACAAACAGCGGCCCAGAACCCGGTCCCGGCGGACACAGTCACGATCAGCCCATCGGCCCAGCAAGCGCTGGCAGCTAAGGCCAATCCGGCTAGCCGCGATGTAGACTACGACGGCGACAGCCACTAGTTCAAATCCCACTCAGAGCGCCGGGATTCTGCCGGCTCCAAACAGTTGTGTCGTTGTGTGCGGAGCCGGCAGGATCCTTCGTTCGTTTGCGCGCAGGAGAAGCACCTTAAGAACATGCGGTTCTGGGGGCGGAACGAGTGCTACGCGCGGATTCGCTGTGATTCGATCTCCGCCAAACCCGCGCGCAATTTTTCCGATTTTGGAAATTGGGCAAGGCCGGCTCTGAGCATTTCGGCGGCGCGCGGCCATTCTTGTAATTGGGCGTGGATGCTGGCCGCGCGTAGATAATCGGTTTCGCCCGGTTGGACGGCAGCAAGCTTTCCCTCTAGGGCCAATGCCGCATCCTGAATCCGGTCAAGCCAGACACAAGCCGTGACAAGGTGTTCGTGAAGTTCGGCGAGAGAAGGCTCCCGCGAGATGGCTCTGCGCATGTGCTCCAGCCCCTCGACGGCGATAACCACGTTCCGCGTCGGCAGGCATGTCCCGTGCGAGTTGCACGCTCGCCCAATCATTCCACCACTCGGCGTTGTCCTCTCGTTTGAGGAGGTCTTAGAACGCCTCTGCAGCCTGGGCCAGCCGTCCGCGTTTAAAATGCTCCAATGCGCGTAGGTGCTGTTTCTTGAAGATGAGTGATTTCTTATTCTTGGGTATTCTTCGACCTGAGGATCACCCACTTGTATCGCTAGTTTGAGTCTCGAAACGCGCTTCCATCGCTATTGGGGCAAATGGAGGGTCACAGCACGGCCATTTCGATTGCCCGCTCAACCCCTCGTCTGATTGGCCGATAAGAACAGTGTGGTCCTAGAACAGCAAGATTGTGTGCCGAAATGGCACACACGGTGTGTCGCCCAATGATTCAACTCACACGACTCAATAGTAAGCCACTGGTTGTCAATTCCGACCTGATCAAGACGATCGAATACGCTCCTGACACCGTGATTACTCTGGTGAACGACGAGAAAATCGTCGTACGGGAGAGCGGCGAAGAAATTCTGGCACGGATCGTGGAATTTCGTCGCCGCGTGCTCGAGGGACTCCACACGAATTTCACCGGCTGGCCCTCGCCGAGTGGGGAAACGGCCGAGGCCAAACGCACGGACCGTCCCTCCGAGGAAACATAGGAAATGGACAAGGGGAGTATCGTAGGCGCGCTGATCGCCGTGGGAGCCATTCTGTTCGGCCTGCTTCTTGAAGGAGGCAGGGTCGGTCAGATCCTTCAGCCCACGGCCGCCTTGATCGTTTTCGGTGGAACACTGGGAGCCATCATGGTGCAGTTTCCGTTCGAGGTCGTCGTGACTGCTTTTCGGAGCCTCGCACGTATCTTTTTCGTGCCGGAGACCGACCCTCTGAGCGTGATCCATGAAATCGTTACGATTGCTCACAAGGCACGCAAGGAAGGGATCGTTTCCCTCGACAGTGATTTGGACAAAATTCAGAACCCGTTCCTACGAAAGTCATTAATGCTTGCCGTGGACGGAACGGAGCCGGGAGAGTTGCGAAAGATGATGGAACTGGAGCTTGAAAAGCAGGAGGAGTATGAGGACAACGTCCCGAAAGTCTTCGAGTCCGCCGGCGCCTTTTCACCAACGATTGGGATCATTGGCGCTGTGCTCGGCCTCATCCAAGTGATGCAGCATCTGGACAAAATTGACGAAGTGGGCAAAGGCATAGCGGTCTCCTTCGTGGCCACGGTTTATGGCGTGGGCGCCGCCAACCTCATCCTGATTCCTTCGGCCGGGAAACTGAGAATCCGCATCCGTGAGGAGCAGGTGATTCGCGAAATGATGCTGGAAGGTGTCATATCCATTCTGGAGGGAATGAATCCGCGAATGATTGAGACCAAGCTGTTCAGTTATCTGGCCGAAATGCCTGTTCAAGCAAGAGAGCAAGGGGTGGGGGTATGAAAAGGAAAAAGGTCTCTTACCACATCAGTCATGATCGTTGGCTGATTTCGTATGCGGACTTCATCACGCTGCTCTTTGCATTTTTTGTGGTGCTATACGCATCTTCGCAGGTGGACAAGCGAAAGGCTGGCCGCATCGCGATGGCCATTCAGGTAGCCTTTCAGGAACTCGGAGTCTTTCAGACATCGAATACAAAAGTGCCGCTACAAGACGAGGATGCCATGCCGTTCGAGAAAGTGCAGGAAGTGGAGAACATCAAGCGGGAGGCAGACCTAGAAAAAATTGTCAATCCCATGAAGGGCATGCTTACGAGCTCGGCCGAGGCTCAATCGTTGCAGGACGCCCAACTGGCAATCCAGAAAGCCCTAAATCCGGAAATCCAGCGGCGTGATGTCACAATGGCGATGCGGCGCGAGGGTCTTGTCATCAGTCTGAAAGAAATGGGATTTTTTGACAGCGGCTCAGCCACAATACGCCCGGATTCACTCGATGCGATCACGCGCCTGGCAGAAGTCCTGAAACAGCGGCCGGAAAATATTCGTATCGAGGGTCACACCGACAACATCCCGATTCACAATGCGCGATTTGCATCCAACTGGGAACTTTCGACCACTCGAGCAACGGAAATGATACGGTTATTGATCACACAATACAGATTGCCCCCAGATCACTTGTCGGCAGCCGGCTATGGCGAGTTTCATCCCGTTTCCAGTAATGACACACCGGCGGGGCGCGCGCAGAACCGCCGGCTAGATGTAGTGATCCTCGCCCCACTCCAGCCGCTAATGTTTTCGACCGGGAACCCCAAACCGGAGCCGCCGGGCCAACCGAATCCGTGAACGCAGAAACGGAAATGCGCTGCTGCCGCTGTTGCTGCTTGCAACAGCTTCAAATACAGCTGACTGGCAGTGTTCGGATTTGACACTGGGGTCAAGCTTCGCAAAGCATTGCCGATAGAACATCATGGGACGTGGATCACGCTCCGAATGCCGCTGACTGTTGCGATCCTTCCTGTGCTCCTGGTTCGCGTGGATGACGCCACCTCCGCGTTGCCGTTGCGCTCGATTGTCGAAACGGTGCGCATCGAGCCGCGCGAGGTCCATCGCGCTGACACGGGTGAGATGCTCCGCTTGCGGGACCGCATTTTCCCCTTGTTCCGTCTCGGCGGGGTTCTCCATAGCGTTCGGAATGGCCGAGACGGATCTCAATTCCTCCGTGTCGTGATTATCGGAATCGCCGACCGGCAAATTGGCGTCGTTTTCGATCAACTCCTCGGGCAGAAACAGATTGTAATCAAACCGCTTCCTTCTTTCCTTCGGGCGGTGCTTGGATTGGTCGGAGCCACCATCAGAGGAGACGGCTCAGTGTGCATGATTCTGGATCCGGATGGACTTGCTGCTCTGGGGGACAAATGCAGCGGTGAAAACAAGTTGATACGGTAGGACGCCGAATATGTCAAACGATAGCACGATGTTGAAGGATGAACAGCTTTCAGTCGAAAGTTTGACTGACCCTGTATGGATTCGCATTCGGGACCTAATCTACCAGGTTTCTGGAATCTACCAGGCCGAAAACAAATTCTACCTTCTCGTCAGCCGTTGCTCCCGACGAATGAAGGCTGTCGGGGCTCGCACGCCTCGCGAATATCTGGAATTTCTCACAGCGCGTCCCAACCGCGATGCGGAGATGCGGAACCTGCTCAATGAAATCACGATCGGGGAGACTTGTCTCTTCCGGAGCATGCCGCAGATCGACGCGCTTCGCAAAGTCGTAATTCCCTCGCTGGCCGAAGCAAAAAAGAAGTTTTCGTTCACGAAGCTCCGCTTCTGGAGTGCCGGCTGCTCCACCGGCGAAGAGCCCTATACCCTGGCAATGATCTTGCTCGAGGAAACGCAGACCAGATTGAAAGGCTGGACCTTCGAAGTTATCGCCACCGATCTGAACGACCGCTCCATCGCCAAGGCACAAGAGGGAATCTATAACGACTATGCAGTGCGAAACGTTCCGCCCGAGTTCATGAAAAAGTATTTCACGCCGGTCGGATCAGAGTTTCGTGTGAACGATTCCGTCCGATCCTTCATTAGCTTCAATCGGCTAAATATGCTGGACGATAGCAAGATGCTCTTCATGCGCGGTATTGACACCATCTTCTGCTGCAATGTCCTGATCTATTTCGACGGGAAATCCAAGACCCGCACGGTTGAACATTTTTACAACGCCTTGCTTCCCAATGGTCATTTTTTCCTCGGTCATTCCGAGTCGCTATATGGCATCAGCAAAAAGTTCCGCCTGGTGCATTTCCCTGGGACCACGGCGTACTGGAAGCCCAGCGAATCCACCCCGAAGGCAGGTGCTCCATGAAGACCGAAACTCTTGACCGTCTACGTTCGCGCATTTCCGGCATTGATGCGATGCCTGCAATTCCCATTATTTTGCGCCCGTTGCTGCGCTGCCTCGACCAGCCCGCGGAGCAAATCGATGTCAATCGCATTGTCGAGCTGGTTTCGTACGATAAATCCATCGCGGCGCAGTGCGTTCGGATGGCGAATTCCGCGCTATTCGGCCGCAGCCACCCTGTGGAATCGATCCGCACGGCCGTCCTGAATCTGGGTATGTGGCGGGTCCGCGATCTGCTTTTTTCCAATTCTCTTTCACAAGTGATTCCCGCCAACCGCTGGGTTGTGGACCCGTCGGTCTTCTGGCGTCATTCCTTGGGCTGTGCACTTGTCTGCCGGAGATTTGCGGAGATTATCGGTTATCCGGACACGGAAAAGGCCTATTTGGCCGGCTTACTGCACGACATCGGTGTTCTGGTCAACTGCATGATTGTTCCCAATGAGTTCCGCGCGACGGTCGAGAAAGCTTACCGCGAGCACATTCCCATGGATGAAGCCGAGCAGGCCACGCTCGGCTTCACGCATAGTGATTCTGGCCGTATCCTCGCCGAGGCTTGGAAGATCACACCCGATCTGGTCCAGGCCATCGAACTCCATCACGAAATCGGAGATCCTGAGCGTGGCGGGCCACTGGTCGCGCTCGTCCACTTGAGCGACTTGCTTTGCCGGCTGCGCGACTTGGGCTACGGCTATTACGAACCTCGGCAGATAGACTTTGCGAACGAGCCTGGCTGGCTGTATCTGGTGATGCAGTTTCCCAACCTGGCTGAGCTGGATTTGGCGCGATTCACATTCACTCTGGACGAGTATGCCAAAGAAGTCGGCGAATTGGTCTCCACGGTATTTGCAGCCTGAAGTACCATGCGACATTCATCGGAAGGTCGCCCGCGAATCCCGATCCGTGTTCTTGTCGCAGACGATAGCGCCTTCATGCGCACTGCGATAACACGCAAGGTGGCATCCGATCCGGAGCTGTGCGTGATCGGCACCGCTCACGACGGCCTGGACGCGATCGAAAAGGTTAGGGCACTCGATCCGGATGTCATCACACTCGACATTGAGATGCCAAGAATGGACGGTCTCTCCGTCTTGCGGCGTCTCATGAGCGAACATCCCGTGCCGATCATCATGGTCAGCTCATTGACTCCCGATGGTGCGCAAGCGACGCTCGATGCGCTCGACCTTGGCGGATTTGATTGCATTGCGAAGGACCAGTCGTACGCCACACTCAGCATCGTTGAGATTCGAGATGAGTTGGTCGCCAAAATCAAGGCGGCCGCGCATGTGCAGATCTATTGTCAAGCCGTGCCGCAGGTGCGAGAGACCGCGGCGGTTACACCATCGGCCAGGATGAAGCCAGTTGCGCCGTCTATGGGATGCCGCGCGCCTGCGCGGAATCCGGTGTCCTGCGCCGCCAGACACGACTCGACCTAATTGCGGATGAGATTTGCCAGGTGACGATGAATCCTCGGACGGCATGATCTGGTGATCTCACTCCCTTTCTAGTTTCACATTGACATCGTCACACCTGCGGAATAAATTCGTGATGTCGGCGAACTTGTCTGGGCTATTTGCAGGCTCGATCGGATTCCCCCTTCCCGCCGCGCGGTTTACTCTACAACTCATAGATGAGGTGATTCGTGTCCGCAGATACTTTGTTATCCGGCAGCGCGCGTTCGGGTGCGAAAGCGATGAGAGGCAAAAAAAAGTTGGCAGATGCCACCCGCCGAGTGGGCTCCGCCTCAGAACTTGGCGGCGCATCCACCTCCCCCGCGGACCGCGCAGCGCAGCAAATCAGCAGGATGGAAGCGATCGGCCAGCTTGCGGGCGGCATCGCGCATGACTTTAACAATCTCCTGACCGTCATCCTGGGTCACTCCGAATTCCTGCTGAAACGCAATGAGCCCGCGAAGAGGTGTCGGATGCGCATCGATGAGATTCGCAAAGCCGCCGAGCGCGGGGCATGGCTCACCAATCAACTCCTCGCTTACAGCCGGAATCAACTCCTGGAACCGACGGTTCTGCAACTCAACGCGGTCCTGGAGGATATGGACGACATCCTGCGCCGGGTGCTCGGCGAGGACATCGCACTCAATCTGCTGTTCGATCCCAATCTTGGTTGGGTGAAGGTGGACCGGGGACAGTTACAACAGATTGTGCTGAATCTCGCCGGAAACGCTCGTGATGCAATGCCTCAAGGAGGCCACCTGTGCATCGAAACCTTGAACATTTCTGTCACCGACGGCGCCGCCAAGCCGCAGGCATTCCTTGCTCCGGGCGAGTATGTCGCCATGGTTGTTCGTGATTCAGGACATGGCATGGACGCGAAAACGCGTGCGCGCATTTTCGAACCATTTTTCTCCACGAAGGAAAAGGGCAAGGGGACCGGACTCGGCCTTGCCACCGTTTATGGCATTGTGAAGCAAAGCGGAGGTTATATTTGGGTTGAGAGCGAGCCCAGCCGGGGGAGCGCTTTCTACACGCTCCTGCGGCGTGTTCCAAAGCCTGTCGATCCACGCACCGCGCAGGAAGTGCTGGATTTCCGTTCCGGTGGAGAGACCATCCTGCTCGTGGAAGATGACCCGGCACTGCGCAAGATGGCAGTGGAGGTTCTTCGCGATGTCGGATACAAGGTCCTGACCGCGCCAAGTGGCGCCGATGCGCTCCATATTGTCGACAATCGCGAGGGTCCACTGGATCTTCTTCTTACCGATGTCGTCATGCCTGGTATGACGGGGCGCGAACTCGCCGATCAGATCGTCCTACGTTTCCCTCGGATCAGAGTCCTCTATATGTCCGGCTACACCGATGATGCCATTGGCAACCACGGCCTCCGTGGCCAGACACTGCGTGTCCTGCAAAAGCCTTTCACCCACGAGACACTTTCCCATCGGGTGCGGGAGGCCCTTCGGACCCTTGTCCGCCGCTGATACCTCAGTCCGGTTGATCCCGGCCGGAAAAGCCTCCACGGGAGAGAGGCCTGAATCCAGGGCCAGCACTGGTTTGACTAGCTGCCATAGGCCGCCCCGGCGTGTCACGCGCAGCCGTCACATCATCTCAATTTCAAGACGACCGCACGGGGCTTCCGTCTTTCAAAACCCTGCGCTGTTAACGTTCGAATTGTTGTGTTTTGTCTGTCCAAGACTTAGCTGGTGTGATGGGAAGAACTTGGACCGAAGCGCGGCGGATGATTTCCGGGCCGATCTGATTGAGCGGAAGGATCTTTTCCGCCAAGCCGGCGCGCGCTACAAAACCGGGCATGCCCCAGACGACGCTGCTGGCCTCATCCTGGACAATTACCGATGCACCCTGCGCGCACAGGGCTTCGCAGCCCCTCAGCCCGTCCTGCCCCATGCCGGTAAGGATGACGCCCAGAGAATGAGCGCCGAATAGATCGGCTACCGAGCGAAATAACACATCCACCGAGGGCCGGCAGAAATTTTCGCGGGGTCCCTGATGCGTCTGAACGCGAATCCGATCTCCGTCCTGGTGAACGACCATGTGGTAGTCCCCGGGCGCAAGCCAAATGCACCCAGGCTCAAGCACTTCACCCGATTGGCATTCGCGCACCGGCAGCGAGCATTTGCTGGCGAGCCGCCTGGCCAGCAGCCCGGTAAAGATCGGCGGCATGTGCTGTGCCACGACAATCGGCAGGGGAAATCGCGCGGGGAAGACGGGCAAGAGTCTGGTGAGTGCATCCGGGCCGCCGGTCGAAACTCCAATGGCCACGATCCCGAGGCGCGTTGAGCGCAACGGAGCTGGACGCGTTCGAATCACCGCGCGTTGTTCCTGGAATATAGGCGTCGAAGCGCTGGCCGAAGGAACTTGCACCACGCTGGGAAGGTGGCACAGGGCCCTTATCTTGGGAATGAGTTCCCTGGTAATACTGCCGGAGGTCGAACCCCCGTCCATATTACTGGGCTTGGTGACATAGTCGGTAGCGCCTAAAGAAAGAGCATCGAGCGTGGCTTCAGCGCCTCTCTCGGTGAGTGCGCTGAACATGATGATGGGAACCTGGGGGAGAAGTTTGCGGATTTCCGGGAGGGCCTCCAGACCACTCATTTCCGGCATCTCGATATCGAGAAGAATGATATCAGGACGGAGGGTATTGAGCTTGGCCAAGGCCAATCGGCCGTTGCTAGCCGAGCCGACAACTTCCAGATCAGGATCGCGCGAAAGCCCGTCCGCAAGAGCTTTGCGAACGACGACGGCATCGTCCACGATCAAGATGCTTTTTCTCGGCGAAGTCCCCAAACTGGACAGCCTTCCTCCACTCCGGATGCCTCAGGAGTGAATGCCGCTGGAATCAAAGCAACAGAATCTATTCAGCTAGATTCCTGAATAGATTGACGCTCCCATCTGAATCAAGCACCCTGTTTCCGCTCGTGCCCGTTGCCGTGCCCTTCAGTGTTGACCTTAAATTGCTCGACCAGCCCGCGCAGTTGCGTGGACATCTGCGCCAGTTGCTGCGCGGCCTTCATGGATTCATGCGCGCTCGACGACGTGCCTTGCGCCGCCTGCGCCACTCCCGTGATGTTCTGTGAGATTTCGGTCGAGCCTTTTGCGGCCTCGGTGACGTTCCGAGACATCTCGTTCGTCGTCGCGCTCTGTTCCTCGACGGCTGTCGCGATCGTGCTCGATATGTCGTTGAGCTGGTTGATGACGGCGCCAATCGTCGCGATGGCGTCTACCGCCCCCTTCGTATCGGTTTGTATCGCCGCGATCTTGTGGCTGATATCTTCGGTCGCCTTGGCCGTCTGTTTCGCAAGTTCCTTCACTTCGTTCGCGACCACGGCAAACCCCTTGCCCGCTTCGCCCGCCCGCGCTGCTTCAATCGTCGCGTTCAATGCCAGCAGGTTCGTCTGTTGCGCGATGGAGGTAATTACCTTGATGACCTGCCCGATTTCCGCACTGGACACGCCCAGCTTGGAAATTGTGGCATTCGTCGTTTCGGCCGTTCTGACAGCTTCGCTGGCCACTCGCGCCGATTCGGTAGCGTTCTTGGCGATGTCCTGAATGGTCGCACTCATCTCCTCCGCGCCGGTTGCCACCGTTTGCAGGTTGCGGTTCACTTGTTCGGTGGCCGAGGAAACCACGTTGGCCTGTGCCGTGGTTTCCTCGGAATTCGATGTGATTTGCTGGCTCACCGCGGAAAATTCTTCGCTCGCATTCGCCACCTGTTGTGCGTTCTCGGCAACGGAAACAATCATGTGTTTCAGATTTGTTTGCATTTTGTTGATTGCACTGGTCAGGTCGCCGAGTTCGTCATTGCTGACAATTTTCAATTCCTCACCTGTCAGGTCCCCCGCCGCGATGGCCTCCGCCTGCCTGAGAACCGAAGAAGTGGCACGAGAGAACTGGCGGCCCAAGAAAGTGGCAACGCTGAAGCCAATGGCAATACTCATCAGAGCGGCTATCAATATCGTATAGGTCGCCGAGCTATTTGCTGCGGCGAGCTTGTCCTCGTTCTCCTGAGCCAGGGTTTTAAAAGAATCTCCCATCTCGTCTAGGGTTGCGTCCAGGGGGTCTTTTATGGCCGTGGCCTTGTCCTTGAATTCATTTCCCGCTTTGATCACAGCCTCGACGGTCCCACCACCTGCAAGCTTCATCCCTGTTTCCTGGGCCTCGCGGAGCTTTGGGAGCAGTTCCTTCACCTTTGCCCATTGGTCACGGTTTTCTTGGAGAGTCCACTCCGGAGCCAATTCGTCCATCGCGGCAACTTCTTTGTCGGCATCTTCCCAATTCGAATTAAACTGTCTTCGCGCATCTTCCATCGCTGGCTGTGTTCCCAAAAGGATGACCTCATGCCCCTTGCTCTGTGCCCGATTCACGTCCCTTTGCAACTGAAGATCCATTCGGCGAGAAGGAACGTGAATATCCAGTGTTTCCGCTTCGGTCGTCCGAATGTTGCGCAGCTTCAAATACGCGAGCCCCGAACTGATAATCATGAGACTCAGTACTATTGCAAATCCCAGTCCAAGCTTCTTTCCGATGGTAAGTTTCATTTTCTTGTCTCCTTTTTGACTCTCATATCCGTCAAACTGCGTGCGTTTCGAGTATTGGATGATTCCGGTCCATTAGGGGAGGTCGTAGCGCGGGTCGATGTAAATCATGCTTGTGTGAGCGGTTGCCGGACCGGTCCCGATATTCCAGGGCATGCGCGACACGTATGAGTATTGAGTCATGAGCCTGAGATCACCGTAGCTCGGGTTCCGCCACATCATGTAGTGGACGCCAAACGTCGGTTCATAGAGGTAGCGGTTGCAACTGTTTCGCACGCTTTGTCGGTATCCAGTACGTGCATTAAGTGCCTGTCGAGCTTGTGGACGCCGAGGATCACCTCGCGCACCTTGCCCTGAAGTGTTTCGGGCGGCCGCTCGAAGGATTCATCGCCGACTTCCACTACGTCGCCGATCTCGTCAACGAGGAGACTGACTGCGCCGTCCGCGGATCGAATCACGACGTTCATTGGGAGCATGTCCTCCGGGCGGTCCGCCAATTCCAAGCGGCGGCGCAAATCAATGGCCGTGACAATCTGCCCGCGGAGATTCATCAGTCCGCTGACCACTCCCGGCGCCAGCGGAATCCCAGTCAATTCCAGATGGCGCATGACTTCCTGGACTTTCTGAAGTTCGACGCCGAACATGAGTTTGTCGAGATAGAACGTGCAGAACTGGTGTGGTTGTGCCACGGCTTAGTTGGAAACCTCCGCACGTTCGATTTGTACCCCGCAGCTCTCCTTGGAGATGCGCTTAATGGCGGGGATGTCCAGGAGTTCGGTAACATGTTCATTGATCACGACCGCATATTGAATTCCCGCGCGGGTTGCTGGAGACTTCACATCCGCCCGGTCTTCGACAATGTCCAGAATCTGGTCCACGACCAGGCCGATGGTCTGCCCTTCGTCATGGCAAACGAGCACCTGCATGGGGCTGGTGTCGGATTGAGGTTTCCTTTCGGCGTTTCGGGGGCGCCGCCGCCTTTCTTCCAGCACGGATTCGAGACGGATTAACGGCAAGATCTTCCCGCGGTACTGCACGACCCACTCCTCACCGGACTTTTCGACTTGAGAGGCGGGAAATTCTTCCAGACGGGCGAGAGTGTCCAGCGGCAGGGCCATGCGGGCATCATCCGGACCTGCAAAAAGAAGAAACGTTTGTTTTTCAGCCTCTTTTTCGAGCGATTCGACAGGTTTCTCGGTCACGGCACGGTCGCGCACCTCAGCCAGGATGCTGGCACCCTGCGCCAACCCGACGACATCCAGGATCAGTGCAACCCTGCCATCCCCCATGATGGTCGCGCCGGCAAATACCTTGATGCCCCTCAGTTGTTTGCTCAGCGGCTTGACGACAATTTCCTCCGAATCGTTGATCTCATCGACGACGAGACCAAATAGGTGGTCATCGGCCTGCAGAACGACGATATTGATTGCCTCTTCCTGTTCGCGTTCGCCGTGTGCATCCTTCCTGAGCCCGAGCTCCTGAGTGAGATAGACCAAAGGTAGCAACCGCCCCCGCATGCGATACACTGGGACACCGTGGACCAGCTCGACGTCCATGCGCACGTGATCGCCGTCCAATCGCACGAGTTCCTGAATGCTGACCTGCGGAATGGCGAACCGCTTCCCTGCGCTCTGAACGATGACGGCCCGGACAATTGCTAGTGTCAGAGGGATCTTGATTTTGATCATCGTCCCCTTCCCCGGAGTGCTCTGAAGATCCACCGAGCCATTAACTCTGTCGATGTTGGTCTTGACCACATCCATGCCGACGCCGCGCCCGGAGAGATTGGTCACCTTTTCCGCGGTGGAAAACCCAGGAAGGAAAATGAGATTCAATAGTTCGCGTTCGCTCATGTGGGTTGCTTGCTGTGGAGTAATCAGGCCGCGCTCTAGAGCCTTGTTCTTGACACGGACCGTGTCGATCCCGGCTCCATCGTCTGAGATTTCAATCACCACCTGGCCGCCTTCATGGCATGCGCGCAACTTCAGGTGCCCCTCGGGGCGCTTTCCGCGCGCAACGCGCTGGTCCGGCGTTTCAATTCCATGGTCCACCGAATTCCGGACAATATGGGTCAGCGGGTCCTTGATGGCTTCGAGAAGGCTTTTGTCGAGTTCCGTCTCTTTTCCTTCCATCTCAATCTGCACTTGCTTGCCGCAACCTATCGCAACGTCTCGGACCACCCGCGGGAACTTGTCGAACACGTTGCTGATGGGCTGCATGCGTGTCTTCATTACTTCTTCTTGCAGCTCGCTCGTCAGCAGATTCAGGTGTTGCGTCGAGCTGATGAAAGTGGGGTCGCTCTGCCGCGCCGAGAACTGCGTGATCTGATTTCGCGTCAGGACGAGTTCCCCGACGAGGTTCATGAGTCTGTCGAGCAAGTGCACATCCACACGAATCGTTTCGGCCGTCGCGTCCCGCGAATGTGCCTGCTCCTGGAGAGCGGAGGCGAGGTCTTCTGGACTCACAAAACCTCGTTCGACCAGCAACTCGCCAATCTTCCCGGGGACTGGCGGGAACTTGGGTTCGGCCGTGCCCTGCTCTGCCGGGGATTCTTTGGATTCGTACTGGACGGAATGTTGCTGCTGTTCAGAAGACATCGTCTGCCGAGATTGTTGCAGGCGGGTTAGGTTCTCGATCAGGTCCGGGTAATCTTCGTTGCCATCCTGTCCGGTGTTTTGGATTTCTGTCAGTATGGTCCGAATGGCATCCACCATCGCCAACAGTCCGCTGGTGAGTTCCGGCGTCAGCGTAATCTTGCCGTCCCGGAGGTGAGAAAGAAGGCTCTCGCCCGCATGGGCAACTCTCTCTAACTTGCCCAACCCCAAGAAACCGCAGCTGCCCTTGATGGTATGAATGGTTCGAAAGATGCTCGATAGAAGTTCTTGGGAGGAGGGATCAGACTCCAACTTCACGAGTTCACTGTCGAGCCGATCTAGGTTCTCATTGCTTTCGACAAGAAACTCTTTGACGAGATCGTCCATTGCATCCCCCAGTTCCCACGATCAGCCTCGAGCAGGCAACGGTGAGCCTGTTCGCCGAACCGCCCGGAAGGGCCAAATCTGCGTCCTTCGAAGCGCCTCCCGGCAGGCAGCATTTGATCCAGGACACATAAGGCTAATCGTCACATCGGGGCTTTCACTTTAGCGCGCGAGTGGCTCAAGGAGGCATGCTCTCCGAACAATCCGGCGCACAGCCCTAAAGTTTCCCATGCTCATGGACAAGATTGGTGGCGAGCCGATTAAGAATTTCTATGTGATGATTCGTGTGGACCGCTTAACAGGAGCGGTTGATGCGTTCAACTGGGCGGGATAGGTGAGAATAAAGCTGCACTCAGGATATCCGGGCACTGAAAAACCGGGAGATCACGCATTAAAAAACATGGTGGCCGATTGTGCAGAGCACGGGGAACACGAGAGACTAACCAGCGATGTTGTTTGCAAACGAATGAATGGAGCGGGCGATGGGAATCGAACCCACGTCCGAAGCTTGGGAAGCTTCTATACTGCCATTGTACGACGCCCGCTCTGAACCTAACGCTAACAAACCTGTGGGACTGTTGCAAGAATTCTTCGCGTGCAATTTCATGCTAGAGTGTCGGGTTGCGTTGGGAGGACGGCTTGGCGTACAGAGACTTGCACGAATTCATCGCAAAGCTGGAAAAAGAAGGAGAATTACGGCGTATCATTGCCGAAGTCGATCCCGTTCTTGAAATCACGGAGATTACGGACCGCGTGACGCGAGCCGGCGGCCCGGCGCTGTTGTTCGAACACCCCAAGGGTTCGCGCGTGCCGTTATTGATCAATATGCTCGGCAGCGAGCGCCGGATGAATCTGGCGCTCGGAGTTTCCCATGTAGATGAAGTTGCGGCGCGAATTCGGGGATTTCTCGACATGCAATCGCCGCAGGGTCTGTTCGATAAAATCAAGATGCTGCCGAAATTGGCCGAACTGGGCTCATTCTTCCCGAAGACGATCAAGACAGGTCCGTGCAAAGAAGTAATCCGCAATGAGAGTATCTCTCTGTTTGAATTTCCAATCTTGAAGTGTTGGCCGCAAGATGCCGGACGTTTTATCACATGGCCAGTGGTTATCACGCGAAATCCGGAAACAGGGAAGCGGAATGCCGGCGTGTACCGCATGCAAGTCTACGATGAGCGCACGACGGGCATGCACTGGCAAACACAGAAACACGGAGCCGAGCACTTCCGTCGCGCGCGCGCAGCAAATCCCCAGGGCCGCATTGACGTTGCCGTCGCAATCGGGTCAGATCCGGTGACTTGTTTGTCCGGTATCTTGCCTATCCCACCGGATCTCGATGAAATGATGTTTGCGGGATTCTTGCGGCGTGAGCCTGTGGAAATGGTCCGCTGCGAAACCTGCGACCTAGAGGTCCCGGCCAACGCCGAAATTGTGCTCGAAGGCTATGTCGATTTGGCGGAGATGCGCACGGAAGGACCATTCGGTGATCACACTGGATTCTACTCACTCGAGGGAGAGTTCCCCGTGTTCCATGTGACCTGCGTTACGCACCGCCGCGATCCGATCTACCTCACGACGATCGTCGGCCCTCCGCCACAGGAGGACTTTTTTATGGGACACGCCGTCGAGCGGATTTTTCTTCCTGTGATGAAGATGCAGTATCCGGAAATTGTGGACGTGGCCATGCCAGCTGAAGGCGTTTTCCATAATCTCATGATCGTTTCCATTCGGAAGTCGTATCCCGGCCATGCCCGGAAAATCATGCATGCGATCTGGTCGCTGGGACAAGCGATGTTCACCAAGGTGGTGGTGGTCGTAGATCACGATGTGAACGCGCAGAACTTTCGCGAGGTGGTGTGGAAATCGCTCTGCGCGATTGATCCGCAGCGAGATGTGGAATTTGCGATGGGGCCGGCCGATACGCTTGACCATGCCTCGCGGATTCAGGATTACGGATCGAAAATGGGGATCGACGCGACACGCAAGTGGGAGAGCGAAGGATTCCGGCGTCCATGGCCGGACGAAATTGTGATGGACGCGGTGACCAAATCTCGCATTGACGCGCTTTGGGGCACGCTCGGCCTGAAACGGTAAGCTGAAAACGTCTTGAAAGTGTTTAGGTAACTCATACTATTAGTAGCGGTTCTAGTATTCATAAGACTCAATTCGTAGCGGTTTTTGCTAATTTCCTGTCCGGAAGATCAGCTGGCTAACCCAGTATTCTTCAGAACAACATACGAATCCGTTTGCTTGACACCCAGGGTGCTGGATGCCAAATTTGCCTGCATGCGGTATCTCTCTGGGGGCAACTTCGAGGTGGCGTCGCAGCAAATGTGCTGCGGGTCCGAAGAGGCCCATCAGATCGAATAACAGAACCGTGCAATTCGTGAAGCTGCGGTGCGGCTGCAAGGCCTTAGTTAAGCGCCGGGGAATGAGTGGCGATCGGATAACGAAACTGGACCCTGCTTTCTTGGTTTTTGGTCTGTTGTGGGGAAGCGGTTTAGGTTCTGTTGGTTAGTTTGAGCCAGACCCGGGCTTGAGCGAACGGTGGGTGGCGGGAGTTCCTAGAGGGGTTTCGACATGTTTGGTGGCGGAAAACAAAAGGCTCTGGTGGGCTTGGACATCGGCTCGAGCTCCATCAAGGCTGTCGAGCTGAAAAGCACCAAACAGGGCTATGAATTGGTGAGTTTTGGCCTAGAGGCGCTGGCACAAGACACCGTTGTGGACGGCGCAATCATGGACGCGCCGCTGGTGGCAGCCGCCATCAGCAACATTTTCGAGGCGCAGAAGATCAAGACACGGAACGTGGCGACCGCCGTTTCGGGCCACTCGGTGATCGTCAAGCGGGTCACCCTTCCGATGATGTCCGAGGAAGAGCTGTACGATCGCATACAGTCCGAAGCCAGCCAGCACATCCCGTTTGACATCGCTGACGTGAATCTAGACCACCAACTGCTCGAGTCCGTGGATTCGCAAATGGATGTTCTGCTCGTGGCCGTAAAGAAAGACAAGATCCTGAATCACACGAACGTTCTGGCGCAGGCGGGGAAGAATTCGATGGTCGTGGACATCGACGCATTCGCGCTGCAGAACTGTTATGAAGTGAACTATGATCCCGAGCCCGGACAGACGATCGCCCTGCTGAACGTCGGTGCAAGCGTGATGAATATCAACATCGTGCGCGGCGGGATCCCCTTGTTCACGCGCGACGTTTCCGTCGGAGGCAACCAATACACCGACGCGTTGCAGAAGGAACTCGACCTCAGCTTTGAAGACGCGGAGCGATTGAAGAAGGGTGAGAATATCGCGGGCGTCGCCGAAGAGCATCGTGGCACGATTCTTCGGTCGGTGACCGATATTCTGGTACTGGAAATTCAGAAGACTTTTGACTTTTTCCGTGCGACTGCGACCGGCGAGAGCGTCCAGAAAATTGTGGTGGCCGGCGGCAGTTCTCGCGTGCCGGGATTAATGGATGTATTGCGGGAAGAATTCGCCGTTCCTGTCGAGGAAATGTATCCGTTTCGCAAGATCGTGATTAATCCGGCGCGGCACAATGAGGAACAGATCAGGGAACTCGCCCCGCGCCTGGCGATCGCCGTAGGTCTGGCGCTGAGGAGTTTCGACAAGCCATGATTCGGATCAACCTGCTGGGGAGAACACGACCGAAGGCGGCGCGCAGCGCCGTGCCGCTCGAAGCAACGATGCAATTGGTGTTTCTCGCAGCGGCTCTCATCCTGGGTTTTGGATTGTTGTATATCCACTACTGGCAGATGGATAAAGAGGACAAACAGCTGCTGGTGCATATCCAAAAACAAATGGGCGAAAAGGCCCGGCTCGAACAGATCAAGCAGCAGGTGGACAATTTCGAGAAACAAAAAGCCGTCCTGCAACAGAGAATTTCGGTGATCGAAGAACTGCAACGGAACCGCACAGGAGGTCAGGAACTTCTGGCCGCGATTGCCAACACAGTGAGCCGCACGGACACGCTCTGGCTGACCTCCGTGGACCGCAAAGCAAATACATTGACGATCAATGGTTCTGCTGGTTCGATCAACGCGGTAGCGAATTACATCACGCAATTGAAGCGGTCGGGCTATTTTCAACAGGTGGAAATTAAAGAGTCGCACCAGGATGCAAGTAACAAGGACGTGCAGATCTTTATCTTCAGTCTGACGGCTCAATTTGGTTTGCCGGGGTCATCTGGTGCCCCAGCTTCTACCACCAACTCATCTGCCGCTGGCGCGCCAGCTTCCCAGAAGCGCCCGGCGGGGAATATCTAGGGGTAATGATGGCGATCTCGTTCCGCGAATATCCATGGTACCTCCAAGCGCTGGTCTTTTTTGCGCTTGCGCTGGTGATCATTGGAGCCGGTGAGTACCTGCCGGTGTCTCCCGTGGCGGTTATGCGAAACACGCTGCAGGGACATCACACCAAGGATTCGGACCTGAATCGCCAGGTCGCTGAATTGCAGGTGTATGAACGGCGCAATGCGGAATTTAAGATTGAGAAGGCGGCGCTCGAAAAGCAGTTGGATACGCTGAAGATGATCGTTCCGGAAGAAAAAGAGGTGGACGAGTTCATGCGGCTGATGCAGGGAGCCGCGTCGGCTTCTGGCGTACAGGTCCGCAGTCTGACCAGCGAGGCAGTTGTGCCGAAGGACTATCACTATGAATTGCCCTTTGAAATCGAAGTGGATGGGCCGTATTTCAACATCGAGGATTTCTTTACCCGGCTGAGCCGGCTGTCGCGGATCATCAATGTGGGCGACCTGACGTTTAGCGGTCTCAATCCTCGCAGCTCGAAATTCCCGGTACGTCCCGGTGCCACGGTTACAGGCAAATGCCTGGTTACAACTTTCTTCAGCAAGCCCGGGGACTCGACACCAGCCCCGGCTAAAAAGAATCAACCCGCCCGTCGTTAGGCGGAATTGAGCCGACTGACTATGCGACTCGCAAAGTTTTCACGAACTCTGACGCTGCTGGCACTGCCGGCGGTTCTTGTGACGTGCGCGGTAGCGCAGGAACGGCCGAACGTGCAGCCGTCAAACGTGCGCAACCAATTGAAGCAGGCCTCCGCGGCATCGCAGCCTCAGTCGGCCTCACCGAAGCCCGGGCCGGCCCAGGCTAAGGCTCCCGTGACGGCGCCGGCGAAAGCGAATCCACCAGCCAAAGCTGCGGCTCCTCCGGTTTCTGCGAAGGCTCCTGGGCAAGTACCAGCCAAAGCTGCGGCTCCTCCGGTTTCTGCGAAGGCTCCTGGGCAAGTACCAGCCAAAGCTGCGGCTCCTCCGGTTTCTGCGAAGGCTCCTGGGCAAGCACCAGCCAAACCTGCGGGTCCGGCGGCATCTGCGAAGGCCCCTGGGCAAGCACCAGCCAAAGCTGCAGGTCCGGCGGCTGCAACAAAGGCGGCCGTCCCGGTCAAAGCTCCCGAAAAGGCTGCAGCGCAAAAGGTCGCGAAGCCGCCTGTCGAAAAACCGGCGGAGGAAAAGATTTCCGTGGTGCGCCGTGATCCTTTCGAGACGCTCCTGAACAGGCCCGGTGCAGGCAATGAGGCACCCCAAAACCTTCCGCCCGGGAAGGCCGGATTGGTGGTGGGCACATTACGTATTGACGGCATCGTGCGTGGCTCGGGAGGAATGATCGCGATCGTGTCGAATCCGCAACGACGAGTCTATTTCTTGCGGGAAGGCGACAAACTCTATGACGGCTCTGTGGAGCACATCACACTCGAAGCCGTGTCGTTCCACGAGTTTGGCAAAGATGCATTTGGCAAACCCCTCGAACGTCAGGTAACCAAGCGACTGTATCCAAGTCCAGGAGAACAGCAATGAAGACCAAATGGTCAGCCTTCCGGTTCGGCTGCCTGCTGCTGGGGGGTGCCGCGTTGGCGGCATTGCCCGTAAGTGCGCAGGTAGCTCATGAGGCGACAATGAGTCCAGCAGCACCATCGGCGTCGATCTCTGGTGTTGAGGTGTCCCACACGGGACAGCAGACGGCCGTGCGCATCAGCGGAACCGGCGAACTCCGTTACCAGACGTCTCGCCTGGACGGTCCTCCACGGCTCGTTCTGGACTTTGCGAATACACGCCTGGCTGTTTCCAGAAATACGGTGCCGAGCGAGTACGTCCCAGTACGCGACGTGCGCATGGGACAACCGAATCCCGGGCAATCGCGTGTGGTAATCGATCTTGCAAAATTAGTCCCTTTTCGTGTGCAGGCAGACGGTTCGAATCTGACGGTTTCCTTCACCGCGCTCGCGGCGGCGACAATGCCAGCAGCGTTTCGGCGACCGGTTACGAAGCCCGTGCAACAGAAGTTGGTGACGGTTGCAACCCCGGAGATGCCCCTTCCCGCATGGCTAACAGGAAGGGACCTTGCATTTGCGCGCCCCGCCAAAGTGCCACCGGAGCCCGAGTCGCAGAATCCCCCGGCGGGTGTACAGCAGACGGCCGCTGCTTCGCCGGAAAAAAAGTACACGGGAGATCCGATCTCGGTGAACCTGAAGGATGTGGACCTGAAGGATTTCTTCAGGCTCATTCACGAAATCAGCGGATTGAACGTCGTCTTGGACCCCTCGGTCAAGGGGACGGTAACACTGGTGCTGGATGATGTGCCATGGGACCAGGGGCTGGACATTGTGTTGCGCAACAATGGCCTGACACAAGAAATTGACGGCAACGTCCTGCGAATCGCGACACAGGATACGCTGAAGCATGAAGCAGATCAGCGTCGCGATCTTGCCAAGGCCCAATCAGATGCGATTGAAACGGTTACAGTCACCCGTGTCCTCAGCTATGCGAAGGCGGATACGATGGTAACCACGCTGAAAAAATTCCTTTCGCCGCGTGGCGATGTCTATGCTGATCCGCGTTCGAACACACTGATCGTCAGGGATATCCCCGCATCGATACCGAAGATCGACAATTTGCTTCGTCAGCTCGATCGGAAGTCGCAACAGGTGGAAATTGACGCCCGGGTTGTTCAGGCTTCACGCACATTTGCGCGGGAACTGGGGACTCAGTTTGGTTTCTCCACCCCTCTCAATTCAACAGGTAACACGGCTTTGGGTGGTCTGGTCGGGGCTGCGGGTTTTGTTAGTCCGGTTATCCATTCTATAGCTGCGCCATTCTCGGTTGTTTCGGATGCCGGGAGCTCAATTCCTTTGAATACGAAACTTGGTGCTACCGCACCTACCAGCGGATTCACATTCTCAACCCAGGGCCATAACTACGCCATCGATTTTGCACTTAGCATGATGGAAAGCAGGGGCGTGGGGAAAGTACTGTCAGAGCCGAAAGGCGTAACCCAGAACAACGAGAAATTGACAGTGCAACAAGGTACCAAGATTCCGATTCAGACTACAATCAACAACACGATCTCCGTCCAGTATATCAACGCCGTACTGAAGCTAGACGTAACGCCCCAGATTACCGCCGAGGGCACTGTCTTTCTGGACGTGACTGTTGAAAATACGCAGATCGACCAGGGCATTACTCGCATCAATGGGATTCCCGCGCTCGATACCCAGTCGACTGAAACCAAAGTGCTGATCAATGACGGCGGTACGGTGGTCATTGGCGGAGTCGTGATCAACAGCCAGAATACGAGCATCAACCAGGTACCTCTTCTGGGCAACGTCCCGCTGATCGGCAATCTGTTCAAGCACACCACGATCAACCTATCAACCCAGGAGCTGCTCTTCTTTGTGACACCTCGAATTCTGCCGGGCTAAGTCACATGGCGAGCAGAAACTTGATACCGTGATCAAGACTGAAAACCTTCGCCAAACCGGAGATTCCTGTTTAAACACTGCGGAGCGAAGGGGACTGGTGCACTGTTTTGCAGCCAGCGATTCGCGAGGTAACAAATGAGCCAGCAAACGCTTATGAAGCCCATGATAAAACCTTTCTTTCTTGCAATCCTAATAATGGCTTCGGTACCTCTCGTGGGCTGTCGCATAACATCGGGGAACACGGGCTCGAGTTCCGGCTCCGGCTCCGGCCCCTTCACTATCGGCGGGGTAGTCACCGGCCTGGCCACTGGCAGCACCGGACTTGTTCTACAGAATAACGCCACGGATGATCTTACGATCTCCGGAAACGGCACCTTCGCATTCAAAACCACCGTCGCTAGCGGCAAACCTTACAATGTTAGCGTTTTTACTCCGCCTTCCAGCCCGCAGCAGACCTGCACGGTGGCTAATGGCAGCGGCACAGCCATTGCCAATGTTAACAGCGTCCAGATTACGTGTTCCACGGGGACCGTTTCCATCGGAGGTAACGTCATCGGCCTGCTTGGTATTGGTCTCGTCCTACAGAACAACGCAGGCGATAACCTCGCGGTCGCGACGAGCGGATCGTTCACATTCAAGACGGCCATTCCTATCGGCAACGCATATAACGTCACGGTCTTCACCCAGCCAAGCTCTCCGACGCAGACTTGCACGGTAACTTACGGCAGTGGCACTGCCGCAGCTAACGTGGGCAACATTCAGGTTACCTGTTCCACCGGAACGCTCTCGGTCGGAGGGACGGTATCCGGGCTCGCCCTGTCTGGGTCGGGTTTAGTTTTGCAGAACAACGGCCGTGATAACCTTGTGGTCAGTTCGAACGGCACGTTTGCATTCCCGACCCTGGTTCCTTCCGGCAGCGCTTACAATGTGACCATTTTCAGCCAGCCTTCAGGCCCCAACCAGACCTGCGCGGTCACCAACGGCACGGGCACCGCAAGTGCCAACGTTACCAACGTTCAAGTCGTCTGCCCGGCTATTTTCCACACCATCGGCGGCACAGTCGTCGGCCTTGTCGGGACCAATAGCGGAATGGTGATACAGAACAATCTTGGCGATAATCTGGCCATTTCCAGTAATGGCGCCTTCACATTTAGCACCCCCATCGCGGATGGCAGCACTTACGATGTCAGCATGTTAGTCAGACCGAGCACGCAAACGGTGGGGTGTGTGGTATGGGCTTACGAAGGCACCGCTACGTCAGATGTCACTAGCGTCATTGTGGATTGTGGCCATAACGATTGGGCATGGTTCGACGGTGCGAATACAGCCAATCAAAAGGGAGCGTTTGATCCCAAAAATATCCCTTGTCCGTCCGGCACTCCGCCTACGTTTGATAAAGACTCCCCTGGCGGACGCAATTATCCAGCGACTTGGACTGATTCCCAGGGAAACCTGTGGCTTTTCGGCGGCTTCGGTTACACCTATAGCCCAGGCTTGACGCCCCCGGCCACTGAGCTGAACGACATGTGGGAATACACGGGCACGCAAAACTATTTCGGCAGCTACTACAACTGCTGGAATAACCTGATACCCGCATTGGTGTCTGGGCCTGCGCCCCGTACTGGAGCTGTCACTTGGACTCAGCCTGGCCCTGGTGGGGATCTCTTTCTCTTCGGCGGGGAAATCGGAGCCGGTGGGTTCTTCAACGACGTCTGGAGATATAACATCGCTTTGAACACATGGACACACGTTAGCGGCGGCATGAACCAAAATGGCGTCTACGGCACACGAGGCGTGCCCTCTACCAACAACTTCCCGGGCGCGCGCTGGGGTGCGACCGCTAAGCTCGATGCTTCAGGTAAACTGTGGCTTTTTGGCGGGTATGGCTACGATTCGATCAGTGCTGTTCCCGGTCTGCTCAGTGACCTCTGGACCTACGATCCCGCAACAAATCAGTGGACTTGGGTTAGCGGCTCCAATACAACCAATCAGGCCGGCGTCTATGGCACGCTAGGCACGACGGCCAGCGCCAACGTACCCGGCGCCCGCCAGGCTTCCATGTCCTGGATCGATACGTCGGGAAATTTCTGGCTTTTCGGTGGGTTCGACCTCGATTCCGCGGGCAACCCAGACGGGCTGAACGACCTTTGGAAGTTCAGTGCGGGGCAATGGACCTGGATGAGCGGAGCCAATGTCGTCAATCAAAAGGGCGTATATGGCACTCAAGGTGTGGGTGCCACTACGAACGTTCCCGGTGCGCGCTGGAGTTCCGCCGCCTGGACCGACCATGCAGGGAATTTTTGGCTCTTCGGTGGTGAAGGCTTCGACGCCACAGGTAATGGCTCACTTGGCGACCTTTGGGAATACAAGGGCGGCCAGTGGACCTGGTGGAAAGGTCCTGGCTCCGTCAGCCAAGCCGGAAACTACGGCCTTACACCCGGCCCGATCATCTACCCGTATGTGGGCAACTATCCGGGATCTCGATATGCGCCTGGCTATTGGATTGTGGACCCATCAACTACCGGTGCTGACAATGTTGAATTCTGGATGTTTGGTGGAGAAGGCTTCGATTCAACCTCTACAAATGGGTTTGGGCTTCTCAACGATCTGTGGCGATACCTGCCCTACCCATAAGTGAGCGGGCTCGGCGTGCGGCAACGTGCCCGCGGTCATCGTAGATCAGATCGCTGGCAATGAATGCTTTGTGATCGGTAGAATCCCCCATACAATATGGGATGGGGCGACTCGGGAGGAGACCTCAGTCTCCTCCCTTCTTTTTATGGAGACGATGATCGCCAACCGATTGAAGCGCGTTCGCCAAGCGCTCGACGCAGCGGCAGCCAACGCGCTGCTGGAAACGCATCCACCGAATGTCTTTTACCTGAGCGGTTTCACTGGCGATTCTGGCGTCTTGCTTATCGAGTCCTCATCCGTCACCCTCTTTACCGACAGCAGGTTCACCATTCAGGCCAGAGAGGAAGCGCGGGGCATCCGGGTGCAGGTCCACCGAGGATCACTCCTGGCCGCTATCGGCGATTATCTGCGCCGGAAAAGGCGCATTCGGGCCGCCATAGCCCCTTCGCGACTTAGCCTTGCGGGTTGGAATGTCCTTAAGAAGGCCGCAGGGAAGGGTGTGCGCTGGGTGGCTATTGATGGCCTGGTGGATCAACTCCGCGCCGTCAAGGATGCATCGGAAATCGGCCGCATCCAGGAGGCGGCCCGGGTTGGTTCTGAAGTCATGGAGGAAACGATTTGCCTGGTCCGGCCCGGCGTCACCGAACTTGAGCTTGCCGCGGAGATCGCGTATCGGATGCGCCGGAAAGGAGCATCAGGGGAGTCCTTCGAGGCGATTGTAGCTGCAGGGCCACGTTCGGCGCTGCCACACGCGTGCCCCACGGCACGCCGAATAGGGAAAAATGAGTTGGTTGTGTTGGACCTGGGTGCTATACTGCGCCACTATTGTAGTGATCTTACGCGCACCGTGCATACTGGCCGGGCGCCTTCTCGTGTCCGCCGCTGGTATCAAGCTGTTTTGGAAGCACAAGCTGCGGCGCGGGACGTATTGAGGGCTGGGGTGGCAACCGGCGCGGTGGACGCTGCCGCAAGAGGCGTCCTGCAACGCAAGGGGTTGGGGCGTTACTTTGTCCATAGCACCGGCCACGGGATCGGCCTGGAAATCCATGAGGATCCCAGGTTGGCTCGGGGGCAAGAAAGGCTTTTGGAAACTGGAAACGTGGTGACCCTGGAACCTGGTGTATATATCGAAGGCGTCGGGGGAATCCGGATCGAAGACGATGCCGTGGTGACCCCCCGCGGCGCCGAAATTCTGACTACTGCTCCGCGGGAATTCCTCGAACTCTGAACAATTATGAAGAGATCCAAGAAACAGCCACAGAGCTCTGAGTTTTCCGTTCCGGGGGTGGACCTCGGACAGTTGGAGCGATTGCTTTCTTTCATGTCAGGGCATGGGCTGGAGGAGTTCGAATATGCCCATGGCGACCTGCACATCCGGCTAAAAAGGGCCATCACGCCTCCGAGCGGGACTCCATACCGGGCACTACCCGCATCTCCAGAGGTCGCCATTCCCGGAACGGCAGCTCAAGCGGTACCTGTGGCTGCGACGGCAGCCCCAGCATTGTCGTCGGAGCCAGTCACACAGGCGCCTCCGGCAGCCCCAGCCGACAACTTGCACATCATCAAGTCGCCGATCGTGGGCACGTTTTACGCAGGCCCCAATCCTGAAGCGGGACCATTCGTAAAGGTGGGGGACCTAGTTGAGGCTGGCCGGACCGTCTGTATCATCGAAGCCATGAAATTGATGAACGAGATCGAAGCGGATATTAGCGGGGAAGTGGCGCAAATCCTGGTCGAAAACGGGCAACCGGTGGAATATGGCGAACCGCTGTTTGCGCTGCGTCCCACAGGAAAGAAGAAGTAGGCGGCTTGTCTCCGGTCTCACCGGCCTGAAATGTTTCGAAAAATCCTCATCGCCAACCGTGGTGAAATCGCCCTGCGCGTGATCGACGCGTGTAAGGAACTGGGCATCGCCACGGTCGCTGTCTACTCCGAGGCTGACAGGAATGCGTTGCACGTGCGGTTTGCCGACGAGGCCGTGTGTATCGGGCCGCCCCTCTCAAGCGAGAGTTACCTGAATATCCCGCAAGTCATCAGCGCGGCCGAAATCACCAACGTCGATGCGATTCATCCTGGCTACGGTTTCCTTTCCGAGAATGCAAACTTCGCCGAGGTGTGCGAGGCGTCACATATCAGCTTCATCGGTCCGTCGCCGAACCTGCTGCGGATGATGGGCGAAAAGGATCAGGCGCGGCGAGAAATGTCGGCTGCACGCGTGCCGGTCGTGCCCGGCTCACGGGGAATCGTTGCGGTCGAAGCCGCAGCATTGGCCGAAGCTGCACGAATCAAATATCCAGTGATTCTGAAAGCCTCGGCTGGCGGTGGTGGCCGTGGGATGCGCGTCGTTCGTAGCGCAGAAGAACTGCCGGCGGCGTTTGTGACAGCTCGAAATGAAGCGCAGCAGGCCTTCGGCACTCCGGACGTATACCTCGAAAAGTTCATCGCGCGGCCGCGACACATTGAATTCCAAGTGCTCGGAGACAAGCACGGGCATGTGATGCACCTGGGCGAGCGGGAGTGCAGTATCCAGCGCCGGCATCAGAAGCTCGTCGAGGAGTCACCGTCGCCAGCTCTGGACGACCAGAAACGCGCCGAGTTGGGTGGCCGCGTCGTGGCGGCGCTCGAACAAATGGGTTATAGCAGCGCGGGCACGGTCGAATTCCTGATGGACGAAGACGGTTCGGTCTACTTCATCGAGATGAACGCCCGCATCCAGGTGGAACACCCGGTGACCGAAATGGTTACGGGCGTGGACCTGATCAAGTCGCAGATTCGCCTCGCGGCCGGGGAAAAGCTCGAAGATGTCGTCGGCCGGCCGGTCTCGCGTGGACATGCCATCGAATGCCGCATCAACGCCGAAGACCCGGAAACGTTCGTCCCCTGTGCGGGTCGTATTAGTGTGTTCCGGGTTCCTGGCGGTCCGGGGATCCGCGTGGATACGGCCGCATACGCCGATGCTGTGATCCCGCCTTATTACGATTCGCTGGTGGCGAAGCTGATCGCGCACGGCGACACCCGCGCGGAAGCAATCGTGCGGATGCAGCGCGCACTGGAGATGTTCGTGGTCGAGGGCATCAAGACATCCATCCCGCTTCATCGCAAGATCCTGGCGGATGGGGATTTCGCCGCAGGCCGGCTGGATACACACTTTCTTGACCGATTCGCAACCGTCGTGGCCGGATAAATCCAAATGAACCTTATATTCCCACGCCTCTATGCAATAATCGACTCCGCTTTGCTCAGCACATCGGAGCTGGCTTTGGCCGAAACGCTGGCAGGATCCGGGGTCGAGCTGATTCAATACCGCAATAAGAAGGCTACTTCTCGCAGTCTGTTCGAAATCTCCCAGCAACTTTCCAACCGATTGGCGCAGCGTGGCGCGCGGTTTATCGTTAATGACCGGCCAGACATTGCGCTGCTCGCCGACGCCGGCGGCGTGCACGTCGGGCAGGAAGACCTGGGCGTGGAAGAATCTCGCGCAATCTGTGGCCAGGGGCGGTGGGTCGGAGTTTCAACGCACACACTCGAACAGGTGGCGGCGGCGGACCATACGTCTGCGGATTATATCGCCTTTGGACCGATTTTCCCCACGACGACCAAGCAGAATCCGGATGCCGTGGTGGGAATAGAATTGCTGCGCCGCGCGCGGCAGATAACGGCCAAACCGCTGGTTGCCATCGGCGGGATCACGCGAGAACGCGCGGCGGGAATCTATGGCGCAGGGGCCGATTCGCTGGCCGTTGCGCGCGACTTGATCTGTGCCGTAAACCCTGGTGAACGCGCCCGCGAGTACCTCGAAGTGGCAGCTTCCGCGACACCCCGCGATACGCGGTAAGGAGCGGCCCGATGTCCGATGTAAGGTCCCCCGGAGTAACTGGAGTATCCGCGGATACGGAATCATCCGGCTTCGTCCGCGGTCTGGGCCTGTTCGATTCGACCATGATAGTTGTCGGGTCGATGATCGGCTCGGGCATCTTCATCGTGTCCGCCGACATCGCGCGGCACACGGGCTCGACCGGCGGGCTGCTCGCGGCCTGGGTCATCACCGGAGTGCTTACGGTTGCGGCGGCGCTTTCCTACGGCGAACTGGCGGCGATGATGCCGAAGGCCGGTGGGCAGTACATCTACTTGCGTGAGGCGTATTCCCCTCTCTGGGGCTTCTTGTATGGTTGGACGCTGTTCCTGGTCATCCAGACAGGAACAATCGCGGCGGTAGCCGTCGGTTTTTCACGGTTCCTGGGCGTTGTCTGGCCGGCGATATCCCCGAATACCTGGATCATTCCCCCAATTGCACTCTCCGAGAAATACGCCATCAGCCTTTCTGTACAGCAACTTGTCGCGCTGCTCCTGATTCTTTTCCTGACAGTTCTCAATACGCGCGGATTGAAACTGGGGAAGCTGATTCAAAATGTATTTACATCGGCCAAGACGCTGGCACTGGCCGGCCTGATCCTGGCCGGCGTGTTTGTTGGGCGGAATGCCGCGGCGATTCAATCCAACTTCAGCGGTATCTGGGCGTTTCACGATCCGCAGACGATTGAGCCGGGAGCGGACTGGCTGAAATCGTTTGTCCCGGTCGTAACTGCGGCATCGGGAGTGTTCGGCCTGCTGATCGCGTTCGGCGTTTCGCAGGTGGGATCGTTATTTTCCGCCGATGCGTGGAACAACATCACATTCACCGCCGGAGAAGTGAAGAATCCCAGGCGCGACATCCCGATTTCGCTCGCCGCAGGCACCGCAATTGTCATTACACTTTATTTTCTCGCGAACCTAGCGTACTTGTCCGCCTTGCCGCTCCACCAGATTCAGACGGTTCCCGACGATCGTGTGGCAACCGCGACGCTGGAGGTGATTTTCGGGAAAAGCGGCGCGACCCTGATGGCGCTGGGGATTATGGTTTCCACATTCGGCTGCGCGAATGGGCTGATCCTTGCCGGAGCGCGGGTCTACTACGCAATGGCGCGGGATGGATTGTTTTTCCGGAGCATCGGGAAGCTCAATGCAAATCACGTGCCGGCGATGGGCCTGGTGCTGCAGGGATTTTGGGCGGCCATCCTGGTTCTGCTGCGAACACGGCTAGTGGATTCGGCTACTGGGGAGGTGCGCTTTGGGAACCTCTATAGCGTTTTGCTGGATTATGTGGTTTTCGCGGTCCTGATATTCTACGTGCTCACGATCGGCGGAATTTTTGTGTTGCGGCGCAAACGCCCTGACGCCGACCGGCCCTATCGCGCGTGGGGCTATCCAATCGTTCCGGTGCTCTATATCATTACAGCCACGGTGATCATGCTGATCCTGATCCTCTACCAGACGCAGGACACCTGGCCGGGTCTAGTGATCGTGCTTCTCGGAGTGCCAATCTATCTGTTGTGGCGAAAGGCTTCGAGGGAGCAAAGTTCGCACTAAGAAGTCTCTCCTATGTCTTGTTGGAACGGGAGCGTGCCGAATAACGCGTTTAGGCAGCGCGGCAGCCCGCAGTATTGTAGTTGGAGGAAGTGAATGGGGAATCCATTGTTAGCGAAGAAATCCATGGAGATGATGGTCGGCGAAACGGAGGAATCCGGCGAGCACTGTCTGAAACGCACTCTCGGGGCAATGTCACTGATGTCCCTTGGAGTCGGGGCGATCATCGGCGCGGGCATTTTCGTGCTGACCGGCGCCGCGGCGGCGCAATATGCTGGCCCGGCGATCATCCTTTCTTTCGTTCTGGCGGGTATTGGATGCGTCTTCGCGGGGCTGTGCTATGCCGAGTTCGCGGCCATGATTCCTCTGGCTGGCAGCGCTTACACCTATGCCTACGCGACCCTCGGGGAACTGTTCGCATGGATTATCGGATGGGATTTGATTTTGGAATACGCCTTCGGCGCCGCAACGGTAGCGTCCGGCTGGAGCGGCTATTTCAATAGCCTGCTGCAGGATTTTGGGATCCACATCCCGCCCGAGCTGACTGCGACGCCCGGAACGCAACTCGTGTTTTATAACGACCGCTGGGAGCGGCTGGCAACGGTTTTGACCATGCTGCAAGCGCGGGGAATGGACTCGTCTTCTCTGCCGCACGCCACCGGATCGTTTAATGCGATCGCTTTCCTGGCCATCTGCTTGGTCACTACGGTTCTCGTGATCGGAATCAAGGAATCGGCAAGGCTAAACAACGCCGTCGTTCTCATCAAAGTCGCGATTGTCCTGATTTTCATCGGGGTTGCTTCGATCTTTGTACTGAAAAATCCCGGTGTAGCAACGGCAAATTGGCATCCATTCATTCCGCCGAATACGGGTGCTTTCGGCAAATTTGGCCTGTCTGGAATTGCGCGCGGCGCGGGCGTGATCTTCTTTGCCTACATCGGATTCGATGCGGTTTCCACGGCCGCGCAAGAAACTCGGAACCCGGAGAAGGACATGCCCGTTGGGATTCTAGGATCGCTGGTGATTTGCACGATCCTCTATATTCTGGTTGCCGGTCTTCTCACTGGCGTGGTGAAATATACGGCGCTCAACGTACCGGATCCCGTAGCAGTTGGAGTAGATGCGGCCGGAGTAGGCGGCGTATTTCACGCCGTTGGGCATGAGATCAAGATCAGCAGCTTCCTTGTCAAAGCCGGGGCAGTTGCCGGGCTGGGTAGCGTCATGTTGGTAATGCTACTGGGGCAATCCCGGGTTTTTTATTCCATGTCGCGCGATGGCCTTCTTCCGCGCTGGGCCGGCAGGGTGCATAAGAGGTTCCGCACACCATACATTTCCTCCGTTACCGTGGGAATTTTTGTCGCTTTGTTTGCCTCGCTGATTCCGATTGGAATCCTGGGCGAATTAGTCAGCATTGGCACCTTGCTCGCATTTATCATTGTTTGCGCTGGCGTTTGGGTCTTGCGAATCACGCATCCGGACCTCCATCGAGCATTCCGGACGCCCTGGGTTCCCCTGGTACCGATTCTCGGAATTGTTGTTTCCGGGCTTATGATGCTCAGTCTGCCCAGAGACACATGGCTGCGATTGGTTGTGTGGCTCATAATAGGTTTGGTGATCTACTTCACGTATGGCCGTCATCACAGCCGGGTGGGCAAATTGGAGCGAGGCAATAAGGCCGCCTCGACGTTGAGTCAGAAGTAACATCGAGGTAAATTTCGTTGTGTCGAGTGCAGGAGAAGCGTACGATGCGCGAGCCGCAGGCCCAAATCGGAAATTCCGAGTAGTTGCAATCGGGACGGCATTGTAGGCCAAACCTAAGATTGTGGGGGGTATTTCATGAGTGAATCGTCCAGCATAGCGAATGTTTCCGAAACGAGAGGTTCAACTTCCCGTCCCGGCATTGCTGCTGGGTTTTCTGATTCCATCTGGGCCTACGCGATCCTTCGCGTGTCGTTTGGCGCGAACATCATGCTCCACGGTGTGAGCCGCCTCCTCATGGGCCATGCCGCGTTCCTTGCATACTTGACCCACTATTTCGAGAAGACGACCGTAATTCCCGCCGCCATGCTACCCGCATTTGCCACCGTGCTGCCCTGGGTGGAAACGACGCTGGGTCTCCTGCTCATGATCGGACTCGCCACTCGGTTTGCATTAATTGCAGGTGCCCTGGTGATCACATGCTTGGTCATCGGCACCAATCTCGCGCAGGATTGGCTCGTGTCAGGACTCCAGCTAATCTACGCCTTCCTTTATTATTATCTCCTCACGCATCGCGAGGAAAATCGGTATTCGGTTGATGTGCTGTTGGGAAAATAAGTTGATTGGGGAATCTGTTTCGAAGATTGTCGAGTCATTCCATTTCGAAACCGAAATTTCCCATTATTAATATAAAAGAGCTTTCGTCAAGTCATGGCCTCCAGTCTCACAATGCGCCTTCGCACGCTGTGGCTGCGTATGAACCGCATGGATGTGGCGGCGCTCGCGATCCTCATTGTATATGCGGTGTTGTGGGGCTTGCGATTCTTCCTTCCGCAGACGCCGCAGAGCGGGTTCCTGATTTTCCTGGTTCTATTGGTTCTGGGCTATTTCGCCGTTCGCGGGTTCCTTTGGGCTCGGGAACATCTCCTCTGGAGCCTGCGCAACCGCCTGATGATTGCGTATGTTTTCATTGCCGTTGTCCCGGTGCTCCTCCTGTTGACAATGGCAGGACTTGCGGCGTACCTGCTGTACTGGCAGCTCGGGTCATACGTCCTTTACACGGGGATGCAGGACTGCGCGGGGCGTGTGGAGCGTGTGGCTCAGGTAGCCGGGACGATGGCGACATCCTACGCCATCGAGGCGCCCTCAGGACGCAGCGTCGCGGCGCTCGTATTGCCTGAGCACCTGTCTACGTACCTCAAAGCCGCTATGACGGGGCTGCCGGGATTGGAGATTGATGAAACCGGTAAGGGAGAAGACCTACTGCGAAGAAGCGACGGGTCCTCGCGGAACAGCTTCACAGGCTTGGTATTAAGCGGGGGCGCGCTCACCCTGCGAGCTGTTGTCGCCCGTCAAACTCCCTCGGGACGGCTGGTGGTTTCCGCATTTGTTCCCGTCACGCCGGAACTAATCGATACACTTGGTGCGGAGCTTGGCCCTATCCAGCTCGACGTGTTGCGACTCAGGAACAGCACATCGAGCGGCATCTCCGTTGTTATCAACGGGCAGGAGTATACCCGTGTCCAACAAATCGTCACAAGGCAACGGACCATTCCGCAGGCGGCCTACCCGTTTGATAAACTCATTACGGGCATCGTAGCTCTGGACGTGTTGGATCAGGACCGGGAGCCAGCCGGGACTGAATCCCCCCGTGTATTCGCATCGTTCAGCACACGGCCATCACTATTGAACCGGAAGCTATTTAGTCCGCTGGGGGAACTTGGCGGCGTCGCCGCTACCGCGCTGCTTGTCGTGGGCGCTGTTTTCCTGCTGATCGAAATCGGGTCGCTGGTGACGGGCATCGTTCTGACGCGCACGATCACGACTGCTGTCGGTGACCTCTACCGCGCAACACAGCATGTGCAGACTGGCGATCTCACATTTCGCGTACGCGTGCCTCACCACGATCAACTGGCCGCGCTCGGGGAATCGTTCAACTCGATGATGCATTCGGTCTCCACACTGATTGAGGAACAGCGCCAGCGCCAGCGCCTGGAGCATGAATTGTCGATCGCCCACGAAGTGCAGCAGCAGCTCTTCCCGCACGTGCTGCCAAGATTGCCGGGCGTCGAACTGGAAGCCATCTGCCGCGCGGCAAAGATGGTCAGTGGTGACTACTACGATTTCATACGCATCTCCCCGACGCGTCTGGCCATCGCGCTGTCTGACATAAGCGGAAAGGGTATTTCAGCGGCACTGCTAATGGCGAACGTGCAGGCCGTATTGCGCAGCGACGTCCTGCGATACCGGGACGTGCAGCCGGGAAAGAATTACTCGCAAATCAGTACAGCCGAAATTGTGTCGCACCTAAACCGGCACCTGTACCGCAACACCACCGCCGAGCGCTATGCGACCTTTTTCCTTGCGGTATACGACACCGAGACACGCCGCCTCAGCTATACGAACGCTGGGCACCTGCCGCCGCTCTACATTTCCGGCAGCCGCGTCGAAAGGCTCGAAACCGGCGGCATGGTCGTGGGACTGTTCGATGATGTGCCGTACGAGCAGGGCACAATCGAAATCGATCCGGGCGGCTTGTTGATCGCCTATAGTGATGGCCTGGTGGAGCCTGAAAATGTGTATGGTGAGGAATTCGGCGCCGCACGGCTGATTGAGGTGGCTATGCGCAACCGGGATGCGTCGTCCCATGACATCGCCGACGCGATGATGCACGCCGCGGAAGAATGGTCCGGTTCTCCGGAGCAGACCGACGATATGACGGTAATCGTCGCGCGTCTCTCCGCGGTCTCGCAGGAGCCGCACGCATGAAAGTATTGACAGCAGCACAGATGCGAGAGGCTGACCGGCTGACGACCACGCGATACGGTATTCCCAGCCTGCAATTGATGGAAAATGCAGGCGCGGCGATCGCCGAATTCCTGCGTGAGAGATATGCCGGGCTCATGAGGCGAAAGATTGTGGTGCTGTGCGGGAAGGGAAACAACGGCGGCGACGGTTTGGTGATCGCGCGGCTGCTGAAAGAATCTGAATGCTCGCCGGAAGTTATTCTCTTTTCCAACCCCGGCGCGGTAGAAGGCGATGCGGGAGTAAACCTGAAACGCTGGCAACAAGGGCTGGGCGAACTGCGCGTGGTGACCAGCAATGCGGAGTGGGAATCGGCGCGGACAGTGCTCGATGGCGCAGATTTGATCGTGGATGCGCTGCTCGGCACGGGGCTGCGCGGGCCCGTGGAGGGCTTGCTCGGCACTGTGATTTCGGACGTGAATGCCGCCCGGGCCAGCAGCGGCGGCAAGGGCGCCAGAACCTCCGTGGTCGCCGTGGATATTCCCTCCGGGCTCGCCTCCGACGCGCAGGACAATGAAGGCCCAGTGGTTACCGCAGACTTCACCGTTACCCTGACCGCCCCGAAATTGGGCCAGTTGGTTTCCCCTCGCGCGTCCAACTGTGGCGTGCTTGTGGTCCGAAGCATTGGAACGCCGCCCGAATTGCTCGAATCCGACCCTCACCTGAAGCTGCATTGGCTGGAACCCGGGGAATTCCGCGCTTTGCCGCTCGCGCGCGATCCTGCTTCACACAAGGGTTCCTATGGTCATGCGCTAATTGTGGCCGGATCGCTGGGGAAATCGGGCGCAGCGGTGCTGGCGGCGCGCGGTGCGCTGCGCTCTGGCGCAGGCCTGGTGACCGTGGCGACGCCGCTCGATGTGTTACCAGTAGTCGCCGCCGGAATGCCGGAAATGATGACCGCGCCTCTTGTCGCAACCGAAGCTGGCGCGGCGAGCCTTCGCAATCTCGACTACGACCACTTTTCGAAAATCATACGAGACAAGTCGGTGGTCGCTATCGGTCCGGGACTCTCAATGGAGACCGAAACACAACAGTTCATCCGGGCGGTCGTTGCAGAAACGGATCTTCCCGTCATCCTGGATGCCGACGGCCTTAACGCTTACGCCGGCATGGCCGATCATCTCAACCAACGCAGAGCGCCTGCGATGGCTTTGACTCCCCATCCAGGTGAGATGGCGCGCTTGCTGGGCGTAACGGCGAAGGATGTCCAGGCGCGACGGCTTGACGTGGCCCTCGAAGCGGCTGTTCGATGGCAGGCGTATGTCATCCTTAAGGGCTTTCATACCATCCTCGCGACGCCTTCGGGGCATGCCTACATCAATACGACGGGGAACCCGGGGATGGCTACGGGTGGAACCGGCGACGTGCTTACCGGAATTCTCGCCAGCCTGACGGCGCAGTTCGGCATTGAGAACTGGGCGCGCGTTCTGGGCCTGGGAGTGTATTTGCATGGGCTGGCTGGCGATATCGCCGCGTCGCGCGTCGGACAGGCCCCGCTGATTGCTACTGACTTGATCGAAGCGATCCCGGAGGCGTATTCGCGGGTTCTTGCGGAGTGGGAACATGGCCGTTAGCCTGCATTTCTTACCACGGATAGCGCCAGAGGCGCGAAAGAATGTAGCCCAGGGCGTAAGCCCTGGGGAAATAGCAATGCGACGGCGTCAAGCCCCGCTAGGGGCGAAACAATGAATTCAATGCTGTGCGTAAGCGTGATCCGTGTCGCCCCTACGGGGCTTTCGTGTGGGCCACATGCATTCCCAGCACTTGCGTGCTGGGCTACGTTGTGCCGCCCCGACTGGGTCGGGGCTCTCATGGTGAGAGATGCGAGTTAGCGAGTTTGTCTCTCACTCGTCCGAAGAAACCATCGCGAAAGGCCGGGAAATTGCCGCAGGGCTTCATCCGCCCGTGATGGTAATGTTGAGCGGGGAGCTTGGCAGCGGGAAGACCACGCTGACAAAGGGGATCATCAGTGGTCTGGGGGCCGCGCCGGAAGAGGACGTCACCAGCCCCACGTTCACGCTGGTCCACGTTTTCCATAACCATTGCAAGGTCTACCACGTGGACCTCTATCGCGTTGAAAATTTCCAGGATCTTGAATCGCTTGGGCTGGAAGACGCGCTCGGAGAGGAAGCTGTCGTCATCATCGAATGGTCGGAGCGGTTCTCCTACCGCACGGATTGGCCGCGCGTCGAGATTCGCCTCGAGCACGCGGGCGGCGATTCCCGCCGTATCGCCATCTCGGGTTTGAGCCTGGAGAACCGATTGTGATAAGAGAACGCACCCTTGAAAACCAAAGGGTGCGGCACCCCAGAGTTCCAAATCTTTCAAATCCCGGCGCTCCCGGCTAGGCGCAAGATTTCATAAGAGAAGGATCGGGCTTTCATTTCTTGACCTCCGGCGCCGGTTTGGACGGCGTTTCCACGAGAGCCTGTTCGATGCGCTTGAACAGGTCCCCTTTGTCATTGTGCGCGAGGCCTGAGAATATGCCTTCGACTGCCACTTCGCACGTGTCGCCAGTGCCAGAAAGAGTGAGATAGAGCGTTCGCTTTCCAGTCCATGCTCCATGCCCGGTTACAAACTCAGCTTTGAGGCGTTTGTCATCGAGCATGGAGGATGAATAAGGGTGCCCTGGTCCTGTTGGAATAGATTCGACAACCTGCCAGACACGTTCACATGAAGCTGGAAAGGTTTTGGTTGCAGGCTTAGCGAATGCTGGACTTGCAGTAAGTAGCAAAATCAAGGTGATGACTGGCATTTTCATTTGGGTCTCTCCTTTTCAGCGGGTGGCAAACCCATTCGAGTTTTTTCTATTGATGAAAGCTCACGATGGGATGATACCACTCTCATAGGTCGACACGGAGTTACGACACCTGGTCTTCGGGTGGCGCACCCTTGATGCCGTTTCAAGGGTGCGCTCATGGTTTGATTTCCTACACCCACAGGATTGAAACGCCGATACGGGCAGCTAGTCCGGATTTCTCACCATGAGAGCCTCGGAAAGAGGCGGCACAAGGTAGCCCAGCACGTAAGTGCTGGGAATCTACGGGGCCCGCAGGAAAGCCCCGTAGGGGCGACACAGATTACGCTTGCGCAGAGCGTTGGATTCCTTCTTTCGCCCCTAACGGGGCTTGGCACCGCCGAGGGACCGCTTTCCCAGGGCTTACGCCCTGGGCTACATTCTTTTCGCGCCTCCGGCGCTGCCCGTGGTGAGAAATGCAGGCTAGTCCGCATCATCATATGCGTAAGTGCTGGTCTTGCTGTTAACGGGTTGGGTTCGCTGCCGCACGCTTAAAGCAAAGGGTGCGGCACCCCAAAGTTCAAAATCTTTCAAAGCCTGATCGGATAAGAATTATCGTGTGTGGGAAATGTCTCGGAGTTCCAGCTTCAATTTCAGCGCCAGAGTTGCTTGGTTGCGAGCCGCGCCCCGTCTACCAGGGATTTCAATTTGGCCCACACAATGGTCGGGTGAATTTCAGTCGAGCCCGCGAACGACGAAAATCCGCAATCGGCGCCAGCTATAACGTTTCCTCGGCCTACGATCTTCGCGTATCTCAGGATACGCTGCGCCACTAATTCCGGATGTTCTACAACGACGCTCGATTGCGTGATCACCCCCGGAATAAGAATCTTTCCTTCAGGTAGCTTCACGGTTTGCCACACCTGCCATTCATGTTCGTGGCGTGGATTGGCGGCCTCAAAGGAGTAGGCGCCCGCGTGTATCTTCAGAATGATGTCTACTACGTCCTTCAATTCCATATCGTGGACGCGAGGGCCCATGTTGATGCTGTAGCATGTGTGGAATCGGACCCGGTCTTCTGGAATTCCTCGCAGCGCGTGGTTGATGGCCTCCACATGCACCTCAGCCCACTTCCGGCAATCCTCGATCGTCGCATTCGGATTGAGCAGGTAATACGTTATAAGCCGGGGATCGTCGATCTGCACCAGGAAACCGGCGTCCACGATCGCCCTATATTCCTCGTGCATCGCATCGGCAATGGCGAATAAGAATTCGTCGCCTGTCTTGTAGTACTTGTTTTTCTGCCAGTCCTCGATATTCGAGGGTGAAATGGCGGGCATGAAAACTTCTTCTACGTGGACTCCATTCAAGGCAATCTTTAGGTTCTCGATGTCTCGCTGAAGCTGTTTTTGTCCCTTGTATTTAATCGGCCCAGTGCACACCATTTGAGTCTGGGTTGCCGCAGTCGTGGGACTGCCCGCCGAACGGGCGGCCTGTTCATAGAACTCCGGGAACGATTTCGCCTCGCGCGACCCAGCCCACGGGCTCCCTTTAGGCTCTCCCGGCTCGAAGCCACCGAGGCGTTCGCTGACATAGGTTATGAATCCTGGTTTGCCGAATTCTCCGTCGTCAATGATGTCCAAACCGATTTGTGCCTGCTTGTGGACAATTTCCGCCACCGCGTTGCGGATCAAGTTCGCATTCGCCTGCGAATCGCTTCCTTTATCTCGGGGATTCGGTTGAAACAGCTCTAACAGCTCTGCCGGACGCGGCAGGCTTCCCACGTGAGTGGTTAAAATCCTTTCTCGGCTGTTCTTCATGGGGTGCCTCTTTCCTTGATTGCGGTAGGGTCAACCACAGAATCCCCTCTTTTGCGGCTTATTCAAACGTCGGAGATGTTATCACCAAAAAATTAGGATTAGATAGGCCAAGGCTTCACGCCTGACCGACGGCTTTGTCTTTCTGATCCCGGCCCTTTGATTTTGGAAGGGACGGCGGTCTTGCGAATCGTCGTCCTGTGGATGGGTCTCCCGTTTTGATCTTGCAGGGGCAAAATGTCCGGTTTGCTGTTAACGGTTTGGGTTCGCTGTCTTGTTCGCTCCTTGCCGCCTTGTTACTCTGGTCGAGAGTCTCTACATGCCCATTTATGCCTGAGCGCACATCCATGCTCTCTGCGGGTAGCCCTGCGCGGATCAACCTCAAACCCTATGTGGCCGAACTGTCTCTGGGTACCCTGGCCGTCGGTGTAGACAACATCCACCACGACGTCTTCCTCAGCCCGAAGTTTGTCGAGTTGACCGGAGCCTACCTGCTCGAATTCATCCGTCAAAGCGCCAACCTCACCTTTCTTTCACAGACCGACCGATCACAGCCCGACCGCCGGCAGACCCACCGCCGGGCCGCGCGCCCACCGGAGGCCGCCATCTGGAAGCGCCATCTGGCAGACCTGTTGCACGCGGGTCTGGAGCACGCCAAGCATGAGAAGAATATCGAGATCGACCTGTTGCTTCGAGTCGCCCTGCTGAAATTCCTGACGCAGGAAATCAGCACGCAATTTGCGAACCTCATGCTCGAAGGCAAGGAGTGGTTCCGCAGCCGGGGCCAGCACTTTGAGCAGACCGAGCAGGCGCACGTCATAAAGGCGCGGCTGGCCGAGTTGCAGGCGGACCGCCGAAATATGTTCCGCCACACGGGCCAGCACGTTTTTCAAGCGATGGTTGAGATCGAAGAGAACGGCCTGGCAAGTTCGCGGAAGGCCTTATGGGGCGACGAAATCGGAGGGGCCTACGATGTTTTGAACAATCGCCTCGTTTTTGTCGAGGCTGGCAAGGACGATGTGCTCTTCCTCGAGCAATACGTCCTGCTCGGAAATTATCCGCGCGACCAGGACCGGTTCGAAACCTTCGATGCCCTTCTGCTGGATTTCCTCAGGGAATCGGTCCTGGCCGGAGATCAGGGAAGTGATCTGAGTGACGCGTGGCGCGCGCATCAGGAACTCGCTGACGCTGCGGTGGCAAACCGGGCAAAAATCGCCCGCCTCGAGGAAGAGCACAACACGCTGGCGCGGCGGCTCGATCGCACCAACGGTCTGATGGCGCGCGTGGGCTTCGGCACTGATCCGGCAAGTCTGCGCGCGGCGATCACCGACGTTGAGAAGCGGCTTCGTCACTTACGAGCCACACTCGAGTCCATGGGCCCGCGCATCGAAGCGGCGCGCAGCCAGGCAGATTACCTTGCCGGACAGTATCAAAATCGTTTGGGCGACTACCTGAATCAGCCTGAAAATGCGCGCCGCCTGTTTGATGCAAACGCGCCGGGGGAGGAACGCGGCCATGCGGCAGAGACGCGGGCGCGGTTGCTGGAGGAATCGATAGCGCGGCTCGAACAACGCGATCTGCTCGTCCACATCCTGGCCAGCTACCAGTTGCGGAACATCTGGCACGATTACTGCCCGCCGATCCACTTGCAGCAGTTAAAAAAGGCGCTGGTATCGCGCGAGGAATACAAGCACGTCGAGGACATCCTGAAACAGTTTCCGGCGCGGCAGTTTTCGATGCAGCGCATCGACGAACTGGCGAAGAAAATCCGCCGCACGCCTCAAGAAGAGGTGCGCGCGGTCGCGCTGCGTTTCGCCGAGGACTTCATGCGGCTCCGGCGCGACACCCGCAATTACGAACGGCTGACGGCCGCGATGGAGCGCGTCAACCTCGTGCGCAACGAGCGCACGCGCGAGATGTCGAGCCTGAACAACAGCCTGTATGAGTTCCTTTTGCCGGAGGAAGCGCGGCCCGCCGAAGACCGTGTCCTCTCCCATACGATCATCAAGGCCGATGTGCGCGGCTCGACGAAGATTACCCAGGACCTGCTCGCGCGCGGCCTGAATCCCGCGTCGCTGTTCAGCCTGAATTTCTACGAACCGGTGAAGCGCATCCTCGACCGTTACGGAGCGGCGAAAGTGTTCATCGAGGGCGATGCGCTGGTGCTCGCCATTTTCGAAACCGAATCCAACCGCGCGCAACAACGCGCCGTCTCGAAGGCCTGCGCCCTTGCTCGCCAGATTCTCGCCGTTTCGTTCGCTTACAACGAACGCGCCGAATCAAACGAACTGCCGCGTTTGGAGCTGGGCGTCGGTATCGCATTTCAGGGGTCGGCGCCGACGTACTGGATGGATACCGATTCGCGAATCATGATCTCCCGTGCATTGAACCTCTCCGACCGGCTCTCAAGCTGTTCGAAGGCCGCGAAGCGCCTACTCTCGCAGAATCCCTCGCTGTTTCGCCTCTTCCTGTTCCAGACCATGATGGAGGGCTCATCAGAAGACGAAGCGGACGAATTTCTGATTCGCTTCAATCTGAACGGGGTTGAATTGAACGAAGAAGGCTTTCAGAAGTTGAAGGAAGAAATCGCGCTGACGTCGATCGAAGCGGATTGCGTAATGCCTTGGGGCAAGGAACGCGTCACGTTCTACGCTGGGGAAACACCGGTCGGAGAGGGAATCGAGCCCGTTCTGATCCGCCGCGGTTTCGTCCGCCAGTTGATGCCCGACGGCAGCATCGGTTCCTCCGGCGCTCGCGCCTACTACGAAGTCTGCACCAGTCCCAAGGTGTTCGAACTGGTCGAATGCCTCACCGCCAGGGCCATCGCCCACCGCGAGTAAGATGATATCCTGCACCAGGATGCCGGGACTGCACTTCGTATTGACCTGGGCGGCGTTTGAATCATCGCACGCAGCAGCCCTATAATTCGTGCAGATCGGAACGCGCCTAGCGGCCTACTTGTGACAAAGAATAAACGCGCGCCATCGAAGTTCACTGCCGGGCGAGAAGCGCGGCGCCGCGCCCGCGAGTCGGCCGGCCCCCCTCCGCCTGAACGGATCATCCCCGACAAACGCCTCAAGCCACCCAAACACAAGAAGAAGCTGACTGAAATCAACGGCCAGTAGTCGCGCGGCGCTCATTTTAGCCATCATGGCTTCCGCTGATCATTGCTGCGAGTTGGGCAAAACGCTTCCGGTGCGCGTGCCACCGCGCAACATTATTCGTCCGACTGCTGGCATTCGCTGTTGAAACTCCGGCCGAAGAGCGATTACCATGGTGTCCAGAGCAAACGCAATCGAATTTCGGGAAATGTGAAGAGCCAGAACCAGTGATTTGTCATGGTGAAGGCGAATAACTGCGAGGCGTGTGACCCGCTTGGTAATCTGGCGATGCGGACGTTGCCGGCGAGCTTGGGACATTGTGATTCGCCGGTAGAGTTTCGGCTTCGACCAAATCCTTTGCACATTGAATTTTTGTCGATGAAGCGACGGATTGCGATTGACAGTGCCCAGCCTTTTCCGGGTTGCGCTTCAGAACCATCTGCACCCTTCTTGAGTTCGAAGGTGGCGTCCGATGACGAACCTGAATCAAGTTTATGACGTCTTGGTTGTCGGTGGTGGGAACGCGGCCCTGTGCGCAGCCATCGCTTCACGGGAAGCAGGGGCGACTGTCCTGGTGCTGGAGCATGCGCCGAAGGAATTTCGCGGAGGCAATAGCCGTCACACTCGAAATCTGCGGGCCATGCATCTGAAGCCTACTTCCACGCTTACTGATTCCTACTCGGAATCTGATTATTGGAACGACTTGCTGGGCGTGACTGGCGGGAAAACAGACGAGCATCTGGCGCGGATAGCCATTCGCGGGACATCGGAAGTGCTCCCTTGGATGGAGGCCCACGGGGTGCATTTTCAGCCGTCATTGAGCGGCACACTGAATCTGTCGCGCACGAACGCTTTTTTCCTGGGTGGAGGTAAAGCCCTGATGAATGCGTATTATGCGACCGCGGAACGGATCGGCATCAAGGTTGCATACAATACGGAAGTCAAGTCCCTCCGTCTCGTCGATGGTGCCGTCCAGGAGGCCGTTGCCATCAGCGAGAGCAGCCCGGTGACCGTTCGAGCAAGATCGATCGTCGTTGCTTCGGGCGGATTCCAAGCCAACATCGAATGGCTACGCGAATACTGGGGCGACGCAGCAGATAATTTCCTGATTCGAGGCACGCCCTTTGATAAGGGCGTAATCTTGAGAAATCTGCTCGATCAAGGCGTGGCGCCGATTGGAGATCCCAAGCAATGTCATGCGCTGGCCATTGATGCTCGCGCACCGAAATTTGACGGTGGAATTGTGAGCCGTCTGGATTGCATCCCTTTCGGCATCGTGGTCGATCATGAAGCTCGGCGTTTTTACAACGAGGGCGAAGATCTCTGGCCCAAGCGGTATGCAATCTGGGGACGGCTTGTAGCCCTGCGGCCCAAGCAAATCGCGTACGCGATCCTAGATACCAAATCCGAAACTCTCTTCATGCCTTCCGTTTTTCCGGCCTTCCGCGCAAACAGCGTCCGCGAGTTGGCCCAGAAACTGGGGCTTGATGCGGGGGCGTTGGAAGCAACGGTCCGGGATTTCAATAGTGCCGTGCAATCCGGCACATTCAATATTGGCTCACTCGATGATTGCCGGACCGCCGGGATTGATCCGCCGAAAACGCATTGGGCGCGGGCAATCGACACCCCACCTTTCATCGGTTATCCGTTGCGGCCGGGAATCACATTTACCTATCTCGGCGTGAAGGTAGATGAGAACGCGCGAGTTTTGATGAAGAACGGACAACCCTGCGAGAACCTTTTCGCCGCCGGGGAAATTATGGCCGGAAACATCCTAGGCGAAGGCTACACGGCAGGCATTGGCATGGCTATCGGGTCCGTATTTGGACGAATCGCCGGGAGAGAGGCTGCAAAGCTTGCGCGAAACTGAAGCTGTGATTGAGGCCCGGCGTTTGATGGTGATCTGCAATGCCTGTCGCTATTGTGAGGGGTATTGTGCCGTCTTTCCGGCGATGGAACTGCGACGAAGCTTCTCCAACGGCGATTTAGGTTATCTCGCTAACTTGTGCCATGACTGTCGAGGCTGTTACTACGCCTGCCAATACGCGCCCCCACACGAGTTCGCCCTCAATCTTCCGCAAGCCCTGGCGCGGGTAAGGTCAGAAACCTACGCGGAATACGCATGGCCGCGACCTCTCGCAGGACTCTTCCAGCGCAATGGGATGTTCGTTTCACTTTTGACGTCGCTTGGCATTGCAGTCGTGCTCATATTCACTGCAAGACTACAGCCCTCCGCGATTCTCTATGGCCCACACCGTGGGCCGGGAGCATTTTACGCGGTCATACCCGAGGCGGCAATGATTGGCGTGGGCGGAGCGACGTTTGCATTTGCGATGCTGGCCCTTGTGATGGGTTTTCTCAATTTTTGGCGTGACACCGGCGGCGGGCCGGTCGCGCAAGCGCGTTCGTTGCTCAAGGCAGCCTCCGATGTCTTGACGCTCCATAATCTCGGCGGAGGAGGATATGGATGCAATAACCGCGACGAAGCGTTCTCGCAGACTCGCCGATACTCTCACCAAGCGATGTTCTATGGCTTCCTTCTCTGCTTTGCTTCGACGTGCACGGCCGCCTTCTATGAACATGTTCTAGGCTTGGCCGCTCCATATCCGTTCCTCAGCATCCCAGTTTTGCTTGGTACGGCGGGTGGGTTCGGAATGTTGATCGGCACCGCAGGGCTTGCATGGGTTAAGGTCGGAAGCGATCCGGCGCCCGCAGCGAATGATCTGCTCGGTGCTGATTATGCGCTTCTTGCACTGCTGTTTCTCTCTGCTGCGACAGGGCTGCTTTTACTGGTATTAAGAGATACTCGCGCAATGGGTATTCTTCTGGCATTACACCTGGGTGTGATTCTGTCTTTTTTCTTGACGCTGCCTTACAGCAAATTCGTTCACGGAATTTATAGGTCGGCTGCCCTACTTCGCCACGCCGTGGAGCACACGAGGTAATATCAGTGTCTCGCTCGCGGACACGCGAAAGGTGGTTAATGTGAGTACACAAGAAGCTTTCTCAAAAGCGCGTTCCATCTTTCGTGTCGCCAGTGGCAACTTCCTGGAAATGTATGATTTCATGGTATACGCGTATTATGCCTCGTATATCGCACACGATATTTTCCCGTCCAACAGCGAATTCGCATCACTCATACTTACATTGGGAACTTTCGGCGCCGGGTACCTCATGCGTCCCCTGGGCGCGATTGTCCTGGGTATATATATCGACCGGCATGGGAGGCGCTCCGGCCTGATTCTCACCCTGCTATTAATGGCAGTGGGCACATCTATCATTGCCTTTACGCCGCCCTACAGGACCATTGGCATTGTCGCGCCGATTGTTGTCGTGTCAGGTCGTTTGCTGCAAGGGTTCTCTGCCGGCGTTGAGTTGGGTGGTGTTTCGGTATATTTGGCGGAAATTGCGACTCCTGGCCACAGAGGGTTCTATTGCTCTTGGCAATCCGCCAGCCAGCAGATCGCAGTGATCTGTGCAGCACTTCTGGGAGTGACACTTAGTTCCATATTGCCGCCGGCGAGCATGGCTTTGTGGGGCTGGCGGGTTCCGTTCGTGATTGGCTGCCTGATTGTGCCACTGCTTTTCTGGCTGCGCAGATCATTGGCCGAAACGGAAGTCTTTCTGGCCCGCAAGCAACGGCCCGGAGTCTCGCAGATCCTTGCCTCACTTGGCGCCCACTGGAAAATAATCGTCGTGGGAGTATTGCTTTCCACTATGACAACCGTTTGTTTTTATCTGATAACTGCTTATACGCCGACATTCGGTCGCGTGGTATTGCACCTGACAAACCGAGCCAGCTTAATGGTTACTCTATGTGTCGGTCTATCGAACTTCATTTGGCTGCCCATAGGCGGCGCCATCTCAGACCAAGTTGGGCGCAAACCTTTACTGATCTTCTTTGCGGTCGCTACACTGATATCAGCCTATCCCGCCATGTCTTGGTTGGTGAGCAATCCATCGGTAGCCCGGTTATTGATGGTTGAACTTTGGTTCTCCTGCATTTTTGGCTGCTACAACGGAGCCATGGTCCCCTTTTTGGCGGAAATCATGCCTCAGGAGGTCAGGACCACCGGATTTGCGCTCGCGTTCAGTCTGGCGACCGCGATTTTTGGTGGTTTTACGCCAGCAATCTCTACGTATCTCATACACGTTACGGGAAACTCGGCCATGCCCGCTGTTTGGCTATCCATGGCAGCTCTGTGCGGCCTTAGTGCAACAATGCTTGTCGGATGGCCCGGACTCGTCCTGGCCAAGTGGGAATCGAGCGTGTCGTCGGAATGATTTCCGGGACGCTCACCGTTCTCATTGCTTGCAATACAGGTTAGGTTGGGAGGAACAATGCTTCAGTTATTATTGGCCATTCTGATTGGACTGGCACCTGCGCCAGTGGCAGCGCAAGACCCGGTCAAGGTCAGCCCGAGAGATTACAAAGTAGAGATTGAGAACGATTGGGTGCGAGTCCTGCGAGTAAAACGGGGCCCTCACGAGAAAACACCGATGCACGAGCACCCCGCGTCGGTTGTGGTCCATCTGACGGATTGCCATCAGAGAATCACCGGAGCCGATGGGAAAGCGCAGGAAGTCAGACGAAAGGCGGGAGAGGTTTCTTATACCGACGCGGTCAACCACGCGGAGGAGAACCTCTCCGATCTACCGTCGGAGGCCGCCGTTGTCGAATTGAAGTCCGGGGCGCCGAAGGGGTTATCGTGGCCCCTCCCGTTCGATCCTGTCAGGCTGGACCCTCGGTACCACATCGTGCTCTTTGAGAATGACCGGGTGCGCGTGATCCGCACGATTCTGGAGCCTCACATTAAGAGCCCATTGCACGAGCATCCCCACTATGTCGTCGTGTATCTTACCGACCTGCACACGACCATGACGCTCGCCGATGGAAGGCAGGTGGACAACCCCCGAAAGCCGGGCGACATTGCTTGGCGGGATGCGCTGAAGCATGTAACCGAAAACATCGGTGACCGCACAGCCATGGAGATTCAAGTCGAGTTAAAGTGAGCATGGGTCTTTCTTCGGGTACACATTGCGGTTGTCCCTGCCAATTACTCAATCTGGACCGGAAGATCCGATTTGAGTAGAAGCTATTACGCAACTTGGCGAAGCTGTCGATTTCAAAGGGCCACATTCGGGTTATGCAGACAGACCCTTCCAGTCTCAGGGACCACATCACGGGTCATTTTTTCGAGAGGGGCAATGGAATAACAGAGACAACTTGCGGCCCAGCGTTAACGACGCGCCGCTTTTTTCCGCTCTGTCCGTTTTGGTTTCTGCGGTTTGGGTGTTCGAAAGCCACGAATTGTTTCCTGGTCCCCGGTGATGCGGAACAGCCGGACTCGCGCGAGCCGCGCATTCTCCTTCACGCGCAGCCGTGCCGTACTGACTTCCAGCAGCAACTCGACCGGCGCCAGGTGTCCGCGCACGAACGAGGCCACGTGCGACGCGCCCGCGCGCAACAGCCGGTCCTCGGGTTCAATTAAGGCTATTTCGTCCTCTGCGAGGTTGAGCGTTTCATTGCATTCGACGAAGTAGCTCCCGCGGCCCAGGTCCCACCATTGGTACCGGTCTTCCAGCCGCAACCGTTGCGGCGCAACCTCCATGCGCCCCGCAGCTACGTACTCGCTCCCGCCAAAATCGATCTGTCCCGTTGGGTCCACCGCCGAGATTTTGCGCGCGGTCAGATGGACGGAATAGCCGTGAACCTGATATTTTGGGTGGAGAATCCCAGCGATGCGTGCCGCCGCTACTTTCCCCGGCAAGAGTTGCATGGGGGCACTATACCCAACGGGGCGCAGGGCGTCCACAGAACACGCACACAGGTGCCGCGAAAAGGGCAGCCCTCAGACTGTCTGATAGTGGGTCAGTTTTTGAGTACGCCGTGACTCGGGCATAATCGCCAAGTTGTGAGGAATGGCCCTCCGGTTGAGAACCTTTTGGCTGTTAGCAAGAGGCGAAAAAATACCGGGGCGACGCGACTTTAGTCGATCCGGCAGTAGCAGTAGAGGAATTGCTGCGTGGTCCCAAGTGGGGTTTGATGCAGCTCCTTAGAACTCTCAACCAGGCGGAAGCGTGCGCCAAACTCGCGGTGAAGCGATTCGGCGTCATAACGCATTACTTCGAGCCCGCTGCATTTCGTAGGACCTTCCGGCCCAAACGTGCTGACAATGACGTGGCCGCCGTGCTTGACCGCGCGTGCCACAGCATTGACATAGGCAACACGTTTCTCCATCGAGGTGAGAAAATGGAAGACGGCGCGGTCGTGCCAAACGTCATATGCGCCTGGCGCGAGCCCCACTGTAGTAACGTCGGCTGTGATCCAGTGAACGCGGTCGGCAGCTTCTTTCAGACGTTTCTTCGTCACGTCGATTGCGGCTTGCGATACATCAAGAACGGTGATGTTTTGATAGCCTCGTGTAAGGAGGTCATCGACGAGAGTCGATTCACCGCCGCCAACATCAATGATGGACGCCGAGACTCCACCGGCCGCCCGCTCGATTAGAGAAAGCGACATTTCCAGGTGCGGACGATACCAACTGACCTGGTCCGGCGCCTTGATGGTATAGACCTTCTCCCAGTGGGTCTTTGCATCGTCGGCGAACATAACTCTCTTAATTCTACCCCTATCGGATGTGCGGATGCTTTTTTCTGCGCAACGAATCCCATCCAATGATTGTTGCCAAGTGCCGAGAAGTTCTCTCCTAAGAAAGTGGCTGCTAAGTTATTCATTCTTTAGTGGGCGCAGAGCAATAGACGGGCAAAAACGAGCAGTCGGGACCTCGCTGATCTCTCTGGAGTCTGCTTTGGTAACAATTTGTTGTGTCCCGGGCACGAGAGGCATAAGCCCGGATTTTCAATTTGAACTTTTTCTGTGAATCCTCTGGTGGTCGTCTGCATCTATATTCGCGTGAGCTTGAACGCAGAGAAGACGCTCCGGAGGTAGTTCGCGCACCAGGATCAGGCCGCCGAGCGACTCGGTTTCGGAGAATTGATCGAGCAGGAACGAAGGTTCCAGGGCGCGCGGCCCTGGAAAACACAACACTTTGGAGGCGAACCATGTTGCGCATAAACGACGAAGCTCCCAATTTCACCGCCGAAACTTCGCAGGGCACCATCAACTTCCACGAATGGATCGGCAACGGCTGGGCCATCTTGTTCTCGCATCCCAAGGATTTTACCCCGGTGTGCACCACGGAACTGGGTTACATGGCCGGGCTGCAGCCGGAATTCGAGAAGCGCAATTGCAAGATCATCGGGCTGAGCGTGGACCCGGCGAGCAGTCACAGCAAGTGGGCCGTAGACATCGAGGAGACGCAGGGCCACAAAGTGAAATACCCGATGATCGGGGATCCGGAACTCAAGGTGGCCAAGCTTTATGACATGCTGCCGGCCGACGCCGGCGATACTTCCGAAGGCCGCACCGCGGCCACGAACGCCACTGTGCGTACCGTGTTCGTGATTGGTCCCGACAAAAAGATCAAGCTGATGCTCAGCTACCCGATGAGCACCGGCCGCAACTTCGACGAAGTGCTGCGCGTGCTCGATTCGATACAACTCACCGCCAAGCACAAAGTGGCCACGCCGGTGAACTGGAAACAGGGCGACGACGTGATCATCCTGCCGGCGGTGTCGGAGGAAGAAGCCAAACAGAAGTATCCCGGTGGCTGGGTGGCACCCCGGCCGTATCTGCGGATCGTTGCCCAGCCGAAGTAGGTATCTTTCCACTGAGGGACCCACAATGGCAGAACAACTGAACGACGGAGTTTGGACTGCGGGAGACCTGCTCGAACGGCTGGAGCGTCGCGACAAATTCTTTGTCCTCGATGTGCGCAATCGCGATGAGTTCGAGAGGTTTCGACTCGAAGGCCGCAGCCCTGTGCCCGCCGTCAATATTCCCTATTTCGAGATGCTCGAACTTGGCGGCAAAGACGAGATGTTGGACTCCGTCGTCGCTTACGTCGAGCGGGACCTTGCGGACCAACTTCCCTCTGATCTGCCGATCCTTGCGGTATGTGCCAAGGGCGACACTTCGGAGTTCGTCGCGCAAGGGCTGCGCCGCCTGGGCTACGCCAGCGCCAACCTCAAGGGTGGGATGAAAGCCTGGGGTGAGCACTATGCGACCCGCGCTCTGGTCGAAGGTCCCGATCTAGCAATCTATCAGGTGAGCCGCCCCGCGCGAGGGTGCCTGAGTTACATGGTGGCAAGCGCGGGGAAGGCGATCGTGATCGATGCCCTCCGCCACCTCTATCCTTACCTGGACTTGGCTCGCGCTACGGGCCTCACGATCGAAGCGGTGATTGACACCCACGGCCACGCGGACCACATCAGCGGTGGGCTTGCTCTCGCTGCCAAGACCGGTGCTTCCTACTACCTGCATCCGTACGACGCCATTCATCCCATCGACGTGCTGCCCGCGACGATTCCCTACGAGTTCATTCGCGACAGCCAGTTGTTCCCGGTCGGACAGCACCAACTCGAGGCACTCCACATCCCTGGACACACACTCGGTCTGGTTGCTTTTCGGCTCGACGACAGATATCTTTTCACGGGCGACAGCATTTTCATCCGGTCCATTGCGCGGCCGGACCTCGGCGGGAAGGCCGAAACCTGGGCGCCCCTGCACGGCCGGTCGCTGCGGAGGCTTCTCGGCCTCCCGGGAGGGATCACTGTGCTGCCAGGACACTTCAGCAGCCTTGATGAGGCGGACGAAACGGGACGCTTCGCTGCGTCGTTGGACGATCTGAAGAAGCGGAATGACGGCCTTGTCGTGCTCCAGCGGGAGAGCGAGGAAGGATTCGTTCGCTACCTGCTTGAGAGCCTCCCCAAGTTCATCCCCGAATACGTGAACATCAAGCGCGTCAATACGGGATTGTTGGTGCCCACGGGGGAAGACGCCGCAACGCTGGAGTTGGGCAAGAACGTTTGTGCGCTTTCGCAGGCACAGGCGGCTTCCGCTGGGGGAAAACAATGAGTCAGCCCTTCGACAAGCTGCTCGACGCGCGTGGCCTCAACTGCCCGATGCCTCTGGTCAACGCCCGGAAGGAGATTGGGAAACTCGAGCTTGGCCAAGTGCTCAAGGTGGTGGCCACGGACCGGGGCTCGGTCGCGGACTTTCAGGGCTGGGCCAAGGTCGCGAAGAATGTGGAGCTGGTTGGCCAGGAGACAGAATCCACAGACGGCGCCAACGTGTACGTTCACTACGTGAAGCGGACGGCGTGAGGAGGAAACAATATGGATGCCAGTGCAGGAGCAGGACTCGCCGCCGACCCGTCCCGGATGCAGGCGCTCGAGGAAAAGCTCCGGGACCTCGAGAAGCGGCTTGCGCATGTTGAGGGGCAGGTGGCGGAGGACCGGGTCGCGCTTGTTGTCTTCTCAGGCGATCTGGATCGCGTCCTGGCGGCTTTCATAATTGCTACGGGCGCCGCAGCCATGGGCCAGCAGGTGAGCATGTTCTTTACCTTCTGGGGGCTGAGCGTCCTCAAAAAGGATAACCAGGTTTCCGGGAAGACCCTCTTTCAAAAAATGATGGCCCTTATGTCCCCGGGATCGAGCAAGAGCCTCCCCGTCTCGAAGATGAACTACTTCGGCGTGGGCGCAAAGATGCTGCGATCCATGATGAAGGATAAGAATGTCAGCTCGCTCGAGGAAATGATCTCCCTCGCGCGGGAACTTGGCGTGCGAATGATCGCCTGTGAGATGTCTCGGGACGTGATGGGGATCAAGGAGTCAGAACTCGTCGCCGGCCTGGAGTGCGGCGGAGTCGCCAGCTTCCTTGCCGATTCGTTAAAGTCACGGACGAGCCTTTTTATTTGACGTGTCGCATCAGGAAGTTACTGCAGGCAGGTGCTGCCCATGGAGGTAGCCGGTCAGCCGCGCGGCCCGCAGGGCTGCGTCGGCTGCACCGTCTTGTTAGAAGCAAGACGAAAGACCGGAAATGCCGCGGCGATCCTTTGGAATTCCGCAAGCGCTGCATCTTTGTTCACGGGCACGTGCGGTCGCGCTCCCGGTGCTCGCTGCAGGTAAGCCTTCAAAATGGGTGCGCGCTGGTCGGCGGGAACCTCTTCGAGTTGGACCTCTTCACGACCGCCGCTCCGGAGAACTGCTCTTCCACCGGCTGCACGTACGTTTTGGACCCAGCTCACATTATCTCCGAGCATCGACACCAGGTACCGCTGTCCATCGACAATGGCCAGGACCACCGGCAGCGAGAACGTCCGCCCCGACTTTCGTCCGGTCACTTCCAATGTCTCGAGGTAGTTGGATGTGACGCCCGACGAGGCTACAGCAGCCGTCGCTCTATTCAGAATCCTCGCGATCCAGTTGGGCCGCTGCCCACGGTACAACCATCGAGTGAAGTCGCTTAATGTCATCTAAGCCTCAATTATATGACCTCATTGTTAGTTCGCAAGAATTTTCAGTAACGGCGGCATTCTCGTAGAGGCCGCGTTTGCGTGCGCAGAGGTGTGCCCTGTGCCGGTGCGTTCTGTACGGTGGTTTACCCGGAAACTTGCGGAAGTGTTGTTCGCGCCTGCGCCATTCTGGACGGATTGTCGGCTACTCGGAAACTAACCCACTACCGACTGTCTTGTCTTTTGCGTAGCAGAGGCGCTCGAGATTGCATCCGGCGCAGCGGGGTTTGCGGGCCTGGCAGACCTTGCGCCCGTGCCAGATCAACTGGTGAGAAAACAGAATCCATTTGTCCCGAGGAATCACCTGCATCAAGTCTTGTTCGATTTTCTTGGGATCGGTATTGTGAGAAAGATCAAGACGTTCAGAGAGCCGCATCACGTGGGTGTCCACGACGATCCCGGAGGCGATGCCGAACGCCGTGCCCAGCACGACATTCGCCGTTTTCCGCGCCACACCGGGCAGCATCAGGAGCTGTTCCATCGTGCTCGGCGCCTCGCCCCCGAATTCTTCGACGATCTTCTTGCTCGCGCCCATGATGGACTTCGTCTTGTTCCGAAAGAAGCCAGTTGGCCGGATGTCTTGCTCCAGTTCCAGCGGATTCGCGTACGCGAAATCTTTCGGGGTGGGATATTTCACGTAGAGCGTTTTCGTGACCTGGTTGACGCGTTCGTCGGTGCACTGAGCCGAGAGAATCGTTGAAATCAGCAATTGAAACGGGTTCTTGTGCTCGAGCGCGCAGATTGCGTCCGGATAAGCATCATCGAGTTTCTGAAGGATCGCGCGCACGCGCTGCGGACTGGTCCCCGCCCCTTTCGCGCTGATGGTGGAAGCCTTTCTCACACCTGCACGCGACGCGGTCTTCGATTTCTTTGTGCCTTTGAGGGCGGGTTTCCTAGTTTGTGGTTTTTGTTTTTTCATCGCTTCCCGGCCGATGAATATATCACAAGCAAAGAACCCTAGACGGGCGTGGCCTAACAGGCCGCGGGAAAAGGCTCCTGGCTCTGTCACCAAATGAGCTTCAGCGCGAACTGGATGGCCCTCGATGAAGTTGAGGTCAAATCAGTCAAACCTCCACTGTCAAGCGGATGTCCCGTGGAGTCAAATATGTTTCTGTTATAAAGCGGTGCAAGAATGTTTGGACGATTGAAAATGTTGAAGAACTCCGACCGGAACTGCACATTGAAAGTGTCAGAGATCCTCTTAATATAATTGTTCTTGAACGCGGAAAAATTAAGGTTCACCATTCCAGGTCCGATAAGCCGGTTTCTTCCGAGGTTACCTCGAAGTGTGATCGGATTGGGCGCCGCAAAGCATTGCGTTTTGATGTAGTGAGCAAAATTTCCGGGATTCACAAGAGAGTCGCAACCGGGGCCGGAGAGCACATTCGGTACATCAATATTGGCATCCGTATTTCCCACTCCGAGTGGATCTCCGCCAATGCCGGGGGTGAAAGGCACGCCCGTGCTTATTTCAAGAATTCCTCCAGTCTGCCACCCGCTAATTAAGTTGGTTGCGAAACTTGAAGACCATTTCGGCCCGGGGACTTGCCATGAATAGATGATTTTCAGGTCCTGAGCAATGTCAAAATCTGATTCTCCTCGATTCAGTCTGGTGTTGAACCACAATGGGCTAGAAAGCGCATTGGTGTATTCGTCTCCTTCGATACTACCGGAGGACGTATCGATTGACTTGCCCCAAGTATATGAGCCCGTGACCTGAGAATTGCGGCCGATCGGCCTCTTCACTTGTAAAACAAGGGCGTTGTAGCGCGAATCCCCTTCCCAAAACGCGGCAGTGATGCGGCCGGCGCCGGGATTGAGCCGTGTCCCGCTGCCTGCCGGCCAAGGCCAAAGATAGCCTTGAGGAGTGAGCGTCGGTAAAACAATATTCGCGTCTTTCACGCGAAAGATATGGTGCACGCCTCGTGAGCCTACATATCCGAGCTTCATGCTGAATTTGCCAGGGAGTCGCCATTGTGTGGTGAAGTTCCACTGCATGACGTAATTGCGATGCGGGTTGGGCTCGAAATAGGCCTGGCCGAAACCACTGGTTGAGGCCGCGGCTATGGCATATGCGCCGGTCGGGTACGAAAATTGAGGCAGGTTCGTTGCATTTCCCATAGGAAAATAAGGAGCAGCAAAGAGTTCGCCGGACTCGATCTCATAGGGCAGAGGCAAAACATCAAATATCCCGAAGCCAGAGCTAATCACGGTTCGGCCATTATGGAATGGGTCCCAGCCAAAACCAATCCGTGGCTCAAAATTGCGCAGCGTTGGATTGGAAAACAAGGGAGAACCCAGATGAGGCTGCGCGTCGGTGAGATTCCTAAGAGCGGTCAGCTGACCATGAGCCTCGGTGGGCACGGTCGCCATCTCATAGCGCAGACCAAAGTTAAAGGTCAGGTTCGGCCGGACGAGCCAGTTGTCTTGAATGTACGCCCCAACCACCGTCTGACGAAATCCGCGTTCGCCGAGCGCGCCGGGAAGCGCCGCAGCAAATGAAAGCGGCTTGTTGGTCAGAAAATCGGCAAGTGACTTGAAAGAGAATTGGCCAGCTGGGTTGGCAATCGCCGAAACATTGTCTCGCATCCGCTCGACAGCCACGCCGAACTTCAACGAATGAGCCCCTCTGTTCAAGGAGATGTCGTCATAGGCTTGAATCGACGTCCAATAGAAATGATATTGATCAAGTGCATCCACTCCTGCGATCATTTTGACGAGACCAGGCACATTGATCTGGGGGACTGAGTGGCCGGGGATGGCACCGAATGATGTGTCCGCCACGAGTGGATTTCCGGAGACCAGGCCTTTACCGGTGTTCGAGACCATCCGGTAGAGCCCGAATCGAAAGGAATTGAGCAGATGCGGACTGAAGGTGTGTGTCTCGCCGAAGCTGACAAACTGGGATTGCGAATCACTGACACTCAGTTTGTTATTGAGCTTATCGGGCCCGGTACTGGATCCGATATCAGAGGTATAGACGCCATAAAGCAAGTCATTCCCAGAGAATTCATGGTCCATCCGAACCACGAAATGATTCCCAGGAGTTGTCTGAATACCGGCAGAGACGCGTCTCCCCGTGTCCCCTGCTCCCAACAGGCCTGCGTTGGGTAGAGGATAGAAAGCCTGCAGCACACGCGCAATCTGCGGATCAACCACTACTGTCTCAGTGGAAAGATTGCCAGCACGAGCCGCTTCCGACGGCACGGCCGCTACCTGTGTGTTGCCCTTAGATTGGCGAATCCCCTCATATGAAGCGAAAAAGAAGGTGTTTTTCCCAATCAGCCCGCCAGCAGTGGCACCGAATTGATTGCGATGGAAAGGAGGCCGTTCGATATCAAAATAATTTTTCGCATTAAGCACGTCGTTCTGAAAATACTCGAAGACACTCCCGTGGAAGCTCGCCGTGCCCGAACGTGTCGAGGAGGTAATATACCCTCCTGAGGAGCGGCCATATTCGGCTTGGTCATTCCTCGTCAGGACGGATAACTGATCGAGCGCATCGACACCTAAGGCGACACCGACCGCGTTGCCGAGCGGCCCATTTGCATAGTCGTTCACGCTGATGCCATCCAGCCGGGAGCTGTTCTGCCGGGGACGCCCGCCGAATATCGCCATTTGGATCCCATAGCCGTTTGGACCGTTCTGAGCCTGAGTGCGCGTTTTCAAGACCCCGGGCTCAAGAGCTGCGACATCGGTTGAAGACCGACCATTGAGCGGCAATTCACCTACTTCCTTGGAGCTCATCGTGTCGCAACATGCGGCCGCAGTCACTTGCTTTAAGCCTTCCTCAGGGGTTGCTGTGGACATCAAGGTCAAGTCTGCCGTCTGCACCGCTCCGGCGGCGACCGTCACCGTCGTGGTCGCGCCGGTGAAACCAGGAGCCGTGACTGTGACCTCGTATGTTCCGGGCGGCAAATTGCGCACAGCGTAAGTCCCGTCCTCACTGGAAGTGACGGATTTCTCCTCCTGAGCTGTCATATCCTTTTTCTTGATCGACACGCTTGCATTCGGAATGCCGGATCCGGATGAAGCCTTGATTGAGCCGCTAAGGGTACTATCGGCTGTTTGCGCACATATTCGGACAGAAGCAGAGAGACCAAGTAAAATTGCCAGCAACAACAACAACAAAGCTACCCTTGAGGCTCGTCCCATGCGGCCAGTCTTCTGGTAACGCCTCATCGTTTTAACGGACATCTGCGCATCAAAAGGCTCGGCGCCAGCAGATGACAGCGCCAGGCCACATACGGACACAATCATCATGGGACGAATGCATGCAGATATTCTTCCCACAGAGGACAACGTCCCTTGCGGTTATTATCTTCAAGCGGCCGTTCCGGTCGAATGTGCCCAGTTCCCGCGCGGTTCCGACGTATAAGATGACGAATATCCGAATAGGTCCGTTTCAAGTTATTTTTCTTCTTGATCAGAACTTGCTATACAAAGCCTCCCACCCTTTGCTTCGCAAAGAATGGGGCACTCGGCATACTTCAAGAGCCTCGTCTTCACGTCCAATGTCTGTACCTGTCATTTCAGTAGTAGAAGCGCATTGTGCCCAGTTCGTGTAATATCCTGAAATCCGGGCGAGCATCCCGAGATGCAAAACAGAGGAGGAAACCCAATGAAAGTGATTGGTCGAAAGATCGTTGTCGGAGCGATGGTTTGCGCCGCGATCGGTGTCATGACGCTGATAAGCTGCTCGAGCACCGATAAGGGGGGCGCGGCACAGCAACAGGCGCAGGCGGGTCAGTGGGTCGATCCAGCAAACCCGAGTGACGAACTGGTGGACGGCCCGTATCGAGTCGACCCGAATTGGCCCAAACCCTTGGCCACATTGTTTCCGGAGGAAAAGGGCTGGACGTGGGGTGCGGTCCAGGGCGTGTTCGCCCAGAACCCGGATCGCATCTTCGTGACGATGCGAGGCGAGCTGCCCGATTTAGCAAACGCCAAGAAAGCATACGTCGAGCTCCAGACCGCTTTCGGACTGACGGCGCACGTGGAGGTCCCTGGGCGCGGGATGTACGGGCGGAACGCGTCAGTGGGTCCCTACGCCAGTCCGGGCGAAGCCTCCGACGACTACAAGGGCGTCGCAGGAAAGGACTACCGGTGGAAACACATCATTACGGTATACGACAGCCAGGGGAATCTGAAAGAGGCGTGGACCCAGTGGGATTCGCTGTTCAAGCCGGACAATCCGAATGTGTTATCCCAGGGTCGCGTTCACAAGATCCTAATCAGTCCTTATGACCCGGAAAAGCGCGTGTGGGCCATAGACGACGGCCACGAGGTCATCCGGATATTCAGCAACGACGGCAAGAAACTGCTCCAGACGATCGGCACGTTGAACACGACGACCGAGAGGAACGCAGTTATGACCGGCAATACCGGGCGCCCGTCGTTTATCAGGAAGACCGGTCCGACCAACGAGACCTTCGGCCGTCAGACCGACATCGCGTGGCTGCCGGACGGCACCTTCTTCGTCACCGACGGGTACGAGGAAACGCGCGTCGTGAAATTCGACAAGGACGGCAAGTTCCTGATGGCGTGGGGCGAGAGGGGCGAGGTCAACGGCAAGGAGATGCGGCCAAACTATTTCAATACCGTGCACGGCATCGCGATCGACAACCAGCGCCGGATCTACGTCAACGACCGAAGCAACCGGCGCATTCAGATCTTCGATGAGAACGGAAAGTTCCTCAATCAGTGGTACCTCGGCGACGGCCCCACCGCAACGTATCACATCTACATGGCCGCGGACCAGCACCTCTGGATGTCGGATGGTCACGGGAATTTCAAGTTCTACAAGTACGACCTTAACGGAAAGCTGCTGTATTCGTGGGGCACGATGACCCCCGAGCCGGGCGGACTGTGGGGAACGCACCAGTTCAGTGTGGACCAGGACGGCAACCTCTACACGGCAGAGGTGTGGGGCGGCCGTCCGCAGAAGTTCGTCCCGCGGAAGGGCGCCGACCCAGCGTTGCTGGTGGGCCAGCCGGTTCGTGCGGGCTGGAACAACTGAAGCAGCGTAGAACACGGGTAGGCCGGGAGAAGACCTCTTCTCCCGGCCTTTTTTCTTTGATGCAGGCGGCCGCAGCGACGGTTTCGTCGCGTTAGGCTGCGCCCTGCCAGTCACTCCCCGCCGTTGTTGCTGCCGAGCTCGCGGCGTACCAGCGCCGCACCGTCCACTCGCCGATGGGGACCGTCAGGGTCGCAGAATAGGTCTTCCGTTACTTGTATTTAGCTGGAGATGAGCGGACGCCGGAAGACTCGCTGGATCGAAACACTAGTGCCGTTGAAGATCGAACGAAGCGTGGAAAGAATTCATGAGATCAGGCTCAGATCAATCTACACGGATCCGCTACCCGACGGTACAAGTTGGAATCGACTTGCAAAACGAACGGAGATGGAAGCTGCGGAAATCTTTCCTTACTCATCCGGCATCCCTTGATTCTTGTCTATCTGGCCGTGGTTTTGCGATCAAGTTCTTCAGCGCGGAGCACGAGTGTTCGGATCTGAGTGCTGTCGCCGGGACGACCGAGGTCACTAATCCTTGGCGTCATCGGCGTCATCGGAAGTAATAGCCGCTCTTGGTGAGAACGACGTAATTGCGTCCCTTCGTTCCGAACGACGGTGCCAGACGAACATCCAACTTGTGTGGTTTGCCCTCGGCGCCGTTGGCCGAAGTGTAGTACCCCAACGTGTAGCGCGTCTTGATCCGCTCAATCAGCGCACTGAACACGGCATCCAGATTTGCCACGTTTTGGACGTCGAAGATTTCCCCGCCTGTCTGGTCCATGACCTTGTGAATGTTCACCAGTCCTGGAATCATGCTTGCAGCGAAGCGCGTTGCTGGCGGGTTGTATCCGGGTATCTTCAGGTTATACACGGCAGCGTCTGCCGCTATGGTTTCAGTGACGATGTCGCGCGTGCCTTGTCCGCCCGCATCTGTGCCGACGTCATCGCTGATCAAAATGATTACCCGGCGGCCCTTCGGCTCCGCCGTGAGCAGATATTCGGCGGCGGCGAAAATGCCGTCGTTGATGTTTGTGGCGCCGCCCGCCTTGAACGAATTGATTTGCCCGGCAATCTTGGTTTTGTCTTTTGTGAGCGGCACGCGTAATTCGGCTTCCGTGGAAAATGTAAACAGCGCCACTTCGTCTTCGGGTTTGAGCGCTGCAAGGGTTGTCGCCGCCGCATCACGCAGAGGGCCCAGGAACGGGCCAATCGAATCACTTAGGTCCAGCACGAGCGCGACATTCAGGGGCAATTCGTCACGACTGAAGAGCTCGACTTTCTTGGCGATGCCATCTTCGCGAACCTCGAAGTCCTCCTTCTTCAGATTGGCCATGATTTGACCGGATTTCGTCTTCACCGTCGCGTCAAGCACGACGAGATTCACGTCCACCCGAATGGGGGCAGGGCCTTGATTCTGGGCTTGAACTGAAATTCGAGAGAGACATGCAACGAAAGCGAAAAGGAAAACAATCAGGCATGGTGGACGCCGTTGGTTTCGCCAGAATCTAGTCGCTGTCAACGGGTTTGCCATCTAGAGTGAAGACGAGATGTAGATAATCTTTGATGATGTCATTGAGATGAACTGTTGCTATCGTCAGAATGCCTTTTTAGCACGGGCTGGTTCGGATCAGCATCTTGACCGGTCTGCGTGCCCTGTGGGCTTGAGACCCTGTTGCTATCGTCAGAATGCCTTCTTAGCACAGGCTGGTTCGGATCAGCATCCTGGCCGGTCCGTGCATTTTGTGAGTTAGCAACGTCGTATACGTATCGTACGACCAACGGCCCTCTGGATTTGCCGCGGTCGATGTGCAGGGTTTCGTAAAACTGCCGGCCGTCCTGGGACAATTCGAAGCTTCGGCTCATCTTTCCGCCCTGCGGACTTTTCTCGTCCGACACAAACTGGCTTCCATTCCAGTGCGCAGCGATTTCCTGATAGCTGTTGTCCTTGTGTTTCTGCAACTGTCGCCCGTCGGTATAGAAAACAAGCTTGTGGTATTGATCGTCCGTCACATCAATTTCCGCATTCTTCAGGACGAAACTCAGCGAACTTGCGGGGCGAATCAACTGCTGTATCTTTTCGTTATTCTCTAGGTCCCGTCCCCCGTAGGCGCCTCCACCACCGCCGGGGTAACCACCCCCAGGGTAGCCACCGCCGGGATAGCCACCGCCGCTAACACCATTTGTTCCTCTCGAATCTTCAGCCTTCGCGCGGGGGTCATCGCTCTCAGCACGATTTAGCTTCCAGGCTCCATCAAGGCTCGTCCTCGGTTGAACCTCTTGCTGTTTAGGTTTGGCTGCTGGAGGGGATGGAGGGGCTTGTGATTGTGCTGGGGAAATCGGCCCTGGTGCCGCCTGCGCCATCAAGCGGTTAGGAACGACGATGGAGATAGCGGCCAAGAATCCACAAAAGGAAGCAATTGCGATGTTTTTTGTTTTCAAGTTTGCCTCGATTGCTGCGCTTCCGGAGGCGCACCAGATTTCGGATTCCATGACGGTTGCCGTGCAGACCCCACCCGAATCGACACCGGTTACATTAGATGGAGTATGTTACATCTTTAGTTGCCTCTTGTTCGCTCGAAATCTTCGCGCTGAAGCCGGTCCTGAGCAGTGCAACTGCGGCGCCGAATCGAAACGGCGCGCCGAGGCAACAAAGGGCATAGGTCCCCACTGGTTAGATTGGCGCCTGTGCCGCAGTTGTCTAACCTGCGGCAGCCGGGCTGCGTCAAAGAAAGAGTGAATAGGAATTGCGGACCCGTCCTAACTCTGGCGGCGAGTTCGGGTGCATTGCATTTGGCGGCAGGTTTCGAGGTCGAAATACTTTAGACTATCGGTGCTATTCGATGGAGGTGCTCTCTTGTTTTCTACGCTCAGAGTTTCGGCGGTCGTTGTGATTGCAGTATCGTTGATGTTTGCGCAGGTGAGGCCGGCTGCAGACACCAACGTTACGCGCGCGACGTTGGACAACGGATTGCGAGTGGTGATTGTTCGCGATTCGCTTGCGCCGGTTGTCACCGTTGAGCAAAACTATCTGGTCGGTGGCAACGAAACTCCCGAAGGGTTCCCCGGAATGGCGCACGCCCAGGAACACATGGCATTCCGGGGATGTTCGGAATTGTCAGCCGACCAGATTTCCGCGATCTTCGCCCAACTGGGCGGCTTCGGTAACGCCGACACTCAGCAGAACATCACTCAGTACTACTCCACCGTTGCTGCATCTGATCTCGACATCGCTTTGCGAGTCGACGCGAACTGTATGCGAGACATACAGGATTTGCAGGCCGAATGGGCCCAGGAGAGACCGGCCATCGAACAGGAAGTGGCCCGGGACCTATCGAATCCGACGTACAAGTTCATAACGCGTTTGAATGAAGACATGTTCTCCGGCACCGTTTATAGCCACGACCCTCTTGGAACCAAGGAGTCATTCGACGCGACTACCGGAGAGATGCTCAAGGACTTCTACAAACGCTGGTATGCCCCGAACAACGCGATACTCGTCATTGCGGGCGATGTGGAACCCAACACGGTATTGGCGAAGGTCAAAGAATTCTACGGAAATATCGAGAAGAGATCGTTGCCCCCGCGTCCCGAGATCAACCTGCAACCGGTAAAGCCGGAATCATTCACCCTCGACAGCAACCTTCCCTACCTGCTGGCATTCGTGGCCTTCCGGATGCCTGGGAGCGACAGCCCGGATTTCGCGGCCATGCAAATTTTGAGCGATGTTCTTGCAAGCCAGCGCGGAAATTTATATGCGCTGGTTCCGCAAGGAAAGGCGCTCCAGACCGAATTCGGCATCGCGGAAACATATACGAAGGCCAGCGTGGCGTATAGCGTTGCTGTTTTACCGGCCGGTGGGGACGCTACGCCAGTGATCGGGGAGATACGCAAGATCCTGGCGGATTACGCCGCAAGCGGCGTGCCGGCGGAACTTGTGGAAGCTGCCAAGCGTCGAGAAATTGCCGGGGCGGAATTCCGCCGCAACTCCATTCCGGGTTTGGCCGCCGCATGGTCAGACGCACTCGCTGCCAAAGGGCGTAACTCTCCCGATGAAGATGTCGAGGCTATGAAGCGGGTGACATTGGCAGATGTTAACCGGGTTGCCAAGCAGTGGCTTGTCGATCAAAACTCGATCACTGCGCAACTGAAACCGGTGCCATCCGGCGCGGCCGTGGCCTCCAAGGGATTTGGGGGCGCCGAACAGTTGACCTCGGCTCCGACAAAGCCGGTGGATTTGCCGCCGTGGGCCGGATCTCGACTGCTCGCTCTCGAGTTGCCACCCGCTCCGCCGTCGTCCACCGACATGACTTTGGCGAATGGTCTGCACCTCATCGTGAGAACACTGAAGGTCACTCCAACGATCACGGTGTTCGGGAACATTCGGCACGAACCAAAATTGCAAACGGCGCCTGGCAAGGACGGTGTCAGTGACGTGCTTGAGGACTTGTTTTCCTATGGCACGAAGAACTTGGATCGGCTGGCATTTCAGAAGGCGCTCGATGATATAGCGGCCGACGAATCCGCCGGCTTCGACTTCTCCCTGCAAGTACTGAAGCAAGACTTCTCTCGAGGCGTTCAATTACTTGCGGACAATGAGTTGAACCCCGCGCTTCCCCGCGAAGCATTCGATGTCATTAAGCCGGAGACCGCGCAGTTCGTCGCCGGCCGAATGAAGAGCCCAGGATATCGCGCGGGCCGTGCTCTCAATGCGGCGTTGCTTCCGCCTAACGACCCCGTTCTTCGGGAAACGACTCCGCAGACGGTTTCATCGCTGACCCTCGACGACGTGAAGCAGTATGGTGCCAAGACGATACGGCCCGATCTCACAACGATTGTGGTCATCGGCGACGTCACACCTGAAGACGCCAGGAGCGTAATCGAAAAATGGTTCGGACCTTGGAAGGCTGTTGGCCCCAAGCCCGAGGTTGATCTTCCTCGCGTGCCGCCGAACAAGTCTGCAGCGGCCAATGTTCCCGATCCAAGTGAGATGCAAGACTCGGTCAACCTCTCTGAAATGGTTGCTATTACGCGATTCGATCCCGACTACTACCCTCTGCAACTCGCGAATCATGTTCTGGGAGGGGGCTTTTACGCTACGCGTCTGTATCATGACCTAAGGCAAGTGACAGGTTACGTGTACAACGTGGACGTTCACCTAAATGCCCAGAAGACCAGAACAATTTATACCGTCACCTACGCCTGCGATCCGCAGAACGTGTCGAAGGCCAGAGACTTAATCCAGCGCGACCTGATTTCAATGCAGAAAGAAAATGTCACGCCCGCTGAACTCCAGCAGGCGAAGGCGCTCCTTTTGCGGCAGATTCCGCTCGCGGAATCGAGTGAAGGCGGCGTCGCCAGAGGATTGCTCGGCCGCGCTCAGATCGGCCTGCCGCTCGACGAACCCTTGCGCGCGGCAAAACAGTATTTTTCGATAACCGCTGAACAGGTTCGCGCAGCGTTCGCGAAATGGGTTCGTCCCGATGGTTTTGTCCAAATCATCCGTGGACCGGCGCCACAATAAGCGGGTTATTACGCGAAATGAGTTGGAAACGGCACTAGACCACTACGATGGGGCAAGAGTAGACCAAGGGAGTGGGTGGGAGATCGGGAATGCAGTCGAAAGGGAATTGATCACCAAGAGGCCTTCCGCTTTTACCTTTGGACTGCCGACTTTCAATTTCCCCCCTACGTGCGCGGGCCGAAACGGCTGTCCGATGCGGAGTTGACAATACTTGCTTCACGTTCTGATAATCATATTTGGGGCCAACCCAGCGGAGGCACAAGGGTATGGCGGCTGAGCCGAACGCAGTCGAGCAGGCGGTATCGCGAACACTGCGTGACAACCTGGGAAGAATCCAGCGCGCGTCCGAAGAACTGCGTCAGGCAATCAATGACCTGGTCTCGGCGTGCGCGAGCAGCCGTCCAACCAACGTGCTGCCGCCGATGATTCGCGCGCAGACGTCCGCCGCATCGCTTTCCGCCGCGCTCGAGGTGCTCTCACGCTTTGTGACCGCTGCGTTGCAGCCCGCATTGCGCTCGCCGTTCGAGCAGGAAATCTTGCGCGTCGCTTCGGCTGTCATGGTCGAGCAGCCAACGTTAGTGGAGCAGCCTCAGCCTGTGCCTGCGCATCTGATGGAGGAGAGCCCGTGGACCGCGCCGGCGCCTGTCGACATTCCGCCGCCTGACCTCTCACGGTTCGAGACGGCGCCGGCCGCAGAGGCGCCGCCGGTGGAAGAAATACCACCGATCGAGGCGATACCACCTGCTGCTGAGCCGATATTTTCGAGTGAGTCGGTTCCCGTTTTTGTGCACGAGGCAACGCCGAAAGTTGAGCCCCTGGCTGCGGACGAGGCGCAGCTTGAAAGCACGCCGTCGGAAGCTGGTCCAGTATTCAGTGTGGACTCGCTGCCGCCCGAAGAGCAAGAATTGCACAGACGCGCCTATCGCGTGGCCAAGGTTTCGATGCAAGATATCAAGATGCTGCGTCCAGAGGAAGTACGGCTCGGGCGCGAGAACAAGGATTTATGTTTTAGATTGCGTGATGACATTGAGAAGGCCCACAAAGAATACGATCGCCGGTTCCAGTCCATCCATTTTTACCCGGTGGATTACTTTTACGACTGGATGGTGGAGATTCTGGCCGGCGGCAATCCTGAAGCGCTTGGCGAGTATCCATATCCCTCCCCGATTTTGCGCCGCTAGCATGAAGACGGCCGCGGGGAAAGCCGCTTGCCCCCGTATCCGCGCCATATCGATCGCCTTGACGCTTTTGCTGATTGCCGCAGCCCTTCCGTTGCACGCGCAAACATCGGCAAGACGTGCGAAGAAGCCCGCGAAAAAGATATCTCCCACTGCGCCGAAGAAGAGCACAGCAACACCGGCAAGAAAAAACGCCCCAGGTGTCCCATTTACGGAAGCCCGCGAAAGGCAGCTTGCGCAGCTCTCACGGGCATTGCGCGAAAAGTCTAATGCGAAGACTTACGCTGCGCTTTCTGTGTTTGCGGCGAAAAATGCAAGAAATGAACTCGGCGCTCGCGCCGCGCTGGCGCTTGGTTATTACGATCTGTCGAGGGACAAGCCTCAACTGGCGCTCGGCTGGTTGCGGAAGGCAGTGAACGACAAGCTGCTGCGCGAGTACGTGCAGTACTGGCAAGCGCAGACTTCGCTGTCGCTAGGCCAAAAAGAAGAAGGGCTCGAACAACTGCAGAGTTTTCGCCGCGATTTTCCCGGCAGCGTGATGACCGAACAGGCCATCACGTCCCTGGCTCAGACCGCGCTTGCGATTGGCAAGGATGAGGATGCCGTGGCGGCGCTCGAAGCATATCCGAATACGGCGTCGACGCCTGCGCTGCTGCTGTTGCGTGCTCAGGCGCGGGAAAAATTGGCTCAGGCAAAGGGCGAAAAGCCCTTGTCCGCAGCCGCTGATTATCTCGATCTTTATTATCGCTTTCCATTGAACGACGAAGCCAAGGCAGCGGGGCAGAGAATTCCGGCGCTGCAATTCGCGCTGGGCGAGGCGTTTCCCGGCACCCCGATGCAAACACAGATTGCGCGCGCGGAGGCCTTTTCCCTCGCAAAGCGCTGGCGCGACGCGCGAAGCGAATATGCAGCTCTGCTACCGAAGCTGTCTGGTTCCGGCTACGAACGCGCGAAACTGCGCGTTGCGCAATGCGACGTGCAATCGGGCGGCAACGTAGAACTGCTCAGCGCAGTTTCGCTGACCGATCCTGAACTCGACGCGGAACGCGTCTTCGCAATTTCGCAGGCGTATCGGGCCCAGAAGCTCGAATCGCAAATGCTCGACACGATCGAACAACTGGCGAAGCGCTATCCGCAGAGCCCGTGGCTGGAAGATGGTCTGTTTGCAGCGGGAAACTACTACTGGGTAAACTTGGATCGTGCCCGGGCGACGGAATACTACCGCCGTACACTCGAAACATTTCCCGACGGCAAGGACTCGCAAGCGGCCGCTTGGCGCGTGGCGTGGGCCGCCTATCTGGACCGGAAACCGGAAGCGGCGGATTTGCTGGAGGCGTATGTGCGCCGGTTCCCCACGGCGAGATACGTGCAGGATGCTCTCTACTGGCTGGGTCGCGCATACGAGCGCTCCGGAAACATGGCGCATGCCCGAAGCTTCTACCTCGCCGCCGCGACGCGATTTCCGCTGACCTATTTTGGCGCGAAGGCGGCAGAGCGCGTGCGTCCCGAATCGGAAGGAATCGGAGCTTCGCCAGTGAATCCAACGGAACTTATTTCAGTGATTCCGGCCGCTCCTCCATTGCCGCCGTTGGATCAGCCCCTTGCGGCAAGGGCGCAGGAGCGCCAGACTCGGGCGCGCGCGCTCAGCGGCATCGCATTCGACGGGTCGGCTGAGCTTGAATATCGTGCCGCCTATGCGGTGACGCGCTCACCAAAATTGTTGGTCGACGCCGCCGGAGCCGCAATCGCCGCGGGACATTACGCCACTGCTATGGTAGCAATGCGCCAGGTGTTTCCGCAGCTCGAGGCGCGGCGCGTGCCGGAAATTCCGAATGAAGCTTGGCGGACGGCATTTCCGCTGCCTTACGAATCGAGCCTGCGAAGCGCCGCCGCGCGTAATCAGGTAGACCCGATGCTCGTGGCCGGTTTGGTTCGCCAGGAGTCGGCCTTTCAATCGGATGCAATGTCGCACGCTGGAGCGGTGGGATTGATGCAGGTGATGCCGAAGACTGCGTCCAAGCTGGCGCGGCAGCTCAAAGTGCGATATGCCCGCGCGCGCTTGACCGATCCGCGTTACAATTTGCAGCTTGGTTCACATTATCTGGCCGATCTGATCCGGGCCTTTGGAACACAGGAAGCGGCTCTCGCGGCATACAATGCTGGAGAGGACCGCGTGGCGCAATGGACGGCAGGTCAGAATTACCTCGAGGCAGCGGAGTTTGTGGAATCGATTCCGTTCACCGAGACAAGGGAGTACGTGCAAATCGTGATTCGCAACGCAGAGGTATACCGGCAGGTGTACGGCGCAAGCAAGGCCGAGGAGACGCGTCCGGCCGAACCGGAAGGGAACCGTGCTGTGAAGGCAGCGTCTAGTCGCTCAGTGAGGGCGGAGGCAACTCGCTCCCTGAGGGCGAGGGTCAACCAATGAGTGCGGTAGAGGCATCGAGTGGCGCCGGCCAGGTCATAGCCGCCACGCGGAAAATACTTTCAGCGAAGGCTGAACGGTTTACCGAATCCGTAATTCGCGAGATGACGCGGCTCGCGATGCAGCATAACGCCGTGAATCTAGCGCAGGGCTTCCCTGACTTCCCGGCGTCGGCCGAAGTCAAGGAAGCTGCGCGGCAGGCCATCGCGGACGACATCAATCAGTACGCCATCACCTGGGGCGCAAAGGAATTGCGCGACGCCATCGCGCGGAAGTTTGAGCGCACGCAAGGCGTGCGCGTGGATCCCGAACGCGAGATCACCGTCTGCTGCGGCTCGACCGAAGCCATGATGTCGACCATGATGGGGATCATCAATCCCGGCGATGAGGTCGTCATCTTTGAACCGCATTACGAGAACTACGGTCCCGACGCTATTCTCTCCGGCGCCACGCCGCGCTTCGTGCAACTTCGCCCGCCGGACTGGAGCTTTGATCGCGATGAGCTGTCGCGGGCATTCGGCCCCCATACGAAGGCGATTATCGTAAATACGCCGAACAATCCCACGGGGAAGGTCTTCTCCCGCGAGGAGTTGGAATTCATCCGGGACCTTTGCGTGCGCTGGAATGCGTTCGCGGTTACCGATGAGATTTACGAGCACATTATTTACGACGGCATGCAGCACATCTCGATGGCTTCGCTCGACGGCATGCGCGACCGTACGATTACCATAAACGGCATGTCGAAGACTTACGCCGTCACCGGATGGCGCGTCGGCTGGGCCATTGCTCCGCCGGAGGTCTCCACGCCCATTCGTAAGGTGCACGACTTCCTGACGGTTGGCGCCGCGGCGCCGCTGCAGCAGGCCGGCGCGATCGCGCTCGAGTTGCCGCAAAGCTATTACCAAAAGCTCGCGGAAACCTATCTTGTGAAGCGCGACCGCATGCTGGGCATTTTGACCAAAGCCGGTTTCCGCTGTTTCAAGCCTTCAGGCGCGTACTACATCATGACGGATATTTCGGGTTTCGGTTTTGCCGACGATGTTTCCTTCGCGCGCTACCTGGTGGAGAAAATTGGCGTCGCGGTCGTGCCCGGATCAAGCTTCTACGACAATCCGGCGATGGGTGCGAAACAGGTGCGCTTCACGTTCTGCAAGAAGGAATCGACGCTGGCCGCAGCCGCGGCGAAACTGTCAAACCTCTGTCCCGGGTAGCGTGTGTGGCGGCTGCCGGTTTCGTGGCCCCTTCTGCGGGCCCTGTGTTAGAATCCGCCGCGAAAGTTCGGGGAGAAGACCGCATGGCCATGGAGTTCGAACTAATTCCTCAAGGAACACTCGTCAAGGAAAACGGCTACGGCGCGGCCGTGGATGTGCGCACAAGCCAAACGCGCACGTTTTTCTGCGTTATGGATATTACCGACCAGATCGAACAGGAGTCGGTCGATATCTCCATCTGGGGCTCGGCGGATGGCGAAAACTGGGGCGCGCACCCCATCCTGAAATTGCCTCAGCAATTCTATCGAGGCGAGACCCGCGCAGTCCTGGACCTTACCTTGGTTCCGGAATTCAATTTCATTCGTGCAGGCTGGGAATTGAACCGCTGGGGACGAGTCGCGCCGCTGCCAATGTTTATGCTTGGATTGCGCCTCACGGAAATTCCTGCCATGCCAGCGCGTGTTCCGTCGGTTCAAGTAAGCGCGGCAAGATGAGAATTGTCTTTGGGATGCTCGTACCCTGCCATTTTGGATCACGGGGGGAATAGGAGGCTGACTGTCGGTGACTTTGTGGTCTTCGCTCTCTAACCCCTCGAGTGGTCTTGTTATTGTAGACGTTTGATCTTCCCGCAGAGTTCCTTCATTCGAAGAAAGATCACCGATTATTTCGGTCTGCACGATCTAATGCGAAGATTGATTATTGTTGGGGTTGAGGCGGCGGCAGGGGAGGAAGCAATGGTGGATCCTGTTCGTTGGATTTAGGCTGTTCATGTTCATTGGATTGAGGTTGCTCATTCGATTGGGGCTGTGCCTGCGCCTTCTGCATGTTTGCCTGCAACATCCCTCGAGTCTTACGAGCTTGATCGGCCTCGGGGCCCACTGGCACGAGTTTGATGTAGCTGTCGAGATCTTTCAGGAGCGCGGCGTAGTCGCGCCGTTGGATATGGATGTTTGCCAGGACCAGGTAGATTTGAGGATTATCAGGCTTCAAATCACGAGCCTGAATCGCGCTCTTTTCGGCCTCCTCTGGTTGCTTGAGCGCCGAAAGCGCTCGCGCCAGCTCGAAGTGGCCATCCCATGAGGCCGCGTCGATCGCGACTCCCCGGCGAGAAAGAGTCTCGGCTTCCAAATGTCGGTTGGTGTTGTTGAGCAGTGCAGCAAGCTGGAAAAGAGCCTCAGGATATTGACCCGAGCTGAGCTCAACGGATTTGCGCATTGATTCTTCGGCAGCGGCGATCTCTTTCAAATTGAAGTATGCGCCCCCTTCCTCCGCGTAGGCTTCGTAGAAATTCGGGAAATCCTTGATGGCATGTTGAAACTGGGTGATCGCCCCTCGATAATCCGATTTCGAATAGAGCAGGTAGAGGCCTCTCTCAAATTCTTCACGCGCCTTACGTGGGGCGCTAAGCAAATGGACAGAGACGGACCCCTGGGAGCTTGTGCTCGCCACAGTCGTCGACCTGCGCAGGAAAATGGAGAAACCTTGCAGTTTGGAGTTGAAGACCGAGACCGTATCCCGGAAAGGCTGGTAATCCGGCAATACGATTTCAATTGTATAGTCCCCCTTGGGAACCCCGGAGAATTCGAAATCGCCATTTCCGCCTGTGAACGTCGTCTTTACAAGGATTCCCGTCGATTGCTTCAGGTCCACGCGAATATTTTCCAGGGTGTGCTGGTCATAATCATCGCGGACCGTGCCTTCGATACTAAAAGTGTGGCGTGAAAAAGGCCGGGTCTGTCCCGAGCTAGGCAGCACGCCGGCAATCATCATCAGGAGAAAACCCACTGCACGGCGAAAGGACATCGATACCTCCGATGCGCGGGAAGATGTCTAATTCTAGCACGTCCGAAACCAGGCGGCGCGATGGGGAGGGTGTTGTTGTTGGGATTATCCTGAGTGAAGGGATTTCCGGGGAAATGAGGGTAACTGATAGAAAATTCTTGTTGTTGTGGGAGTTTTGCCGGTGGTGGGATTTCGCGGATTCTTTTGGAGTAGGCGCTAAAGTGTCCGTTGGAAGTTATTGATTCTACGTGCGGAGAGGCACGAAATCACCAAATCCAACGGACAGGCCACAAAAAGCGAAGGGGATTCGCCGTAAGGCACTGATTCGGCGGGAATAATCCAACGGACACGCCGCGAAAATCCGTCAAATCCAACAGCCAATCCAACGGACACGGTTTTTAGATTGGCCTGATTCCGAAACGCCTACCCGTAAAGGCTTTACTCAATCGATCAAGCGACATATCGACCACTTCGTCCATCCGATCATCATCTTCATTATGGTCGATCAATTCCCGATATTTTTCGGCATACTGTTTTAGAATCTCGAAGGCAGCTTGCAAATGAGGCCGCAGCTCATCGGCAAGGATCACCTCTTTATCCTCGGGAATCCACTTATGAACGCAACAAACAAGCATAGCGATCTCTTCAGCCGCAGCATGAAGATCGTCCAACACAAACGGCCTGCCTCTCATGTTTCCCCCTATCCGGCGCGCCGAAGCATCGCCTTGAGCGCCCAGCGCACGCGGTTGCAATCGGACATCGTACGCAACCTCGGATCGGGACGCTGGCCCACCGGTGAACTGCGCGATCTTAGCCAATTCTCGAAATCTTCCTCTGTCATTCCGACGTATTTCCGAAGCTGTTGAACCTCTTCGATGTCGCCAGGCGTGGCGATCATCTCGATTTTGACGGGGCGATTCTTCCGCCCGTGAGTACCAAACGCCAGCGCCGCATGACGGTCGCGCGGACGCCGCCAGGCCGGTTTAACTTCCTGGCCGAGCGCCAGCTTCAGCATCTCGATCAATCGCGCAGCTTCGCCGCCATGCAGTTCCTTGAAACTAGTGACTGCTCGGCCCACATTCTGCGACGCCCACGACAGCCGCTCGGCGCGCAGATCGCCGCCCGACACATCGAGAAAGCGACGCGCGTATGCACTGAAGAGAGTTTGCAATGCTCGCATCTGCGACGGTGAAATCGTCTCAGCGATCATTTTCTTGCACCTTCTCCTGTTCGATTGCAAAGAACAGATTCCGCGCGGACAGGTACGAGGTATCGCGTTTTCGGTAATCGCGCACCCGGCAATAGTTCGCCAGTTCCTTCACTTTCTTTTCGGTAAGTGATCCCACTTCACTGACCCAAATCTCCCGCAGTTCATCTTCACTCAGCCCCTCCAGTTCAATGAACTTCTGTAGCCGCGAGCGCCATTGCTCCAACTCCAATTGTTCAAACTTGCGGCGCAGATTGTGAGTCCCGGCGAAGAGCAGCCCGAAATAAGGTGGCTGATCGAGCAATTCACGGACCGTCTCCAACCCGTCATCGTCGAGGTGCTGGCCTTCGTCGATTATCAGAAGCACACGCCTAGCGGCGAAGTAGTGCCGCAGCTTTCGGATTCTCTCACCTATAAATCCGCGCGGCATGATCCCAGCTTCCATCGAGATTTCCGTGAGCAGATCGCGGCGGCTCATGCGTGGACGGCAGTACACGTAAAGTGCGCGGCGCGCGCGGCCATTCTTCTCCGCATCCGAGGCTTCAAGCTCCGCACACAAGCTCAGCAGCAGCCGCGTCTTTTGCGTTCCGGGAGGGCCATCAACGCAATACGCCCAGCCGCGATCCAGCGCCTTGAAAAAGGCGCGGCGCACCTTGCGATAGCTCTCCGTCCGGTAAGTCTTGCCCTGCATGTGGCGCTCCAGGGCGGTTGGATTCGCGTCCATCAGCTCAACGAGCGCGGCGCGGATCGCGCGGGTCTCATCACCCTTCTTCGTGCCTGGATAACATCCGCGCCGGTAGAGATTCACCGAAGAACGCGCATAACTGCGCCCGTCAGCTTTCGGAATGGCGTCAGCAATATCGGCGTCATTCCAGCCGGTCTGTATCATCCACCGCTCCAGCCGCGCGCGAACTGCCACATCATCGGGCAGCTTCAATTCGGCCAAGCGAGTTTTGTCGTCCAGCGAAAGCGCCATATCAGTTCACCTTGCGAAACCGTTCAATGAAATCTTCCGCACATTCCCGTGGGGCAGCAGCGGCGGCTCGCCGAGGCAGCGACAGAGGCGGCGCGGGCGGCTGGATTCCGCCGCGCCGTTCCAGTAGCGTGATCTCTGAAGGCACGCCGGAAAGCGCGCGCTCCGCCAGTTCCCTGCCCGCGTTATATAGTCTGGCGCGCTGCCGAAAGATTCCCTTTATCTCATCCTCCGACCTTGGAGCTTGCGCGGCCAGTTCGTCTGAAACAAGGCGCGCCACAAGCCGCCCGCTGGGCGCATCCTCGAAGGCCAGCGCGTAACTCGGATCGTTGGGATCGCAATGCACGGCCAGCGTTTTGCCGTTTGCCCAATGCATCGCCGCCTGGCTATCGGTGTCTTGGAGCGCGGCGGAATAGGAGACATTATTGAGTTGTACCTTGCAGTTCGAAACGATGCGCTTTTCCACAGCCCAGAAGAGCGGTTCCAACTTCTCCATGTCGGGAATCTGGCGCTCCGCGGCCGGCAACAATTCATCGAGCACTTCCATCGGCGGGCGTTTCTTCATTCCGCGCCCATCGTGCGGCCTATCGTGGTTGAATTCGTACAGCCATCGCGCGTGCATCTGCATGAAACGTGACGCCGCATAGAACGGGGATTCGCGGCGCTTCCCGGCTAGAAATTCCTTGTGCTGCTTCTCCTGTTCGCGGCAGAAATCGGGGCGCTCGCCGGGCTTCGATCCGGTATAACCGTGCCTCAAAAACAATGCCTGGTCGAATTCCTCACTGACAATCGAAAAATGAGATTCGATCTGCTTCGCTTGCGGATGGCGCGGCGTGCAATAGCGGACCTCGATGCCCAGCCGGGCCAGTAATCCGGGCATACGGTTTTCCTCTTCGGCAACGACGTTGCGTTCCGCTCTCGAGCCCACTTTGCGAAAATCTTTGCCGTTGTCGCAGTAGAAACTTTCCGGCATTCCGAATCGGCTGATACCCTGGCGCAGCGCTGTTGCTATGGTCTTCCAGCTCGGGTTTACGCTCCAGACCGAGCCAACAATCACCCGCGTACGCATGTCCTGAACTGCCGTCTCATACAGGCGGATCGCGGCCAGTTCTCCCGCTTCAGGGAAGAAGTCATTCATAACCAGAACGTCATAGATGCGATGATCGCCAACCCACATCTCGTTTGGGCGCGTATACTCTCCGCGTCCAGTAGTCAAGTAGGGCGCGTGCTTCGCCATCCATCGCTGCTTCGGTGCGCGCGCGATATCGAGAGCTGAAAGAGAAATTTCGTTTGCCAGAAACCTGCTGATTGCGTCGCGACTGGGCGGCTGCGAGCCATCATCGCAGGGGAGCAGCGGCCCGCCCCACTCGCGCCTGATCGTACGGGTGATAGCAGCAATGCTGCCCAACTCATATAGCTTGGCGGTCGCAAATTTCCGAAGTTGCGGATGATCCTTGAACCTGCGCGTGCATCCGCGATCCTTGCGCGGCACAGGGGCCAGCGCGTTCGGGCCACCTTTTTTCCATAGGCCATATAAGCGCCATACATTAGCTTCCGAAATGTTAACCTGCGTGGCGATCTGAGCGGCCAGCGCGGAACGTCCGTGTTGGCAGTCCATCAGAGGCGCGAGGATTTTCATTCTATCGTCCACGACTTTTTGCTGTTCCTCAGTGAGATGAACGGGACCAGGCTTGGCATTCGCGGACGCCATCGAAGCCATTAGAAGACCTGCCTTCGATTGATGTCCAGCCGGAACCAAGTATTCACGCTCCAGTTTACCGTTTGAAGACGGTTTGCCATTGCGCCATCGCCAGTGTTCTCGTTTAACTTTCCGCCTGATTGTGCGCACAGCGCATTCGAACGCCTTTGCCAGATCGCGGCAGTTGGCCCATGTTTCGGTCATGGCCGCACCTTTATTCTGTGAGTGAACAAATCAGAGCGCAGCCGATCTCGAAGATTTTGAACACCGCCAGCGCGATATCGCGCAATCCATCGCCAGAGTGTGCGCACGGAAGGCCCACGTCGCCGCGCCATGCGATCCACGCGCTTATTAAGGGTCAGCGTCCGCTTTCCCGTGAGAAGTGCGCGCAGAACGGAGATGCGTGTCTGGAGCGAGTACGCTTTTGCCTTCATGCCTCGCATGGCTATTTTATTCTCGCGCTCCGGCGACGTTTGCCCGCTCGGAGCGCCCGCTCTGTCGCTTCGCTGAGTGTTGAGTGCGCAACTTCACCGAGGGCAAGTAAATCGACCAGACGTGCTGAGAGAAGATGTCGCTGCAACTCATCGTTACCCACGATTTGACAGAAGGGTTCGACGAATTCCGCAGGGAACCGCGTCTGCTTGTTGGCAAAAGAGGTGAAGCCATATAAACTTTGGGCCGTCACCCGCTGGCCGGTGAGAGCAGTCAATTCTTCGGCGATCTGCGCCCGCGACTTGGGGCATTTTCTTATGAGTATCGTAATCAGGTTGCGGAGAGTTAGTTGTGATGGGTTCAGTTTTTGCATCTGAGGACCCCCGAAATATCCGTGCATTTTGGTATTGCGTGTCACAAGCGAAACAATTATCGTCCTATGTGAAACATATGTCAATAGAAAAAAAAGGCAAAGGCTCTAAGCCCTCCGAAATGATTAGGGGTCTGCGAAAAGCTCTCTGGATGAAGCAAGATGCGTTCGCGAGGGCTCTAGGTATCGCGCGATCATTGGTGGCAACCTGTGAGGCGGATCACCGAATCCCTACCACGGACATGTATCTGCGACTGGGAAACTTCGCTGTAGATAAGAAATTTTATTTCGATGCAATTTGGTTTTGGGAGCAGGCGGGGCTCGACTCCTCTCGCATACTGGCTGTTGCTGGTCACATTTTGCGAGAGCGCGGACTCCACCTTTCACCCGAGCAGCTCGTATATGTACCTCAAATGGAATTTCCAGGTCACGAAGTCGATCTGGAAACCGCTGCTCGAATTCTGGCCGTGTCCACCCAAGACGTCTTAAGACTTGCGCGCCGTGGCGAGGTCACGAGTCGCCGCTTAGGAAAGTTTCCTACCTTCGACTTTACCTCTATTGCGAAATACGTGACACGGAGAAGGGAATTGACAGAGAGAAAAGAGTCGAAGAAGAGAAGACGGCATCCTTGATGTCAGATCGGCGGGTCAGCGTAGCCACAGCCGCGCGCATTCTGAGCACTTCACGCTGTACCGTTTTACGGCTGATCGCGCATGGTGATCTCCGGGCGCGGCGGCGCGGCCTTCGCGGCTGGTATCACGTTGATCGCGATTCACTGGATAAGTTCATGGAAAGAATTCGCAAGAGTCTGGAGGACAAATGAAACGAGCGGAAGAGACGACACAGCAGATTGACGCGAAATTCAGTGCGCAAAGTAGAAAAAATTTGTTCCAGCAAGACTTGATTCAGAGCCGGATCAGGGATGTGCAGAATATCAGGAGTGTTGAGCAGCGAGAGATCGATGAACTCTCCGGGTATAGGAAAGACTGGCATGAGGCAAGCCTGAAGCCCAAAGGCGAGACGTTCATTCAATATGTGCATGACGCGGATGCCGATCTAAAGCGTCTGCGCGAGCGGACGCAGAGCTGTGATGAGCACATCGCCGAATTAGAAGCTGAAAAGGCCAAGCTGATTCCGAGTTCGGAGCAAGCACACGCTCGCGCGGAGCGGCAACAATTACTTGCATCTCTCGCTATTGAGCGGCTGGGAAAAGATCGCGAAATCGCAAAAGTCCTGGCCAATTTACGAAGCCTACTCGGAGAACGATCCGGCCTGACGGCGAAAATGATGGAAATCGTCCCGAGTATCGACTTCACCGTAGATGGGGACCTGGATGCGCGGCCCTTCAATGATCTGCTGGCGGCGCTGCCGTCCGATCTGGCTGGCGATAGTGAGCGCTGGCTGGATTGGTTTTTGGGATCGAACAAAATTGCAAAGCCCTATGTCGTGCGTGACGAGCGCTTGGTGGTTGCCGAGACTCTCGCAAACGCCGGAATTTATCAGCGGGGCGAACGCATTGAACTCTCCGATGAACGAGCTGTCGAATTGTTGCGCGAGAATCGTCCCTCGACGGACACTGAAAAGCACTGGCGTCGCCTGCCTCCGAGCATCATAACTTTGGAAAACTACGAAGCGGCTTTAGCTTCGGCTGAGAAGGCGGGCTGTTCGGTGCAGGATTTGTGGGCGCAGGAAGATATTGCGCGCTTCCACGAGCAGGACCGAGACTGGATCGAGCGCTTTCAGGGGCAGGCGAAGGCCCTGAGCCACAGATAACGTGATGGACTTTAACAATCGCGGGATCGAAATCGCCCGATATTCGGATGCAGTGCTCAATCGGGCGCGAGCGATCCGGCAGAAGAATCCCTCGGTCTCATTCGAACAAGCGTTCACCCAGGCACAGCAGGAACTTGGCGAGCCGCAGTTCGCCGAAAGGAATCATATGCAAGTCGATCCGAATTCCATCAAGTTGCGCGACCGCGCCCTTGAAATCCAGGAAACGAAGAAAATCACTTTTGGCGAAGCGCTGCGCCAGGCACGCGCGGAACGCGGACCGGAATTCTCCGAAAATAGAGGAGCGTCAGTCAATCCTGAATCGGTGAAACTGCGGGACCGCGCACTTGCCATCAAGGACGAAAATCCATCGTTGAACTTCGGCGAAGCGCTCCGTCATGCCCGCGCAGAACGCGGTCCACAATTCACTGAGGGCGGAACACCTGTCGATCCGCAATCGATTAAACTTCTCGATCTGGCGGTTGAGATAGCAAGGGAAAATCCGAAGATGCGATTCGGCGAAGCACTGCGCCAGGCACGTCTAGAAATCGAGACCTAGCGTGGCAGCCGTTGCACAAATCGTGATCCAGGTGGACGAAAAGGGCGCGGTCACCGCGATCAACAGCGTCAAGAACCAAATGGCGCAGCTCGGCCCCGCAGTCCAAACCCTGAGCAATAATTTCGATCAATTAGGGCCGCCTATCCTAAATTTCGGGAAGCAACACAAGCAAGTCTTCAATGGTGTCGAGAGCGACTATATGCGCGGCCGCGAGGCTGCCATGCTGCTGGCGGAAACTACCGGTGTGCAGGTTCCACGCGCGCTCCAAAAGGTCCTTGCTCAATCCACGTTAATTGGTCCCGCCCTTCAAGTGGCTTTCAACGCTTCGGTGATTCTTGCCGCGGGCATCGCGGCGGTTTCGGCGGCACAGAACCTTGGCAATTGGATCCAGAGTCTCAGGAATTACGGGCAGGATATGAAGGTAGTGTTTCAGGATGTGCTGGCGAGCCAAACAACCCTGCGCGGCAAATTGAATTTCGCGGAGATCAGCGACCAGCTCTCTGATCTGGAGAGGCAGCAACGGAAGTATCGTGACGTTTTGGGAGAAACCGAAACCGTCATGGGCGGCCTCACGGCAAAGGTTCTCGGATTCACCGAAGCGGGCGCCTATGCAAGAGATCGGTTGGAGCAACTCGGCCCGCAGATCGCCGCCCTGCGGAAGCAGCAGGAGCTACTCCGAGCCGAACAAATGCACACCGAGCCTATCGAGATCATGAAGCTCTCGAATCAGGCAGTGCTTGCCGGCGCGCAAGGTTATCGGCAGATCGCTCTCGCCGCACAGGGCGCGAGAAATGTGATCGCCCTCGAAGAAACAAATATCGGCATGAGCGCCAAGCTGGCGGCCGCCCAGCGTGAACAGATCACCGCCGATGAATTCGCGAAACGGAAGGCGCTGGCCGTGCAATACGGCGCGGCGCTGCGCGCCATCGAAAATCAGACCGCGCAAATCGGCGCGGGGCCGCTGGCGCAAATCGCCCTGAAAGCGAGCGCGGAAATCGCCACGTTCAACGACAAACTGAAGGTCGGCGGCCTGAGCCCGCAGGACGTCGAGCAGATCGAAAAGCAGAAATCGGCCATCATCGTCCGCCAGGACGCGGAGACGCTGGAACAGACCCGGAAAATGCGTATCGAGGAAGGCCAGGCGTTGCTGCAGGCCGATGCTGAAACAGCCACGGGCCGCGCCAAAATTGAGGCCGATCATCTGGTCCGCATGCAACAGATCACGCAAGAAGAGATCGACATGAGCCGGGGAGTAGAAGGCGCGAAACTGACCCTGACGGGCAAGCGCATTGCCGAGCAAGAACGTCTGGAATTCGAACTTGCCGAGTTTCAGCGCAGGAACGCGGAAGAAACCCGGCAGATCGAGGAACAGGCGGCTGTGGACATTCTTCCACCGTGGCAACGGGCCTATGCGCAAATCGCGGTGGCGGCCGAGCAGGAGCAGCGGAAGATCGACGAGGCATTCAAGAGAAGTGAAATCAGCGCGGATGATTGGGCGCGCAGGACCACCGCGAATGCCACGGAGCAATTCGCGCACATGCGGGACCAACTGGCGAGCGACCTGGAAGGCGCGTTTGACGATCTGGTCAGCGGAAACCTGGGAAAACGCGTGAAAAAAATGTTCGAGGACATGGTCTTCCAGATGATCGCGACGTGGCTGTTGGGCATGAACACAATCAAGCAGGCCACGCAAGGGGTATTCTCCGGCATTGGCGCGCCTGCCGCGGGCGGCGGGGGAATCCTGGGGACATTGGGCGGAATTTTGGGAATTGGCTCTCCTGGCGGCTCCGGAGCGGGCGGAATCACAACTCCTCCATTCTTTCCAGGTCCGGCATTCTTCACGCCAGGGTCAAACGCTTCGGGAGGAATATTTTCCGGGCTTCCGGCTCTTTCGGCGGGAACCGAACTCAGCCCCGGGACCGGCGTTTACGCATCGACAGTCGGGGCGCTGGGTCTCCCCATCGGCATTGGGCTGGGACTTCCGGGGACGATCTCCACTCCAAGCAAGGCTGGCGCGGCGGCGGCGAATGCCGGGCCTTTAGCCGGTATGCTCGCGAAACTTTTCCCGCATGGAACTATCGGGGGAAAGAACATCGGCGCGGCACTGGGGATGCTTGGCGTAACGCTGGGCGTCGATGGTTTCATGCGTCTACTCAGCGGCCAGGGCGGAGTGGGCAGTGCGATAGAGACAATTGGCGGTGCGGCGCTGACGGGTTTCGCCATCGGCGGTCCCGTCGGCGCGGTCGTTGGCGGAATTGTCGGAGCGATCGGCGCTTTCTTCGGCTGGCTGTTTGGAAGCGACAAGGTCAAGAAACAACGCGAACAACTGCAGACGCAGCTGGAGCAACAATTGAAGCTGCTCACGGATTCCTACGATCTGCACAAGACCGATTACAGCACGGCGATATCCGACGCCGAGCAGCTCCGCACGCAATTCGAGCAGGCCCAGGATCAGGTGAAAAAGGGCGGGGACATGCAGAAGTACGTCGGCCAGTGGGTGGATCAGGCCGAAAAGCACATCAATGATTTCGAGACCGAGCGAGTGCGCAGGTCCGAGGTCATGGCGAACCTTCCGTTGCCGGAATTCGCGGCCGGGGGATTCACGCCTGGCTATCTTCCCGCCGGCGCAATGCCGGCGCTGTTGCACCCCAACGAAGCCATCCTGAATCCGCAGGGACGCCACGCCATCGGCGACCAGGTGATTCGCGACGCCAACGCCGGGACGCTGAGCGCCCATGAAGCGGCAGCGGACCGGCAAACTCATCGTATCGAGATTGGCGGGATCACGATCAATGCCGCGCCGGGGATGGATGAGCAAGCCGTTGCGCAGGCGGTTATTCGCAGGATACGGCAATTGTTTGGTGATCGCGGCCTGAACTTCGGCGGAGTCACGGCCTGAAGAGTTTGTGAGTTGGGTCTCCTCCAACTCGCAATGTAACGTGAGGCGCGGACGTAACAAGGTCTATATGCCGTTTCGGGTCCGGGCTGATCTTGCGCGCCTCACGTATCCATGATTGATCGAAACTGCTCCACACGGAACGCCGCACATGTCTGTCCATTTCATTCACTCTTAAATAATTGGCGTATACTCCAAAACAATTCGCGTTTTACTCTTAAAGAGCGCGCGGAGCAACACCACTGCGCACGCGTCTCTAATTTCGAACACTCGCTGGCGCGCCTGGAAGATATCGTGCGGAAACTGGAGAGCGCGAACCTTTCGCTCGATGAAGCCATGAAACTGTTCGAAGAAGGCGTGCAACTCTCGCGAGACTGCCAGAAACACCTGGAGCAGGCCGAAGGCAAAGTAGAAATCCTGCTCAAGAAGGCCGGCGGCGAGATGGCCGCCGAGCCGTTCAATCCCGAAGCCGAGGAAGAGTCGTAGCCGGCCGCCTCCAGACAGCGCGTCCGGGCGAACCCCCCACCTGATGAACCTTCCCGCATTTTTCGAAGAAGACCGAGCCGCTGTTGACGCAGCCCTGGAACGGCTGATGCCGAAGGAAAATGCTCAGCCTCCCTCGATCCACCGCGCCATGCGCTACAGCGTGCAGGCGGGCGGGAAGCGTGTCCGTCCGATTCTGTGCCTCGAATCCGCGCGGATTTTCTCCGCGGATGTGACCCCGGCTTTGCCCGTCGCATGCGCGCTCGAGTTTATTCACACCTATTCGCTGATTCACGACGACCTGCCAGCGCTCGACAACGACGATCTACGGCGCGGCAAGCCAACCTGCCACAAGAAATTCGGCGAAGCGACCGCCATTTTGGCGGGTGATGCGCTGCTGACGCTGGCATTTGAAACCCTTGCCAATGCTCCCATCGAACCGGCGCGGCGCGTGGCGATCCTTTCCCACGTGGCAGCCTCGGCGGGGACCGTCAACGGCATGGTGGGCGGGCAAGTGGCTGACCTCGAGGCGGAAGGACGCAGCATTGAGCCCGCCGAGCTTGAATATATTCACCGGTCGAAAACGGCCGCTCTGATCCGCGCCTCGGTAGTGGCGGGGGCGATCAGCGGCGGCGCGGACGAAGAAAATGTCGCGCGGCTGAAGCGTTTCGGTGAAACGATTGGCTGGGCATTTCAGGTAGTGGACGATATCCTCGACGTTGAGGAGTCTTCCGCGACGCTGGGAAAGACAGCCGGAAAAGACGCCGCGCAAAAAAAAGCCACCTATCCGGCGCTTTATGGGCTTGAACAATCGCGCAAGTTTGCGCAGGAGCTCGAGTCGCGCGCCATGGCGGAGATCGAACCCTACGGCCCGCGCGCGGCGCGGTTGCGGGAACTAACGGAATTGATCGTCCATCGCCGCGCGTAGCAGACAGGCGCGACATTCGGACGGCCAGATACGCAGCGGATTCAGCCCCTGAAGTCCCAGGAAATTCGGCTGCTTGCACCTTTGTGGTGTCTCCGAGCCTGATTGGCCGATTACAGTGTTATCCAAGCCGAAACCCAAGAAGAAGCGTCTCGACTTACTGGTCGTCGAGAGAGGACTTGCCGAGTCGCGCCAGAAGGCGCAGGCCATGATCCTGGCAGGAGAAGTGCTGGTCAACGGCGCGCGAAGCGACAAGGCAGGTACGCGAGTGGCAACAGAAGCGCGAATCGAAGTCAGCAGACGCTCTGCGAAATATGCGAGCCGCGGCGGACGAAAGCTTGAAGGCGCACTCGAAGACTTCGGCGTGGACGTCTCCGGAAAGACATGCCTCGATATCGGCGCTTCCACAGGAGGATTCACGGATTGCCTGCTGGCGCATGGCGCACGCCGAGTCTACGCAATCGACGTAACGCCCGAACAAATGGCGTGGCGGCTGCGGCAAGACAGCCGCGTGAAGCAGATCAAAGCGAACGCGCGAAATCTGCGTCCCGAGCAAGTCCCTGAACCTGCGAACCTGGTGACGGTGGACGTGTCTTTTATTTCCGTGGCAAAAGTGCTCCCCGCGTTGGTAACTGCAGCGGGTCCTCACGCAGAATACTTGATCCTGGTTAAACCGCAGTTCGAACTGGATCGCGGGGATGTCGGCCGTGGCGGCATCGTGCGTGACGCGGCGCTCCACCAGCAGGCCATCGAGCGCGTGCGCGTGGCGGCCGTGGCCGCGGGTTTGCGCGTCGAAGGCGTGCGGCCGAGCCGCGTGACTGGCGCGCAGGGAAATCAGGAGTTCTTCCTCCACGCGTCGAATAGGCCGGGTGAGAGTTGAAGCACCGCCTTCTGAAAATGCCGGGAAAATGTCTCCATGATAAATGCTAAAGTAGAGTCCGCTTCGGCCGCACCGGCGGCTGAAACCATTATGATTCGAACTGTAGGGATTATCTCCCGCCCTCGCCGCGAAGACATCGCGCGCGTCGTGCCGCCTCTTATGGAATGGCTGCGGGCTCATGGCGTCGAGGTCGTCTGCGATTCCGAGACGGCCGAGTGTATCGGCGCGCTCGCGGGACAAACGCGGAAGCGCGAGGATCTGCCCGGACTCTCCGATCTGTTGATTGTGCTGGGCGGCGACGGAAC
>JAIQES010000012.1 GCA_020073705.1 Terriglobia bacterium
CCTTACGCAACCTGCTCCTGCTGAGTCAACGACGGATTCAGTTTGCGCTGCAGGATTCCCAGTTCCCGGTAGTCTTTCCCCCGCCGGAATTTCTTTTCCGCTTCGAGTAATCCGGTTGCGGTCCAGCGCAGCACGTGGTCCCCGGCTGGCCAGCGCTTCACGTTCCGTGCCACGCGCTCGACGGTGGAAAGACACGACTCGACCGGATTCGTCGAAGCTAACGTTCTTCGCAACAGTGTTGCCACGCCCAGTCGGTGCACGGTGAGCGTTTCCTCCAGTCCTTCTTCCAGGCTGCGCGCCGCGCTCGGATTGATCCGTTCCAATTGCCGGAAGATTTTCTCCAACTCGGCTTTGGCCTCCGCGTAGCTGGTCATCGCGTACGCGTTGCGGATTCTCCGGTCCGTATCACCCGGGGCGCTCTTCGGCAAATGCTCTTTCAAGTTCCGCCGCTTGTGAATCTGGGAGCGCCGCACTTCGGCGCGCTCGCCGAACACTCGTTCGAAGCAGCCCGCAGAGCCTTGGCCCCGTCGATCACAAACAAGTAGCGTGTTTCTGAATTTAGGCCGCGCGCCACCAGGTCTACCGGCAGCTCTTTTACGACGGTGCTGTTCTCCGTCGCGCCCTGCCATAGCCCCCAAACGTGTTTTTTTCCACTGCTCTCGATGCCCAGCGCCACCACCAGCACCTGCTTGCCAAGATGAAACCCGTCGATCAGGATGGCCACCAGGTCCAGATCGTCGAGTTTCTTCTCACACAGTTTCTCCAACGGTGCCGCGCTGGCCTGCACGAACTGGCGGCTCAGCTCACGCTGGATTTCTCGATCTCGTAGCCCTCCAGCACGCTGTCAACCGCGCGGTGATAGTTCCGCGAGGTCAGCCCGGCCACGATGCCTTCCCGCACCGCTGGCTGCCGTCGGCCGTCGTGTTGCAGCCGCCCATAACTGTCGAGCTGAACTTCTTCGCCTTGGCGCGTGCGTACCCGCGGAGGCTCGACGGCCACTTTCTGCCCGGCAAACACCACGTAGCCCGATTGCTGACCCCAGCGCAAGCAACTCGACGCGGGAGATGAAGCTGATGCGCATGGGACGCTGGCCGTCGCGGAATGCGTTCCTTCTTCAAAGGTGATGTGATCGGACGCACCACTTTATGAGGTGCTAAGCTTAATCCGTCTTACCAAACGGACGAGCATTTTTCCGTGCTTCGGGGGGCACTGGTTAGATTCGGCACCACGATGACCGGAATCATAAATGACTAACGGCAATTTTCAGTGCACAGGAAGATTCCTATTAAGGTACAAACTTTTGAGCGATTGGAAATGGCCGACCCAGGCCGAAAGCACGTGAAGTGATTTTCAGCCCTGGAGGTGCCTGCCGACGCTTGTATTCGTTGCGATCCACCCTAATGGCGATGGAGCGAACTAATTCCAGATGGTAGCCATAACGGGCTGCAATTTCTTCCGGGCTATTCACGTCTTCTATATAGGCCTTCAGTATCCGGTCCAGGACGTCATAAGGAGGGAGAGAATCCTGGTCCTTTTGGTTTGGCCGGAGCTCGGCGGAAGGCGGTTTCTCGATCGACGCGTGGGGAATCACTTCCCTACTCTGATTGATCAATTCAGCCAAGGCATACACCATGGTCTTGGGGACATCCGACAACAAGGCGAGCCCTCCAGCCATGTCCCCGTAGAGCGTGCAATACCCTACTGCCATTTCCGATTTGTTGCCGGTGCTGAGAACCATGGACCCGAATTTGTTCGATAAGGCCATGAGGAAATTCCCGCGTATTCGTGCCTGGAGATTCTCTTCGGTTACATCTTCCGGGCGGCCCTGGAACGGTTCCGATAATGCTGCCCGATACGAGTTAAAGACTTCCGAGATCGGCAACGTCAAAAACTCGATCCCCAGATTTTTGGCAAGCTGCCTGGCATCCGTGCGGCTGCCCTCGGAGGAATATGGTCCGGGCATGGAAACGCCGAGGACATTCTCCTGTCCAACGGCAGCAACCGCAATGGATGCTACGACGGATGAATCGATACCCCCACTCAGTCCTACAACCACCTTCCGAAAGCCCGACTTGAATACGTAGTCACGGGTGCCACAGATGAGCCCCTGGAGGGCAACATCAAGCTCCCCCGGCGGCTGCGGGTGCACATCTCCCGATCCCGTCTCTGTGTCGAAAAAGATGAGATCTTCTTCGAAAGAACGTGCCTGGGCGGCCAAGCGGCCATCGGGCAGAATGACCAGGCTGCCGCCATCAAAGAGCAAACTATCATTTCCACCAACCTGGTTAACATAGATCACAGGCCGGGCATGGGTTTTCGCAAGAGATCGTAGCATGTCGACGCGCAAAGCACGCTTGTCGATGGTGTAAGGAGACGCCGATATATTGATGAGAAGCGTGGCTCCCTTCCCGACCAATTCGGCGACGGGGTTGCGTTCGTAGAGTGGCTTGGCCCAAAAATTTTTGTCATTCCAGACGTCTTCGCAAATGGTGATCCCGAGTTTCTGACCATGAAATGAAAATACGCTTTGCGTGCGCGCAGGCTGAAAATAGCGGGACTCATCAAAAACATCGTAAGTCGGCAGCAGCATCTTATGTTGAAGGAATGCGATATTTCTGTTCTCCAGCAGCGCGGCCGCATTTGCAGCCGCCTTTCCCGTGGACTCATTCGCGCGTCCTGCATATCCGACGATGGCCGCGATCGGCAGCTTCTTGGCCAAACAGTTCAGCTCATTCTCATTTCGCGCGATGAATTGAGGGCGCTCGATCAAGTCAAGAGGCAAATATCCGCACAGGCTGAGCTCGGAAAATACGGCCAAATCGGCCCCACGACGCTGGGCGAGCTCCGTCAACTCCAGAATCTTCGCAGAATTTCCGACGAAGTCTCCGACAGTGGGATTAATCTGCGCGAGCGCAATCTTCATAAGCGCCCTATAGGATACGGGGCAAGGCTATGCTTTGCAATGAGCTGGCAGTATCGAAGCGTTTCCAGGTATCAAAGAAAATGAGCCCCCGCATTCATTCGCGGAGGCCTATTTCGAAACGCATTATAAAATTGGGTGAACAGCGGGGTGCTCTTAGACGCTGAACGAGCTGCCGCAACCGCATGTGCTTTTGACGTTTGGATTATTGAACTTGAAGCCCGCGCCCTCGAGGCTCTCGACATAGTCAATCGAGACATTTTCAAGGTACATCTCGCTCATCTGGTCGACCAGGACCTTAAGCCCATCGAACTCGTAGACATTGTCCGTGGGATTCTCCTGATTCTCAAAAGCCATGTGATAGCTGAAACCGGAGCAGCCGCCACCCACAACGGCAACGCGCAATGCCACTGGCGCAGGATTCTGCTGGCTCATAATTTCCTTAACTTTCGACGTCGCTACTGGGGTAACTGTAATCATTTGAGTCTTTTCACTCCCTGCCAATTTTTCCGGCGATATTGAAATACACGCATATCATACCATGATCTGCAAACGCCACACGCTGTAATGCCAAGTACACACTCCAGCCCGCACATATAAGATGCTCTCGCCTGACAAAAGGTTCCCGAAATCCAGGAATTGTGCCCGTAAGAGAACACCTTGGGGGAAAGGCGCTTGGGCTAGAGATCAAGGAATATCATGGGAGCGCGAACTCCAGCGCAACCGAAATCGGATGCGCAGGCATGGAGTGATTACGTGGACAGGAAGAATAACGACATGGCCCAAGTACAACGACGCCAAGAGCCAGATTTTCAAAACTTTCAGTCTGGAAGTCAATCCGACATATGTCGTCTTGGGCGGTGACGGATCAATCTTCGGAAAGGTTTATGACACGGACCCACAGAGGAGCATCGCCTACCGGCTGAAAGATATTCTGGCAAAGCGGCCGGAACTAAATCCAAACTGAAACGCCAAAAGATTTCACATCTTGTACCGGCCGAGATCCTCATCGGAGAGGCCCTCGAGCCATTTGCGGAGTTCTTCGCTGGTGGATTTTTCGGAGATGGCGCTGGAAATCTTGGAACTCTTCAGAACTTCGTCCTCGACGAAAATGGGGCAATCGACGCGCAGGGCGAGCGCCAGAGCGTCGCTCGGCCGCGAATCAATCGACAGAATCTCGCCGTTCCGCTCCACCCAGATGAGCGCATAGAAAGTGTCGTCTTTCAAATCATTGACGACGACTTTCTGCACACGCACATCCAGACCAAGGAAAACGTTGCGCAGCAAGTCATGCGTCATCGGACGCGGTGTCTGTACTTTTTCAATTTCGAGCGCGATGGCATTGGCTTCATAAACCCCCACCCAGATCGGGAGCACAGCAGTTCCCTGCGCATCCTTGAGCACAACAATGGGCATGTTTGTGACCGGGTCCATCATGAGTCCGCGGATTTTCATCTCAACTTCCATGGCTGCCTCCCCGGACGCTCAAGTGACTTCCTCACCGACAAGGCTGTTGGGACTTGCGCGGGTGACGCGCACATGGACATATTGTCCCAAAAGGTCCGAGTGCGGCGAAGCGAAATTTAGGATGCGGTTGCTGGAACTGCGACCTGACCACTGACCGGGGCGCCGTGAGGCCCCATCCACGAGAACCTCAAATGTTTGACCGACCAACGCGTCATTGCGGACGATCTGGATTTCGCGCTGGCGTTCCTGCACCACGGCCAGCCTCCGCCCCTTCTCTTCCTCGGGAACCGCATCGGCCAAATGCACCGCCGAAGTATTTGGCCGGGGCGAATACTGGAATGCAAACACGCCATCGAACTGCGCAGCATCGAGCAAGGAGAGCGTCTCCTCCACATCCTGCTCGGTCTCGCCGGGGAATCCCACGATGATGTCGGAGGTCAAACTGATGGAACGACGGCCCGAACGGATCAGCGCAATCTTTTCCAGATACTCTTCCCGCGTGTACATTCGTTGCATGGCGCGCAAGATGCGCGACGATCCGGATTGCACCGGAAGGTGGACGTGGTCGCACAGGGCCGGTACGGAATCTATCGCCTCGACAATGTCCCGGCCGAAGTCTCGCGGATGAGATGTCGTAAACCGCACGCGGCGGATTCCGGGCACCGCTGCAACCGCGACGAGAAGCTCCGCGAAGCTCATTCGCCGCGCCGCCGGATCTTGATACGAATTGACGGTCTGGCCCAGGAGTTGAATTTCGGAGTATCCCGCGCCGGCCAATTTCCGAACTTCTTCCAAAATCAAAGCGCTCGAACGGCTGCGCTCCGGCCCTCGCGTGTACGGAACGACGCAGTACGCGCAGGTCTTGTCGCAGCCTTCGATAATGGTCAGATACGCGCGGAACGGGTTATCGCGCCTGGTCATTTCCGTCTCAAAGGTTTCGTCGGTATGGGTACCCAGCCCGGTGACCCGGCGATTCCCTGCTTCGAGATCCTCGAGAAGTTCCGGCAATTTACTGTAGCTGGCCGAGCCGCATACCAGATTCACCCACGGCGCGCGCTCGAAGATCTCTTCGCCTTCCTGCTGTGCGACACAACCCAGGACACCGATGATCTTTCTGCTGTCCGGCCGTTTCCTGAATTCTCCCAGACGCGAGAAAACCTTATGTGCCGCCTTTTCGCGGATGCTGCACGTGTTATAAAACACCAGCTTCGCCGCGTCGAGACTCTCGACCTGCCGATACCCGCGCCCGAGCAGGACTCCTGCGACTTTCTCAGAGTCATGAACATTCATCTGGCAGCCAAATGTCTCGATATAGAACGTGCGGCTGTCCCCCGCTGAACTGGCGGGAGTATGCGCAACGTCTGGTGTCTCCGGCCGAGGGCCAGTTAAATCGCCGAGGCGGAAATCGAATGATTGCGGCATTCTATCTCCTTTAAATATTACCACAGTCAGCTGGCCTGGCCGTGGAGATGGGGAAATGCTCGGACTTGCATGCGGCAACCTTTGTTTTTGCCAATACATCGTATTACGAGGTGTTGCGTTGAACAGCACCATCAGGCACTTTTTCGCCTGTAATTGTTTGACCCCATTTTCAGCGTGTGCTAGGTTGCCCGTGGGGGCTATCGACCGTCTTTCTGAGGGGGAGACAATTCCACCACTAGGGTTTTTGCTGTTTGTAGGCCAACTCGGCACGCTGCTGGAACAAACAGGCTGGGTTGCTCGCGTAGTGCTCTTAATGCTGTTGGGTTTCTCGCTATTCTCCTGGGCGCTGATATTCCAAAAGTCGCGCATGTTCGCGCGAATGAATCAGCAGACGGCGTTGTTCTTGCGTATTTTTCGCTCCAATAAGATTCTTCCCGACCCGAAACAGATGGGTGCGGGCGGTTCGCCGCTCGAGTCCCTCTATAGCGCCGGATACCGCGAGGTGGAAAGCCAGCTTCGCGGCGGAAGCCCGCACGGAAGAGTGACCAGTCTGAACGCCGTGACCGTCAGCATGCAACTCGCGGCTGCCGATGAAGTGCGCAAAGCCGAAAAATACATGCCCTGGCTGGCGACCACGGGCTCGGTTACACCTTTCATTGGGCTGTTTGGCACGGTCTGGGGCGTGATGGATGCATTCACGGGCCTAGGAACCGTCGGGGCCGCGAGCTTGCGAGCGGTTGCCCCCGGCATTGCGGAAGCCTTAATCACAACGGCGGCGGGGCTATTCACCGCGATTCCCGCTGTGATCGCATACAACCACTTTTTGCATGACATCAAGGATCTGGGCGCGCGAATGGATAGCTTTACGATGGAGGTCGTCACGCTGGTCGAGAAACTATACCCCGATCAACGGGCGTGACGGGCGGCAAGCGCGCGCATCGCCTGAAACTGTAAAGAAGGAAATTGAAAATGGCCCACCTTTCTCGCCAAACCGGCACATCTCTTTCGGACATCAATATTGTCCCTTTCGTGGACGTCATGCTTGTCCTTCTAGTGATTTTCATGATCACCGCGCCGATTCTGCAGTCCGGTATCGAGGTGGACGTCCCCAAAACAAAGACGGTCAAAGAGATCGCCGAGTCGCGAGTGGTTGTTTCCATTGACCGCGCTCAGCGAATCTACGTGGGCGATGATGCCGTGAATATCCACGAATTGGGAAACAAGGTGCACACGCAAATGCGGAATTCGCAAGGCGAACCTGTCTACCTGCGCTGCGATAAGACCGTTCCGTTCGGCGCGTTTGCGCTCGTGGTGGACACGTTGCGGCAATCCAACATCCAAAATATCAGCGTGGTTACCGAGCCGCTCGACGATACTCCGCGCTGAGAGAGTCATGCCCTATACCCCCATCCATCCCGGCGCAGATAGCTTGAAGAAGCCCCTGGTGTGGTCGCTCGGGTTCCATCTGATTCTGTTCGTCTCGCTAGGGGTTTCAACCATACTTTCACATCGCGGGAATCTCTGGGGAGGCCCCGGTGGCGACAACGCAGTCTCTGTCGGGCTGGTCGGCAAGCTTCCGGGTGTCCCGCTGCCCCATCCCGATGCCGTAACGACAAGCCGCGTCGTGGATACAAGTAAGGGGTTATACAAGTCCGAACCGCAGCCAAAACCAAAGGAAATCGAGACGGAGGCAAAGAAGATCCCGGAATTTACAAAGGAGAAGGCGCCGCATTATGTCACGCGCCCGTCCAAGACGCTTGAAGACACGACCCCTCCGCCACCGAATGCTATCCCCTATGGTCAAGGCGGCACGCCATCGCTCCCCTACACGCAGTTCACGGTGAGCGGCGCAACGCAGGGAGGGATGGGGTTCACCGGCCCGGGAGGCGGCGATTTCACAGGACGGTTCCCCGCCTACGTGGACGCCGTGCGCAACCGCATCAGCAGCAACTGGCTGCAATCCAGCGTGGACCCGTCAGTCCGCTGGGCGCCGCGCACGATGTTCACGTTTCAGATCCTGCATGATGGAACGGTTACGAACGTCCAGCTCACGCAGTCGAGCGGCAACCGTTCGGTGGACAACTCAGCGCTGCGGGCCATCCTGAGTTCGAGTCCGGTATCGCCATTGCCGTCGAGCTACTCCGGCAACATTGTAACCGTCGAGTTCTGGTTTGAGTTTCGCCGCTAGCAAATGCGGCAATGGGTTGAATTGTTCGAGCTTCACACAAAGGTGAGAGAATAATGGGCATGATTCGGACGTCTCAGAGGTTCTCGACAAAAAGCGTCCGCTGTCTTCCTCTGTGCCTATCCGTGTTCCTCTGTGGCTTCCTTTCTCTGCTGTTCGCCCCGCCTGCAGCCTCGCAAGATTGGTTCCGTACGGGCACGGGCCTCGGGGTTTCGAAAGCGCGCGTCGCCGTGGCCGATTTTGCGGGCAAGTCCCCGTCAGCACAGCCGCTGGGCATCGAATTCAGCGACGTTGTGCGGTCAGATCTTGATTTCAGTGGAATCCTCGAATTGGTGAGCAAGAGCTATTATCCGCTGCAATCACCCAGCGCTCCCGCCGAATTGGATACCAAAGCCTGGACCGACGCTCCCGCGTCCGCGCAACTTCTGGCCTTCGGCAACCTGTCCGCAAGCGGCAATAGCCTTGAGATTCAAGCCTGGCTGAACGACGTCCGCAACGCCTCCCTGCCGCCGGTCATCGGGAAAGTGTATCGTGGCGAAGTCAACGACGCACAGGTTCGCATTTTTGCGCACCAGTTCGCTGATGAGATCATTAGCAAGCTATCCGGCGGCTTGCCGGGCATCGCCAGCACCCAGATCGCGTTTGTAAGCAATCGAAGCGGCAATAAAGAAATTTGGGCGATGGATTACGACGGCGAAAACCAGCATCAGTTGACCCAGCTCCACACCATTGCGCTCACTCCACGCTGGTCGCCCGACGCCACGCGCATTGCTTTCACCTGTTATGCGCCACCGGGCAGCGGCAGCGTTCTGACCGCTCAGATTTGCATCCAATCGATGCTGACCAACCATCTCATTTCCTGGCCGCGGTTTCACGGCACAAACGCCTCGCCCGCATGGTCGCCTGACGGATCGCAACTCATGTTCATGTCCAGCATGTACGGTAGCCCGGAATTGTTCGTGACCGATGCTTCGGGCGGACACCCAAAACGCATCACGTATTCCACCGGCGCGAGCACGTCCCCATCCTGGAACCCGAAGACCGGCCAGCAGGTGGCTTTTGTCAGTGACCGCGGGGGCATCCCCCAGCTCTATACCATGAACGCCGACGGATCGAGCCAGACAAAAGTCGACTTGCCCGATATGGGATATGTCATTGATCCGGCATGGTCCCCCAATGGCCAGTTGCTGGCATTCAGTTGGCGGCGGCCCAACGGAAATTACGATCTCTACGTGATGGAAATCGCCACGCGCCAACTGGTCGAGCTGACGCGCGATGCTGGGCGCAACGAACGCCCGAGTTGGGCGCCTGACGGGCGCCATCTTGTTTTTGAATCCACCCGCACAGGGACGCGGCAGATCTGGTCCATGCTCGCGGATGGCACCGCCGCTCGACAGTTGACCAAGCAGGGGCAGAATGAGTCCCCCAACTGGTCACCGAAGTAAATTGGATGTTGGAGGCTGGGCCGATTCAGAATATCTGTTTTCGAAAGGTTTAAGATCGGATTTGCACTTGCTACACTTGCGCCGGTAGATTGCTAAAGGAGGAAGAAGAACGATGCGGACTCGCACCTATACTAAGGCCCTGTTCGGCACTTTGCTCGTCGTGGTCGCTCTGGTTGCAGCTTGCAAGAAGCCTGCGCCACAAGCGCCACCACCACCCCCACCCCCCGCAGTGGCGCCGCCTGCTCGACCGACGGTGACCCTGCAGTCGTCCTCGACTTTCATCCAGAAGGGTGAGTCGGTGACGCTGACTTGGTCTTCAACTAATGCCACCACGCTGAGTCTCTCGCCAGGCGTAGGAAATGTGTCGCCGGAAGGGTCGACTCGCGTGACGCCGCCGGATTCAACCACCTACACGATTACCGCCACAGGACCGGGCGGGACTGCTGATAGCAGCGTGCATATTTCTGTCACCGCTCCTCCGCCGCCGGCCCCGGTAACTCACGAGCCGTCGCTGCAGGAGTTGTTCGACAAGGAGGTGAAAGACGCCTTCTTTGACTTTGATAAGGCGGACATTCGCGCCGACGCGCGCGATGCCCTCTCGCAGACGGGTCAGTTCCTGCGCTCCTATCCGCAGCTGAAGGTCGTTATCGAAGGACATTGCGACGAGCGCGGTTCTACGGAGTACAATTTGGCTCTGGGCGACCGGCGTGCCGCGTCAGCCAAGCAATTCCTGGTTTCGCTAGGCATCCCGGCCGACCGGATGGAAACGGTCAGCTACGGCAAGGAGCGCCCGTTCTGCAGCGCTTCCACCGAAGAGTGCTGGCAGCAGAATCGCCGGGCACACATTATAATGGCGAAGTAACTCGGGCTCATCCGTGGGGCTGGCAGCAGCGGCCCCACGGACGCCCCACAATTTCATGAGGAGTCCCTGCCCTCGAAGGAGGACCACCGTGCGTACCCGATGGATTCTATTTTTTTGTGCGGCCATGCTCGCGGGAGCCTTGGGCGGCGCCCTGCTTGGTCCGGCGCCGGCTGGCGCCGTCGCGCGGGAGATCATTGAACTGCAAACCGCGGTGAACCAGTTAGTTCAGGGCCAGCAGGCCATGCAAACGGCCATCACGCAGAACAACGCCGTGGAGCGGACCCTGATCGAGCAGTCGCTCGACGCCGTCAATAAGCTCAGTGTCGGGATGGCCGCGGTCCAGAAGAATACCCAAGATTTTTCAGCGGCTTCCGGCGCGCGCCTCGACACGATGGGCACTCAAGTTCAAGGGCTATCCGACAACGTCGCGGACCTGCAGGCACGCTTGGGGAAGCTTGATCAGAAGCTCTCCGATATCCAGAACACGCTGCAGAATGTTGACTCGAAGCTGGCCTCGCCCGCCCCCGCAGCGATGCCCGCAGTTGCCGGCGCGCCAGGACCGGGACCCGGTTCCACGGCCTCCGCCGCGCCTCCCCCGTCGGCCGACGTGCTGTATTCCAACGGCCTTCGCGACATCAACGGAAGACACTATGACCTGGCAACTCAAGAATTCACGGATTACCTCAAATATTACGGCGATACGGATTTGGCCTCGAACGCGCAGTTCTACCTCGGCGAAATTGCCTTCATGCAGAGCCAGTACCAGCAGGCGCTGGACGCCTACAGCAAGGTGATTGCTGACTACCCGAAGAGCTTCAAGACTGCGTCCGCGCGAATGAGGAAGGGATTCTGCCTCGCGGAACTCGGACAGAAGGCTGCTGCCATCCGCGAACTCCGCACGGTCATCCGCCAGTACCCCGGAACGGACGAAGCAAAGCGCTCTGCCGCCAAATTGCGCGAACTAGGTGTTGCTGGCGGCTAGAGATTGGCCAGCCGTTCTCTTTAGAACTGTCATTGGGGCCGCGGCTTTAGTTGCAACATGAACCGCATCTCAACTTCACGAGCTTTGGCACCTGAAGTTCTATGAAGTTTGAAATCTCCACATTCTTGATACGCTCGGGGCCGCCTCAGTTTGCACGGCGCTCGCTGCCGTGTTATCTTCCCCCGCGCAGGGAGAGACGATATGTCCGTCAATAAAGCAATTCTGGTGGGACGTCTGGGCCGTGACCCGGAGACTCGATACACGAGTGCCGGCCAGGCCGTCTGTAACTTTTCACTTGCCACCGATGAAACCTACAAGGACCGCAACGGCGAGCGCCAGAAGCGCACCGAATGGCACAAGATCGTCGTTTGGGGAAAACAAGCCGAAATTGCCCAGCAGTACCTCAGGAAAGGCTCCCTCATATTTGTTGAGGGGCGCATCCAGTCGCGCCAGTGGGACGACAAGAAGGACGGCACCAAGCGGACCAGTTTCGAAATCGTCGCCAGCAACTTCCGCATGCTAGGTTCGCGCTCGGATTCGACTGGCGCAAGCCCACGCAGCAGCGCCCCGGCTGGGGATTCCGAGGCCGAAGCTCCCGCTCCCCCGAGCGACGAGCAAGCCGGTCCCGAAGTCACCGACGAAGATATTCCCTTCTAGTAGTCTTTCATGTTCCTCTGAAAAGCAAAACGCACAGGTTCAAGCCCGCGCGTTTTCCAATCCAACATGCAATGAAATCCTTTATTCGTACCGCAATGCTTCGATTGGATCGAGCTGCGCGGCTTTGCGCGCGGGGTAATATCCGAAGAAGATGCCCACGGCAGCGGAGAAAATGGCCGCGGCGATGATGGCCTTGCCTGAAATCAGGGTGGGCCAAGAGAGAAAGTTGCTGATCAGCGCCGAGCCAACCAGCCCGAACACGATCCCAATCGCTCCGCCCATCATGCTAAGCGTGACGGCTTCCACCAGAAATTGACGCTGCACGTCGCTTTCCGTTGCGCCGACGGCCATGCGCAACCCGATTTCCCGCGTCCGCTCGGTCACCGACACCAGCATGATGTTCATGATCCCAATGCCGCCGACCAGCAAGGACACCGAAGCAATCCCTCCTAGAAGCATCGTCATGACGGACTGCGTCTGATTCGCCAGGTCCGCGATGTCCGATTGAGTGCGGACCATGAAGTCGTCGTCTTCCCCGCGCCGGATGCGGTGCCGCTCTTGCAGCAAACTCGTAATGGGAGCAACCGCCGCCACGGACGCCTCCTGGGAAATCGCGGATGCATTGATGAACTGCAGCCACGTGATGCCGGAGACCTTGCGTTGTACGGTGGTGTACGGCGCGAAGATGGCGTCATCTTGGTCCTGGCCCATCACGTTCTGGCCTTTGGATTCGAGCACGCCGTCAACCCGGAATGGCAGGTTCCCGATTCGCAAAGTTTTTCCAACAGGGTTTTCATCCGCGAATAAAACCCTCGCGACGGTGGTTCCGATCACGCACACGTTCGCGGCGAGATCCACTTCCTCATCGCTAAAGACCGAGCCTGCTTGCACCGGCCAAGTCCGGATGTCAAAAAAATTCGGCGTAGTGCCCGTGATCTGTGTGTTCCAGTTCTGATTCCCATACACCACCTGCTGGCGGCTGGTTACGGACGGCGCAGCCTGCTTGATGATGGGAATCTCACGCAGGATGGCGTTCATATCGTCGATCGTCAGGGTCTTCACTCCACCGTATCCCTGCCGCACACCGCCCGCCCGGCTGCTTCCCGCTATGATGAACACCGCGTTGGTTCCCATGGCCTGAATTCCCTGCTGGACCAGATACTGTGCGCCCTGGCCGATGCTCACCACCGCGATCACGGCACCTACGCCGATGACGATACCCAGCATCGTCAATGCCGACCGCATTTTATTTCTGGCGAGTGCCCGCAGCGCCAGCCGAAACGTGTTCATGAAGTCCATTTATTTACTCCAGACTGCGCGGCAGTTACTTTGCTGCATCCGACTTTGCCATCTTTTCGTGGCGGGCATTATCTTCCGCGTCTTCGGCGGCTTGCTCCTCAGGCGTGGGAAGTGTTTTCAATACTTCGTGGGCGATCAAACGATTGGAAACAACGTTGTCCCGGCGCAACTTGCCGTCGAGGAATTCCAGTGTCCGTTTAGCATATCGAGCAATGTCCGGCTCGTGCGTGACCAGCACGATGGTCAGGCCTTCTTCATTATTCAGCGTTTGCAGGATGTCCATGATCTCGACCGATGTCCGGCTGTCTAGGTTCCCGGTAGGTTCATCGGCAAGCAGGATCGAAGGCCGGTTCACCAGTCCCCGCGCAATCGCGACGCGCTGCTGCTGTCCCCCAGAAAGCTGGGAGGGATGATGCCCGGCACGGTCGGCTAGGCCGACGCGCGTGAGCGACTCCATCGCCCGCTTGGTCCGCTCCTCGGGACTGATTCCTGCATATACCGTCGGCAACTCGACATTCTCAAGCGCAGAAGTGCGCGATAGCAGGTTGAATTGCTGGAACACGAATCCCAGCTTCCGGTTCCGGATCCGCGCCAGATCAGTCTTCGACATCCCTGAAACATCCACGTCATCGAGGTAGTAGTGCCCCCTTGTGGGGCGGTCCAGACATCCCAGAATATTCATCACCGTGGACTTGCCGGAGCCGGACGGCCCCATCACCGCGACAAATTCTCCTTCGCGCACCTCAAGAGAGATCCCGCGCAACGCCTGAACCTGAATCTCACCCAGATCATAAACCTTGTAGACGTTTTCAAGACGAATGACTGGTTTGCCAGTAGCTGCCGTTTGATTCGGTTCCGTCAACACCGTGGTTTGTTCAGCCATGTTCTTGATGTCTGGGGAGTCAGAATTCAAATTAGAACCTGCGTGGGACGCCCGCGGGCCCGCCTACTGGGCTGCGGGTTTGACTTTGCGCCGTCGTCGCCTTGGTCGAGGACTGGCCAATGACGAGTTCGTCGCCTGGATTCAGTTTTCCACTTAGCATCGCAGTGAATGTGAAATCGGTCACGCCAAGCCCCACTTGGACAGGCTCAAGAGTCTTGTCCGGAAGCAGCTTCCAGACAACACCTGTGTCCTCGCGTTGGCTGTTTGCGCCCGCCCCACGCCCGCCGTTCTGGCCCCCACCAGCTCCAGCTGCGCCATTGGCGCCACCCTGACGGTTTCCCCCACCGCCTTGACCTCGCTGACCACCCCGGCCTGGACCACCTTGCCTACCTGACGCCCCGCCGCCCGTGGTATCCGCGGCTCCAGTGGAGGGGCTCGCAGCGGCCCCCTGGCCGCCACCAGCAGCGGCTGGACTGCCAACTGCGGCGATGCGCCCGGCAGTGGTTCCACGCGCATTGTCGGTGATGCCGTACTTCGCATAGAGCGTGTTGCGTTCGCTGTCAGTCAGGTCCGGCTTGAACCGCAGAGCCCCGTTGGGGATCTTGACCACATTGTTGGCCCACGCGACAGGGATAGAAACGTAGGCGGTCATTCCTGGAAAGAGTCTTACGTCGGGATTATCGAACGCGATAGTCGTGTTGTACGTCACGACATTTTGAATCGTCGCCGCGTTCATGCGGATCTGCGCGACCTGTCCGTAAAACGTCTCCCGTGGAAACGTGTCCACCCGGAAGGTGGCCTGCGCTCCGACCCGGATGCGGCCAACGTCCGCCTCATCGGTGTTGGTATACACGAGCATATGAGTCAGATCCTGCCCGATGTTGAACAAGTTTGGCGCTTGCAGGCTGGCCGCCACCGGCTGGCCCACATTCACAGTGCGGTTAACCACGGTGCCATCGATGGGAGCGCGGATCGTGCAGTAATCCAGCTGCAGGCGCGCCGAGTTCGCCGAAGCCTTCTTCATGAGCACCTGCGCCTTGGCTTGATCCCGCTGGGCGGTCGTGGCTGCCAGTTGCGCCTCGGCCTGCCTCTCCTGCGCTTCGGTCGCATGCTCACTCGCGACGGCACTATCATAGTTCGCCTGGGCATCATCCTTCTGCTGGGCGGATAGAACACCCTGCTCCGCCAGCGCCTTCGTGCGTTGAAGCTGCGTTCCCATGTTAACGGTTGCCGCGTGCGCCTTGGCAATGTTGGCCTTCATCGTCGCCACGTTGGCGCGGCCCGTCTCGATCTGCGCCTCCAAATTTGTTACGTTTGCCAGTGCATTTTGGTAATCTGCTTGGGCCTGTGCGAGCTGATTCTGAAACGGGGTGGGATCGATCTGAGCGAGGATGTCGCCTTTCTTCACTTTCGAATTAAAGTCGACATTGATGGCCACCACGTTGCCCGACACCACCGAGCCCACTGGGACGGAGTTGATGGGATTGATCGTTCCCGTTGCTTGCACGACTTGGGAAATGTCGCCCTTCTCCACTTTGGCAGTGAAATACTGCACACCTCCGCGCTCGCCGACGGAAACATAACCGAGCCAGAGGAGTAGCGCGATTGGAGGAGCCACCAACATTGCGCGCTGCAACATTGACCGCCGCCACATTTCTTTCACTTTTTCAACGAGACGTTTCATCCGCTATCTTCCTCTGTGGCCTGGTGCACTATCACTACGTTAATTGCTAGCGCCCGTGCTCTTCGCTCTCCCGCTTCCGGCGTTCCGCATCCATTCTCAGCAGCAACTCTTCAAACTTCGGTCCCTGCTCCGGTGTCAGCACTCGCCGGATTCGCTCTCGGCTCTCCTGCCGGACCTTTTCATACTGGGGATCGGCCTGCTTGCGAATCTCAGCGTAGCGCGCGCGTGTGTCGTTGAAGATGGCCTCGATCTGCTTCCGCTGCTCAGCATTTAGGTCCAAATCTCTGCTAAATGAAGCCATTCTGTTGGCCGGATTGCGGACGGCCTGCGGGCGCGCGGCATGCACACGCGTGGCAACCACATAGGTTCCGACTGAGCCCAATGCGATGCCCAGCACGAAGACCAGAAAAACAAGCAGGAACGCTTTGCGACTGCCTTGGCTAGTGTCCATAATTCCTCTCGGCCAGCGATTGCAGCACTTCTTCGTTACTCACGGGGTCCCCGGGCGGCTGCGGGAAATCCGTGGCATTCAGCTCGGATCGAGGAGAGGGAGGAGTTGCTGTACGGCGCGGTGTAAACTCCGCCAGATACACCGAAAGAGCGAGCAGCAGCATCGCTGCCGTCAGCGACAACCGTGACGCCAGGAATTCGAGCGGATTCCAGAATGCCGCCGGCGATTGGGCGCGGATTTGTTCCTCTCGAATTCTCGCCATCACACCCGCCAGAAACGCGCTGCCGGGTTCGCCCGCCGGTTCCCAGGCCTCGCGCAGCCACTTTCCCGCCATCCGCGAGTCCTCCAGAGCCATGCGGCAGCTCGCACACTGGCTGAGGTGTTCGTTGACTTCGGAGTCCGCAGCCCCATTGAGGTAATCCTCGAGGCGTGCTTCATACCTTCGACACTGCATGGGAGCCCTTGTTTGTCTAAACACGTCTGTCGCTCCTTCCCTACTTGATGCCAGGTCGAGGAAGCGGCCGCTTGTGCAGCCGCTTCCGATAAATCTCCATCAGCCGGCCTCGTGCGCGAAACAGCCGCACCTTTACCGTGTTGATGTTCAGTCCCAGAACCTCCCCGATCTCCTCAACCGAGAACCCCTCGACTTCTTTCATCACCAGCATCAGCTGGTCCTTTTCCTCCAGCTCCCCCAGCAGTCGCTCTACCAATTGGCGCTGCTCGACTCTGCGTCCTGCGTCTTCGCGAGGCCGCCAATCGCCGAAACTGTATTCCGGCACCGAATCCAATTTTCGAACCTGTTCTTCGCTCAAATCTGCTTCATACACGAGTCGCCGCACTTTCTTCTTTCTCAGGTAGTCCCAACACTCATTCACCGCAATCTTGTAGAGCCAGGTGCCGAAGGCCGACCGGAGATCGAAACCCCGAATCGAAAAATAAGCTTTCGCCAGCGCCTGTTGCGCCACATCTTCCACGTCCTCGCTGCCGCGCAGGATCCCTCCCACCACCCCCAGCACCCGGCGTTGATGGGTTCTCACCAATTCCTCGTAGGCACTGGCGTCACCCTCCTGCGCCCGTCGCACGAGCAGCTTTTCCTCTTCCGCGGGTGTCAGCGGCTCGCCCGGCCTTCCGGCCCGCTCCCCACGAGTTATGCCTGACTTTGTGACGTTCGCCATTGATTTCCGGTTACACGGCTTTCCTGGTATTTCCACTTTCCGCTTGCAGGTACCGTAACTCTATGGAACAATTCTTATATGATTATAGGTGATCGTCTTCGAGCTCTGCGTGAAGAAAAGAAGTTCTCCCAAGGGGATATCGAGAAGCGCACTGGATTGCTACGCTGCTACATTTCACGCGTGGAAAACGGCCATACGGTTCCTGCCATTGAAACACTCGAAAAAATGGCCCGCGCTTTGGAAGTCCCCCTTTATCAGCTTTTCTATGACGGAGAAGAACCACCCGAACTCCCCAATCTTCCGAAGCGCAAGAGCGCCGGCGATATTGTTTGGGGCAGGTCCGGGAAAGAGGCTCGTCTTCTGAACAAGTTCCGCAGGCTGATGGGTCGTATTGCAGAAGGTGACCGTCGGCTCCTGCTTTACATGGCTCAGAAAATGGCCAACCGCTAAGTCCGGCGGTGTCCCGGCCCGGTCGGGAAGTCTTTCTCTGGCAAACAAGCTCAAAGGCCCAGGTATCCCCGCAAGTGGTGTTGATGTCGCGAAATTCACTCCACCCGGGCCGAACCCACATCTCATTTTTCAGGCGATGTTTCATTGTAGAACATCCGGTCTTGGCTTCCGTCTCCGCTTTACTCCCACTCGATCGTGCTGGGCGGTTTCGAGCTAATGTCGTATACCACCCGGTTGATCCCGTGAACTTCATTCACGATTCGAGTCGAGATCCGCTCCAGAACTTCCGTGGGAAGGCGCGTCCAATCGGCCGTCATGGCGTCTTCCGATTCCACAACACGAACGGCCACCGTAAAGCCGTAGCTCCGTTCATCGCCCATTACGCCCACGCTTCGTACTGGCAACAGCACGGCGAAGGCCTGCCACACCTTCTCATAAAGTCCGGCGCGCCGGATTTCCTCGACGACAATGGCATCCGCCTCTCGAAGCAGTGCGAGACGCTCCTCATTTACTTCTCCCAGCAACCGCACTGCAAGGCCAGGTCCCGGGAACGGATGCTTGGTCAATATTTCTTCCGGCAGACCGAGCTCGCGTCCGATGCTCCTCACCTCATCCTTGAACAGCTCTCGCAGTGGCTCGATCAGTGCAAACGGCAGAACCTCCGGAAGGCCTCCCACATTATGGTGCGTCTTGATGGTTTGCGAGGGGCCTCGAACAGCGACCGACTCGATCACGTCCGGGTAAAGAGTTCCCTGCACCAGGAAAGCTGCCCGGTTAGAACCGCTGGCCATCTGGCGAGCCTGCTCATCGAACACAGCGATAAACTCCGCGCCGATCCGTTTTCGTTTGTCTTCCGGGTCTGTAACACCACTCAGACGCGACAGAAAGCGTTTCGCTGCGTCCACCCCCACAACTTGGAGTCCCATCCGGTCGCGCAGCAGTTCGAGGGTCTCGGAGAACTCATTCTTCCTGAGCAGTCCGTTATCGACGAAAATGTTAGTCAGCCGGTCCCCGATTGCGCGGTGAACCAATACCGCCGCCACTGCCGAATCGACTCCGCCGCTCAGCGCACAGATCGCTCTCGCGTCTCCTGCTTTTTTGCGAATCGATTCCACTGTTTCAGCGATAAAGGCCGCGCCACTCCAGAGCGGCCGCGCGTGGCAGATGTCAAAGACGAAATTGCGCAGGATCTCGGCGCCGCAGTCGGTGTGCCGCACTTCCGGATGAAATTGGACCGCGTAAAGTCTTCTGGCCGGGTCCTCGACTGCGGCGACGGCGTTCCCGGTTTCTCCGGTCACGTGGAATCCCGGAGGAAGCGCTCGCACATGGTCGCCGTGGCTGGCCCAGATCCGAAGCCTATGTGGCAGTCCGGCAAACAAAGGCGAACCGTTCTTCACTAGGAGTTCCGCCCGACCGTATTCCCGCCGGTCGGCTCGCTCAACACGCCCGCCTAGGATGTGCGCCATCCACTGCAAGCCATAGCAGATGCCCAGCACGGGCACGCCCAAAGACAACACTCCGGGGTCGCAGTGCGGCGCACCGGCGTCGTACACGGAGTTTGGTCCGCCGGATAAGACGATACCGGCCGGCTCGTATTTGCGGATTTGCTCGACCGTCGCCGTGCAGGGCAGGATTGCGCTGAACACCTGCTGCTCGCGGATCCGCCGCGCGATCAACTGCGTATACTGCCCGCCAAAATCGAGCACTACGATACCGCCGCGCTCACTCATCGCTGCAATTCGCTCCCAGTCTTCTCCCCGAAAAAGGCGGAGCACATTTCTTCACCTCAAAACCACGTTGACCAGCTTATCCGGCACTACGATTCTCTTGAATATGCGCTGTCCATCCAATAGTTTCATGATCTTCGGTTCGGACAGCACTCGCTCAACCAGTTCTGCCTCGCCGAGTCCGGCTTCGACTTGAATTCTTCTCTTTACGCGGCCGTTCACTTGCACCACAACTTCCACCTGATCCTCGGCGGCCAGTTGCGGCACAAATTGTGGCCATCGGGAATGCGCCAGTGTCTGCTGTGTGCGGCCCATCATCTCCCAAAGCTCCTCGGCCAAATGCGGCACCATGGGCGCGAGCATCAACGTCAGGAGTTCGAAGATTTCCCTGGCAACTTCGGGGCGCACGCCTTCTTCGAGCGGCTCCTGCGTCTGGATTTCATTGACCAGTTCCATCAGCAACGCCGTGGCACTATTGAAATGCCAGCGCGACTCGAAGTCGTTGGTCACGCGCCTCAGCACCTGATGCGCCTTCCGCAGCAGAGCCTTTTCTTTGGGCGTCGCGGAATCGAGCGAAACACCAAGCCCGCTCCCTGCAGGCGCCTTGCTCAGAAGGTCCGCGTGCCGTGACACTAATCGGTGCACGCGCTGCAAGAAACGTGCGCAACCTTCAATCGCCTGCTCGCTCCATTCGAGATCTTTTTCCGGCGGCGCGGCGAACAGCGTATACAGGCGCCCTGTGTCGCAGCCGTACTTCTGCGCCATGTCTTCGGCCCCCACGACGTTTCCCTTCGATTTCGACATGGCCGTGCCACCCTTGAGCACCAGGCCCTGCGTGAACAGCCTCTTCACCGGCTCATCGTGATTCACAAGTCCCAGGTCGCGCATCACCTTGCAGAAAAACCGCGTGTAAAGCAAATGCAGGATCGCGTGGACGATCCCGCCAATGTATTGGTCCACTGGCAGCCAGTACCGGACGATGGCCGGGTCGAATGGCGCCTTGTCGTTGTGCGCGTCGGCATAACGGTAGAAGTACCACGAAGAATCGATGAACGTATCCATCGTGTCCGTCTCGCGCCGGGCGGCCCCGCCGCACTTCGGGCACTTCACATTCACGAATTCCGGCACGCTCGCCAGCGGTGACTGGCCCGTCCCGCTGAACTTCGTGATCGTCGGCAACACAACCGGCAAATCCTTGTCCGGAACAGCGACCACCCCGCACTTCTCGCAGAACAACACGGGAATTGGCGTGCCCCAGTAGCGTTGCCGCGAGATGCCCCAGTCCTTCAGGCGGAAAATAATTTCGCCCTTGGCGAACCCGCGCGCTTCGGCATCCGCGGTCATCTTTTCGATAGCCCGTTCAGAGGGAAGTCCCGAGTACGGCCCTGAGTTCACCGACTTGCCGTATTCGGTGAACGCCGCGTCTAGTGACTCCGGCGTGAGCGGTTTATCTTCGTCCGGCTGGACGACGATCGGCTTTGCCAAACCATACTTGGTCGCAAATTCAAAGTCGCGCTCATCGTGGGCGGGAACGCACATCACCGCGCCCGTCCCGTATTCCATCAATACAAAATTTCCCACCCAGATCGGAATCTTTTCGCCGTTGAACGGATTGATTGCGTGCCAGCCAAGATCGATTCCCTCTTTTTCCGCAGTCGCAATATCTTCGGTCTTCACCGACGCTTGCCGTAGTCTTAGCAGTCTTGTCCAATACAGACTCTTGGTGCCTGCATAGCCGAGTAGCTTCTCGACTAGCGGGTGATTCGGCGCCAAGATAACCGCGCTCGCGCCATAAATCGTGTCGATTCGAGTCGTAAACACTTCGATGAACTCGCCACGATTGCCACGGGGATCGTCCACGGTAAATCGAATACGTGTCCCCCGCGACTTCCCGATCCAGTTCCGCTGCATCGTCAAAACACGCTCGGGCCAGCCGTCCTCGAGTTGATCGAGCGTCTCCAGCAGTTCGTCGGCGTACTGCGTGATGCGCAGGAACCACTGTTCGATCTCTTTCGCTTCCACCGGCGTATCTTCATGACGCCAGCAGCACCCGTTCACCACCTGCTCGTTCGCCAGCACCGTCTGGCACTTCGGACACCAATTCACACGGCTGCGTTTCCGGTAAGCGATGCCGCGTTCGAGCATCCGGAGGAAAAACCACTGGTTCCAGCGGTAATACTCCGGCTCGCAGGTGGAGATTTCCCTCCGCCAGTCGTAGCTGAAGCCGAACCGCCGGCAGACGCGCTTAAACGACTCAATATTCGTGTTGGTCCACTCGCGTGGATGAATGCCCCGCTGGATCGCCGCGTTTTCCGCCGGCAAGCCGAATGCGTCCCATCCCATCGGATGGATCACATGAAATCCCTGCATGCGGCGATAACGCGCGATAACGTCGCCGATGGTGTAGTTGCGCATGTGCCCCATGTGCATCGTGCCGGAGGGATACGGCAGCATTTCGAGCACATAATATTTCAGCTTCGAAGGATCGGGATCGGCCTCGAACGCCCGGTCAGCGTCCCAGCGCGCCTGCCACTTCCGTTCAATCGCTTGTGGATCGTATTCCGCCACGGTTGCTTGTTCGCCTCCGCAGAAATTGCACAGCCTAAAGGCTGTGCACTACAGCGTATCTCATCGCTTCGTCTTCCGCGCCTTCACGGTCCCCTTCTTCGCTTTCTCTTTCTTTCTCCGTGTCCTCCGTGGTGAACTCTTAGTCTTCTTCCGCACCATGGAGAACCCGGCATCCGCCTTCGGAGCCTGCTTCAGATCCACGCCGACCAGATCCCAAACAGCGCGCACGTTTCGACGATCATCACCGGGCCGGTCGATCGGTGTTTCGAGGATAAACGCACGTCCTGGCAAACCCTGCAACCCAGGCCCCAGCTGTGGATGATTCAGGATTCTGCCAAACGCTTTGAGCCCGATCTTTCCATAACCAATGTGTTCATGCCTGTCCACGCGAGAGCCGAGCGGCGTCTTGGAGTCGTTCACGTGCAGCACGCACACACGGTCAAGCCCTACGGTGCGTTCCACCTCGTCGAGGGTCCGCGCGAGTCCTTCCTCGGTCGTAATGTCGTAGCCGGCTTCGAATGTGTGCGCCGTATCCAGACATACGCCCATCGGCAGATCGGTTGTCGCATCCAGGATGGCTCGCAGCTCTTCGAACCGCGCGCCCACCGCCGATCCCATTCCCGACGTATTCTCGACCAGGATCCGCAGCCCGCTGAGTTTCATTCCCCGCGCCGCCTGGCGCATCCCCTGCGCAATTTCGGCAATCGCCTGGGATTTCTCACTCCCCAAGCAAGCACCCGGATGCGCAACCAGAAAATCCGCGCCGAGAGATACCGCGCGAACCAGCTCGTCGTGGAACGCCTGAATCGATCGCGCGCGCATCACGCGGTCAGGCGACGCCAGATTGATCAAATAATTATCATGGACGACCAGCGGCCCCAGACCCCACTCGCTGCGGCGCGCGCGGAATCTCGCGGCGTCCGCCTCCGCAAGGCGTATGCCGCCACGCGGCCACATCCGCGGGCTGGCCGAAAAGATCTGCAGCGCGTTCGATCCCAGCTTCGCCGCCGTATCGAGCGCCCCTGTGATATCTCCCGCGATCGAAGTGTGAATGCCGATGCGAAAACTGCCGTCCTGCCACGCAGGCGGCTCAGGATTGGGTTCAGGTTCCGGACGATACTCGTCGCTAACATCGTAGGCGGGTTCTATACTCTTCAATGGGTTGGCCATTCCCTCAACAATGCATTCAGATGAGTGGTAAACATTCTATTCTAGCGGATGCCTGCTCCACCGGCAATCACATCCGGAGCAGGGTGTGGGCCAGTTAACCAGGAAAAGCGATAGGCGAAAAGTCTCCGGTAGAACATGGTTGGCACTGCACAACCAGTCTGCTTGTCTGTGTCAGGAACCGATGGGCGTCGTTACAGCACGATGAATCTGCGGAAAAGCGAAATCACACCCCCTCATTCCAACATGGGATGGAGGAGACTGCGATTCGGCTCACATTTGCTTTCTGCGCTCCCTTTTCTTTGCAGCAGCGATGGTCCAGCTGCCAAGGTAGCCCGGATCGTTAACCACTTCGCCGGAGGCACGATTGCGATACTGACCAGGGGGTGGCGGTGTAATTCCTCGCGTGTCTGGCGGAAACTATTTTTCGTCACTCGTTTGATGGTCTCGGACGCATATTCCGTGGACCCGATCAGCGATGGTCACCAAACCGAATATCTGGCAGCGATGGAGCATCTTCCCTGCCGAGTCTGTGTGGGTTATCCCAATGAGAATAGATTTACCAACGAGCTCCTTGGCCAAGGCGTCGTCGAATATATTGTGAGGCGGGAGATTCTTTTTGCGCATCGGGCACAGATTATCACCATACCGGCTTGCAGTCAGTTCCCGATAAACGGTGCCAGCTCAACCGGTCGATGCAACACTTTCTAATCAGTTGATCTGACAATACTTCCCCTCGAGAATCGATCTGTACAGCCGTACTCAGATCAGAACCTAAACAGGGCAGTGTTTTGTTTGAATCAACGCTCGCGAACGAAATCAGCCTCGGAGACTGCTAAAAGAAGACTTCAAGCAAGTGTTGCGTCGACCCATTGAGACCGCCGGGCTTGTCGGTAACTGGGATGGCTCCGCTTGACAACACGCGCGCTGTTCTTGTGACGGCCGCCTACGATTTTGGCGGCACGATGGGCACGGCCGACTGAATTGTCGTTTGATAGCTGAAGGCCATCCGCCACATGCCATCGCGATTGACCCAGACGCGGCTGATATGCGCCGGTTTGCCTGAATATGGGTTGGCTTGCGCAATCATCACGACACTGTCGCCAAAATGGAAAAAGCGCACCTGCGGATCGGCGGCCAGTTGCGGCGGCGCCGGACCGATGCCTGGCTTGCTGAGTTGCGCCAGTCGGCCTGCCTTATTCACCGGATCAGTGCCGCTCGAAGAAATCAGCACGAATTCATCGAGGAAATGCGGAGACCAGCCTTGGGGGTCGTGGTTTGTGACGGCGGTCTCGAGCTCGCCCCAGGACTTCAGGATACCTTTCTCGGCGTCGTTCTTCGGCGTGTAGGGTACACCCTTGCAGGGATTCTCGCAGTCGTTAGTGGTGGGCCCGGGTGGCGGCGCCGCTCCGGAACGTTGCGTAACCTCGTGATAATCGAGCAGCCGCCAGCCTGCCGGCCGCATCACCCAGATACGCAAGATGTGCACCTTGCCGCTGGCGACCTGCACGGCGCTGACCTGGCCGTAGGTGCGCTCGCTGACCTGGGCGCCGCTCTCATCGCCGAGGGGCGGTTTAGGCAGGTAATCCGGGACCTTACCGGTACTAAAATCTTCTAGCGTGTCGCCGGCCGAGTTGGTCCACATGAAATTCGCATCGAACATATTGCTGGCCGCTGCTTTGTCGGCTTTGGCAAGTGCCGCGACTATCATGTGGTCGGCGGCCATTACGTCATTGTTGTTGTCGGGGGCGTTTGTGGGATTCCCCCTGGCAAACGGCGCAGCCAGCATGACCGCAACAAACGGTGCGAAATTATAGGCAATCGTCATACCGATACAAACCATCCCGATGAGGACCGTTCCGGAGATGAAGCGTCTCATTGAACACTCCTTTTGGCTTGCATTTTCGTACAACCAGACGGCGGGGATTATAGTCCCGCTGTGTGGCCGATACAATAGCAACGCTTCCAAGGTGCCGAGCGACGCATACATCTCTGCTGATTCCGCCCGAGAAACGGGATTTTTCGGAAAGTGGCCCACATCCGGCCATGGAGTAACATATCTTCCCTTTCTTCGCCGTGACTCCGTGTCTCTGTGGCAGAATCACTAGCTCACAATGCCACGCCGACTCAACTACCGACTATTGTTCGTGTTGTTGCTGATCCTGGTCGCGGCCACCACCGAAATTCTCAGGGAACACCGGCCATCCTTTCTCCGTCCGGGCCTGCGGCTGTACGCATTCATCGGCAACGCAGGCGACGGCACGGTTTCGGTGGTGGACCTGGTGCGATTGGAAAAGATTGCCACGATCCCGGTCGGACCAGCTCCTTCCGGCCTGCGGGCGCACCCTAAGTTCGCTCAGGTCTGGGGGGTGTCGACAGAAGGAGGATACGCGTTCGCCATCGACGCGGCCACGGGCCGAGTTGTATCGCGCGTCCCGGTCGGCGCGGCACCCTTCGCGGTCGATTTTTCCCCTGACGGACATCTCGCCTATGTTGCGGCCTCGGGATCGGCAACTCTGGTTGCCATCGATTGCCGGACGGGACAGGTTGTCGCCCGCGCGCGCACCGGCCGGAAACCGTGGCTCGCACGCGTGACACCCGACGGGAGGAATGTTCTGGTCCCCAATCGCGACGATTCCACCGTCGAAGTGTTCGACGCCTCGACACTCGCGCTTCTGGCCACGATCGGCGTGGCGAATCATCCGGAGCAGCTCGTTCTCTTGCCGGACAGTTCCGTGGCATTCGTGTCCGCTACGGGTTCAAACGAAATTTCGGCGATCGATCTTCGCCGCCGCGCATTGATCACGAACCTGCGCCTGCATGGAGCGCCCGCCGCGCTCTTGCTCAAACCCGACGGTGGAGAACTCTACGTCAACGTGCCTGGTTCGCATGGTCTCGAAATCATCGGCACGTGGAGAACTGAAATTTCAGGGTCCATGCTGCTGGGCTCGGCCCCAACCGAAGGCACCATGACGGCCGACGGTTCCCTGGTGTACGTTTCCGATGCCGCTGCTGGAAGCGTCACGCCCATTGAAATGGCCACGCGGCACCTGCTCTTGCCGATTACAACCGGGCGGCATCCCGGCCCATGTGCGCTCGACCCAAGCGGAGACCTCCTCCTGGTCGCCAACGAAGACTCTGGCGATCTGGCCGTGATTCGTGTCCGCACGCAAAGCCTCATCACGATGATTCCTGTAGGCTCGCACCCACGTTCACTCGCAATCAAGCTGTTCTAGACAGGCCAACCGAAGTTCTCGGCGCCGAGTTGAATCTCCAGCAGGCCTTCCGCAGGAAGCACATCCACGGGCAAGCCGCCTTCCCAGAGGGCGATTCCGAGCGAAATGGATTTTCGTTCTCCGAGCAATACCATCTCTTTCGCAACGGACACTTCTAGAATCTTCTCGCAAGCCACCTGGACCGCTTCATCCGGCCCGAGCAGACAAAGATCGCGTGATTCGACCAGGTAGCCGGACGCGCGGCCTTTCTCCAGGTGCACCACGACCCTCAGTACCTGCTCGGCGAGCAGCGTAATACGGAATTCGGCGTCTTTCAGTTCGGCCAGCGCCTCAGCGAATACATCCACCCGCAGGCAAAAACGCTTATCATCGAATCCGTAATGCAGTTCGTGCAACAGCAACAAACGGCCATGCATTGCGCTGCTGCGGCGGTCGGCGGAATACAGCCCCGCGCCCATCCATTCGAAATAGGTGGATTCGCGGCCGTCCACTTTCACGGAGAGATAGGCCGATGGCGGCAGGATGAGCGCGCGTTCCGGCAGGCGTTTGATTGGCTCGGCCAGAACATCGGGGGCTTCCGCTCCCAGCGCGAGATACACTTCGGTCAACAGCTTCCGGTAGAACGCGTCGAACTCCTCGTCGTTGGCTGAGCTGTGTTCCGGGCCATACCACCAGCACCAGTCGCTTCCCTCCGCCCCGAGCAAAGCCTCATAAGAGGCCGCGAGTTGCTCGCGGGTCGGCGCGTTTGGAAAACCTTTGGTCGCTTTCTCCGCTTCCTGCGCATAGAAATCGCGCGCGCGGTGCAGATGTTCCCACGCCAACACGTCTTCGCCCGAACCGATCCAGACATCAAAGTTGGCGTTAATCCATGACGCCGGAAAAATTCCATTGTTCACAGGAATTTCTCCCGCCGCGGAAACTGCTTCGCTTGCCGTCAGCGCGCGGATATCGGGATCGTTCTCGATCCGGCGATAAAACTGCCGCAGAAATTCGCGACCGTTCCCCGGGTAATACTCCCATGCGTTTTCGCCGTCGAGGATCAAGGAAATAGTCAAAGGACGCCCGGTCCGGACGCGCTCGCCAATGGCGCGAATCCGGCGATAGAGGTCCTCAGCCGCAGCCCCGGAATCCATCCGGCTATAGACGAAACCGACCAGGTCCGACAGATAGTGATCGCGGAAAAATCCAGCCATTTCGCGGCCGCCCACCCGCACACGTAGCGGGGAGTAAAGCTTCTCCGCGTTGTCCGGCACGCCGGTGCTATCCCGGCCAAACCCAACACCGAGGGTATGTCCGAGCACACCTTCGTCCGTGGCGAACCACTTGAACCCCAGTCCGGCCGCGAGCGAGAGAGCCTCCTCGGAAACAGAACCCTCCGATGGCCACAATCCGTCCGGCGCACGTCCGAAAACTCGCTCATGATAACGCCGCGCGCGCACGAGCTGTTCGAGGGCGTCTTCCGGATGGCGAAACGCAGGCGCGGGCAGCGGTGTTCCGGAATTCGACACGCGCGCAATGTCGGTATTGCACAGCAACGGGAGGATGGGATGGTAGAACGGTGTCACCGAAATTTCGATCTGCCCCGAGGAAGCGGCGCGGCGGTATTCCGGCAACACGCGTCCGAGAAGTTCGAACTGTTTCGCGCGAAGCTCTTGCTTGTCATGCTCGGTATAGTCGTCTCCTCTCTGGGCCAGGCGCGAAACGACCGGATCGCTCGCCAAATACTCCTCATCCATCCAGGCGAGTTGTGAAAGCAGTTGGAGATCGCGCCAATCGCGCTCGCCAAACGTCTGCGTGGCGCGCTGATTGCCCTGCGCCTGCACCCGTTGATAAAGTTCGACAAACCGCGGCCACCGCGCCATCAAATGCTCATAATTGAGCTGGAAGGCGCGCACCAGGATTTCAGATTTATCTTCTGCAGTCAGGCTTGCCGTCGGACGGAACGCCGTCGCAAACCAAGGCTCGTCAAAATGTCCGCTCGCATATTCCTCGAGCTGTGCGCCGAGCGACGGCACGACGTTGAATGTCGCGTGCACGCCGGGAAATTCCTCGAGCACGCGAACCATTCCCCAGTAATCTTTGAGCGCATGCAGCCGCGTCCATGGCAGCACGTACCGGCCCGTGGACGGATCACGGTATTGCGGCTGGTGCATGTGCCATAGGACCATCAGATGGACGCGGTTCATCTGGCTGCCGCCTGCAACCCCAATGTCGCGGGCATGCTAGAATGGCGGCTTCTTGCGATGCGCCTTATCGACAGGTATATCTGCCGCCAGGTTTTCTCCCACGCGCTGCTGGGACTAGGAATTTTCACATTTGTCTTTTTCGTGCCGCAACTGGTGCGGCTGATGGATTTGGTTGTCCGCCACTCGGCGTCCTGGACGACGCTTGGGGTGCTCTTCCTGTGCACATTTCCCGGAATTCTCAGCTTCACCCTGCCCATCGGCGTTCTGGTCGGCGTGCTGATTGCGCTGGGACGCCTGTCCGCCGATAGCGAGATCATCGCCATGACCTCGCTCGGCATGGGACGCCGCCGGTTGCTGGTGCCGGTTGGAATCCTCGCTGTAGGCGCAACCCTGATCACTTTTTCCATGACGCTCTGGCTCGCGCCCCTTTCTGTGCGCACCTATCGCGCGCTCGAAGATCACTTGCGGGCCGGACAAGCTTCCTACCAGATTGCGCCGCGCGTCTTCGACGAACGATTCCCTCGCCTGGTCCTCTACGTGAATGATATCGACGCGGCCGCCACACGCTGGCACGGAGTCTTCCTCGCGGAGACGGACACTAAGGACGTCTCGCGCCTTACTCTGGCGGAGCAAGCGATTGTAATTGCCGACCGCAGCGAGGGCAAGCTGGAGTTGCACTTGCGTAACGGAAGCGTTCACGAATTCTCTCTCAGCGAGCCGGGCAACTATTCTCTCTCAGGCTTCGCTGAACGCGACTTGCCCGTCGAAATCCACGGACTCGAAACCGAGCGCGCATCCGAGCCAGCCATCCCAGGCCGCACGATGGGTGTTCTCCTCCGTGAACGCGGCAAGGGCGCCCGCGACGCGAGCGTCGAGATTCAGCGCCGCCTCTCCTTTCCATTCGCATGTATTTCCTTTGCTCTCCTGGCCATACCGCTCGGAGCGCGTCCCCGGCGCGGAGGCCGTGCCGCTGGATTTCTGATCACGCTCCTCCTCATCTGCGGATACTACCTGATGTTCACGATCGGCGTGGCATTGGCACGCCAGGGTGCAGTACCGGTTTGGGCAGGAATCTGGTCAGCGAACGTGCTGATGGCGGGGCTGGGGTTGTTTCTGTTGCCCCGGCTGGAGAGAATGCCGGGCAACAGTAAATGGGACGCTGCCATTGCCTCCATGACAGACTGGCGTCTCTGGAAAATGTTCCTGCGCGAGAAACACGGTCTTGCGGCCACGAGCACGAGCAACGATCCGGTGTCGCGCCGTCGCCCTGGCCTGACCCGGATAGGACGCGGGGGCATTCCGCAACTGCTCGACATTTACCTGTTGCGCAGCTTCTTCTACTACTTTCTCCTCTTGACCGCGGGCTTCATCTTGCTCTTCGAGGTGTTCACGTTTTTCGATCTCTTGGAAGATATTGCCCTGCATCGCACCGGGCTGTTGGAAGTCCTCGACTATTTTCTTTATCTCGCGAGCTACCTGTTCTATCAGCTCGCGCCGCTGTCCGCGCTGGTGGCTGTGTTGGTCACGCTCGGTATCATGACGAAAAACAACGAACTCGTCGCCTTCAAGGCCGGAGGCATCAGTCTTTACCGCATTTCTCTGCCGCTGCTGCTGGCAGGGCTGATGCTTGCCGGAGGATTGGTATTGCTGGATGACACCTATCTGCCTTACGCCAATCAGCGCCAGGATGCCCTGCGAAATCAGATCAAAGGCCGCCCTGCGCAAACCTACTACCAGCCTCGCCGGCAATGGATCTTCGGAGAAAATTCGAACGTTTATAATTACGAATTCTTTGACGCAGACACGGAACTGTTCGGAGGGCTGAATGTCTTCGAACTCGACCCCGCTACGTTCGAAATCAGGAGGCGTATCTATGCTGCACGCGCCCATTGGGACAAACAGCAGCGGGTCTGGATTCTGGAATCCGGATGGCTCCGCGATTTCGACCATGGCCACGTCTCTCGCTACGTGCCGTTCCTGGGCTATGCGCTCAAAGAGGTGAACGAGCCGCCTTCATATTTCAACCGCGAGGTGCGCCAGTCTTACCAGATGACATGGTGGGAATTGAAACAATACATCGGCGACCTTCGCCGGGCAGGGTTCGACGTGGCGCGGCTTTCCGTGCAGTTGCAGAAAAAAATCTCATTCCCTTTGATCGCGCCCATTATCATCCTGCTCGCGATTCCCTTCTCGATTCTTGTGGGAACCCGCGGCGCCGTGGGTGGCCTCGCGCTGGGGGTAGGAATTGCGATTGTGTACTGGGCGGCTTCCGCACTGGCGGAAGCGATGGGCGCCGTCGGCCAGTTGCCTCCGCTGCTGGCCGGATGGGCCCCGGACACGATCTTTGGCTTTCTTGGACTTTATTTCTTCCTGAAGATGCCTACTTAGTATTCCACCTTAACAACATTCCTATTCCTGCGATCTATAACTTAAAATATGAGATTCCAACTTCGCGCAATTCGTGTCGGCCAATACTTGAGGAATTACTCTCAAGCTTTGCTGGACGTCATCGCTTGATGGGATAGGTGTGCTCAAAATCTAATGTTACACTTGAGATTGTTAATGATTCGTCGTATCGGGTTAATCTGAATAGCTTCAGATTGAACTTCGAGCGTTTCTTGAGGTCTGTCTCGTGGTTGAAGTGCCAGCGAGACCTCGTTGATGCCCAGAGCTAAATCGAGCGCCCGGTCATTGGTGCGGAAAAAGCCCCGTTTCGAGAGCATTGGATGGATTTGACCGGGGTGAAGATTGTGGAGTTCGAACCGGCCAGCAGTATCGCTATAGGCCCTTTGAGAACCACTATGTCCGAAGTCGAGAACAACTTCGACAAGCGAAGCGAGCTCCCCATTTTCGTCGATCACCTGAAGCTGTAATTCTGTTTCACCGGGTTGCGATTGTGCTGTTCCCCGCGAAGCAGACAGGAACACGAGTGCAAGCAACGCACCGATAGATGCTTTCGACCTGCATTGGCGCGCGTTCATTCTCTTTGTCATGCTTCATGTTTGTGATATACAAATTCCACTCTCAATTTGCCAGTGAAAGAATGCATCCCGGCGCGGATTGGACCTTAATCGCGTCCTTGTCGGCGGACCGACTTCCCTTGCTCCAATTTGTGGACCTGACGATGCGCCATTGAAAAAGTGCCTGGTGAGCTACCTCTTCTTTTTCTTACTCTTGCCAATCTTCTTGCCGGGATCCCTTACAGAATGCTCCTCGATGATCGCCTGTGCCGCAGCTAACCGCGCAATTGGCACTCGGAAAGGTGATGCACTCACGTAGTCCATGCCTACCTGGTGGCAGAACTTGACGCTCGCCGTGTCGCCACCATGTTCACCGCAAATCCCGATCTTGAGTTTTGGCCGTGTCGACCGCCCGCGTTCGATACACCAACGGATCAGCAAACCTACGCCGTGGATGTCCAGCGATTGGAAAGGATCGTACGAAAAAACTGCCGCCTTCTTCTCGTCTATGTAATCTGGCAGAAACCGTCCTGCGTCATCGCGAGACAGTCCCATGGTCATCTGTGTCAAATCATTCGTTCCGAAAGAAAAGAATTGGGCCACTTCGGCGATCTCATCGGCAAGTAATGCGGCCCTCGGAAGTTCGATCATGGTCCCCACCATATATTCAAGTTTCACTCCAGATTTCTGAATAATCTCATCCGCAACGCGATGTGTCGCATCGGTTAGGATCTGCAATTCTTTTCGATCCATGACGAGAGGGTGCATAATCTCAGGCAGAACTTTGATTCCTAGTTTCTTACACTCAACTGCCGCTTCAATAATCGCCCGGACCTGCATTTCTAATATCTCAGGATAGGTGATGGCGAGCCTGCAGCCGCGGTGCCCGAGCATGGGATTCGCTTCGTATAATTGCTCGATCCGCCGCGCGACGATCTCGACGTCCACACCGATTTTCCGCGCTAACTCCTCCTGCTTCTCCCGATCATGTGGCACGAACTCATGCAGGGGCGGGTCGATCAACCGGACCGTGACCGGGAAGCCATCCATCGCCTTGAAAATACCCACGAAATCTCGCCGCTGGTAAGGAAGGAGCTTCTCAAGGGCCTTGCGTCGTGCGTCAGGGGAATCGGCGATGATCATTTCTTGAATCGCAAGTTGCCGGTCAAGACTTTTCTCCGGCTGCTCGAAATCCTTGAAGAACATGTGCTCTGTGCGGCACAGACCGATTCCCTCAGCTCCCATCTGACGGCCTTTTCGTGCGTCGTGCGGCGTGTCGGCGTTAGTTCGGACGCGCAGCCTACGGATGCTGTCTGTCCAACCCATCAAAGTCGAAAATGTGTCAGGCAGTTCTGGAGTTGAAAGTTTTACTTCACCTTCGTAGACCACCCCTTCATTCCCATCGAGCGTTATCCAGTCGCCCTGGCGAATCATCCTTCCATTCGCAGTCGCAGTTTTCGAAATATAGTCGATGTTGAGTTGCTCGCAGCCCACAACGCAGCATTTGCCCCAGCCTCGAGCCACAACCGCCGCGTGACTTGTCTTCCCTCCGGTTGCTGTCACGACGCCCTGCGCGGCGAACATCCCTCCCACATCTTCCGGGCTTGTTTCTCGCCGGACGAGAATGACCTTTTCGCCTATTCGTGCCATTGCTTCGGCGTCTTCGGCTGTGAAGACGGCCTTGCCCGCCGCCGCGCCGGGCACTGCGTTAATTCCGGTAGCCAACTTCCTCTCCCCGAGTTCGGCTTTCGGTACCGAAGGATCAATCACCGGATAAAAGAGCCTCTCGATATCCTCTGCCTTGATGCGGTTGATGGCCTCTTCCTTAGTGATGAGGCCTTCCTTCGCCATGTCCGCGGCCATCTTGAAGGTAGCCGCCGGCGTGCGCTTTCCGACGCGCGTTTGCAGCATGTAGAGCGTTCCTTCTTCGACGGTGAATTCCATGTCTTGCATGTCACGGTAATGCGCTTCCAGCAGCTTGCGGACTTTCTGGAGTTGCCTGTATACCTTCGGCATCCGGGTCGCCATCTCGCTTAATTGCATCGGCGTCCGGATACCGGCGACGACGTCCTCACCTTGCGCGTTGATCAGGAAATCCCCGTAGAAGATCTTTTCACCGGTCGAAGGATCACGTGTGAAACAAACGCCTGTTCCCGAATTGTCGCCGACATTGCCGAATACCATCTGCACGACGTTAACGGCCGTCCCAAGCAGACCGCTAATGTGCTCCACTTGGCGGTATTTCACTGCCTTCTCGGCCATCCACGATCCGAACACAGCGCCGATTGCCCCCCAAAGCTGCTCTTCCGGGTCTTCCGGAAAATCTTTCCCGGTCCGTTTCTTGAAATGCTCCTTGTATTCGCCGACCAATTCTTGCCATCCGTATGCTGGCACCTGGGTATCATCCCTCACTCCGAGCCGTGCTTTCATGGCGCGTAGCTTTTCTTCAAGTTCTTCTTTAGACAATCCAATAACAACAGTAGAGTACATTTGAACAAACCGCCGGTAGGCATCCCACGCAAAACGGTCGTTTTTGGTATTCAGGGCCAGCGCCTCGACCGACTGATTGTTCAATCCCAAGTTCAGAATTGTCTCCATCATGCCGGGCATAGACCTTGCAGAGCCAGATCGCACGCTCACCAGGAGAGGATCCTTTGCATCGCCGAGCTTCTTTTTCGTGGCACGTTCGAGACGAGCCAGGTTCTTCTTCACTTCTGCAGCCAGCGATTGGGGGTACTTGCGTTCGTGTTTTAAGTAGTAGTCACAACATTCCGTTGTGATGGTGAATCCGGCCGGCACGGGGAGACCAATGCGGGTCATTTCGGCGAGGCCGGCACCTTTGCCGCCAAGCAATTCCTTCATCGTGCCAGCGCCTTCTGCTTTTCCTGCACCAAAGAAGTAAACGTATTTCACGAGATACTCACTCCCTTCGAATAAGGCTTAAAATAGTTTTGTGTCGGCTCGCCGACAACATAAGTCATACGCATTTCTTGACACGCCTTACGCCTTCTCTCTCGTTGCGATCTCAGAAAAATCCGCAATCTTCGAAAATTCCGAGAGTAGTTCCGAGAGCAGAGTCAGCCTGTTCTTACGGATCTGCTCGTCATCCGCCATCACCATCACATCGTCAAAAAAAAGGTCCACTACAGGACGCAGTCCCGCGATTCCTTGTAGCGCTTCACGGTATCGGCCTTCCCTCTTGTATTTCTCCGCCTCGCGCGCCACCGTTGCCGCTTGCGAGTGCAACTGGCGTTCGGCTTCCTCTGTGAACAAATCGGGCCGCACGGCCGGAAGCTTCCAGCCTGAATCGGGGCCCGCCTTTTCGAGGATCTTCCGAATACGCTTGAAGGAGATTGCCAGCGGCTCGAAGTTTCTCGTCTTGCGGATCCCCTTAATAGCCTCGATCCGCCGCACGGCGTCTACCAGATCATCAGCGCCTGCGGCAAAGGCAGCGTTGATTTCATCGTATGCCAAGCCTCCCCGTTCTCTCAAAACGAACCGCGCGCGTTCGAGAATAAACTCCATCACCTGCTTTTCCGCATCCGGAGCAACCGCAATTGGGGCAGGCGATTTCGCCAGTGTACGGATCGAGCGCGCGATCATCAACGAGAGAGAGAGCGGCAATTTGGTTTCGATCAGGATCTTGACAATTCCCATCGCCGCCCTGCGCAACGCGAACGGATCGCTCGACCCGGAAGGAATTAACCCCACGGCGAAACAGCCCGCCAGAGAATCAAGCTTGTCTGCGAGAGCAACAGCCTGGCCCGCAATGTTTCTGGGAATTGGGTCATCGAGCCCGAGGGGCTTGTAATGATCGTATACGGCCCAGGCTACTTCTTCAGGTTCTCCTTGAGCTTTTGCATAAAGGCCTCCAACAATGCCCTGCAACTCCGTAAACTCGCGGACCATGTCCGTAACCAGATCGCACTTGGCAAGCTCGGCGGCGCGATCAGCTGATGCCACGCTCGCATGAGAGATGCCGCTTGCAAACCACTGTTCGGCGAGCCATCGTGCGAGCGAGCGCACGCGCTCCACCTTGTCTCCGTAGCTCCCGAGCTTCGCCTGATAAGTCACTGCCCCCAACTTCGGCAAATAGTCGGCCAGCCGACATTTCTGATCCGCCTCCCAAAAAAAACGGGCATCCGCAAACCGGGCACGCAACACGCGCTCGTGTCCCGCGCGAATCAGTCCTGCTCGATCCTTGTCCAGATTGATGATCGTTAGAAAATGGGGAGCCAGAGATCCATCCTTCCGCTCCACCGCGAAATACTTCTGATGGCCCCGCATAACGGTAATCAGGATCTCGTCCGGCAGATCCAAATAACTGGGATCAAATCCGCCCAGGATCGCGGCCGGAAATTCATTGAGATACGTCACCAGATCCATGAGGCGTGCGTCTTCATGAACGCGTAACCCCTTGCTGGCGACGAGCCGGCGCAGTTCCGTCGCAATCTTCTTTCTCCGATCCTCAGCACGCACGAGTACGAAATTCCGGCGCAATTTTGAGGCATAATCCTTAGCGCCACTGACCGGCACCCTCGACTTCCCCAGAAATCGATGCCCTGCCGAGAATTTGCCGGCCACAGCATCACCTAAAGTCAGTCGAAGAGTTTTTCCTCCAAGCAGTGCTACAACCCAACGAATCGGCCGGATAAAGCGCAATCCCGTTGCGCCGGTCCAGTACATGCTCCGCGGCCACGTGATTTCCGCAACGACACGCGGGAGGATCTCCTCCAAAATGTCTTTCGCTGCTCTTCCACGGATCACCTGCTTCGCAGCGAGATACTCGCCCTTGGGCGTGGTGACAAGGGAAAGTTTAGAGATCGGTAGACCGACTTTGTGGGCAAAACTCTCGGCTGCCCGAGTCGGCGTGCCAACATTATCGAATGCTACCGACTTTGGCGGTCCCGTCATTTCTTTGATCTCGTCAGGTTGCCTGGCGCGAATGCTTGCGCAAGTGGCAGCCAATCGGCGCGGAGCTCCAAGCGTTTCGACAGCAGCTTCCTCCAATAGCTTATGAGCCCCAAAATATTTTTCAAGTATTACTTTAAATTCCTCCACAGCGCCAGGAAGCATCCCTGCGGGGATTTCTTCGCAGCCGATTTCAAACAGGAAGTCCGTTGTCGCCTTCATTTGCTTACCCCGGAAACATTAGCAGAGGTTGCGGCTAAGCTTTGTTGTTCCAAGAAATCCGCGGCCACACGACAGGCGATTTGCCGGGCCCTTTCGATCAACTGGGCGCGTTCAGTGGTGGAAATCACGCCTCGTGAATCGAGCAGGTTAAATAGATGGGAGCATTTCAAACAATGATCATATGCGGCCAGCAGTGGAAAGCATTTCTTTCTCTCCGCATCCGTTTTTCGATAGCTATCCAGGAGTTGCGCCGCCTCTTTCTCGTGAAGCTCAAATAGCTTGCGCGTTATGACCGGATCGGCATATTCGAAGTTATAAGCGGAGAATTCCTGCTCCTCAAGTAGACGCACCTGGCCATAGGTTTGGTCTTTTGACCAGCGCAGGTTAAAAACGCTGTCTACGTCCTGAAGATACGCACAAATTCGATCCAGGCCATAGGTCAACTCGACGGAAACAGGGTCCAAGTTCACTCCCCCGCTTTGCTGAAAATAAGTGAACTGCGTAATTTCGAGTCCATCCAGAAGCACCTGCCACCCGATGCCCCAGGCCCCCAGCGTTGGCGACTCCCAATTATCCTCCTCGAACCTCACGTCATGATCGGCAAGGCGCAGCCCGATTGCCGTCAGACTTTGTAGATAGAGATCCTGCACATTGGCCGGCGATGGCTTTAAAACGACCTGCAATTGATGATGTTTGAAAAGGCGGTTCGGATTCTCACCGTACCGGCCGTCGGCGGGCCGACGAGAAGGCTGGACGTATGCAACACGATATGGCTCCGGGCCAAGCACGCGAAAAAATGTTTCCGGGTGCATCGTGCCCGCTCCAACTTCGATGTCATACGGTTGTTGAATCACACATCCACGATCCCCCCAATAATATTGAAGCTGGAGGATGAGATCTTGAAAGGTGGGTCCCTTAAGAGCCTTAATTTTTGACTTCGGTTTCAATTTATTCATTCACTCCCGTGCCGAGCAATTTTCTAGTTACCAATTTTCGCTCCATATGGTGCTCCAGGATATCTAAAGCAAAACTTGATATCTCATTTGAGCTTATCTTGGAAGGATTTTCCTGCAGCAAGCGGTCTAGTGTTCCAGAAAGAATCTGGCGACCTAGCATTCGCGCCGAAGGAGAAATTGCCCTCATCCATTCCTGGCGGCACTGCCCGCACAAAAGGCCGGGGGAGCCAGCGGAAAAATAAGCGGGCTCATGCTCCATGGCCCTTCCGCATCGAGAGCACTGGTCCAACGAACCCAACCAGCCCCCAAGCCGAACCGTCCAGAGGCAAAAGTAAGCGAGGACGACAGGCGATGGTCCGTGCTGCCTGACACCTCTCGCCGTCAGCAACACCAGACGAAACTGCGCGTCTGCGACCTCGCGTTCACCCAGAATCGCCTCTGTGACTTCGCTAACCAAGGCCAGGATAATCCCGGCCTGATAGTCACTCTGCACATCCAGGAAAGACTCAATGAGTTCGCATTGATTGATGCGAACCAGATCCCTGGTCTCACGCTCAAAATACCAGATTCGAATATGAGAGAGCAGCTCAAGAGTCGAACCGAAGCGGCTCTTGGGCAGTCTAGCCCCGCGCGCGACACCGCGCAACCGCCCAGACTGACGGTCGAGAAAGCTGACCAGACGATCACCCTCGCCCAGCGGAAAACTGCGCAAAACAATGGCCTCAGATTCCTTGAGCGGCATCCATTTTGTCGGCGCGCCGACCGGCCGTGAACCACTCCCCAGCCGAATCGCGCGGCGAAATTCAGAGCTTTGTTACTTACCACACCAGGAAGCTCGACGCAATTGAGAATCACACCGTGAAACAAAATTTATTGCCCATTTTCCTTATAAAGAACTCGTACCTTTTCCTGCCGGACGTAAGACCAAACAATATGCCCGGCCCCTTCGCATGGCTTTCGCAATTCCCTGAACACGACATGAGGCCAGCAAAGTCCGCATGCGTCCTGGTTTACGAGGGTCTTACATAATATGTTTACAAGAAGATGTTGCGGAGAATATTATCAGACGGCCCCAGCTCTTCATTTTTGTTTGCACCTGGCCTCTTTTTTCGTAGAGTGTCTCCATGTCCGAGTCTCTCCCAGTTGTGGATGTCGTGGGCGTGGGGCTTAATGCCACCGACACAATCATTCGACTCCCTCACTTCCCTGCTTTCAATTCAAAGGTGGAATTCCTCACCTCTGACGTTTTGCCCGGCGGCCAAGTTGCCAGCGCCATGGTGGCCTGCTCCAGGTGGGGTTTGACGACTCGGTACGTCGGCAAGATTGGGGATGATCCGTCGGGACGGCTTCAGCGGGATGAAATGGAACGCGCGGCCGTGGAATCCCACTGGATCGTCACGCCGAATTGCCAGAGTCAGTCCTCGTTTATCCTTGTTGATAATGCCACGGGAGAACGAACCATCCTCTGGAAACGCGATTCCCGGCTCGAACTTCGGCCCGATGAAATTCGCCGCGAGTGGGTTACGCAATCAAGGCTGCTTCATGTCGACGGCCACGACTGCGCTGGCGCGACCGCTGCTGCACGATGGGCGCGCGCGGCTAGTATCCCTGTAACCGCCGACCTCGACAACCTCTACGCTGGGGTGGAAGTATTGCTTGAGAATGTGGATTACCTTATTTCGTCTCGCGAGTTTCCGGCGCGCCTATCCGGCGAGAATAATCTCCTGAATTCCCTGCCCGCTCTTTCCAGGCGCTTCGGCTGTCGAGTCGTGGCGGCAACACTGGGCGTAGAAGGGGTTCTGGCCTGGGACGGCTTGATGTTCCACTATTTGCCCGCATTCGAAGTCGAACCCGTGGACACAACCGGCGCGGGCGACATTTTCCATGCGGGTTTCGCCTATGCGGTAGTACAGGGCTGGAACCTTCCCCAAGCTCTCGAATTCAGTTGTGCCGCGGGTGCCGCGGCATGCACGGCCCAAGGAGCACGCGGCGGGATTGCTTCCGTGGATCAACTAAGAGATATAATTAGCAAAGGCCATCGGCGCCCCGCCGCATATTCTCAAGAACAACTTAAAGTCACCGGAGCGGTGAGATGATCCCCCTGCGCGTCGATATTCTGCGCACACGTGTCGCTGTCTCCAATGCCCTGCTCATCCTGCTGAACATTCTGGCCTTCTTCTATGAACTCTCCCTTTCTCCCCGGGCAGGTCAATCTCTTGTTTACACTTTCGGACTGGTGCCATCGCAGGCTCAGTTGTTATTCGCTAAGCACGGCATCACCCTTGGACAGGCGCTTCTACCCTTTCTGACCAGTATGTTTCTCCACGCGGGATGGATGCATCTTTTGGGAAACATGCTCTTTCTTTGGGTCTTTGGAGGCAGTATCGAAGAAGCGCTCGGTCATTTTCAATATCTAATCTTTTACTTCATTGGCGGTGTGGGAGCCGCGATCGTACACACGATCCTTAACTGGGGATCAAATATTCCTACGGTAGGCGCCAGTGGCGCAATTTCCGGTGTCATGGGTGCATTTATTGTCCTGTTTCCGCGCGCGCGCGTGACTACGCTCATTCCCGCATTGTTCTTCTTTTTCACCATACGAATTCCAGCCGTTCTGATGCTGGGTTATTGGTTTTTCATCCAGTTCTTTAGCGGAGTAGCCTCTCTTGGTGTAGCCAACCAGGGTGGCGTCGCCTGGTGGGCGCACATCGGGGGATTCCTTCTAGGAGCGCTGCTAGTCGTGGGAAAACGCCGGCAGTAGCGGTTAGGCAGCTACGCCAATTGTTTGGTGACGTTCTTGGCGAGCCAATCTCCCGCTTCGCGCGTTCCCAACGATCCCCCGATATCCTGCGTCGTCTGCCTTGCGCTCACTGACGCGCGCACCGCACGGCGCAGCATCCCGGCCTGCGGACTCAACCCCAGGTGATCGAGCATCAGGGCGGAGGCCAGGACGGCCCCCACTGGATTTGCAATGTTTTTGCCAGCAATATCAGGGGCCGAGCCATGCACCGGCTCAAACAGGGAGATGCGGCCCGGATGGATATTCCCCGATGGCGCCAAGCCAAGTCCTCCCGCCAACTGCGCACCCAGGTCACTCAGAATGTCGCCGAAAAGGTTGCAGGTAACGATGACGCGAAATTGGCCAGGATCGCGGACGATTTCCATAACCAGGGTGTCGATATACAAGTGCCGCGACTCAATTCCGGGATACTCGGTCTTAACTTCCGAAAACACGCGCTGCCAGATTTCGTGTCCGTAGGTGAGCGCATTTGATTTGTCGCTCATGCAGACCCGACCCAGATTGTGATGGCTTGCATACTCGAAAGCATACCGGATGATGCGTTCGACACCCTTGCGTGTATTGACGTCCACCTGAAGGGCAACTTCGTTCGGGGTGCCGTGCTGGAATTGCCCCCCCACCCCGGCATAGAGGCCTTCCGTATTCTCGCGCAGCACTACAAAGTTAACTTCGGTTGTTCCGCGGCCACGCAGGGGGGTCAAGGCATGGTCGAACAGTTCGACAGGCCGGAGGTTCACGTAAAGGTCTAGCCTGGTCCGCATTCCCAATAGGATGTCCGCAGCATGCTTGTTCGCGGGCACGCGCGGGTCGCCTATGGCCCCAAACAGAATGGCATCGAAATCGCGCCGCAGCATCTGGATGGCGCCCTCCGGCAGCGTTGTGCCATCGCGCAGGTAGCGCTCCGCACCCCAATCAAATTCGGTAAATTCCAGCTTGCTGGGCCCGCCAGAGGCCGCAGCCTTCAACACCTTCAGGGCTTCGCGCGTGACTTCGACACCGATGCCATCGCCAGGAATGACCGCGATCCGCCTAGTGCCTGAGATGGTTTCCGCCGGCTTCGATGGCATCCACGGCTCTCCTAACAGAACTTGGGCGCCACGCTAACACGCTCCAAGAATGCGGTCAACGCGGCGCGGATCAGCGCCAGGTCACTGAAGAATTTCTTTTCTGGCAGCGAGTTTCTCGATGCGGTTGAAGCGTGGCTCATAGCCAATGCCAGGCCCTGCCGGCACACGAATCGTACCCTGCGGTGTGACCGTAACCTCCGGGTCAATTACATCCTCGATCCAATAGCGGCGGCTGGCAGTGACGTCGCCTGGAAGGGAGAAATTCTCGAGTGTTGAAAGCGCGATGTTGTGAGCCCGGCCAATGCCGGATTCGAGCATTCCACCGCACCAAACCGGAATCTGCTTCGACTGGCACAGGTCATGGATACGCCGCGCTGGGGTGTACCCCCCTACGCGCCCCAGCTTGATATTGATGATCTTGCAGGCGCCCAGTTCGATGGCCGCGCGCGCATGCTCCTCAGTGTGGATACATTCATCGAGGCAGACCGGCGTGTCGAGCTTGCGCTGCAGCTCCGCATGACCATACAGGTCGTCCCAACCCAGGGGTTGTTCGATCATCATGAGGTGGTATGCGTCGAGCCGTTTCAGGTGGGGCCCATCTTCAATTCGATATGCAGAATTTGCGTCCACCATCAGACGTATCCGCGAGAATCGCTGGCGCAACCTCTCAACCGGCTCGATGTCTTTCCCCGGCTTGATCTTGATTTTGATTCGCTGATATCCCGCATCCAACTCGCGCTCGACAGCCAACACCAAGTCATCAAGTGTTTCTTTAATGCCAATCGACACGCCGCAGGGGATCTCATTTCGCACTCCGCCCAGAAGCTTCCATAGCGGGAGGCCTTTCTGTCTTGCTTCGGCATCCCACACGGCTGACTCGATGGCGGCCTTAGCCATGTTATGCCCTCGTATCGGCGATAATAGACCCCAGACTTCAGAGGCAGAATTGAGTTCCCGGTTCTTCAGGACCGGCCAGATGAAATCGCGCAGGATGTGCCAGGCAGTCTCAACTGTTTCTGGAGCATAGAACGGCCCTTCGCCAGCCACGGACTCAGCCCAACCACTGACTCCGTCAACATCAGCCTCGACGATAAGCATCCGGCGATTGGTCAGGCGGCCGAAACTAGTTTCGAAGGGCGTCACCAGCGGCATTCTGATTTCGCGAAGCGTGATCCTTTGAACCTTCATGGTTCCTTCCAAGGCTCGAGTATGTAATCCACGCCGGATTGGTTCGGCGCGACAGCCGTTGCGGCGTATCCCTTGCCCAGCAGACGCATAAACTGAGCCCGAATCTCGGACTGGCGCCGGACCGCCTTGGCTGGGTCGCTTCTTTTCGTGTCTTCCAAGTTGGCCGCGATCGAAATTCGCGCGGCCTTTTTCGAAAACACTGGAGTTGCGTGTTTCCCGGCCAACATCCTCCGCACGCGCGGCGAACGAAGATGCCATTCCGCCACGAGCCGGTCCGTCGGAAGCGCGGCGTGCAACGGGCTGGTTGTGATTCCATATGCATTTGGCAGATATCGCCGAGCGACGGCGCCCAGGCGCATCAAATTAAAGTAAGCATTCTTGGCGATCAAAGGGTCGAATGTCCATTCGATCAGGGAAATCCCGCGCGCGAGCGCATCCTCCCGCTGAAAAAGCTTGAGCCTGCGCCCTATGCCGCAGTCGCGGTATCTGTCGAGCACCGCCGTCATATGGGAGTGAAGAAACGGTTTGCGATCGCGCCATCCAGCAATGGCCATGGTAAACCCGACCACATTGCGGCCGTGAAACGCACCAATCACTTGTCCACCCGTTTCCGAGGCGATCACAAACAGAGGGATTGGGACAACGTCGATATCTGCAGACTTCCAGACTGCCCGCTCCACTTTGATGCAGGCCTTAAATTCCTCGATTCCATGGCACGGCCGAATCAGGATGCCATTACAAATTTCCGCACGTGGCCCTTTCACACCAGAAGGCGACCGTGCGGCGCGAGATTTCATGATTCATGTCCTTGCGATCTTGCCACCCGCGAGCGCGCCTTGGCAGCCTCCCAAAGGATCTCGAGTTCTTCCTTAGAGAGCTGGGCGAGACGCTTTCCAGAATGTGCAGCTTCAGCTTCCATGCTCTGAAAGCGTGACTTGAATTTTAGATTCGAATGTTTAAGCGCTATTTCAGGGTCAAATCCGAGAAAGCGGGCGATATTCACAGCAACGAATAGCAAGTCGCCAAGTTCTTCCTCGCGACAGGCCCGGTCAGGCCCGGCCAAAGCCGCGCGTAATTCGGAAGCTTCTTCGTGCAGCTTGTCGAAAATGCCTTCGATGTTTTCCCAGTCAAAGCCCACCTGAGCGGCTCGGCGCGTCAGTTGATAGGCCTCCAGAAGCGCCGGCAGGCTCCGAGGGATCCCGTCAAGCACGGAGGGAAGTAACGGTCTTGCCGAGGCGTCTCCGCCGGAGCCCGCCTGTTTCTCCTCGGCCTTCAACTTTGCCCAATTTTTTAAGACCTGGCCGGATGTTTCGGCCTTAACATCGCCGAATACGTGCGGGTGCCGTCGAACCATCTTGTTATGGATCCCTGAGACAACCTCGGATATGTCAAACCGTCCGGCTTCCCGTCCCAAGTCGGCGTGGAAAACAATCTGCAAGAGCAAGTCTCCGAGTTCTTCGGCCAATCCCTTTGCGTCTCCCTTATCGAGCGCATCTAGTACCTCATAGGCTTCCTCGATCAGGCAGGTCTTGAGCGTATCGTGGGTTTGTTCGCGATCCCAGGGACAGCCGCCCGGAGCCCGCAGCCGCGCTTGTAGGGTCACGAAAGCCTCGAAGAGATCGCCAATCCCCTTCCCTGCCGGCGCTAAACTGGCCGCACGCGCCTTAGGAATTTGCCGGCGCGCAGACTTTGACCGCACCTGCTTGGCGCCCACGCGGTGCTTTGGCTTTAGCTTCTTCTTTTTTCCCCGTTTCAGTTGGCGCGGAGGCACTGTGGGTAGTCGGCTCCTGATTCAAATAAAAACTCTACGGCACGGGCTGCCAATTCACAAGGACGAAGTCGGCGCGTCCATGAAATTGCACTTTGGAGTCCGCTCTTGTGAGCGTGTGCGCGGCGGTGCTAAACTGGCTTTTTAACACATCGATTCCAGGATTACTTGAGGGAGACTCCGTTGTCCGAACCCAAGCACGATGAAACTTTCAAGGTTGTAGACCGCCGATTGTTCACAGCGGAGGGCGAACTTCGCAAGGACGTCGCCGAGCAGCAGGACCGGGAGCGCAACGCAGCGTCTGTGCTGGGTGCCACCCCTGCGAGCCCCAAAGCGCCTGTTGCCGGAGGAGCACCCGCGCCTGCAAGCAGCGCCACGAAGCCTGAACCACGCGGCGCCGAGCCTACTACGCAGCCCGCGCTAGATACTCCCAAGCGGTCCCCTGCATTCGAGAACCTCATCCGCTCGCTCGGACAGAATGCAGCGATACTCCTCGGAGGGTATGCGGACCCACAAACGGGGCAGCCCATGCTCGACCTCGAAGGGGCCCGAGAGATGATTGACATGCTGGATGCTCTGCGCGAAAAGACGCGCGGCAATTTGGCGTCAGAGGAAGAGACGCTGGTTATCGATGTCCTGGGCAATCTGAAGCTCGCCTTTATGGAAATGACCAAGGCCACAGCAGCAGCCGCTATGCAAGACAAGGCCAAATCCCGCTGAGGGTCCGCTCTGCCCCCGTCGCCACCGAATTCGGTGCTCGAACTCACGGTGCTGGGCTCCGGCACGTCCATGGGAGTGCCGACGCTGACCTGCCATTGCCGCGTTTGCAGTTCCAAGGACCCGCGCGACAATCGCATGCGCCCTTCGGTCCTTCTGGTTCACGGCGGGCAGACCGCCGTGATTGACACGGCACCGGACTTTCGGCTCCAGGCGCTTCGCGTGGGTCTCGAACGCTTGGACGCGATCCTGTTCACACATGCCCACGCCGATCACATCCTGGGCTTCGACGACATCCGGCCCTACAATCTCCGGCAGCAATCGCCGCTGCCGGTGTATGCCTCGCTCGAAACGATCGCAACCCTTAAACATACCTTCGCGTACGTTTTTGACGGCGCTCCCGTAATAAGCACCATCCCGCGGGTGACCCTGCATCCGATCAACGGCCCTTTTGAAGTCATTGGAACGCGCATTGTGCCGATTCCCGCGCGGCATGGCGACATCGGTGTGCTCGGTTTCCGCTTCGGCTCTGCGGCCTACCTCACCGATTTCAGCGTTCTTCCCGGCGATTCGAAACCTTTGCTCGCCGGTCTGGACGACCTCGTGCTGGATGCGTTGCGTGACGAGCCGCATCCCATGCATCAGACCGTGGAACAGGCGCTCGCACTCATCCACGAACTTCAGCCGCGCCGCGCCTGGTTCACGCACATCGCGCATGAACTGCCGCACTCGGAAACCAATGCGCGTCTGATCGCCGCGGGATTCCCTCATGTTGCCCTCGCCTACGACGGGCTGCATTTTGAGGTTCGAGTCTGATGACGCTTGCCATTCTGCATTCCCCCGAACAATGGACCGCACGCTTCGGCGCCGGGGGCCGGACCGTGCTTTCGGTCGGCAACTTTGACGGCATCCATCTTGGCCACCAGAAGATCCTGCGCCTGGTTCTGGAGCGGGCCCGCGCCACCGCGCAACTTTCGGCGGTGGTGACATTCGATCCCCATCCTCTGCGGGTGCTTCGCCCGGAGCAAGCCCCGCGGATGATTCAGACGCTTGCGCAGCGTCTCAAAGATTTCGACCGGACGGGCCTCGATGCGGCGCTCGTCCTGCATTTTGATCGCGCTCTATCCCTGCTCTCGCCCGAGGAATTCATCCAGCGCATTTTGATCCATCGCTTGCATCTCGCGGCCATTCTTGTCGGCGCAAATTTCCGTTTTGGTCATGGCGGCGCGGGGAACGTGCGCCTGCTCGCTAATTTCGGAAAACAGCACGGTTTTGATGTCGAAATCGTCTCTCCGGTCGAAGTCGAAGGGCGGGTGGTTTCGAGCACTGCCGTCCGCAATGCAATTGCTGAAGGAAATGTCGCCGACGCCGTTCCCTTGCTCGGGCGTCCATTTTCGCTCACCGGTGAGATTCGCCCGGGAGCCGGCCGCGGACGGACGATCCTTTTCCCCACGCTCAATCTGGTCCCCGAGCAGGAACTGCTGCCGAAACACGGGGTATATGCGACCGAATCCGTGATCGGAGCGAGCGCCCACCGCTCGGTCACGAACGTCGGCACACGGCCAACCTTCGATGGCCAGGACGTGACCGTCGAGAGCTACTTACTTGGATTCAAAGAACAGGTTACAGGCGGGCCGATGGAGGTCCGCTTCCACGCACGCCTCCGCGATGAACAGAAATTTCCCGGTCCCGATCAGCTCCGGGCACAGATGACGCGTGATATCGCCGCGGCGCAGGATTACTTTTCCCGGAGCGGTGTCCCGGAACACGCATCGGCAAGTGAAGCATGACTCCCGCATGGAAAGATTCGTGAGGGTCCGGCGTGAAATCTATTTACGGCACTTTTCGCAGTAGCCGCCGACTTCAGTGCGCGTCATCGTAATTTCGATACCGCAGTCCTGTTCGATCTGTTTTTTCAGCTTCTCGTAGAGGCGGGATTCGAATTCCCGCACTTTCCCGCACTTCAAGCACGCCACGTGAATGTGATCGCGCGGGCCGTGACTTTCGTAGAAGTGCTGGCCCCCGCGGAGGTGGAGCAGGTCGAGCTCATCGATCAGACCATTGCGCTTGAGCAGATCAATGGTTCTGTACACCGTGACGCGGTGCACGCGAGAATCGAGCTTTCGGGCGCGCTCGAGGATCGCGTCCGCGTCCAGATGACGTTCGGCGTTATCCATCACCTCGAGCAGGATCCTCCGCTGGCGCGTCAACCGCACGCCACGCTTTTGGAGCGCCGCTTGCAAGCGGCCCGGGCGCTCGTGCGCATGGATGCGTTCGCCGGAGGAGACTCGATGTGCGGAAGCAGTGGGCATGTCGATGGATGCGGAATTCCCCAACCCGTCCAAAACGCGGTGTCCTCTTGAATTCGCTTGCGCGGACGCGCGTTAGCGGTGCGGGATCAGGCGCAAAACATCATTGTACATAACGATGGCGAAAACCAGCAACAGGAACACCACGCTGACAGTGACGAACCGTTCCTTCACGCGAACGCTCAAATCGCGCCGCATCGTCCCTTCGATGAACAGAAGCAGAATGTGTCCTCCGTCGAGCGGGGGGATCGGCAGCAGGTTCAGGATGCCGAGGTTTACGCCAATCATGGCCATCAGGGAAAGCAACTCGGCCATTCCCTGACGCGCTGCTCGCCCGGATTCCCGCGCGATTCCAAGAGGTCCTTCAAGTTGTTTCAGCGAGATCTTGCCGCGAAACAACTCAATCACGACGTATACAACCTGGCGCCCCATCAGGCTGTTCATTCCAACCGATTCCACGATGGCCGCGCCAAATGGCAGGCGGCGTTCCACTAATTCACCGCTTCGAAGAACACCAATTTGCCATCGTGACACGTCGTTTCCTACGTTCACTTGTTGTGCATGGACAACGATAAGCATCTTTCGGTCGCCCCGCAGGATTTCCAGATTCAACGGCTTCGCCTGCGACTGTTCTACGATGGAAGGAAGTTCTGCTCCACTGGCCAACGCTTTCCCGTTGACTGTCAGGACCTCATCGCCCGCCTTCAACCCGCTCCGCTCGGCTGGCATTCCCGGCATGACCGCCCCGATAAGGAGCCGATCAGCCGGATATCCAAAGACGTCTTCCAGCGATGACCCTGTAGGAACGTATATCGAAAGCTCCTGACCACCCCGTTCGACGACGAGCGAAAGTGAATGCCCCGGCAAAGTCGAAATCAACTCCATTTGAGCCCGATCCCACGTGGGATCGCTTACACCGTTTATCTTGACGACGTGGTCCCCGGCGGCGAGGCCGGACTTCTGTGCTGTCGAATTCTGCAAAACGCCAGCCAGGACCATGGGCCGGTCCAAATATGCCGGTTGTTTGCTGCCGTGCATGTATAGGCCGGAGACAATCACAATCGACAGGATGATATTCGTCGCCGGACCCGCCACGGCGATCACCACACGCTGCCACCTCGGCTTCGATAAAAATTCATCCGGATCGCCCTTGCGGTCTTCGAGCGGATTATCGCCGGCCATCTTCACGTAGCCGCCCAGCGGCAATGCGCTGATACGATAATCCGTGTCGCCCTTCTTGAGTCCCCAGAGCCTCGGCCCGAAACCGATGGAAAAAATCTCGACACGCACACCAAAAGCTTTGGCGACGATGAAATGACCCCACTCGTGCACGAGGACCATGACCCCGAGCACGACAGACACGGAAACAATCATCACGATAAAATCCGGCACGATCTTCTCCTAAACACTCCGGCGCGGCATGCCGCACCACATTCGGAACGCCGCGGCTAAACGGGCTGCGGAAAAACTCAAAACGTTGTCATTCCGAGGCACGCTGCGTGCCGAGGAATCTCTCTTTTCTTGGGTTTTGAACGAAGAGAGATTCCTCGCTTCGCTCGGAATGACACCCTAACCCACTTTTTCCCCAGCCTGTAAAACAGCGACCCGCAAAGCCGCTGCTCTAAAATGCCATTCCCTTTGGGCTCATACCGACTCCATCATACCGCCGCGGCTCGCCTGGCCACCCGTTCCACCTCTTCCAGGGCCACTCGCCGCGCCTCGGAGTCCGCCGCGAGCACGTCGCTGATCGCGCCCATCTTGATCCTTGGCGTCCGGCCCAGCACGCGCTCAATCACTTCTGCGATCCCCGCAAACGGCAGCCGCCGATCGAGAAATGCCTCGACGGCCACCTCGTCGGCCGCGTTAAAGGCGCAGGGATACGCGCCCTTCTTCCGCAATGCTTCACGCGCAAGGCGCAGACAGGGGAACCGCCGCGACGAAACCCTTTCGAAATCAAGACGCCGTAACTTACTCCAATCGAGGGCTATTCCATTGGATGCAGCCCGCTCCGGATAGGTTAACGCATATTGGATGGGCATGCGCATGTCTGTCGGTCCGAGTTGCGCCAAGATGGACCCGTCCACAAACTCCACCAGCGAATGAATCGTGGACTGCGGATGAACCACGACCTCAATCTGATCCGGGCGCATGTCAAACAACCAATGCGCTTCGATAACCTCAAATCCCTTGTTCACCAGCGTCGCCGAGTCGATCGTGATCCGCCGTCCCATGCGCCAGTTTGGGTGCGCCAACGCTTGCTCGGGGGTCGCCGAAGCCATTTCCCGCAGCGACGCCTTTCGAAAAGGCCCGCCTGACGCTGTCAGAACCAGGCGTTTCACTTCGGTGTGCCGCCCGGCGCGCAGGCATTGGTGGATCGCGTTGTGCTCGCTGTCCACGGGCAACAACTCGACGTTTGCCTCGCGCGCCGCGGCCATTACGATTTCACCCGCCGCCACCAGCACTTCCTTGTTCGAAAGCGCGACCTGCTTCCCCGTTTTCACCGCCGCATACGTCGCCTCCAGGCCAACCACGCCCACCGCCGCGGAAACCACCATCGTTGCATCCGGGTGCGTTGCCACGGCCGTCAGCCCCGCGGCGCCGTGCTGAATTTCCGGAAACTTCGCGAGCCTCTCCGCGCGCAACCGCTCCGCAAGCTCCGACGCCAGCGCTGCGCTCGCGACAGAGACGAGTTCGGGATGATGCCGCGAAACCTGCTGCGCCAGCTCCTCCATGTTATGGCCGGCAGCGAGCGCAACCACACCAAACCGCTCCGGCAGCGCATCAACGACTGCCAGGGTTTGCCGTCCGATTGACCCCGTCGAACCCAAAATGGCAATCTGTTTCAATTCGTCTTCCTCACCACATAGCGTGTGGCACTATTGGCATCACTGCTGATTCTGGTGTTTCCATGTGCCCGGCGATCCCTGTGCTGTAGCCGCCCCGGACAGAGCGGAGCTGCGGTTTCTGCCATTCACAAGAATACGTCCCGCGTCTCAAGTGCAGGCTAGGCATCCCGGCACGGCCAGGGACGCAGCTACAACTGCAAGCGGAATTGAAGAGCCAACAATACATGGGCGATTCAAAACCTTCTCATCACGAACCATTCGAAATAGTACCAGACTGCCGGGGCTGCAAGAATCAGCGCGTCAATCCGGTCGAGAATTCCTCCATGCCCGGGCAGGATCGTTCCGGAATCCTTTACGCCGGCACTGCGTTTGAATGTCGACTTGAATACGTCTCCCACCTGCCCCGCGATACTACCGAGAATGGCCATGGCGAGCATGTGCACAGGCTCGATCTTCATCCAATATCCGAACAGGGCGCCCACCAGCAAAGCACCGAGCAGATTCGCTCCCGCTCCCTCCCACGTCTTGTTCGGACTCACCTGTGGAGACATCTTCATCCGTCCGAAGGCCCTGCCCACGAAGTATGCCGCTGTGTCCCCAACCCAGACCAGGACTACCGTGAATAGGAGCAGTTGCGGTCCGAGCATATACACGCCGTTCAAACGGACGACCGCGCTGAACGGAATCACGATGACGACAAGGCCCGCCGCACTGACCGAAACCGAAGAGAACACCTCGGCCAACGGGCGGCGGCTCCCCAACGCAATTCCTGCAGCGCCCAGAACGAACCCGAACAGCACCAACTCAAGGGACACTTGAGGAGAGCGCGCCCGATCGAGCAAGTCGACCAGCCTCGAATTACTTGACAACCGCGCCGCGTGCCATTGCTGCGTAAAAATTCCGAGCGCCGCGAGGCAAGTCCAGAGGCGATAGGCATGAAATCCGATCCGCTCCGCCATGGCGAAAAATTCGAGGAGCGCCAAGACCGCGATGATCCCTGCCAATCCTGCCACCAGCCACGTAGGGCCCCACCAAATCGCCGCTACCACTACAGGGATGAGCACCGCCGCTGTCAGTACGCGCAGTTGTGTCCCGGAACTCACGGAATGCCTCCCTCCTTTCTATTGTGTCTCGTGGACAGGCCCATCCGCATCATGCACGGAAATCAAGTTTCTGAAGGCAAACCAACATTTTCGCAAGATTGGCACAATTCATTCCGGAATCGTTGCACGTGTGCCGGGTTAGGAAACCTCAAATCTGAAAAAGGTGTGCGACGCACTCAGACGGTGACACGCTGCCGCGTTTCCGCCAGACCGCCGTACCGCCGCTCGCGCTTCTGAAAATCGAGCAGGGCCTCATAGAGTTGGGCGCGTGTGAAATCAGGCCACAACGTCTCGGTCACATAAATTTCGGCGTATGCAATCTGCCACAGTAGAAAATTGCTCACGCGCATCTCTCCGCTCGTGCGGATCAGCAAATCTGGATCGGGTAATCCAGCCGTGTACAGATACTGCGAGATCGTTTCCTCATCCACGCGCGCGTTGGCCAGGCCATTGTTCCGCACACGATCGAGGATGCGGTTGAACGCATCCACCAGCTCCGCGCGGCCGCCATAATTCAGGGCCACCGCGAGTTTCATGCCCGAGTTCTCCGCCGTTTGCTCCATCGCCCGCACGACATCCGCGCGCACCGCAGCGGGCAATTGGTCCGGGCGGCCAATGACCAGCAGGCGGATGTTATTTCGATGAATCACGGGAAGTTCTTTACGCAAATACTCACGCAGGAGACGCATCAGAAAATCAATTTCCGCTTTTGGGCGGCGCCAGTTCTCCATGGAAAAGGCGTACAGGGTAAGTGCGGGAATTTTCAGCCGCGCGCAGGTCTCGATCACTGTCCGGGCGGACAGCACACCGGCGCGGTGCCCCGCAATACGCGGCAGGTGACGCCGCTGTGCCCAGCGACCGTTGCCGTCCATAATCACGGCAATGTGCTGCGGTAGCCGGTTTGCGTCAAGCTCAGCAAGCAGTCTCTCTTCCTCGCCGCCTGATGGTTTGAGAGAGTCGGGTGCTTTCACGCGATTATTCCTGAGCATCCCACGTAACGGGTTGAGGCCGATGCGCCCACATTTCAATGTTGGAAAGTTAACATACAGCATCACACCGCGCAACACGCTCGGCGTAACTTTCCCTGAGAATTGATAGGCATGCGAATGGCGTATCTCCATCTGAGCTTCTGATCAATGGAGAGCGCACACACCTGCCAGGCTCAGCGTGCCCAATCAATTTTTACTGCTCGGCTAGCAGGATTATAAGCCTGGGAGGCGGGGAACGCTGCCGGAATGGAAGATGCCTACATAGACCAGGACGAGGGTGAGAACGATCATGGCAACGGTGGTGACCCAGGCGATGACGTTGAACGTGCGCGTGTTCACCAAGTCACCCATCAGGTCGCGGCGATTCACAAGCAATAGGATGAAAATCAACACGACGGGAAGCCAGACGCCGTTGCCGACCTGCGAGAGAACAAGAATCTTCTGGAGCGGCGCTCGTGGAATGAGGATCACGGCAGCGCCGACTGCGATCATGCCGGTATACAGGCTGTAGAAAATCGGAGCATCATTGAACTTGTGATCGATCCCCGCTTCAAAGCCCATGCCCTCGCAAATCACGTGCGCGGTTGACAAGGGCAAGATGGATGCGGCAAATAGAGACGCGTTCAGGAGCCCGAACGCGAATAGCATCCCGGCCCACTTCCCTGCCAGTGGGACCAATGCTTGGGCGGCCTCGCTGGCGTCGGTGATGTTGAAATGTCCCGTGGCATGCAATGTCGCGGCGGTACAAATGATGATGAAGAAAACGATTACCATGCAACTTATGCTGCCGACCAGCACATCCGCGCGGGCCTGGGGGTATTGGCGGCGCGCCACGCGCTTCTCCACGACCGCAGCCTGCAAATAGAAGAATTGCCATGGAGCGATGGTTGTGCCAACCAGCGCGGTCAGCATGAGCAAGTATCCGCCATCGAGATGCATCGTGGGGATTACGGTGTTCTTTGCCGCAAGCACCCATTCGGGTTTCGCTAGAAACGCGGATGCGATATATGACAAATAGAGGACACAGGCGGCTAGAAAGATCTTTTCGACGGCACGCGCCGTTCCCCGCATCACCAGAAACCCCACAGCGAGCGCCGCAATCGGCACGGATATGTATTTTGAGATTCCGAAAATCTGCATGGAAGCGGCCACGCCGGCAAACTCCGCCGCGACGTTGCCCATATCCACGATGAGCCCGGCGAGGATCAGGAAAAAAGTGGGGCGAAAACCGAATTCCTCGCGAATCAGGTCGGAAAGACCTTTGCCCGTCACCACGCCCATCCGCGCGCACATTTCCTCCGTAACGTAGAGGGCGATCGTCATGGGGATCAGCGACCATAGCAGTGCGTAGCCGTACTTTGCGCCTACCTGCGAGTACACCGAAATGCCGCCGGCATCGTTGTCCACGTTGGATGTGATTACACCCGGACCAACCACCGCCAGGAACAAAAGCAGGCGGCGGCGCCAGAAGCGCGTTGTCTTGCCCCACGCGGCCAGGCGTTCGCGCCAGGGCTCGACCCAGCCAGGGACGAGCTTCCACCGTGCGACGGGCGTGGAATTCTGCGCCGGCTGCTTCGCTTCTTCGTCTTTGCGCAGTCCTGCCACGTTTCCAACCTTCCTGACTTACCCTAGTTTGTTTACCGCTTCCTCAAGCGCGTGACAATGTCGTCCACGGCAATGGCTCCGATGGGGTGACCGGCCTTATCCACCACTGCCAGGCTGTGCAGATTGTACTTGTCGAAAAGCTCAAATACTTCTTTCTCCTGTGCGTCCGGCGCCACCGAGAGCAGCGGCTCCGCCTTCAACGCTTCCATCCGCTCGTCCGCAGGTGCGAGTAAGAGGCGTCCGACGGCGACGGCGCCGGTGAGTTTTGCGTCGCCGTCGATGAGAAATATGGTATCGAGCTGTTCCAGGTCCACATCCTTTTCGTGAATCCATGCGACCACTTCTTCACGTGTCGCCGTTTCGCCCACGTATATGAAATCGGTATTCATCATTCCGCCGGCGGAGCTTTCTTCAAACTTCAGCAGTTCGCGCACCTCGCGGGCTTCTTCGCCCGGCATTTCGCGCAGGACGTCACGCGAGCTTTCCGGCGTCAAACCTGCCAGCACATCAGCGGCCTGATCCGGGTCCATTTCTTCCAAAATGTCCGCCGCCTTTTCCGGGTCCAGAGTCTCGACGATTTGCGTGGTCAGCCGCTTGTCCAGCTCGGCGAGCGCTTCCGCGGCGGTTTCCTCATCGAGCGACGCAACGATCGACTGCCGCTCGACGGGAGACAATTCTTCCATGATGTCTGCCAGGTCGGCTGGGTGCATCCGCTCCAGTTTCTGATGCGTGATGCGCAGCTTCACGCGGCGGAGCGGATCGGATTCGATCAGGTTGACGAATTCCCAGGGGATCAGGCGTGTTGGCAGCTTGGTCGCGAGTCCGCGAATCAGCCCCGGCGAGGCCACGCCGTGGAGCAGGCGTCGCGCCGCACCGGTCAGACCCACATCCACCTGCGTAACGCGCAATTCGACGGTCCCGTTGGTTCGGTGCTCGGAAAGGTCAATATCATTGACCCTGACTACTTTCCGGCCGCTGGTGTCGATGATCTGTTGGTCGAGTAAATCTTTGCGCAGGGCAAGCCAGCCTTCATTCGGACGGTAATGCTCCAGCTCCTTTTCCTCGACGTTCAATTTGAGGACGCCCGGAGCAACGAAGGCGAGGTGATCATAGCGTGCGACCAGAGGGAGATACTTCCCGCGCCCGAGCAGCATGCGAGCAACCCGGTTCGGCTGGTCGGCAGGTTCGATAAAAAGTTCGCTGACGTGACCGACAAAATGGCCGTCACGATCATAGACTTCTCCGCCCAAAAGCTCTGTAGCGTGCAGCATATCGCCTCCTTTCTTCGCGCCGCGTGCCAGGTCCGGGATGCGGCCATTCGGCTTATTATCATAAACTTATAAGCAGCGCATGATTCTGAAACCGATCCGATAGCCTGTGGGCCTCATCGCCGGCCGAATCAAGTGGTTTCCTGTGGCGCGGATTCGGAAAACAAAAGACCCGCGACCAGGGGTGTAGCCCGGCCGCGGGTGGTTGCGGTTTCCTCGCTCTACCCGAGGCGCGTGCGGCACCGTTTCAAAACACGACGCATTGGCATCCCGGCAGCCCTTGACTGTGCCAGACGAGGACAGAGCGCCGCTACGTCCTTGCTACTCGGAAAGGGTTCTTGCGCTGCTGATTCGCTCATTTCCGGACGAAAAAACTCCAACACAGTTAGGTAAACGGAGTTGAGATTTTTGTCAAGGAAAGAGTGCGTGCTAACGCAATTTTTTTGTTGGCATAAAGAGCATATCAGCGGGTTTGTGTCCGCGGAGCCGGCAGCTGGCAATGTAGAGAGCCCCGTAGGTCTTAGTAATGTAGTCCGCCCGGGTGTATCCGAAAAGTTTGGCAGCGCGATCAATGGCCGACGGGGCGCCTTCCAGTTCGAGGAACGCGCCGATGGGAGTCTCATCGAACTCAATCTTCAGGCCGCGGATGCCTGGTAGAGTGTATGTGGTCCTGAATTTTTCGTAACGGAACACTGGCCGCAGTCCCAGAGCAATCAGGATGAGCCGCATCTGTTCCCCGCGAGCGACGGCGACTTCGATTTCTTCTCTTATCTTATATCGTCCCGCCTTCCTCAGTTTGCCGAGCGTGGTCCGCGCGCCGCGCAACGATTGAGACGAGCCCTTGTAGGTCAGCGTGGACTTGACGGCCCCCAGACGATCCTTCCCGCCACCGTGCGAATTTGGCCGCTCGATTCGGATTCGAATGAGCTGGCGGCGCCGGGCCAGGTCCTTCTTCGGGGTGTCATAGAGCGTGTCAGATTCGTAGGTGCGTGGGCAAGACTCCCGGGCTTGGAGCTGCTTCAGGCAACGCCGCAATGCGGCGACATCCGCGACGCGTAGCTTAATCTCGACTTCCTGATTGGAACTGCTTGCTGGCATGATGGGACAGTATACGTCAGTCGAGCCTGACCTACGGGCAATCGTCTCGACAGAAGTGAACGCGGCAGGGTATAAACTTTCTGTAGCCGCCCGGCAGTTTCACTTCCGGCGCTCCACGAACACATGACTGAACCAGCCACGCCGCTGATGCGGCAATATCACGCCATCAAAACGCGCTACCCGCATGTGCTGGTGCTTTTCCGGCTGGGAGATTTCTACGAACTCTTCTATGAAGACGCGATCGCCGCGTCGCGCGAATTGCAAATTACCCTAACCTCCAGAAATCGGGAGCGAGGCGAGCCCGTGCCAATGTGCGGCGTTCCTTACCACGCCGCGGAGGGCTATATCGCGCGGCTGCTGCGCGCCGGATACAAGATCGCAGTCTGCGACCAGATGGAACAGCCGGGACCCGGGAAGAAGCTGGTGCGGCGCGAAGTGGTGCGCGTGATTACTCCGGGCACGGCAACCAGCCTCAATCTCCTCGAGCCGAAGGAAAACAATTACCTTGCCGCGCTGGCTCGCTCCGCGGCGGGAACGCCTGTTGGCCTCGCCTACGCGGACGTCACGACCGGCGAGTTCCTGGTGACGGAGTTCTCCGGCGCTGACGCCGACGAGAAATTGCGCGATGAGCTGCACCGGCTGAAGCCGCGCGAGATACTTCTCCCCCGTCAGGCCGGGTTGTTTGCGACATCGCCCGGCGAGACCAACGGCTCCGGCCAGGGCCACGGCGCACGATTGGAATTGCGTGACGGCGTCGAAACGCGCATAGAAGAATGGGTTTTCCGCACCGACTATGCCGAGCGGATGCTACGCGAACAATTCGGCGTCGCGAGCCTTGACGGGTTCGGCCTTGCCGGTCATCCGCAAGCGGTGTCTGCAGCCGGCGCCATGGTGCATTATCTACGCGAAACTTCGGGCAAGGGTCCCGAGAACGCCGGCCATCTGGAGGCGGCGCTGGGCCACCTGGATCGCGTGCGGTATTACGAGCAGGCGGACGCCCTGGTGCTCGACACGGTAACGGTGCGAAACCTGGAGCTAGTGGCGCCCATTTTCGCGGAGGATGCCGGACGCGGCGGAGCGCTGACGCTGCTGGCGGCACTGGACGAAACCGCAACAGGCATGGGGGCGCGCCTGTTGCGGCAGTGGATCCTGCGGCCACAAGTGAATCGCGATGAAATCGAGGCGCGCCTCGACGCCGTAGCTGAATTGAAATCGCACACGGTCCTGCGCGAAGAAATCCGGCACGACCTTGCCGGCGTGCAGGATTTGGAGCGCCTCGCCGGCCGCGTTACGCTGGGCGTGGCGTCGCCGCGCGATCTCATCGGCCTGCGGCAGTCGCTCGCGCGCATTCCTCTGCTGCGCAAATACCTGGCGAATTGCATCTCCGGACGGCTGGCGGCGTTGCACGCGCAAATGGATGAGCTATCCGACGTGCGTAAGCAGATCGAATCCGTGCTGGCGGACGATCCGCCCGCACTCGCGTCGGACCCAGGTGTGATCCGCCCCGGCTGCAACGCGGAATTGGACCAACTGCGCGACCTCTCGCAACACAGCAAGCAGATCATCGCCCAGATGGAAGAGCGCGAGCGCAAGCGCACGGGGATTGCTTCGCTGAAGATCCGCTTCAACCAGGTTTTCGGCTATTACATCGAGGTTACCAAGCCAAACCTGCATCTGGTGCCGAACGATTTTGAGCGCAAGCAGACGCTGGTGAACGCGGAACGCTATACCGCTCCGGAGTTGAAGGAGTATGAACGGAAAGTGTTGGACGCCGACGAGCGAATCGCGGAGATCGAGCGGCGGTTGTTCGGCGAATTGCGGGCGTGGATCGGGGAACAGGCCGCGCGCCTTCGCCGCACCGCATCAGCGGTGGCGCAGCTCGACGGACTGGGAAATTTCGCGAGCCTCGCCGCGTCGCGGAACTACACGCGGCCGGAGTTTAGCGACGACGGCCAACTCATGATCCTTGCGGGCCGTCATCCGGTCATCGAACAATTGCTCGAGCAAAAGGGCGAGCGGTTTGTGCCCAATGACCTCTACCTCGACGACACCACGCAGCAGATTTTGCTGATCACGGGGCCGAACATGGGCGGGAAGTCCACCTACCTGCGGCAAGCCGCGCTGATTGTGCTGATGGCCCAGATGGGGTCTTTCGTCCCCGCAAGCCAGGCCCGGCTCCCGATGACCGACCGGATTTTTACACGCATCGGCGCAGCCGATAACCTGGCGCGCGGGCGCTCGACCTTCCTGGTCGAAATGACCGAAGTCGCCGCCATCTTGAACACGGCCACGCCGTCAAGCCTGGTTCTGCTCGACGAGGTGGGGAGAGGCACGGCGACGTTCGACGGGCTTTCGATCGCGTGGGCCGTGGTGGAGCATCTTTCCAGCGAAACCAAGTCGCGCACGCTGTTTGCGACCCATTACCACGAATTGACCGAACTCGCGGACCTGCTGCCGGGCGTCAAGAATGTGCACGTGTCAGCCCGGGAGACCTCGACTGGAATCGTCTTCCTGAAACGCGTTGAAACCGGAAGCGCGGACAAAAGCTACGGCATCGAAGTCGCGCGAATGGCCGGGCTTCCCCCAGCGGTGATTGCGCGGGCTCGCGAAATATTGGCGCGGCACGAACAGGCCGAGCACCAGTTGAGTGAAAAGCTGACCCCGGGAACCATTGTCGCGGGTGAACCAACGCCAGAACAACAGGCGCTGTTCACTCCGCTCGACCGCCGCGTGCTCGAAGCCCTGCGCGGGGCTGATCTGGACAATCTGAAACCGATTGAAGCGCTCAATCTGCTGGCGGAGCTGAAGAAACAGATTCTATGAAACATTCCCGAATAGGCGGAAAGTTGGCGCTCGGGATCATGTCCGGAACGTCGGCGGACGGAATCGACGTGGCTCTGGTTCGAATCTCAGATCGAGCCGCCAGTCTCGAGAATTTTGCCGCCTTCCCCTTCCCTGCACGCATTCGCGAAACCATTCTGCGGCTGGGCGAGGGCCGGGCGACGACGACGGCCGAACTCAGCCAAATCAATTTTCTTCTAGGTGAGGAATTTGCCGGCGCAGCGCTGGCGGCCTGCCGAAAATTTCGCATACGTCCCTCGCAGATCGCCTTGATCGGCTCCCACGGGCAGACGGTGTTTCATCAGGGGGCGCCGGCGTGGTTCTGCGGACGGCGTGCGGCTTCCACACTACAGATCGGCGAGCCTTCGGTAATCGCGGCGCGCACAGGGATCACCACCGTTGGCGATTTCCGTCCGGCGGACATGGCGGCGGGCGGACAAGGCGCGCCGCTGGTGCCGTTTGTCGATTACCTGCTCTATCGCAATGCGCGTGTGGGACGGGCAGCGCTCAATATCGGCGGGATTGCGAATGTAACCGTGATTCCCCGGTCTGCGAAAATTAAGGATGTCTTCGCCTTCGATACCGGCCCCGGAAACATGGTTATCGATGCGCTGGTGCGGCACTTCACGCACGGGCGGAAATCATTTGACCGGAATGGGGAAATGGCCGCGCGCGGCAAGCTGTTGCCGCGCCTGCTCGACCAATTGCTGTGTGACAAGTATTTTCTCAAACCACCTCCGAAAACGGCAGGACGCGAACAATACGGCGAGAATTACCTGCGGCGCGTGCTGGCGCATCGCGAAGCGCGCCGCGCGCGGCCCCAGGACGTGATACGCACCGCGACGATCCTGACTGCGCTCTCGATTGTCGATGCATTTCATCGCTATGTTCTGCCGAGGACGAAGGTTGGGGAGACGATCATTTCAGGCGGCGGCACGCACAATCCCGTGCTTGTCGCCCAACTGGAGGCGAGCTTGCCGGGCATTCTCCTCCGAACATCCGGCGAACTCGGCGTGCCGCAAGACGCCAAGGAAGCGTTTGCATTTGCATTGCTCGCTTGGGAGACGCTGCACCGGCGTCCAGCGAATGTGCCCGGTGCAACGGGGGCGAAGAAGGCGGCCGTGCTGGGCAAGGTGTGTTATGCAGAGTAAGGAAGGCGGTAAAAGATGTGCAGGAGGTAAAGGACGTAGAGGAAGTAAAGGAAGTGAAGGAAGTGGAGGATCAAGACAACCACCCAACTGCACCGCGTTGCGGCGTGGTTTCTCCTTCACTTCCTTTGCTTCCTCAATTTCCTTGACCTCCCTTCTCCTTGTCCTCGCACTGTCTTCCTGCAGCCATTCCGTCCATACCGAACCTGGTGTCGTCAATTTTCTGATCGAAACGATGCCCACAAATCTGGACCCGCGGATCGGCACCGATGCCCAATCGCAGCGTCTGGACAGCCTGATCTTCAGCAGCCTGGTCGAACTCGACGCGCAGAGGAACGTGCACGGCGATCTGGCCGACAAATGGGAGATGCCGGACCCGCTCACGTATGTGTTTCACCTGCGGCCCGGCGTGAAGTTCCACGACGGCCGCCCGCTCACCTCGGCGGACGTGAAGTACACATTTGACTCCATCCTCGACGGTACCGTGTCGTCGCCCAAGCGCGGATCCTACCTCGTCATACAGGCCATCGAGACACAGGATCCAGCGACGGTCATTTTTCATCTGAAAGAGCCCTATGCAGGATTCCTATGGAACATCGCGCGGCCGGCCATTGGGATCGTTCCGGCGGGGGCCGGGGCAGACTTTGCGAGTCAGCTCGTTGGGACGGGCCCATTCCGGTTCGTCAGTGCGCAACAGGACGACAACGTAGTGCTCGAACGGAATACGGCTTATTTTGGGGCTGCACCAAAGATTTCCCGTGTGCGATTCCGAGTCGTGCCCGAAGCTATCGTGCGCGCGCTCGAACTGCGCAAGGGAACAGCCGACCTCGAGATGAACTCCCTCGCGCCGGACATGATTCCGGTTCTTCGCAAACAACCGGCGATCGAAGTGACCGAGCAGCCCGGAACGAATTACGCTTACATTGCGTTCAACCTCGATGACCCGGTGCTGGCCAGGCGAGAGGTGCGCCAAGCGTTGGCGTGGGCAACCGACCGGGAAGAGATCATCCGCTACCTGCTACGAGGGCAGGCGCGTCTGGCGGATGGTCCGCTGCCAACAAACAGTTGGGCGTATGAACCTGGCGTTATGCACTACGGCTACGACCCGCAACAGGCCGAAAGACTGCTGGATGCGGCAGGATTCCCACGGCGACCTTCAGACGGCGGATTGCGCATGAAACTCACGCTCAAGACTTCGACTGAGGAATTGTCACGTCTGCTGGGCTCTGTTCTGCAGGAACAATGGCGCAAGGCCGGGGTGGATCTCGAGGTGCGACCGCTTGAGTTCGCGACGCTGTATTCGGACGTCACGCGGGGAAGTTTCGAACTCTACACGCTGCGATGGGTGGGTGCCAACAACGATCCCGACTTCTTCGAATATATTTTCAGCTCAAAAAAAATGCCTCCCGCCGGGGCTAATCGCGGTCACTACCACAATGCGGCGCTCGATGCGCTGCTCGACCAGGGGCGCGTCGAAAGCGACCAGGAGAAGCGGCGCAAACTGTTCAGCGAGGTCCAGAAAATCGTCGCGCAGGACTTGCCGTACCTGAGCCTCTGGTTCACGGACAACATCAGCGTCCACCGGAAAAGAATCAGCAATGTGCAGCTCACGCCCTCCGGAGATTACGATTTCCTACGCAACATCGAAGCACAGTAAGGCAGGCAATGAGTCGTCGGTGGCATTTGCTCTTCGGGCTTGACGAGACACCGTACCCTGCAAAATTCCGGCACTCACATTTTTGCACCGCACCTGCCTAGCTTCCAGGGGGCCTTTGGGTATATATACTTGTCGCGCGACAAGGAGGCAGCCATGCCACAGAAAGTCATCGAGATCGTCGGTACCTCGAAGGAAAGCTTCGCCAAGGCCGCGGAGAATGCGGTGGCCGAAGCCGCCAAGACTGTCCACGGTCTGAAGTGGGCGCGCGTCGCGGAAATGGAAATGCAGCTTGACGACAAGAAGATCATCGAGTACCGGGCGACCACGCGCATCTATTTCGACGTAAAGCGGTAGTCGGGTTTCGCGCGCCGTATGGGCCTGACCGCGGCCCAGGCGCGTTCGACCGGAGCTGAGGCCATCGCTATATAGGGGCAGCATCTCGGCGTAGCGCCGTTCAATCGCGGTCACTACCCGAATGCGGCGCAAACTGTTCACTGAGGTCCAGAAAATCGTCGCGGAGAACTTGCCGTACCTGAGCCTCTGGTTCACGGACAACATCTGCGTGCACCGGAAAAGAATCAGCAATGTGCAGCTCACGCCTTCCGGAGATTACGATTTCCTACGCAACATCGAAGCGCAGTAAGGCAGGCAATAAGTTGCAGGTGGCAAGGGAAGAGTTTTCTTCGTAGTCGGCCGTCAGTTTGAATTTCCCTTCTAGTTTGCAGTGCCGGATTCTGTGAGAGCTGTTTGGGCCTTCGCGCGGTACTGCTTCCGAGTACGCCGTGATCCGGGCACGATCGCCAGCGTGCCGAGGCGAGCACATTTCCGGTTAGGTGACAGTGGGCCCATTGCCACGATTCGACCGGCACTGGAGTTTTCCAGGTTTTCTACATCGAAAGCATCCCGATTCGCGACCTTCAACGGCCTATAATGAATGCATGTCGAATCCGTGGCTTGCCATCGCACTGGAAGACTACGAAGGGCACATGGGCTCCGATAATGTGCGCCAATTGGAGGCGCTTTCGGATCTTTTTAAGCGCGCTCTCGATCTTTGTAGTCCGGAAAGTGTTGCGGTTCTCGGGGTCGCTGGCGGCAATGGACTACAGCGGGTTGATTCCGCCATTACGAAGAGGATCATCGGGCTGGACATCAATGCGCGGTATCTCGAAGCCGTCCGACAGCGATACGGGGCCTTACCAGGTCTCGAACTCTGCTGTGCTGATTTGGCCGACAAGCACTTGAGCTTAGCTCCAGTGGAATTGGTGCACGCGGCTCTGTTTTTCGAACATACGGGATTGGGACGTTGTCTCGAGAATGCGCTGTTCTTGGTTGCGCCTGGGGGCAAGTTGTCCGTTGTGTTGCAGTTGCCGAGTGAGGCAGAACAGGATGTGACGCCGACGCCCTATTCATCCATGCAAGCGTTGCGGGACTGTTTTGCATTGATCGATGTCTCGCAGTTTTGCCGAAAGCTTGAGGGAAAGGGGTTCCATCTGTTCCAGCAGGAGCAGCGGTCTCTACCGACCGGGAAGGCTTTCTGGCTCGGGATCTTCGCCCATAGAACCCGGTGAACGCGACTGTCGCTTACTCCACTGAAGGCCCATCACGGATTCCACGGCGGTGGAGCCCACTTGTTCGAACAACGGACTCAACGCAGGGGTGCCCTTCGCTTCCCGGACATTCTGGGCGCATTGTCGCCGACCTTTCCACAATCCGGTTGTGTCCGAGTAGGCCGTGATCCGGAACAATCGCCCTGATCTGTGTCGGCTCGAAGGGGGCCGGATTCTCCAAGAGCTGTTTGGGCCTTCGCGCGGCACTACTTCCGAGTACGCCGTGATCCGGGCACAATCCCGGAAGTTTGTGTAAAGGGCTGCTATCGACAGTCATCCGGCTAAAGCCAACGTTCATTGAGTGGACACTGGTAACCGTTCGCCCAGTTCTCGGTATGCAAGCCAGAACAGCACAGCGAACACCAGATCGGCAATCGCGAACGGCTTCCAGATGATGGTCATTCGTCCCAGGATCCAATAGGGAAAGATGACGACGCAGTACGAAACCTTCAGCATGATGCCGTATGGGATGAGGCTACGGTTCTCCACCGGCCGCTTCGCCACGACAAAGAACATGATCGCAAAGACGATCAGCAGCGCCGCCGGAAACTGTATAAACCCGACATGATAGGGCACGGGAACGCCCACAGTCTCCAGTACCCACGCTGGCGCGATGACGAAGAGAATCCCGAGAAAGCCGTCGTAAAGCGAGGCAAAATAGAATAGAGCACGGATATAACCCGTCATTGCTGACATAAAGACCTCCTTTGCCGATTTGATTGTTCCAGGCGCTGCTGAAAGCGGCGCCGTCGCTGAGTAGTGAATTCCCCGCTGTAGAGGCGCATTCCAAGCTCGCGCAGCCCATGAGTCAGCGCCTGTGGAGTCATGTTGCGCGGTTGGAAGTTTACGTCGAAGAGAGTGCAGCGCTGCCACGCCGCCGGTTCGAGAAGGCGTCCCTCGCGCTCCAGTCGCTGGTAAAGCGGCGTCCCGGGAAACGGCGTGAGGACAGTAATCTGGACGTCGAATAGCTCCGTGCGGCGCACAAAATCGTAGACAGCATCGAATATCGATTCGTCGTGCCCGTCGAGGCCCAGAATGAAGCAGCCATTGACGCGGATGCCGTGATCTTGAATGGTGTGGATGGCGCGCTCGTAGGTGTCGAACTTGTGCAGCTTCCAGTCGCGGTTCAGCTCGATTCCTGCCAGTGCCGAGGGCTCGGGACTTTCCAGCCCGATCAGGACCTCGGCGCAGCCACTGTCGCGCATAAGCGAAAGCAATTCGGAATCGCCCGCGACGGAAATGTCGGTCTCGGTGAACCACCGCACGCCGAGCGGCGCGAGCTGGCGCAGCAGTTCCTTCCAGTAGCGCCGGTTGACAAGGCCGTTGTCGTCGGCGAACTCGATGAACGGCCTCCGCCATAAGCTGTTGATTTTGCGAATCTCCGCCAGCACCTTGGCCAGCGGCTTCTGCTTGTAAGAGGGCGTGAGCAGGGTGGAGCTGGCGCAGAAGTCGCAACGGAATGGGCAGCCGCGACTGGTCTGCACCGTGAGGCGGTTGTAACGCTCCGGCTCAAGCAGCTCGAAAGCCGGCAGCGGCGCTTCGGCAAGATTGAACTGCGCCTCACGGGAGCCGTATCGGGGCTGCAGGCGGCCATGCTCGAAGTCACGCAGCAGCGCTGGCCAGGAGAGCTCGCCTTCGCCGATCACTACTGCGTCGCCATGTTGTGCAGCTTCCTCGGGAAGCATGGTGACGTGCAGCCCGCCCAATACGACGGGCATGCCGTGCTCGCGATACCGGTCGGCAAGCGCGTAGGCTTCGAAGATTTGCGCCGAATAACTGGAGATGGCCACCAGATCATAGTGGCGCAAGGGCGCATCGCAGGTCGCCACGTCGCGCACCTCCACATATTCAACCTCGATGTGGGGTGGTGTGAGCGCGGCCAGCGTGAGCAGTCCGAGGCTGGGCAACGAAGCAATCGTCTTGCCGCGCTCGACGAACCCGGGCAGTGAGAAGCCGAGCCCCATCAGCTCCGGGTCGCAGACCCGGATGCCGCTCATCGCGATCAGTCCGATTCTCATAGCGCAAGGTAGAGCAATCCTACTGCCGCAGCTATCAGGCTGACCACGGGAACCGGAAATAGGTACCGAAAGCGCAGCTTGTAGGCGGAAAGGAAGCAGACCAACGGCATGGAGACCTGCCCGACGAGCAGCAACCCGAGCAACACGTTGACGCTACTGCCGGCGAGATGGAACTGCGCCAAGAAGAACAACGAAACAAGATTCAGCAGGGGGAGTGCAACCAGGCAAAGATGGCCGAGACGCAGCATGCGGCGCGGCCAGCTTGCATAACCACCAAGCCATTGTGGGTCGTAAAAGCGCAGGCCCATGGCGCTGCCGACGAGGAAGCCGAGGACGATACCCGCCCAAGCCGCGATGAAGATGATTTTCTCCATGCCATCGCCGTTCTGTGCGGGCGCAAGAACGGCGGGCCCGCGCAGCAGGTCCTAGCTAGGGAACTAGGCGTGCAACTTAGCATAGTGCTGGCGAGATCGCCAGCCATTAGAGCGAGTCAGAACCGCTTGGCAGCAAAACGCGCAAACCGTAGAACTGGTCCTAATTCGGCATTTCGACTCGAGGCACCACGCGATAATTCCCGTATGGTGGCCCGCCCGGAAGTTGAGGTCCGGAGCGCAGAGCCGCGTTCAGCGCCGTTCGCCCGGCCCCGGGCCGCCGGCTGCCCCCTCGGCGCCATAGACCGGCAGCGTAGCGTGCTCGCCGAACGTCGCCTTTAGTCCCTCGATAGCGCAATTCTCATCCTGGCCGCCCTCGACGCCGCTGACGCCCACGGCGCCGATCATTTGCCCGTCGACAACGATCGGGATACCGCCCGCGGCCAGGAAGAATTTGAACATGTTCATATTGCGCGGGAGGTCGCGCGGATCGTTCCTGAGCCCCGTCCCACGGATGGAGGTGGGCTCGCGGAGCCTCAACGCCGTCTGCGCTTTCAGCAGCGCTGTGCGGATGTCGATGGAGAGTTGGCCGTCCATGCGCTCCATGTGCACCATCTCGCCGGCATTATCGATGACGTAAAGTGACATCGTTGCGCCCCTCGACGCCGCCCAATCACGACAGGCGCGGCCGATCTTCTTTGCTGCCGCGAGCGCAATCTGATTGCCGTCAAAGACGTGAGCCGCACCATTGCCGGTAACGACGAATTCCGCAGGCAGGCTCGACTTGGGCGCCGTGGTGGTGCCAAAACTTGGAACCGGCAGATTACTTCGATTGCCACTCTGTTGCGGCTCTATATCCTGCAGCAGCGGCGGAACCGATGGCCCGATCACTTCGAGCAGCGCGTTGTGCACGCAAATCTCGTCGGCCCACACAGGCGGGTTTGGCCGGTAACCGCCGGCTCCGACGACCCCGATCATCTGTTTGTTGACAACGATGGGAAGCCCGCCAGCAACCGGATAGAGGCCCAGTTGAACTTCATAAGATTCTTGGTTGGGATCCCGGGCCACGCGGTTCATGGTGGCCTTGCTCGGTTGGCGCGTCATGAGCGCGGTGCGGGCCTTCATCTCGGCCGTCACGATATTGGTATAGCCTTGGCCGTCCATGCGATCCATGTAGACACGGTTGCCGTCATTATCGAGCACTATGATGGTGTTCTGCCCGCCTCGGGCGGTGTCCATGCGCTCGCACGCCTCGGCAATGCGCTGCGCGGTGGCTAGATTGATGGTGGTAAAATCCTGAATCTTTTCGGCGGCTTTGCCACTGACGACGAATCGCTCTGGCACCGTTTGACCCAGCGCCAAGCCGCTAAGCGCGATTGCGGCGGCCGCCGCCAATCCCAAACTTGCGATACGATATTTCATTACGTCTGCTCCTGACTTTGGCCGCCAAGTTTGCCCCAGCCCCGCGGGCGTGTCAATTTTGAAGTTGACGCGAGAGGGCGGCGAGCATATGTTTTCGCGCAGAGATAGAGTGGGAATCGGGAATCCCGGTTAGAGGAGCCTCACCATGAGCTTTCCGAACGAAGAGCAGATCCGCGCGGCGCTCATGGAAGTTAACGATCCCGAGCTAGGAATCAACATCGTCGATCTGGGACTGGTCTATGGAATCGACGTTTCGAGCGCCGGTGTCGATATCAAAATGACAATGACCACGCCGACCTGTCCCCTGCATGCGTATCTGAGCAAAGCGTCGGAAGACGCGATTCGTAGCCATTTCCCGGACGTGAACGTGGTTCACATCGAATTCGTCTGGGAACCACCTTGGGACCCTGCCAGAATGTCTCAGACTGCCAGAAAACAGTTGGGGTGGTCCGGTTAGCCGGTCTACTGCATTTGCTGAAAGCGCGGGGGTCGCTACAATGCGGTCGTGCAAATGCGAAATAAGGATCGGCATCCGCTGATCTTCAAGACTTACGAAGAACTCCAGCCAGGAGAATCCTTCGTAATGGTGAACGATCACGACCCCAAACCGCTGTATTATCAATTTGAGTTTGAGCAGCGCGGGAAATTCACCTGGAATTACTTGGAACAGGGACCGGAAGTGTGGCGCGTGCGTATCGGCCGAACAAGCAGTTAACGCAGGCCCAGCCAGCCCGATGTCCGCGTGGCAACCGTCGGCGATCACGATCATAGGACGATGCACGCGATCATTCCCTAGTCGCCGGAACTTTTTGCATTTTTTCGCATGACCTGTTCTTGGATTCGTTGAGAGGGGGAAAGCAGGCAATGGTCAGGCTCAACCATCTCATGCGTTTCTCACTCCTAGTCCTTTCTCTCATCTTCTTGCTTCTGGCCTTATGGGCGGGGCTGATACGTCTGGGCTGGAACTTGGCGTGGCTGCAATCGATGCTCGCTCTAAACCATGGCCCGCTCATGGTTTGTGGTTTCCTGGGAACGCTCATTAGTCTCGAGAGGGCAATCGCGCTGGGCCGATGGTGGGGATACATCGCGCCCATTCTGGCAGGCTTGGGCTCGCTCGCTTTGATCGTCGGCCTCCCTCCCGGGCTGGGAATGCTTCTGATTGCGCTCGGTGGGGTGGGGCTCGTTGGGATTTTTGTCTTTGTCATCCTGAAACAGCTGGCTCTATTCACCATTACGATGGGTCTGGGGGCGGGGGCCTGGCTCGTGGGCAATATCTTTTGGCTCGCCAGGATCGCCATCCCGCAGATGGTCCATTGGTGGATCGCCTTTCTGGTGCTAACCATTGTCGGCGAGCGCTTGGAACTCAATCGTTTGCTCGCTCCATCCCGTTACAGCAAATCGATCTTCAGCGTTGGGCTTGGTCTCTATTTGGCTGGACTGATTTGGGCCTCAATTCATCAAGCACAGGGGAATCGGATTGCAGGCATTGGCATGGTAGCGCTTGCCCTGTGGCTCGCTCGCTATGATGTCGCGCGATTCACCGTTAAGCGAAAGGGGCTTCCCCGCTTTATTGCCCTGTGTCTTTTCGGAGGGTATGCCTGGCTGGGGATCGGCGGTTTGATCCGCGTGTTCGCGAGCCAATTAGAGGCTGCAGGCAGCCCTGCCTTCCTCGTTTATGACGCCATGCTTCACAGCATATTTCTGGGCTTTGTATTTTCGATGATTTTTGCGCATGCGCCTATTGTCTTTCCCGCGGTCTTGGGACGGCCGTTGGCGTTTCGCCGGTTGTTTTACGTCCATGTTCTGTTGCTCCATCTGTCGTTAGTCTGGAGAGTCGTGGGCGATCTGTCGGGATCTTTTGGGGCATTCCGCTGGGGAGGCCTGCTGAGCGTTACCGCTTTGCTGATGTTTATGGTGAACAGCGTCTATGGCATGGTGGCCGGACAAAGCGAAGCTAAGGCTTCCTTGCAAGCCAGGAAGGATTCGTTCGCCTCATAACCCCTTACCCCGAATAGGAACGTACGGTTGCGGCGGCTCGGTTATGTCTCGGCAGATGAGTGCCTGCCAGCCGATTCTCAACTCTCCAAAGAAATCCTCTGTTTGCCGAGCTGAGTTAAAGATGCGCTCAGCTGCATTGTCGAACGCGCCGTTGTGCGCCGCTTCGACCCCGGCCAACTCATTTTCTCTGAAGCAGACTCCTTCCCAGGTTCTTGGATCATCGAAAGCGGCAGGTTCCGAATGTTCAAGCTTATTCCTCCGCTTCGTCCTCGATGGCTGCGCGGATCAACTCTTCCGAAATCATGCCTTCCCGCCTCACGGTCCACTTGTCGTCCTCAAGTTTCACGATCGTGGACGCAAGAGTTGTTCCGGCGGTTTCCCCGGCATCTAGGATCAGAGGAAGGCGGTCGCCCAACTGCTCCAGAAGTTGCTCGGCAGTGGAACACGGAGGGAGTCCGGAAATATTTGCGCTGGTGCCGGTAACCGGGCCCTTCGCCAAGTCAATGAGCGCGCTGACTATGGGCGATTTGGGCCAGCGCAGCGCAACATAACCTGTATGCGCAGTGACTTTGAGCGGAATCAGCGTGGAGGCCTCCACAAGCAGCGTCAGCGGACCTGGCCAGAATTTTGCAGCCAGTTTATGAAAGTTGTAGGGAACGTCGCGCGCGAGCGAAACAGCTTGTGCAATCGAATTGACCAAGATCGGCAGCGCGCGCGTTTCCGGGCGCCCCTTGACCCGGTAAATCTCCCCGACAGCCTTGAGATTGAAAGGGTCCGCGGCGATTCCATAAAAAGTATCCGTCGGGATGGCAACCAGTTCGCCGCGCAGGATGAATTGAGCTGCGTAACGGATTGCGCCGGGATCAGGCGTTTCTGGAGAAACCTTCAACAACTCAGCCGACAAAGTCGTGGACCTCAAATTCTTCCAACTACATCTTCGCAACCGGAGATACAGAGATGCAGCCGTGTGAAACTACCATAGGCGTTTAGTGCGTTCAAGGGGCGAAGTGCCGGCGCGCCATTGCTTTACCCGCAAGGAGTGGTTTGTTAGGCTCATGAACATGGCTCCCGCCGGCAAAGCGAATTCCAGGAAGCAGGCAGCGGAACGGGCGTCGCTGATTACCAGTCGCGATAATCGCTGGCTCAAGCTATTCCGCGCGTCCCTGGCTCGAGAGCAAGGCAATGAGGACGGACTGGTAGGCGTCGAAGGAGTCCGGCTGGTGGAGGCTGCCCTAGGTTCCGGTCTGCCCGTGGTTGCGCTGTTGGTGAGCGATTCGGGCGAACGGCACTTGACGCGGTTCGGGACCTCGCTCGCCCCCGATGTGCAAATTCTGCGAACCACGGATCGGCTGTTTGCCGGTATTGCGGATACGCAAACGCCACAAGGCGTGGCCGCCCTTGTGCGACCCAATATAGCAACGATCGAGGATGTGACCCGCGGCGTCGCGCTCCTCGTCGTGCTCGTGGGCGTGCAGGACCCGGGAAACGTGGGTACGATTTTGCGCTCGGCGGAAGCTTTCGGCGCAACCGGGGCCGCAACCTGCTCCGCCGGGGCGGTGGGCACGGCAAATCCTCTGGCGCCGAAAGCGCTGCGCGCCTCCGCAGGCTCAGCGCTGCGTCTGCCGATTTTGCGGGGGATGTCCCCGGCCATCCTTCTGGCACAGTTGCGCGTCTCAGGAGTGAAGTTGTATGCGGCCGTGCCGGATACTTACCCGCAAGAGAAGCTGCAAACCGATGCCGCACCGCCCTTGGTGCGGCCTTGGGAGGCGGACTGGAAATCACCGGCTGCGCTGCTGATTGGGAACGAAGGAGCGGGCTTGCCCGCCGAAATCGTGCGCGCAGCCGACGCGCGAGTCAGTATTCCGCAAACGGCAGCGGCAAGGCCAGCCGGGGTCGAATCCCTGAACGCCGCAATGGCAGGCACCGTGCTGCTTTATGAGGCAATGCGGCAGCGGGACGCGAGGGCATGACGCCTGTATTTTCAAGGACTGCCCCCTGAAACCGGGGACCCAGGCTCTTCGGTGACCGCAACTCACAGAGATCATTGTATGGAATCGTAACCAGAATGAGCCTCTTCGCCAAACTCGAGCCAGAAGACAGCCGCGCGGCAGCCGCACGGCCATTGGCGGAGCGCATGCGCCCGCGAACGCTGGATGAGTTCACGGGGCAGGAGGGCCTTCTTGGACCTGGGAAACCCCTGCGGACGCAGATCGAGCGGGACGACATCGGCTCCATGATTTTGTGGGGACCGCCCGGATGCGGGAAGACGACACTGGCACGATTGATCGCGCGAATGACGCATTCCGAGTTCGTCGCCTTCAGCGCCGTGCTGACTGGAATCAAGGAAATCAAGGATGTGATGGCTGCGGCAGAACACGCGCGGCGGTCCGGGCGCCGCACCATCGTCTTCGTGGACGAGGTGCATCGCTTCAACAAGGCGCAGCAGGATGCATTCCTGCCGCATGTGGAAGCCGGGAACATCATCCTGATCGGCGCGACAACCGAGAATCCGTCCTTTGAAGTGATCGCGCCGCTGCTTTCCCGCACGCGGGTTTACGTCTTGCAGGCCCTCTCGATCGAACAAATCGAAGCCCTGCTGCGCCGCGCGATCGCCGACAAAGAACGCGGTCTTGGAAACGAGAACATTGAAATCAGCGATGAGGCCATCCAACACATCGCCGTATTTTCCGGCGGGGATGCGCGCGCGGCATACAACACGCTCGAAGCGGCGGTACGCGCTGTGCAGCCAGACGCCAAAGACAAACGCACGATCAGCAGAGAGCTTCTCGCCGAACTGATGCAGCGTAAATTCCTGCTGTATGACAAGTCCGGAGAAGAACACTACAACCTCATTTCAGCACTGCATAAGTCCGTGCGGAATTCGGATCCGGACGCGTCGTTGTATTGGTTGGTGCGCATGCTCGAATCCGGGGAAGACCCGCTCTACATCGCGCGCAGGCTCGTGCGCATGGCCAGCGAAGACATCGGATTGGCCGAGCCGGGCGCGCTCGCGGTGACTATCGCAGCCATGCAGGCCGTCGATTTTGTCGGACCGCCGGAGGGAAACCTGGCGCTGGCGCAAGCTGCCGTGTATCTGTCGCTCGCGCCAAAGTCGAACGCGCTTTATACGGGGTATGGCTCAGTCGTGGCAGACCTGGAGCGTACCCGCACTGAACCTGTGCCGCTGCATCTCCGCAATGCCGCGACCGGCCTGATGAAAAATATCGGTTACGGCAAGGGATATCAGTACGCGCACGATGTGGAAGATAAAGTGACCGGCATGACCTGCCTGCCGGACTCGCTTGCGGGGAGAAGCTACTACCATCCAACCGATCAGGGATTTGAAACCAGATTGAGGCAGCGCATGGAGGAGATTCGCCGCATCAAAGAGAAACGGAAATCATAATCATGACGCTAACGCGAATCGCTTTGCCGCAGATTCGACTCCGTCTCCGTGCTTTCGCTGTAATTCCTCTCCCGCTTGTGGCGGCTTTCTTGCCGCTGCCGTGAACCCGGCTTTTGCGTGTGCAGGGGACGCGCTGCGTTCCAGGACCTACAGATGGCGCTTATGAAGCTCCTGGGCGATACAGAGGTCCATTACGACAAACAGTCCAGCGCGGCGCGCGCGTTCGGCGGACGGCTCGTTCACAACGCCTTCCTGCATCCATACCGCGCGCGCCCCAATTCCAATGGCTCCGTCAACTATTTCAGGCACAAGTTCCGAACGGCGGAAAATATCCACAATATCGACTTTTTCAGGAATGTCCTCCAGGCGGGCATAGCATTTCTCGCCAAGGACCGACGACTCGTTCGGATTGACAGGAATAATGCGGTAGCCGGCCGACTGGAGATATCGCGCGACTCCATAGCTGGGGCGAAACGATTTCGACGAAAGGCCTACGACAGCAATTGATTTCGCCGAAGCCAGGAGGTCGGTAATCGCCACGGCCTCGTCCGTTTGCGGATTGGGAGATTCACCTTGCGGCGTCATGGAACCCTTTACAAAACATGCCTATTTTGGCCGGCCCCGCCGCACACGGTGATTTTCTGGCTTGTGCGGTGATGGGCGCTTTTTCCCCAGCGCGTACTCAATCGCACGGACCAGCTTCGCCACTTCACGCGGATCGAGGCGCCGGTACTGGCCCTCCGCCACAGTCTCGATCTCGAGCGAAGCGAGCTTCGTCCGCTTCATTTTTTGGACCGGGTGACCCATGGCGAGCAGGTTGCGCCGCAGCAGATCGCGGCGGACGCCGGAAAATTCCACTTCGTACCAGGGGTTCGGTGGATACTTGCCGGCGGAATGTGGCGCGCGCAACGGAACAATTTTTCCCCGCAAGACGCTTGCGAGACTCTTGAGCTGGGTTTCGCTAAGGCGTCCCTTCACCTTGACCCAATACGTCTGTTGCAAGTGGGGCGACGCCTTCAGCATACGGCTGGCCAGCTCGCCGTCATTGGTCAGGAAGACCACGCCGCTGGCAGCGTAATCGAGGCGGCCCACGGGAAACACGCGTTCGGAGACGCCAACGAGCAGGTTACGCAAAGTGCGCCGGCCTTCGGGATCGGCGAGCGTGGAAACAATCTGCGGGGGCTTGTGAAGGAGAACATAGACGCGGGCCTTCGAAATCTGAGCAACCTTGCCGGCGGCTTCAATCCGATCGTGTTCCGGGTCGGCTTTGACGCCAAGCTCGGTGACCACCACGCCGTTGACGCGCACCTGTCCGCTTCGGATCAGTTCCTCGGCATGACGCCGCGAGGCAATCCCAGCGCGCGCAATAATCTTTTGCAGACGCTCAAGCATGAATTTGTCTAAGAAGCACTTTCCTCTTTTGTACGGCCCGATTCCTGTTCCGTTTCTGATCTAGTCGGGGATGATTCGAGGGGAGCGGGTCTTGGGACTTCGCTACCCTCGCTCGAAGAAGCCGCTGCGGCAGGCACAATATCCCCAGCATCCGGGGCGTTTGCTGCATCGAGAGATTCCGTCGCTGGTTCGATGGGGGCAATGCCCTCGTCCGAACCCAGCGCCGCGCGCGCGAGCTGCTCGAACTCCTTGAGGCTCGGCAATTCATCAAGATCCGAAAGCCCAAAGCGCATCAAGAATTCCTTCGACGTGCGGTACAGGATCGGACGGCCTATGACCGCTTTCCGGCCGGCTGTCGTGATCAAGCGCTTTTCGAGCAGCGTCTTGATCACTCCGGAAACGTTCACGCCACGAATTTCCTGAATCTCCGGTCCTGTGACGGGCTGCCTGTACGAAATCACCGCAAGCGTTTCGAGCGCCGGCATCGTCAGGCGCAGCGGCGGGCGCAGGCTCTTGATGAATCTGCGCACAACGTCATGGTGTTGCGGCTTGGTATAGAACTTGTAGCCGCCGGCGACGGCCCGGATTTCGACGCCGCGATCCTCGCCGGCATAGCTGGCAATCATTTCATCGAGCGCGGCGCGGACGGCTTGCTTCTCTTCGCCGACGGCATTCGCAATCTGGTCCAACGTCGCAGGCTCATCGGCGGCATAGATGATGGCCTCAAGGGCGCCCTTCAGTTCCGTGGGGTTCATGGTCATTGATATTATTCGTCAATTTCTCGAAGTGGCTCTGGCAGCGTCTCCCCGAGTGATTCGCCGCTCGCGAAGACCACATCGAACATTTTGTGCTTCCGTAACCGAATTGTTCCGAACGGCTCCTGCTGCACCAGCAGAATTGCCTGCAGGCGCACCAACTCGAGCACCGCAAGCAGCGCCACGATCATCGCGTAACGCGACGGGCAGGATTCAAAAAACGATACCAGCTCGATGCCTTCCGCCCCGGTGATCAGTTGCTGGCGCAGCAACTTCATCATTTGCTCGACGGTGAACTGATCGTGGCGCAGCTCGATCTTCACCACTTCCTTGCGGCGCTCAAGCACCTGCTGGAAGACTTTGACCAAGTCCACCAGCGATACGATCAACTCGCCTTCGACTTCTTCCCCTTCATAGAGCGAGCGGTCCGGCCTCGACCAAACGTTTTCCTCGATCTGCTGGCGCTGGTGCAGCAACTGCGCCGCGCTCTTGAACTTTTCGTGCTCGACCAGGCGGTGCACAAGCTCGGCGCGGGGGTCTTCTAGCTCTTCAGGCCCCGCGAGGGGGTCGGGAGGCAGAAGCATCTTCGACTTGATGTAAATCAGCGTCGCGGCCATGTAGATGAAGTCCGCCGAGATGTCCATGTCGAACTGCTCGAGCTTGTGGAGATATTCCAGATACTGGCCCGTGATCTTCGCGATCGGGATGTTGTGAATATCGATTTCCTGCTTCTTGATCAGATCGAGCAGGAGATCGAGCGGGCCGTCGTACGTGTCGAGATGAATCTTGTAGGGTGACCCCATGTTAGTCCCCCACCTTAGCATTCTGAGCGGAGGATTTCTGTTGTGCGAATTCGCCGCGCTTCTCTTTCCAATTAAATACCGCTTCACGGACGCGGCCCATTGTTTTCTGTGCGACTACGTGAGCCTTTGCTGAACCGTCGTCGAGGACACGCAATACATTATCCGGATGCGCCGCATATTCCTCGCGGCGCGCCCGAATCGGCTCAATCCATTTGATCAGGTTGTCGGCCATGGCGGTCTTACATTCGATGCAGCCAATTCCCGCCGTGCGGCAGCCTTGGGCTGCCCACGCAAGCATTTCGGGCGGTGAAAATAGCTTGTGCCAGTCGTACACTGGACAGACATCGGGATTCCCGGGGTCGGTGCGACGCTTTCGCGCAGGATCGGTCATCATCACTCGCGATTTGGCGCGGATCGAGTCATTCGATTCGCTGAGGGGGATGAAATTGCCGTAACTCTTCGACATTTTCCGGCCGTCGGTGCCGGGGATTCGCGGTGTTTCGGTCAGCATGGCGCCTGGTTCACGAAGAATTGCCGAGCGACTGAAAAAATGTCCATAATCCTTGACGGAATCCAGGAAGTTTTCGACGCCCTGATCGAGCGCCTTTGTCCTGAAAAGATTCTCTAAATCCCGTTTCTGTTCCTCCGTGAAATGGCTCCCGTTCAGTGGCAACAGCTTCGCATCATGCGCATAGCGTGAAAGAAAACCCATGTTTGCGGCTGCAAACAATTCCGGCTTGATCTTAAAACCGTAGAAGAAGTCAAAGCGCCGGACAATTTCCCGTGTGAGTTCCACGTGCGCGACCTGATCTTCACCGACAGGGACAAAGTCTGCGTCGTATATGACGATGTCCGCAGATTGCAGGACCGGATATCCGAGGAAGCCGTATGTATGCAGGTCCTTGTCTTTGACGTTGTCGAGGGCTTCCTTGTATGTCGGGACACGCTCAAGCCAACCGAGCGGCGTCACCATCGACAGCAGCAAGGACAACTCGGCGTGCTCGGGCACGGACGACTGGATGAACATCGTGCATTTCGCGGGATCGAGGCCTGACGCGAGCCAGTCGGTTGCGATTTCGATTGTATTCTGCGCGACCTGCGACGTGTCGGCATAGTCTGAGGTCATTGCGTGCCAATCGGCGATGAAGAAGAAGCATTCGTACTGCGGATCATTCTGGAGCTTGATCCAATTCTGGAGCGCGCCGAAGTAGTGGCCGATGTGGAGCCGCCCGGTAGGGCGCATGCCGCTCAGGACTCGCTTGTTATGGGAAGAGGTCAATCTAGCGGCCCCCTGTGCTGGAACCGGCACTGGCGGACGCCAGCAGATCGCGCGCGATAATGAGGCGCTGGATTTCGCTCGTGCCTTCGTAAATCGTGATGACGCGGGCGTCCCGGTACATACGCTCGACGTCCGACTCGCGCGAATAGCCCAGGCTGCCGTGGATTTGCACGGCTTTATAGACGACGCGATTCACCATTTCTCCCGCATAAAGTTTTGCGCGCGAAGAATACGGGCCGACGCGCTGCGCGCCCCTATCTCGCATCCACGCGGCATTGTGCACCAATGCTCGCGCGGCTTCAATTTCGGTCTGCATGTCTGCAAGCATCCATTGTACGGCCTGGAAATCGCCGATCGTCTTGCCGAATGCGTGGCGCTGCTTTGCGTACGCGACCGACGCTTCGAGCGCGCCCTGCGCGATTCCGACAGCCTGCGCGGCAATGCCGACGCGGCCGCCGTCGAGCGACTCCAGTGCGATTTTCAGGCCCTGGCCCTCTTCCCCCAACCGATTTCCTTCGGGGACTTCGCAATCAGTAAACGTGATCTCGGCCGAGCGTGACGTCCGCAACCCCATCTTATCCTCGTATCGCGCCACTCGAAAGCCGGGAAATGAGGGCTCGACAAGAAATGCGGTCACGCCTCGGGTGCGATTCGAAGGATCTGTCTTCGCAAAAACGAGATAGACGCCGGCCTCGCCACCATTGGTGACCCAGGATTTCGTCCCGTTCAAACGATACGAGCCGCCGTGACGGCTGGCCGACGTTGTAATTGCCGCCGAATCGGAGCCGGCCTGCGGCTCGGTAAGGCAGAATGCGCCGAGAATTTCTCCATGCGCCAGGCGGGACAGGTATTTCTGCCGCTGCGTTTCAGTCCCGTACTTCAGAACCGGCAGCGCGGCTAGAGAATTGGTGACACTCAGCGCGACGGCCATCGCGGCGTCCACGCGCGCAACCTCTTCAAGCATCACCACGTAAGAAATCGTGTCCGTCCCCGCGCCTCCCCACGATTCAGGAATCAACATGCCGCAGCAGCCGAGCTCTCCCAGCCGCCGCAGCTCGGCGGAGGCGAATGTTTCTTCGCGATCACGCGCGCGCATCGCCGGACGGACCTCGGCGTCCATAAATTGACGAACCGTCTCTCGAATCAAGCGCTGATCGTCGGTGAAGGAAAAGTCCATCGCGTAGCGTGTACGAGCGATGCTAGCACAGGAAAAGGAAATTACGGAAGCAAAGGCCGTTCACCACAGAGAGCACGAAGAAAGGCGATGACAAAGAGTGCGACATACCCAAAGGCAAGCCGTCGTCCCAATTCGCGGAAAGTCGCAAAGCGAGTTCTCTTCTCGGCACCCTGCGTCCTCTGTCTAAAATGTTCTCCTGTTGAACGCAAGGGGGCTATATCTTCACCAGTTCGCGCAGGCGTTTGGTCTGCGCGCGGCTAACTGGGATCTCTGAGCCACGCTTATCGGCCATTTTAAGCATATAGCTGGACTTGAACCAGGGCACGACTTCCTTGATGTGGTTGATGTTGACCAGGTAGGAGCGGTGCGCGCGCCAGAAGGTTTCGGTCTCGAGCGACGCCTGTAGCTCTTCGATGGTGCGGTAGTTCGACGTGCCCTCCACCTCTCGGGCAACGACGGTGATGGTGCCATCCTCGATTGAGGCGAAGATGACGTCGTCGGCATCCACCAGGAAGAGCCGTTGCTGCGTCTTCACTAGCAGCTTCACCGGCGGCGCTTTCCCCGCACCGATCTGATTGACGAGCGTTTCGAGACGCTCGGTTGACGACGCGCCGGCTTCGAGAGCCTTCTTGGCGCGCTGGATGGCGCGGGCGAGACGGCTTTTATCGAAAGGCTTCAGCAAATAATCGATCGCATTCACTTCAAATGCCTGGACCGCGTAGTTGTCGAACGCGGTCGCGAAAACGATCTGCGGGAGTTTCGCTTTGCGGTCCATCAGCTTCTTGATCACGCCGATTCCATTGAGACCCGGCATTTGCACATCGAGGAATACGAGGTCTGGAGCGTGCTCTTTGATAAGCGCGAGGGCTTCGACCCCGTTCTTGCCCTGGCCGACAAGGTGCACGTCCGGAAAACTCTTGAGCAGGTAGGCGAGTTCGTCGCGCGCCGGTTTTTCGTCATCCACGATGAGTGCGTTAATAGGCATGAGCGGGCGTAAGTCCGGCCGCGGCCAGTATAAGCGACCCCGATTTCGCGTTCAACCGGCAGGGACCCCTATAGCCTGCTAAAATTCACTCCGCACGGCCTGCCCCGCGCTATGCCCGGGGCAATCGGCTATTCGACTCATCCGGAGGCGGTCTTGGCAAAAGCACGGGCAAAACTTCTGAAGAGCAAGGTTCTCTATAAGGGCAAGGTGTTCAGCTTGCGGCGCGACACGGTGATCGAGCCGGGTGGAGTGCGCGCGGACCGCGATATCGTCGTACATCCCGGATCGGTGGTCGTGCTGCCAATCCTTCAAGACGGCCGCGTGCTCCTGATCCGCCAATACCGCCACGCGGCCGGTGATTTTCTGTGGGAGCTTGTCGCCGGCCGCAAGGAGCCGCAGGAAACGCCGGCCGTCGCCGCGCGCCGGGAGCTGATCGAGGAAACCGGATACACGGCGCGGCGTCTCCGCAAGTTGCTCCATATCATCCCCACACCCGGTTTTGTCAATGAGTGGATGTGGATCTTTGCGGCAGAGGGACTTGCAGAGGGCGCCGCGCAGCCGGAAGAAGACGAGAAAATCATTCCACGAATATTCGCGTTGAAACAAGTCGACGCCATGATCCGGAGCGGGCGATTGCGCGACGCAAAATCCATCGTCGGTCTGCTCTACTACATGCGATACGTCAAGCGGTTTCGTTAACGCCCGCCTCCTCGCCCCGTAATCGTTAGCTCGTGTCACGATGCAAATGACGGGCTAATTTGTCCATTTCGGGCATCTGCGAACATCTCACTCGGCTGCTCGTAACTTCTATCGTAAAAATAATCTCGATATGCGCTTGAATCACAGGCGCGTGTGGAATAGGATTCCTGCGAAGCAGGCGCTCCGCGCAAACGGTTCGGAGAGAAAGGCAGACATGAGCGTAAAAGATTTTGTCCGGCGCCATTACCGGCACTTCAATGCGGCAGTCGTCGTGGATGCTTCCGAGGCCTACATCGCGCACCTGGCACGCGGCGGAAAGATGTTTGTGACGATTGGCGGCGCGATGAGCACGGCGGAGTTGGGACTGTCGCTTGCGGAAATGATCCGGCAGGATAAGGTGCATGGGATCTGCACGACCGGCGCGAATCTCGAAGAGGATATCTTCAACCTCGTTGCGCACAACCATTATGAGCGCGTGCCGCATTACCGCAATTTGAGCGATCAGGAAGAAGTGGCGTTGCGTGACCGCGGTATGAACCGGGTCACCGATACCTGCATCCCCGAAGAAGAGGCCATGCGCCGGATCGAGCGGCAGGTGCTAAAGCTCTGGCAAAAAGCAGACAAGGAAAAACAGCGATACTTCCCGTACGAATACATGTACCAGCTAATCCGCGGCTTTCACATCAAGGAGTTTTACGAGATCGATCCGAAGGATTCCTGGGTGGTCGCCGCGTGCGAGAAAAATCTGCCGATTTTCACGCCCGGATGGGAAGATTCCACCCTGGGAAATATTTTCGTCGCAAATGTAATCCGCCGCGACGTCTCGACTTTTCAGGTGGTGAAGTCGGGCGTCGAACAAATGGCCGCGCTAATCGACTGGTATCGCCAGAATTCGGGCAAGGAATCGATCGGGTTCTTTCAGATCGCAGGCGGCATCGCCGGAGACTTCCCCATTTGCGTGGTCCCGCTGATTACGCAGGACCTGCGCGAAAAGTGCCGGCTCTGGGGCTACTTCTGCCAGATTTCTGACAGCACAACGTCCTACGGTTCTTATAGCGGCGCTGTGCCCAACGAAAAAATCACCTGGGGAAAGCTCGAAGCCACAACTCCGCGATTCGTGATTGAATCGGACGCATCGATCGTCGCGCCGCTGATGTTTGCCTATATCCTAGGGCAATAGACCGCCAGGGCACACTTATGGAGAATCGCGAAGTTGCTCGCGTGCTGCGCGAAACGGCGCAACTGCTGGAAATTGACGGCGCGATGATCGGCCGTTTTCGCAGTTACGAGCGCGCCGCACAACTGCTCGACAGCCTGCCAGAATCCATCGAAGAACTTGCCGCCGACCGTGAACGATTGATGTCCCTGCCCGGCATCGGCGAGGGCATTGCCGACCACATCCAGGAAATCCTCAAGACCGGCGACTA
>JAIQES010000013.1 GCA_020073705.1 Terriglobia bacterium
GTGGAAATGGTGATGCCGGGCGACAACGTGTCGGCGGAGATTAGTTTGATCACGCCGGTGGCGCTGGAGAAAGGGCTGCGCTTCGCGATCCGCGAAGGCGGCCACACCGTCGGCGCGGGCGCCGTCACGGAGATTATCGAGTAGTCTTGAGGAAAGCCGATGCGCGAAATCATCACGCTGCAATGCAACGATTGCAAAAACCGGAATTATACGACCACCAAGAACCGGAAGAAGCACTCCGACCGGATGGAGACCAAGAAGTTTTGTAATACGTGCCGCAAGCACACCGGTCACAAGGAAGTGAAGTAGCCGGGATAGGGGAGTAGGTTCAACGGTAGACCATCGGTCTCCAAAACCGAGAGTGGGGGTTCGAATCCCTCCTCCCCTGCCACTCCGGCAGCCGATGGCAGGTCGTGCAGGATCGATTGAGGGTGAAGAGAGCAGCGAACGATGGCAACCCAGGTGGGAAAATTGAAGAACGAAGAGATGCCGAGCCGCGGTCCATCGTTTGAGGTTGCTGGCTTTTTCACCCGGCTGGGGGAATATCCCCGCCGGTGGCGCAGTTTTTTGCACGAAGTTCGCGTCGAAATGCGCCAGGTGACCTGGCCGACGCGGCATGAGGTGTTTGTAACGACCTGGGTGGTGATTGTCACGGTGGCGTTTTTCGGAATCTTTTTCTTTGGCGTGGACGCTACCGCCAGCTGGTTCGTCCAGCGCGTGATCAAACTCTTCGGACACTGAGGCAACGGTTGGACATGGCGAAGCAGTGGTACATCATCCACACCTATTCGGGATTTGAGAAGAAGGTGAAGGAAAGCCTGGAAAGCCGCGTGGCCGCGTTCGGGCTGCAGGAAAAGATCGGCCGGATGATGATCCCGACCGAAGACGTCGTTGAAGTGCGCGGCGGCAAGAAACTGGTTTCATCGCGGATGCTTTATCCCGGCTATGTCCTGGTGGAAATGGACATGGACGACTACACCTGGCACGTCGTCCGCAACACGCCACGGGTTACGGGATTTGTTGGCTCGGGCGAGACGCCTACGCCGCTTTCGGAGACCGAAGTCGAGAATATTCTGCACCGCGTGACCACGTCTGCGGACAGGCCGAAGCCCAAGCTGGTCTTCGAACGCAATGAGCAGGTCCGCATCACCGAGGGTCCGTTCGCCAACTTCACGGGCGTGGTCGAGGACGTCAACGCCGACCGCAGCACGTTAAAGATCTCGGTCACGATTTTCGGTCGCTCGACACCGGTCGAACTGGATTTTGCGCAAGTGGAAAAGATCGCCTAGTTCCGCGACACCGCGGGACAGGCTGCACGCAGGGGAATTCGAATGGCGAAGAAAGTACAAGCAACGGTCAAGCTGCAACTGCCCGCCGGGAAGGCCACCCCGGCGCCGCCGGTCGGCACCGCGCTCGGTCCGCAGGGCGTGAACATCATGGATTTCGTCAAGCAGTTCAATGCCAAGACTGCCAAAGAGCCTGATGGCATGATTATTCCGGCGTTGGTGACGATCTACAGCGACCGCACGTTCACCTTTATCACCAAGACGCCGCCGGCCTCCGAGCTGCTCAAGCGCGCTGCCGGAATCGTCAAGGGATCGGCGGAGCCGAACCGCAACAAAGTCGGCAAGGTGACGCGCAAACAAGTCGAAGAGATCGCCAAGACCAAGTTGCCGGACCTGAATACCACGAACCTGGAGTCCGCCGTGCGCACGGTGCTGGGCACTGCGCGCAACATGGGCCTCGAAGTCGAAGGGTAGGAGAAACGATGGCGCGGAAAATCGGAAAGAATACGGAAAAGGCGCGCAAGCTGGTGGAAGCGCGCTCGTATCAACTCGGCGAGGCCTCCGAAGTCATTAAGAAGGCGCACTTCGTCAAATTCGACGAAACCGTCGAGCTGGTCGTGAACCTGGGTGTCGACCCGAAGCACTCTGACCAGATGGTGCGCGGCACCGTCGTGCTCCCGCACGGGCTGGGGAAGACCAAGCGGGTGCTGGTTATCGCCGGAGGCGAAAAGGTCCGCGAGGCACAGGATGCGGGCGCGGATTTCGTCGGTGGCGAAGACATGGTCCAGAAGATTCAGGAAGGATGGACCGATTTCGACGCGGTCATCGCAACGCCCGACATGATGCGGTCCGCCGGACGTCTCGGTAAGGTGCTCGGCCCGCGGGGCCTGATGCCCAATCCAAAGACTGGCACCGTGACCTTTGAAGTCGCGCAGGCGGTCAAGGAGATCAAGGCCGGCAAGGTGGAATTTCGCGTCGACAAGCAGGGCATTATTCACTCGCCGGTCGGGAAGGTCAGTTTCGATGCCGCCAAACTTGCCGACAACGCGCACGCCTTGATCGGAGCGATTCTGAAGGCCAAGCCCGCGGCCGCCAAGGGCAAGTATATCAAGAAGGTCACGCTGACTTCGACGATGGGGCCGGGGATTTTGATTGACTCGGCGGAAGTGGAAGCGGCGATCGCCGCGGCGGCATAAGCGGCGCGACTGATCCCGCACCAAGGGGAGAGTTTGAGCGGTAGAAAGCGGAGCCGGAAATGAAAAAGCGCAGCGAAAAGCAGCAAGACCTCGACAATTTGAAAAACGACCTGGCGAAAGTTTCAACCGTGATTCTCTCGACGTTTCAGGGAATCACCGTGGAAAACGACAACAAGCTTCGCCGGGCCGTGCAACAGGCGGGCGGACATTATCGCGTCGTAAAGAACACGCTGGCCGAGCGCGCCGGTGCCGGGACTCCGGCCGAACCTTTGCTGAAAGGTCTGGCGGGCATGAATTCAATTGCCTATACGGAGACCGATCCCGTGTCGCTGGCGAAGGCACTGACGAAGATCGCCAAGGACGTTCCGGCATTCCAGTTCCGCGCGGGTATCGTCGAAGGACGCGTGCTTTCGATCGCGGAGATTCAGCAGCTTGCAGCGCTGCCGTCGAAGGAAGAATTGATTAGCAAGATCATGTTTCTGCTCAGCGCGCCGGCGCAGCGTATCGCCTCGGCGCTGGCGGCAGTCAACCGCAACCTGGCCGTCACGGTCAACGAGGCGGTCAAGGCCAACAAGTTCGGATCCGGCTCTGCCCCGGTCGAAACAGTTCAGTAATCCAGACTGCATCTATAGGAGAGGACACAGCAATGGCAAACAAGGTGGAAACGATTCTGGAAGAAATCAAGGGCCTGACGCTTCTCGAAGCCGCCGACCTGGTCAAGAAGATGGAAGAGACCTTCGGCGTTTCGGCAGCTGCGGCGGCGCCGGTGATGATGGCGGGCGGCGCGGCGGCGGGCGGCGCGGCTCCGGCCGAGGAGAAGACGGAATTCTCCGTAGTGCTCACCGACGTGGGCGCGAACAAGATCAATGTCATTAAGGCCGTCCGTGAAGTCACCAGCCTGGGCCTCAAAGAAGCCAAGGACCTGGTTGACGGCGCACCCAAGCCGATCAAAGAGGGCGTGAACAAGGACGAAGCGGCTACGATCAAGAAGAAGTTCGAAGACGTCGGCGCCAAGGTCGAAATCAAGTAACTCAGCAATTCCGGCGCGAGACGGCATGGCCTATGCCATGTTTTACCGCGCCCTGAGGGATTCGCTTACGCAACTTGCAAGCCGGGATTTTGCAACCTTTACCGTGTCCCGCCGGGACCCAAGGTGGCAGTGTCTACCCTGCCGCCTATGCGTGTCCCGGCCCAACCCTGCGGTCTTCATGAGGTAATAGCATGCCGAATGGAAATGGCAATCATCATATGCGCGAGCGCGAACGGCTGGATTTCTCCAAGATCCAGAGCTCGATTCAAATTCCGAACCTGATCGAGGTTCAGAAGAAATCCTACCAGCGGTTTCTTCAGATGGATCTGCTCCCCTCCGAGCGCGAGGATGGCGGACTGCAATCGGTGTTCACGTCGGTTTTCCCGATTCAGGATTTCCGCGGCCTTTCGCAGTTGGACTTTGTGGACTATTCGATCGGCAACTGGGAATGCAAGTGCGGTAACCTGAAGGGGCTGCATCACCTGCGCGCCACTTGCCGAAGTTGCGGAGCCTCGGTGGTCACCAATCCATACCAGACCGGCGACGTGCTCTGCTCGAAGTGCGGCACGTTCAACAAGAACACGCCGACATTTTGCGAGAAGTGCGGCGACCCGGTCGGCATGCAGCTCAAGTACGACGTCAACGAGTGCCAGGAACGCGGCATGACGTACGCCGCTCCGCTTAAGGTCACCATCCGCCTGACAATTTACGACAAGGATCCCGATACCGGCGCCAAGAACATCCGTGACATCAAGGAACAAGAGGTTTTCTTCGGCGACATCCCGCTGATGACCGACAACGGCACGTTCGTCATCAACGGAACCGAGCGCGTGATCGTCAGCCAGTTGCACCGTTCGCCCGGCGTGTTTTACGAATCGGCCAACAATCGCACCTATTTCCTCGGGAAAATTATTCCGTACCGCGGCTCCTGGGTTGAATTTGAGTACGACACCAAGAACATTCTTTACGTCCGCATCGACCGCAAGCGCAAGTTCCTCGGTTCGATTTTCCTGCGCGCCCTGGGCATGAAGTCCAATGAGGAAATTCTTCGCACGTTCTACCAGGTTGAGCGCGTCACGCTGCGCGACGGTGGGCTTCACTGGAATCTTTCCGAAGGGCTGATCGACCGCAAGCTGTCGCATGAGATCAAGGACCCGAAGAGCGGCGAAGTGCTTGTCGGCGCGCACAAGCGCATCACCGACGCGCTCTACAAGGAACTGGTCAAGGCAAAGGTGTCCGCCGCTCACGCTTCGGTTGCGGATCTTGAAGGCGCGTACACTGTGGGCGACCTCGTGAACCGGCAGACCGGCGAAGTGCTGCTGGAAGCCAACAAGCTCCTGACCGCCGAGATCTGGTCGGCGCTCGGCGAGGCCGGCATCACCAGCGTCGATGTTTTCTTTCCCGACCGCGACGACGTCGGCGTGGTGCTTTCCCGCACGCTCGACAAGGACTCGATTCGCTCGTCGCGCGAGGCGCTGATCGAAATTTATCGCAAGCTCCGCCCCGGCGACCCGCCGACGCTCGAAACCGCCACGGCGCTGTTTAATGGCATGTTTTTCGATCCGCGCAAATATGATTTCAGCCGCGTCGGCCGGTTGAAGTTCAATATCAAGTTCGGACTCGAGACTCCGCTCAACACGCGGACGCTCGATGCGGCCGACTTTGTCGCGTCCATCCGCTACCTGTTGAAGCTTCGCAAGAATATCGGCACGGTGGACGACATCGATCATTTGGGCAATCGCCGCGTCCGCGCGGTCGGCGAGCTTCTCGAGAACCAGTTCCGCATCGGACTGGTCCGCATGGAGCGCGCGATCAAGGAAAAAATGTCGGTGTACCAGGAAATGTCGACCGCCATGCCGCATGACCTGGTCAACGCCAAGCCGGTCATGGCGGCGATCCGCGAATTCTTCGGCAGTTCGCAACTGTCGCAGTTCATGGATCAGACCAATCCTCTCAGCGAAATCACGCACAAGCGGCGCCTGTCGGCTCTCGGGCCGGGCGGGTTGTCGCGCGAGCGCGCCGGATTCGAGGTCCGCGACGTCCATCCGACGCACTATGGCCGCATCTGCCCGATTGAGACTCCGGAAGGTCCGAACATCGGTTTGATCAGTTCGCTTTCCTGCTACGCGCGCATCAATGAGTTCGGCTTTATCGAGTCGCCCTACCGCAAGGTCAAGGGCGGGCGCGTCATTGATTACGCACTCATCGTGAATGCCGGCGAAAGCGAGTTCAAGGCCGGCGAGATTATCGAGCGTGACAAGGTCGAGGCGGTCAACGAAGAGTTGAAGCGCCGCAAGGTCACTTTCGACCCGTACTGTTTCTACCTTTCGGCGTGGGAAGAGGACCGCTACGTTGTCGCGCAGGCTAACGCTTCTCTCGACGAGCGCAGCCGCATCACGACCGAACTGGTGAATTGCCGGCAGGCCGGAAACTTCGTCCTGAAGCAGCGCGAGGAAGTGGACTATATCGACGTTTCGCCGAAACAGCTTGTCTCGGTTGCGGCGAGCCTGATCCCATTTCTCGAGAATGACGACGCGAACCGCGCGCTCATGGGTTCGAACATGCAGCGCCAGGCTGTGCCGCTGATCCGTGGAGACGCTCCGCTGGTCGGCACGGGCATGGAACGTGTCACGGCGCGCGATTCGGGCGCGGTGGTCATCTGCCGCCGCGACGGCATCGTGGACCAAGTGGACTCCGAGCGCATCATCGTGCGCGTTGAATCCGACCACTCGGGTGTGCTTTCCCGCGAGGTGGGAGCCGACATCTACCAGCTCATCAAGTTCAAGCGGTCAAACCAGAACACGTGCATCAACCAGAAGCCGCTGGTTCGTGTCGGTGATCGCGTCAGTCAAGGCCAGGTGTTGGCCGACGGACCTTGCACCGAGCGTGGCGAGCTGGCGCTCGGCCGTAACGTCCTGGTCGGGTTTCTTCCGTGGCGCGGCTATAACTTCGAGGACGCGATCCTGGTCAGCGAGAAACTCGTCAAGGACGACTACTACACCTCGATTCACATCGAGGAGTACGAAATCGAGGCGCGCGACACGAAGCTCGGTCCTGAGGAAATCACGCGCGATATTCCCAACATCAGCGAGACGTTCCTCCGCAACCTCGACGAAAGCGGTGTCATTCGCATCGGCGCGACTGTGCGTCCCGGCGACATCCTGGTCGGCAAGGTCACTCCGAAGGGCGAGACCACCCTGACGCCGGAAGAAAAACTGTTGCGCGCCATCTTCGGCGAGAAAGCCGGCGATGTTCGCGATGCGTCGCTCTACTGCCCGCCGGGCATCGAGGGCACCATCGTGGACGTCAAGATCTTCTGCCGCAAGGGCGCGGAAAAGGACGAACGTCACAAGATTATTGAGGCCTTGCAGGTTTTCAAGCTGGAAAAGAACCTCTCCGACGAGATCCGGATCCTTACCGACGAGCGCTTGAAGCGCCTTTCGGTTTTGCTGGACGGCAAGACGTTGATGGCCGACCTGCACGACGAAAAGACCAACAAACGCCTGATCACCAAGGGCACGGAGCTTACCCGCGACATCATCGAGAAAATCGCGACGCGGAACCTCAAGCGCCTGAAACTTGCCGACAAGGACCCTCTGCTCATCGAAAAGATTGACGAAATCGAGGAGATGACTTCACGCCAGATCGATGTGCTCCGCAAGATTACCGAGGAGCGCAAGGAAAAGCTCCGGAAAGGCGATGAACTTCCTCCCGGCGTCATCAAACTGGTGAAGTGCTACATCGCCATGAAGCGCAAGCTCTCGGTCGGCGACAAGATGGCCGGCCGCCACGGCAACAAGGGCGTCATCGCGCGCATCGTTCCGGAAGAAGACATGCCGTATCTGCCCGACGGCACGCCGGTGGAAGTCGTGCTCAATCCGCTCGGCGTCCCCTCGCGTATGAACGTCGGCCAGATCCTCGAAACACACCTCGGATGGGCCTCGAAGGAACTCGGGCGGAGCATCGCGCGGCTGCTCAACCAAAACGGGAAGGCGGAAGCGATCCGCCGTTGGTTCCGCGAGGTGTTCTCCGACACGGCGATCTGGAAGAAGCTGGAGCATCTCGATGACGAGACATTGCTCGAGTATGCCGACAGCTTCCGCGAGGGCATTCCCATGGCGACGCCGGTATTTGACGGCGCGCGCGAAACCGAAATCCGGCACCTGCTCGAGGTGGCCGGTCTGCCGAACGCCGGCAAGGTCACGCTGTGGGATGGCATGACCGGCGAGGAGTTCGCGCAGCAGGTCACCGTAGGCTACATCTATATGCTGAAGCTTTCGCACCTGGTCGACGACAAGATCCACGCGCGGTCGATCGGGCCGTACTCGCTCATCACCCAGCAGCCGCTCGGCGGCAAGGCGCAGTTCGGCGGCCAGCGCTTCGGCGAAATGGAAGTCTGGGCGCTCGAAGCTTACGGCGCCGCGCACATTCTGCAGGAATTGCTTACGGCTAAATCGGACGACGTGTATGGTCGCGCCAAGATTTACGAAGCCATCGTCAAGGGCGAGCCAGGCATTGAGCCGGGCGTGCCCGAATCGTTCAACGTCCTGGTCCGCGAGCTGCAATCGCTCTGCTTGGACGTGGAATTGATGAAACGGCAAAAACCGGCGGAAAAAACCGCTGCCGACTAGTTTCCCGGCGCGCCGAATGCGCCGGCGTTGCGTGCCACGGCCTTTCGGGTCCGGGGCAGCGACATGGGTTTTTTGCGGGTTTGTTTTCTTACTCCCGGTCATCCGGGATGGCTTCGGCGCGAACCGCCGGGGCAGGAGGAATGCACCTTGTATCGTAGCAGCCCTTATGATCGCGCCAGCCTAATCGCTGATTTCGATTCCATCCGGATCAGTCTTGCGAGTCCGGAAAAAATACGGTCCTGGTCCCACGGTGAAGTTACCAAGCCGGAGACCATCAACTACCGCACTTTTAAACCCGAACGTGACGGCCTGTTCTGCGCCAAGATTTTTGGTCCCGTCACCGACTGGGAGTGCCTCTGCGGAAAGTACAAGCGCATGAAGCATCGCGGAGTCATTTGCGACAAGTGCGGCGTCGAAGTCACCCTCAGCAAGGTCCGCCGGGAACGCCTCGGCCACATCGAACTGGCGTCGCCCTGCTCGCATGTCTGGTTCTTCAAGGGCCTCCCGTCGCGCATCGGATACCTGCTGGACATTTCCATGCGCGATCTCGAGCGCATTCTTTATTTCGAAGGCTACATCGTCATTGATACCGGTGATGTGCCGGGGATCAAGGAACGTGAAATGCTTCCGGAGGAAAAGTACCGCGAACTGCAGAAGGATTATGCCGGACAGTTCCGCGCGCAGATGGGAGCGGAAGCCATCAAGGAACTCCTGAAGCGCGTGGAAGTCGAGAAGCTCTCCGAAGAACTGCGCGAGAAGATGAAGACCGATGCGAGTCTGCAGAAGCGCATCAAGCACGCGAAACGCCTGAAGGTGCTCGAATCGTTTCGGAAGAGCGGCAATAAACCCGAATGGATGATTCTGGACGTCCTGCCGGTTCTGCCGCCGGAGTTGCGCCCGCTGGTACCTCTGGACGGCGGACGCTTCGCCACATCCGATCTGAACGATCTTTATCGCCGCGTCATCAACCGGAACAACCGCCTCAAGAAACTGATGGAACTGCATGCGCCGGACGTTATCGTGCGCAACGAAAAACGCATGCTCCAAGAAGCCGTGGATGCGCTGTTCGATAACGGCCGTCGCGGCCGCGTTCTGCGGGGCACCAACAACCGCCCGCTCAAGTCGCTATCCGACACGCTTAAAGGAAAGCAGGGCCGCTTCCGCCAGAACCTGCTCGGCAAGCGCGTGGATTACTCGGGCCGGTCGGTCATCGTTGTTGGTCCCGAACTGAAACTGCATCAATGCGGTCTGCCGAAGAAGATGGCCCTCGAGCTGTTCAAGCCGTTTATCTATCACCGCCTGGAAGCGCAGGGCCACTGCACCACGATCAAACAGGCCAAAGAAATGGTCGAGCAGCAGGAGCCCGTCGTCTGGGACATTCTCGAAGAAGTGATCCGCGAGCATCCGGTGCTGCTCAACCGCGCACCGACGCTCCACCGTCTCGGCATTCAGGCGTTTGAGCCGGTGCTGGTCGAAGGCAAGGCGATCCGCATTCATCCGCTGGTCTGCACGGCGTTCAATGCCGACTTCGACGGCGACCAGATGGCCGTGCATATTCCGCTCTCGCCCGAGGCGCAAGTGGAAGCATCGGTCCTGATGCTGTCGGCGAATAACATCCTGTCCCCGGCCAACGGCTTGCCGCTTGCCGTCCCGACGCAAGACATGGTCCTCGGCATCTACTACTTGACGAAGAGCAAGCCCGGCGCCAAGGGCGAAGGCCGCGCGTTTGGCTTGACCGAAGAAGTCATCCTGGCTCTCGAATCCGGCGAAGTTGAGCTGCTCACGCCGATTCGTCTCCGGTACAACGGGGAAGTGATTGACCTCGCCGCTGCCTATGACGATCAGGATGTGACGCACGTCGAACCTGTCTTGCTGAAGCGCCAGTTCATCAACACCACGGTCGGCCGCGTGATCTTCAACGACCACTTGCCAGAGGAAATGCCGTTCATCAACGGCTTGATTAAGAAAAAGGGCGTGCAGCAGCTTTGCTATTACTGCTACCTGCGTTTCGGCCTCAAGCGCACCGTGCAGATGCTCGACGAGCTGAAAGAATTGGGCTTCCTGTACGCCACCAAGTCCGGCATCTCCATTGGCATCGACGACATGGTGATCCCCGGCGACAAGTTTACGCTGGTCGAGAACACCGAAAAGGAAGTCGTCAAAGTGCAGCAGCAATATCTCGATGGCGCGATCACCAACGGCGAGCGCTACAACAAAGTGATCGCCATCTGGAGCGACATCACTGAAAAAGTCGCTGAACAGATGTTCAAGGCCATGGAGCGTCAGGATAAGGAAGGCATCATCAACCCGATTTACGTAATGGCCGATTCTGGCTCGCGCGGATCGAAACAGCAGATCCGTCAGCTCTCCGGAATGCGCGGCCTGATGGCCAAGCCCTCGGGCGAAGTCATCGAGACGCCAATCACCTCGAACTTCCGCGAAGGCCTTACCGTGTTGCAGTACTTCATCTCGACTCACGGCGCGCGTAAGGGTCTGGCCGACACGGCGCTCAAGACCGCCGATTCCGGCTACCTCACCCGCCGTCTGGTGGACGTTGCTCAGGACGTCATCATCAGCGAGATCGACTGCGGCACCGCCGACGGCATCTATGTCGAGCCCATCACCGAAGCCGGCGTCGAGGTCGAGCCGTTGCGCGACCGCGTCGTCGGCCGCGTGTCGCTCGATAAGATCAAGGACTATGAAGGCAACATCATCGTCGACATCAACCAGGAAATCAGCGAAGAGCTGGCCAACGCCATACAGGCGGCGGGTATCGAGCGCGTCAAGATCCGCTCCGTGCTGACCTGCGAGACCCGCCGCGGAGCCTGTGCCCGCTGCTACGGACGCAACCTCGCCACCGGCCGCACGGTCGAACTCGGCGAAGCGGTCGGGGTTATCGCGGCGCAATCCATCGGCGAGCCTGGCACCCAGCTCACCATGCGCACGTTCCACATCGGAGGAACGGCCACTCGAGTCACCGAGCAGACGAAGCTCGAAGCGCGCAACAACGGCTTCGTTCGCTTTATCGATTTGAACAGTGTACGCGGCCGCGGCGCGCAACTGATTGCCATGAACCGCAGCGGCTTGATCGCCGTCGTAGACGAAAAGGGACGCGAGAAGGAGCGCTACCACGTTGTCTATGGTGCCCGGCTCCGCGTCGAGGAAAACCAGCCGGTCAAGCTCGGCGAAATCCTGGCCGAATGGGATCCGTACACATTTTCGATCCTGACCGAAGTCGGAGGCACCATCCAGTTCAAGGACCTCCAGCCCGGCATCACGATCGAGGAGCAAGTGGACGAAGTCACCGGGCTGTCGCAGCTTGTCGTCATGCTGCCACCGGGCGATGAAAAGCATGCGCCGACGATTCTGGTTCGCGACTCGGCGGGCCGCACACGCAAAAAATACCTTATGCCCACCCGCGCTCACCTGATGGTCCAAGATGGCGACGAAGTGCAGCCTGGCGACGTCCTTGCAAAGATCCCGCGCGAGACCACCAAGACGAAGGACATCACCGGAGGCCTCCCGCGCGTCGTCGAACTGTTCGAAACCCGCAAACCACGCGATCCCGCGGTCATCAGCGAAATCGACGGCGTTGTGAAGTACGGTGAGATCAGCAAGGGCCTGCGCAAGATCTACGTCGAAAGCGAAGATGGCAAGACGCAGAAGGAATACTCAATCATCCGCGGCGTGCACATCAACGTCCAGGAAGGCGAACACGTCAAGGCCGGCGAGCCGCTGATCGATGGGCCGCTCAACCCGCACGACCTGCTGGCCGTCCTCGGCGAAAAGTATACGCAAGCCTATCTGGTCAATTCGATCCAGGAGGTTTACCGTCTGCAGGGCGTCAACATCAATGACAAGCATATCGAGACCATCATTCGCCAGATGATGCGCTGGGTCAAAGTCGAGGACGTCGGCGACACCGGCTTCCTCCTCGAAGAGCAGGTGGACAAGTTCCGCTTTCGAGAGGAGAACGACCGCATCATCAGCGATGGCGGGCGCCCGGCCACCGGACGGCCCCTGCTGCTCGGCATCACCAAGGCGTCGCTCTCGACCGATTCGTTCATCTCCGCAGCCAGCTTCCAGGAGACCACGCGCGTGCTCACCGAAGCCGCCGTCGCCGGCAAGGTGGATTATCTGCGCGGCCTCAAGGAGAACGTCATCATGGGCCGCCTGATCCCGGCGGGCACCGGGCTGGAGCGGTACCGCAACATCGAGTTGTTGACCGAGGTGCCTCCGATGCCTCCGCCGGAAGCGATCCTTCCTCCGGCCGAACTTTCGCCCGAGGAAGCCGCCGCGCTCGATTTCCTGCGCAAGGACGCCGACGCACTCGCGGAAGGCTCCGACTAGGGAGCTCACAATCGGAAGAAATACTTGGGCGGTCCAATCCATCGGACCGCCCATTTTCTATCCACAGGCTGTTATCCATTTCGCTATTCTCCTCTTGCGCGTCCATTGCCGCGTCTTGCGTTTGCGTCCATACTTCCGTGGCAAGGTTGACCTCCTGCTCCCTCTAGCGAACTGGAGGCGCCTTCCAATTCATTTTGCTGATGACCAAGATATCCACGCCACGCGCGGAAACTTTGGCCGAACCACCTTCGGTCGCCTTGGACCGTGACCTGCTCACTCGCCGAGAGCGGGGAGTTTGGCGGTCGGCGTTACTGCTGCTCGGTGTCTTGGCGATTGGTCTTGCAATAATCTCTTGGGACAGCGTCCGCGCGATGCCTCATCACCTGGAGGCCTTACCGGTGGGCCTGGTTGTTCTGGTGGCCTTGTTCGTCATTTATGCGTGGCGCAAGACGAACGAAATCGCGGAGCTACGGGGACTTGTCCGTGGAATCGAGCACCATGCAGCCACGGATCACAATAATAATGATCAGCTCGACCAGCTCTTTTCCCTGATCTCCAGGTCCCAGCAGGGCTACCGCGATCTGATTGATACCTTCGAGGACCTGCTGTTCTCATTCACGCTCGATGGAAAAATCCTCACCGTAAACCGGAGCTTTGCCGATCTGCTGAACCTGTCCTTTGCAGACGTGGTGGGGCGTTCGCTGGATGAGTTTTTTGAATTTCCTGATTCCGCCTTCCGCAAGAAGGTGCAGGAATTGCTGCCGCGTTTCCTGGAACTCCGCCGTTGGACCGGCGTGGTGCGCGCCAAGGTGAAGCAGCGGGGCTCCACGTATTATTTTGACTGTTTTCTCCATGCCATCGTGCGTGATGGCGTGGTCCAGGGCGTCAGCGGCATTGCCCGCGACGTTACCCGCGAGCGCGAAAACGAGACACGTTTCACGGAACTGTTTCAGACCCTGCGCGAAGGCGTCTATCTTGCCTCGGCCGACGATCGCATCACCGAGGCGAATCCGGCGCTGGCTCAAATGCTCGGGTTTTCCGATAAGGAAGGGCTCATCAATATCGAACTCGCGTCGTTCTACCAGAACGCAGCGAATCGCGCCGAGGAACGCGCCAAGCTGGACGAACTCGGATTCCTCCGCACCCGCGAGGTTACGCTGAAACACCGGCAGGACGGCCGCGAAGTGGTCGCGTTGCACACGACGGCGGTCATCCATGATCCCTCCGGTAAGTTTGTGAGGTATCAGGGAACGTTCGTGGACGTCACCGAGCAGCGCGAGATAGAGCGCAGCCTCCATCGCGAACAGGAATTCGCGCGCCGCCTGATGGATAGTTTCCCCGATCTGGTCGTCGCGCTCGACACGGAAGCGCGATATACCTTTGCAAGCCCTCAGATTCTTGACGCTCTCGGCTACCGGCCCGAGGATCTAATCGGACAGAAACTTGGCGAGCGCACCGATCCCCACGACCGCGTTGCAATGCTGGAGATGTTCGACGATTTGATCTCCGGGCGCCGCTCGAATGGTCAGATCGAATACCGCACGCTGCACAAGAACGGCACGTGGCGGTCCTTCCGCGCCTCCGCCCGGCCGCTTCACGACGAAACGGGACGTACCACCGGAATCATCGCCTCGGCGCGCGATATCACCGACCAGCAGCGGCTCCAGCAGCAACTGATTCAGTCCGAGCGGCTGGCGGCCATGGGTCAGATGATCGCCGGCGTCGCGCACGAGCTGAATAATCCTCTGACGGCCATCCTGGGCGTCACGGAACTGATGCGCGATCAGACGGTCGACGAAACCTCGCGCCGCCATCTCGATCTGGCGCACCGCCAGGCGCGCCGCGCCGCGCATATTGTCCAGGATCTACTCGTCTTTTCGCGTCCCGCGATGCCGCGCAACACGCTGCTCCACCTGAGCGACCTGCTCCAGCGCACGCTCCAGCTCCATGAGTATTCGCTGCGCTCCAATCAAATCCACGTGGATCTTATCGCGCGTCCGGACCTTCCGACCGTGCTTGGCGATTCGAATCAGTTGACGCAGGTATTCCTGAATCTCATCGTGAACGCCGAGCAGGCCATTCGGGAGATTCGAGAGCAGGGCACGCTCCGCATTCGCCTGGGTGTTGTCGGCGATCACGTGCTGATCACGTTCCAGGATGATGGCGTCGGCATCCGCCGCGAAACGCTGCCGCGCATTTTTGATCCGTTCTTCACTACCAAGCGCCCCGGCCGGGGCACCGGGCTCGGCCTCAGCATCTGCATGGCGATCATCCGCGAACATAACGGCGATATTTCCGCGCAGCCGCTGCCCGATGGCGGGTCGGTCTTCACGGTGTCGCTGCCCGTGTGCACGCAGCCGGTTGTCCTCGCGGAACCGGATTCCTCTTCGCTCCATGGCCCGGAAGCGCCCGCACCCGCTGTGGCGCCACTCACGGGAAAACGAATCCTCGTCGTGGACGATGAGGAAGGCATCCGCGAACTCGTGGCGGATAGTCTGGGCGCCCGCGGCGTCTCCGTGGACTGTGCTGTCTCATCCGAGCAGGGGCTCGAACTTGCTGCCCGGCATTGCTACGACGCGATCCTCTGCGATCTTCATTTGGAATCCGAGTCCGGCCTGGCTGTGTCAGGTTTTGAATTTCACGACCGGCTCTGTGAAAATCCAGCATCTCGTTCCGTTGCCCCGCCTCTTTTTATCTTCATGACCGGCGATCTCGTGGATTCTGCTGTAAATGAAGAAGCCAGCCGCCAAGGCAGCCGCTTCTTGCAGAAACCTTTCCGTATCACCGAATTGATTGCGCTGCTCAGTGAATTGCTCTCTCCCGCCACCGTCCTCCAACCAAAGAACAGTTCCTCATAAGCGATCCACTCCCCTTGAAAGAGAGAGGCCATCAAGGTTGGAGCGCCCAAACTCGGTATCGCAACTCCAAGTTGACTTATGGGAGTGGTGCTATCTCATCGCGTGTCACGGGCGGGCTTTGAGCAAATTTGAAGTTCAAGGTGCGATGTCTTTGACTGAAGTACCTAATCTCGCCATGCTGACCTGCCCGCGTTCTCCGAGCATCTGACGCTGCGACATTCCGATAAGCTATTTCTGGGTTTTCGTGCCGGGCGGATCGATTCCGAAATCCCAGACGTAGCCATTGATGCCTTCCTTCGTCATTTCGACGAATGCGTATTCGCCGGGTTCCAGGCGCTGGTTGACGGTGTAGCGGAAGACGCCGCGCGCCGGAGTCCACGTTTGAAAATCGATGTCCGTCGCCTGGTCAGTTCGTTCGCCCGTAAAGTGGATACTGATGTTATCGAGCACCCGGTGGCCATCTTTGACTTGTGCGCGAAGGAGCCTGAAGCGCGGCTCGCGCTCATCGGCCGGGCGCATGAAGAATTCAGGCTCCGCAGTCGAGATGCGCCTTGCCGCATGTGCGCCGGGGATCTCCAGGGTCTGCTTGCGGGGGATCATCGGTATGCCGCTCAAAATTCTTTCAGCTTCGCGCCCTTTGGACAGCTTGGAATTTGCCTGGCTCTGCTTCATTTCGAAAACCAGCTTGTTGTCGAGGGCGTAGAATCCGACTCCGTCCGGCAGAAACAGCCCCGGCTTGATTTCGAGGCTGCGGTCCACGTCAATGTCCTTGGTGCGCTCGGCCACATCGGAGGCATGGATTTTTGCTTTCAATTCCGCATCCTGTGCCGCCTGCTCGGCCTCGGCCCTGTGGGTCGCGTCCCAGTCCACCAGATTGGTTGGAATCTCTTCCCAATCTGAGCGCTCGATGCTCCAGTATCGGACGCGGTCGCCCGCGACCGAGTACTCGCGCACAAGCTGAAAAGTCCCGTCGGACAGCACGAGCTTTTTCCCTTTAGGCAGCGGGACGCGAATCGTCCCCTTATCCTGCACAGTTTTCGAACCCGCATCCGGCGTGGCCCGGGATGCATCCGGCTGCGTGTCTTGCGGGTCGCCTTGAGGAGCGCTTTGAATCCGCGGCACTATGGCAAGCAGTGCCGCCAGCGCAATCGCGATTGGTGCCGGGGATTTCATGACGCCTTTGTGCCGCTTGCCTCTTCTTATGATTCTACGATGCCGGTTCGACCGGGCAGGTTTTGCCGTGATGGGGTGAGCATAGCGCTGCTGAGTTGCCGCGCGCAACCGCCTTGATCGCGCGGCGGCGATCCAACGTCCTTACGATGAAGTGGCAGGGAAGATTCAGGACTGATCGAGATGACCTTCAGGATTTCACAAATAAGGTCCCGATTCCGGCCCAGCGGATGCTGCCGGCACATGAGCCTACGAAGCAAGAACTCAGTGGTGACAGCGAGGAACAAGGACTGCGAGGACCATCAAGTCGGAATTGGTGAACAGCCAGTGTTCTGCCTGTGCTCCAGCGGCTTCCGCGGCGCGCGCGATAAAACCTAGGTGCTTGCTGCGCGCCAGGCTGCGAAGATGCTCGAGGCAGATCCCGGTCAGTCCGGAGATTTCTTCCTCAGTGAAGGTCTTTTGACTCGACTTGACGGTGACCATTTCAATCCACCATCCGTCCGGCCGCTGCAGCCGGTCAGGCTTTTTGAAAAACTGGAGCCATGATACGGACTCCTTTATTCGTCTCGCAATAGTCCTGCCATTTCAAGTGCCCCATACTTAAATACCGGCATGGATTTGCAAATGGCGTGAACAAAAGGATTTAACGATTAGGGACGATGGGCCGAGAAAAATTAAACATACAAATCCATTGTGCGAATCTGCAAAAATATGCCATTTTTTTACACTGCTTTACGAAATTTTGTACATCTTTACAATTTCCCGTAGTTGATTCGCGTGCCGTGTGTCGTGCGCGGCGAGTCTGCGGAACCAATCGTAATAGTGCAGGCTGCCGAGAAAGGGATGCTGAATGCGGTATTTGCGAAAGTTGTTTTCCCGGTCGGATTCGAGCACCGCGATGGTTCGCAGGTGCTGGTCGGTCAGACGTGACAACATCACTTCTCGATCATCGAGCAGCAGCATATCGAGCGAAATCGGCGGCTTGGAATTTCTCTCTTGCCCCGCGAAGTTTTTCGAGCAGGGGCCTGAGGTTCGTCATCCGGTTGTTTACAACTCCGCACCACCGGCCTGTTCGAACGCGTGCGCGAGTTGCAGCACGCGATCTTCTCCAAAGGCCGGGCCGTAAATTTGCAATCCGACGGGCAGGCCTTCGGCGGTCTTGCCGGTGGGGACCGAGATACCTGGAACTCCCGCGAGTGATCCTGTAACCGTATAAATATCAGCGAGATACATCTGAAGTGGGTTTGAGGTGCGTTCGCCCAGCCGAAACGGGGGAACGGGCGAAGTAGGCGTGACGATGGCGTCCACTTTTTCGAACGCCTCGTGGAAATCGCGCGCAATCAGCGAGCGAACCTTCTGCCCCTTGAGATAGTAGGCGTCGTAATAGCCTGCCGAGAGGACGTACGTCCCCAGCACGATGCGGCGCTTCACTTCTGTACCGAAGCCGCGGCCGCGCGTCTTCTGGTACATTTCAATGAGCGTTCCGCCCGGAACACGCAGTCCGTAGCGGACGCCGTCGTAGCGGGCCAGGTTGGAACTGGCCTCAGCGGTGGCGATGATGTAATACGCCGCGATGGCGTATTCGGTATTCGGCATCCGGATTGACACCCGCCGGCAACCGAGCTTTTCGAGAAGTCGAATCCCCCCCTCAACCTTTTGCCGCACTTCCGGGTCAATGCCCTCGGCGAAATAATCGTCGGGAATGCCGATGCGCAGCCCGGTCAGCGGACGGCCCAGCGCGGCGACGTAATTGGGCACTGGCGCGGCGGCGGAAGTTGAATCCAGGGGATCGCGCCCGGCGATGACGGACATCACGGCGGCGACATCCCGGACAGTACGCGCGAACGGGCCAATACGGTCGAGCGAAGATGCGTAGGCGAGCAGGCCGTAGCGCGAAACGCGGCCGTAGCTCGGGTTCAGTGCTGCGACGCCGCAAAACGAGCCGGGCTGGCGAATCGAGCCGCCCGTATCGGTGCCGAGCGCCACAACGGCCAGGTTTGCAGCGACGGCCGCGCCCGAGCCGCCGCTTGATCCGCCGGGAACGCGGTCGGTGGCGACGGGATTGCGCACCGGGCCGTACGCGGAGTTTTCGTTCGAACTGCCCATGGCGAACTCGTCACAATTGGTCTTGCCGAGTACGATGGCCCCGGCATGTTCGAGCCGCGTGACCGCCGTGGCATCATACGGAGGCCTGTAACCTTCCAGGATGCGCGAACCGCACGTAGTGGGTATGCCATGCGTGCTGATGACATCCTTCACCGCGAGCGGCACGCCGGCCAGCGGCGGCAGAGCGTCACCGCTCGCGATGGCGGCGTCGATCCGGTCGGCCTGCGCGTAGGCGCGGTCTGGTGAAAGCGCAAGATAGGCATTTAACTCGCCATTGTGCCGCTCAATGCGCGCATAGAATTCCTTCACCAGCTCGCGCGCGGAGATTTTCCCGGTATCGAGCGCCGCCCGGACCTCCGGGATCGTCCATGCTGTCGCGGCACTCACTTCTCAATCACCCGGGGAACTCGAAAATAGGGCGGGGCGGGATCGGGCGCGCCGCGAAGCACCTCGGCGATCACGTCCGAGCGCACGACGGCGTCTTCGCGAAGCGCCGAGTCGTCCGCTGAGGCCGCAAGCACTTGTGCCATCGGCTCGACGTTCGAGGTGTCGATCTCGTTCAGCTTGTCAATGTAGGTGAGAATGTCGTCAAGCTGGCCACGATAAGTCTCGACTTCGGCGTCGGTCAATTCCAGATTCGCCAACGCCGCCACTTTCATCACGTCTTCTCTGCTGATCTTCATCGTTTGTCCCAGACCGAAGATTCTAGCATAGGCGCGCGGCGCTTCTGGCCATCGTATCGGACGGACGAGTTCTTAGGGCGTGGAGTTTGGTAGCACAGACTTCAGTCTGTGCACCGCTCTGAGTGGCCGAAAATCAAAACCGCACAGACTGAAGTCTGTGCTACTTAGGATGCTATTGCGCCGGAGGGTCCAAGCGCCTCCGGAGTTCCTGCTTGCGCTCCAGCAGGCGACGGAGTTCACCGTTTGAGCCAGCGGCCGCGGATTGCGTCTCGATCTGCCTCTGTACGGCGGCCAGCTCTTCCTCGGCGCGGCGGCGGCGCAGGACTGCCAGGCAGCTTTCAGCTTCTTCCCAAGTAGGCGCGGCGGCGGCTTCGAACGCAATTTCGAACAGCAGGCGGCGGTCACGGTCCTCGAGCGCCGTGGCAAGAGATGCCGCGTCAGGACGCTCGCCCGATTCGCAGGCGCCGACCAGCACCGCAAGGATGCGCTCGGTTTCAAGCCCCCGGTGCAGATCTTCGGCGCGAATCTGTTGCGCGAGTTGCAAACGGAACTCCTCAGCTTCGATCAGCATTTGCACCAGACGCCGCTCGGCAGGCTTCCCGGCGCGGCCTACCAGTTCCGGCCGGGACTTTACTTCGCTGCGGCGCTCGCTCGCCGCCCGGCGCATGGATTCGCGCAGAACCGGTTCCTCGATGCGAAGCTGCTGCGCGATCCGCGTGGCCCATTCCGATCGCAGGATACGGTCGGGGATGCGCTGGACGTAGGGCATCAGGAAATTCACCGCGCGCAACTTCCCTTCGGCCGAAGTTAGGTCCATCTTGCGGGCGCGCGCGATCAGGTAATCCACATAAGGCGGCGCTTCCTTCAGCAATTTCGTGTACGCCGCGGCGCCCTCGGCGCGAATGAAGCTGTCCGGGTCCTTGCCGCCGGGCAACGCGAGCACGCGCACTTCGGCACCCTGTTCGAGCAGGGTCGAAAGCGAGCGCTCGGTGGCGGCTTGCCCCGCCGTGTCCGGGTCGTAGTTGACGACGATGCGGCGCGTGAATCGGTTGAGGAGCTTCACTTGTGATTCGGTGAGGCTCGTGCCACAGCTCGCGACGACATTGGAAATCCCGGCGAGCGCTACGGCAATTGCGTCCATATAGCCTTCGACGAGCACGGCAAAGTCGCTTTGCCGCAGCGCTTCCTTGGCGCGGTCCAGATGATAGAGGATATTGCTCTTCGAGTAGATGAGCGTCTCGGGCGAGTTGAGATATTTCGGCAGGTCGTCGCCCAACGCGCGCCCGCCGAACGCGACAATTTTCCCTGATTCGTTGGCGATGGGAAACATGACTCGACGGCGGAAGCGGTCGTAAAGCCGCCCGCTCTGGTCGCGGCTGAACAGGCCGGAAACTTCGAGCACCTTCTCCGGATACTTCTGTTTCATCGCGCGAAGCAACCCTTCGCCGCCCGATGGCGCGAAACCAATGCCAAACCGCACCATGGCTTCGGAATTGAGTCCCCGGTCGAGCAGATACGCACGCGCCGCTTTGCCCTCGGGTGTCCCGCCCAGCTGCTGCGCGAAAAACGCCGCCGCTTCGCGGTGCATCTCGACCAGCGACGTGCGCTGCTGATTTTCGCGGCGCTCTTCGGGCGTGCGTTCCCGCGCTCGCGGCACCGCGATGCCGCACTTTTCCGCCACGGCCCGCACCGCCTCCGGAAAGGTAATCTTCTCCATCTCCATCACGAACTTGAATACGTCGCCGCCCACGCCGCAGCCAAAACAATGATAAATCTGCTTCACCGGATGCACGGCGAACGACGGCGTCTTTTCGGAATGGAACGGGCACAGCCCCGTGAAATTCTGCCCGGACTTCTTCAGGCGAACGTATTCCCCCACCACGCGGACAATGTCCGCCTGCTGCTTCACGCGATCCGCAAATGAGCCCGCTTCAGCCATACGTGGACGATCCGAATCCTACATGGAATAGGTATTGTACACGGCAGAGTGTTTCGGCGTCGCGAGCGCCGTCAAGCGCCATACAACGCGAGACTATTCCTTAAGCTCTACGACTGTGATCGCAGTGCCACCGCGGTCATCGGCTTCGGCGCGGATGGATTCCACCAGCGGGTGCGTCTTGAGAAATTCCGCAAGGCCGCGGCGCAGCGCGCCGGTACCGTGGCCGTGAATCAGGCGCACCTGCGACGAACCCGCGAGAGCAGCCTGATCGAGAAATTTGTCCACGCGGCGAGTGGCTTCCTCGACCGTGCAGCCAATCAGATTGATTTCCTCGCCCACGGGTTCCGCGGCGGGCTGCGTGCGCACAGTTACACCGCGCGGCAACGCGGGTTTTGCCGGCGGCTCCTTCTCGACCACCGCCGTGATGTCGGTTAGTGCGACCTTCATGCGCAGCGGCCCGGCTTCGACCTCGGCGCTTGTGTCGTCGCGGCGGCGCAACGTCACCGGAGTGGGCAATCCCCGCACCCGGACGCGCGCGCCGGGCACCAGGTCGCTCTGCGCGACGGGCTTCAAGGGTTGCCCGGCAGAGATTCCCAGGTCCGCCTGCGATTCGGAGAGATGCGCGACAGTCGCGGCATCGGCTTCCTCGCGCGCCTCGCCGCGCGCTTTCACAAGTTTGCGGTGTGTTTGCTTTTCCATCTGCGCGCGGAGTTCGCGGTCTTTGACGCCCTCGATTGCGCGCGCGACTTCTTTCTCGTGTTTCTCAAGCGTCTGGGCAAATTGGTGTTCGAGCTCCTTCAAGCGTGTGCGCTGCCGGTCGGTCCACTCGGTCTGCAACCGATTCTTTTCTTCGGCGAGCTCATGCGCGGCGCGCGTGGCCTCGCGCTTCAATGCTTCGAGTTCGTCGCGGCTGCGGTGCAGATAGGCGATGAGCGCGGCAGCCTCATGTGCCTCGGGAGAAAGCTGTGCGCGCGCCCGGTCGATTACGTGTGCGGGCAGACCCAGCCGTTGCGCGATGTCGATGCCGCTGGACCCGCCAGGCACGCCGACCATCAGGCGGTAGGTGGGCCGCAGGTTAATTTCGTCGAATTCGACCGCGGCGTTGAGCACGCCTTTCGTGGTCGAGGCGTAGGTCTTCAGCCGGTTGTGGTGCGTGGTTGCCAGCGTCAGGCAGCCGCGCGCGCGGAACTCGTCAAGCAGGGCGACGGCGAGCGCCGCGCCTTCCTCCGGGGCCGTGCCGGTGCCCAGCTCATCGACCAGCACGAGCGATTGAGGCGTGGCTTCTTCGAGCATTGCTCGCACATTGAGAATGTGAGCGGAAAAGGTCGAAAGGTCCGCGGCGATGGATTGTTCGTCGCCGATGTCCACCAGGACGCGGTCCACCAGAGGCAAACGCGCCGCCTCCGCGGCGACAGGAATCCCGGATTGCGCGGCCAGAACCGCCAGTCCTACGGTCTTGAGCACAACGGTCTTACCGCCAGTGTTGGGCCCGCTGATGACCAGGACAGTTTCCGCGGTTGTTCCGGGCGTAGCCGAGGGACCGCCGAGCGCGAGCGTTATGGGCACGATATCGCGGCCGTGCGCACGCAGCGTATCCGCGAGGACGGGGTGCCGCGCGTCTTTTAGCTCAAGTGAGGGCATCTCGAGCGAAGCGTCGCCGGTGAACTCCGGCAGCGTGCAATTGAATTCGCGGGCAAAGCGCGCGCGAGCGAACACCGAGTCGAGCTCCGCGATGGCCGCCGCCGCAAAGCGCAGCGGCCCGCGATTTGCGCGCAACCGCCCGGTCAGCTCTTCGAGGATGCGCGCGATTTCGACTGCTTCGTCTTCGGCGAGCTGCACGAGCTTGTTGTTGAGCTCAATGGTTTCGAACGGCTCGACGAAAACCGTTTGGCCGGTTGCGCTCGCGGCGTGCACGACGCCCTGCACCTGCCGCCGCTCGGCCGCGCGCACAGGGATGACGAAGCGGTCGTTCCGCAGCGTGACGTAGTCTTCGCCTGCCTCGCCGCCGCGCGCGCGCAGAATGCGCTCGAGCGTTTTCTGCACCGTTTCCCGCGTGCGGCCCATGCTGCCGCGAATGCGCTTTAGCTCGGGCGACGCATCGTCGCTGATTTCCCCGTTTGGCAGCACGGCGCGGCGGATGGCCGCACCGAGCGGGCGCAGGTCGGCTATGGCGTCCGCGCGCGCCGTCAGACGTGGAAATTTTCCGGCAGTGTGGCGCAAACTGTCACGGAAAGTCTCGCGTAGCCAGGCGACTGTGTCTGCCAGAGACGCCGCGGCGAGCAGCATGGGAGGAGTGAGCACGGCGGCGGGCGCTTCCAGTTCTGCGAGCCACGGCTCCGGGTCGGCCAGCGAGCTGAAGCCCAACTCACTGCCGTCGCGCCGGTAGGCAATCGCCTCCGCGATCAGCGCAAAGGCAGCGTCGAGCGCGGCGCGGCCGGTCGAGAACGCGAGCGCATCAATGGCGCGACGTCCGGGCGCACACGTCGTCTGGCCGCGCAACAGTTCGCGCAGCCGGTCAAATTCGAGAACGTCTTCTGCGGTTCGCGACACGGTTTCCTTAGCGTGATCCTTTGCTTGCCAATCGGCGGGCAAGAAACTGCGCGGCGCTCGCCGGTGTGGGCGCTAGATGCACGAGCGGATCACTTGACTCGCCCCACCTGGAGGCATGTCCGCGCTCGACTTCGCGCACGCGGTCGAGAATCGGCTGCCAGAAATCGCCCAGCACGACGAACGGCCGGTGTTCCATCACTTTCTTGTTCAGCATCTCCCAGACGACCGCAAGCTCGACCAGCGTGCCCGTCCCCCCTCTGCATGCGACATAGCCGTCGCCGAGGCGCACCAGCTCGAACAGCCGCTCCTGCCACGTCTCCATGTGCGTTTCCTCATGCACCCAGCGATTGACGCGCGACCGAAAGGAACTGGACGTCACGGCCAGCACGCGCCCGCCGGCTTCGCGCGCGCCGCGTGATACGCCCTCCATCACGCCGCCATAACCCCCGGTGCAGACGGCGAACCCCGCCGATGCGAGCGCACGACCCAACTCCAAGGCTTCCGCGAAATCCGTATGGCCTTCCTCTGGGCGCGAGCTTCCGAAAACTGTGATGACCTTCGTTTTTTCTGCCATGAGTTCACCAGACTTCAGAGGCTGAAGAGCCTTTGCCGCAACCTAGGTTTGAGACGCTCTTGTAGGGCGCTACATAGAGCGGCATCCATTACTTCCTTAGCTTCCCGCGTTTTGGCTGCTGCGCCGGACCCAGTTCTTCGACCATCGCGATGGCAATCGCATCGAGAACGGTGTCCGCGGCTTGCGCGTTGAGATCGTTATTGTTTCCTAGGATCGAAAAAATCAGATGCACGCCACGCAACGTCGTCGCGTAACCCGAAAGCGAATTCACGTGCTCGAGCGTCCCTGTCTTCGCGAAGACATGACCCGCTGCCGCGCTGTTTTTCATGCGCTCGGAGAGTGTGCCGTCTTCGCCGGCCACGGGCAGGGACGAGCGGTAGAGTTCACCCCAAGGCTGCGCGGAGGCATAGTTCAGCATCTGCACGACCGCGCGCGGTGTCACCAGATCGCGCCGCGAAAGCCCTGAGCCGTCATGTAAAATCACGTCGTCGCCGGCGATGCCGGCAGTCTTGAAAAAATCTGCGGCAAATTTCACCGCCTCTTCGCGGGTTGTGGCGCCAGCCTTTTCGTGCGCAGCAAGCAGCAGCAACAGCTCCGCGTGGAGGTCCTGGCTGTTCTTGTTCACCAGGCGAATATCTTCGGCGAGCGGCAATGACGTGTACTCCGCCAGGATGGTCTCCGGCGGCCGATCCGCGCCAACAAGCGCGGGTTCGCCGGCGTGGCGGGCGCGGGCGGCGCCATCAATGCGTATGCCGCGCGCTTCGAGCAGCCGCGCGAGCAGCATCGCGGCGTATTCGGCCGGCTCTTCGATGGCGATGCTCAGCCGGCGCGGCTGCGCGCCTGCGGGGATTGCGCCACTCACGCGAATCAAGCGAGAACCGGGCTCGCGCGCGACGGCCAGCTTCTCCTTGCTGCCGCGGCCACCGGTACGGATCAAATTTTCGATTGTGTAGAAATCGACGGAGGGCTCGACGGTGAACGCGGCGGCATCGCCTTCACGCTCGCCCGGCCGGATCTCCAGCGTGAAGGTATTGTCATTGACGGCGATAGCCGAAACCGCGGCGCCGTAAGGCCACAACGTGTCGTCAATCGTCCAACCGCTCGGAAATCGCTCCGGCTGAAACAGGCTGTCGTCGGCGATCACGCCGCCGGCGATCTCTTTCAAGCCGCGCGCCGCCACGGCATCGGCCAATTCGGCCAGAACCTTTTCAGGCGGGCCCTCGCGTTCGACTTTTTTCTCGTACGGAAATTTGCGATTGGAGAAGTTCGCGTCTCCGGCGCCGTTCAGGACCAAATCGCCGCGCAGCAGGCCGGTTTCATCGAGCGTCCCGAAGGTGCTGATCGTTGTGCGAATGCGGTATTCGGGACCCAGCGTCGCAAGCGCGAGGGCTGTGGTAAATAGTTTTGCATCGGAAGCCGGCGAGAAATAATTGTCTGCGTGCAACGCGTAGAGAACTTCTCCCGTTGCGGCATCGGTGACCAGCACGCCCCATAGTCCCTTGTCTGGTCCCGGGGCGGAGAGTGCTCCCTCCACGCGCTTGCGGAAGCGCGCGACGTCTTTGCGTTTGGCAAGTTTGGCGTTCGTTGCGACTCGATGCGAGTCCGGCGACCTGGGAGGCTGCGACTGCGCCGCGATATTCCCTGCGCATGTGGAGACAACCATGCATAAGGCGGCGCATCCCAATAATCGCGCGGGCAGTCTTCGGGCCAAAACCATCGAGCCTCTTCCACGGAGAATCCACGAGGAAAATCCGATTATAGTCCAGCCGCTCACGGGAACTCGAAATGAATGTGAATTCTCCGCTCACACTCGCGATTTCCTTTCCAGCGCGCAGCCTGGGTTCGCATTGCGCCGGGGCCCGTGAAGTTCTATGATGGACGAGAATCCAGCCCGGCACACAAGAAGCTCGATTTCGAGGAGGAACGAACTCATGAGAAACGTAATTTCCACGCTGATGGCCTTGGCACTCACCGCGCTTCCCGCGCTGGCTGCCAAAGCTGACGACACGAAAGAAACGGACCGGCTGGACAATGCAGGCAGCGTCTTGGAAGAGATCCTGAACATCCCGGACGACATCCCGCAGGATTTGCTCGACAAGGCGGAATGCGTCGTCATTTTTCCATCCGTTCTTAAGTTCGCGATAGGATTCGGAGGAAGCTACGGCCGCGGCGCAATGGTCTGCCGCAGCGGCGAGCACTTCACTGGGCCGTGGGGCGCACCGTCGATGGCGGCCCTTGAGGGCGGGAGCTTCGGACTGCAGCTGGGCGGCCAGGCGACCGATTTCGTGCTGCTGATCATGAACCCGCGCGGCGCGAAGGCCATCTTGAGCAGCAAGGTAAAACTGGGTGCGGGCATGTCCGCTGCGGCGGGGCCAAAGGGACGCGACGCTCAGGCGAATACGGATGTCACCTTGCGCGCTGAAATCCTTTCGTACTCGCGCTCTCGCGGATTGTTTGCGGGGATATCGCTTGAGGGCTCGACGCTGCGTCCGGATAACGACGCAAACGAACGGGTCTATGGCAAGAAAGTCACCGCAACAGAGATCGTGATCAAAGGCGCCGTGCCGGTGCCGCCCTCGGGACACAAGTTGGTCTCCTTGCTCAACAAGAAGTCGCCCAAGAACCTTTCCGATCCCAATTCACTGAAGTAATTCTGCGCGCTCCAGGGCCGCCGCGCGCTGCAAGAGCCGCGGCGCCCGGGTGGGCGCACGTATGTTCAGGGACAAATCTGCAAGGATCTCAAAGGCGGCTTGCGCGCTGGCAGGGGTTCGAATACGCTCTATTCTTTCTCCTTGTGCGGTGTACAAGGGATGGAAATTGCAGGCGCGCGCTTCAAGAGATTTTTCCGGAGCAAACATTGGTGGCCGAAAGAGCGATCTGTCCCATCTGCAACAAGCGGCGAGCCGAACGATTTTGCCCGGCCAAGGGCGAGAAAATCTGCGCGGTCGATTGCGGCACCGAGCGCGAAGTGACGATCGACTGCCCGAGCGATTGCGCCTACCTGCTGGCGGCGCATCGCTGGGAGGAATCTCACCCGAAACCGGTCCCGGAAAGCGAGCTGCCGTTTCCGGACATATCGTTCCCCGCCGACCTGATTCATACACGGCAAGCGGCGCTGTCGGGCCTCGGATATACGGTACTGACGTATGCGCTGGAGCAGCGCTCGCTCGCCGACGCGGACGTCTTTGCAGCCGTCCAAGCGATGGCGGAAACGTACCGTACGCTCATCTCGGGGATCTACTACGAAAAGCCGCCGCAAGGCGCTGTTGCGGCAGGACTCTACGTGGCCATAGCCAAGTTCATCGAGGATGAAAAGAAGCGCGAAGTGGAACGCCCGGAGTTTTCCGCCCTGAAGAATTCGGAAATCTTTCACCTGCTGGTATTTTTTTTGAGGTTCGGGCGGATGCGATCCAACGGGCGCCCGCGCACGCGCGCGTTCATTGAATTTTTGCGCGCGCAATTTCCCCGCGAGACGGGTCTCGCAAAGGAAGAGCCGCGCATCATCATGCCGTAGGAACGATGGCTGCCCTCCCGACAGGGCCGGGACAGTTTCCAGGCGGCGCACTATTTCTTCCAAGTATTCGTGCGCGTATCGCGAGCAGCAGTACGGACAGGCGAATTAACAGCCGAGATGCGGATTCACCGTCCAGAAGAACGGCGCGCGGCCGGAATCGCAGTGGTTCAGGATTGAGCGCGCGGGGAGGAGGTGGCGAGGCGGCAATGCCGACGCGTTCGGGCCGAGACCCTGGTGGTAGCAGGGCATGTGGCCCGCTGTCCCGGTGATCCGGGACGTCGGGGAATAAGGTGGGAGTGGGATCGTGGTTGCAGTCGCCATCATCCGCCTCGCGAAGCACGGGGGAAGTATTTCGCTTTTTGTTCGCCATGTCAAGAACTATGTTCGCTTTTTATTCTCTCTAGGTTAGCCCCCCTGGCGCTGTTCACGGACAGCACAAACCGTGCAGGTGACGTTTGGGACCCGCAGGCGCAGACGATTGAGCAAGGGCGGCGGATCGCGGGCTATACTCAGAGCAGATACGGGAGCATGAATTGGCAAGGATCGGCATTCTCATCATTGATGACGACGAAGCGAGCCAGTCGGCGTTGCGTCAGGTGCTGGACTCAGAAGGGTGGTACGTTCGGATTGTTCCGCTCATCAGCGAGGCGCTTGCCGAATTGTCGAGCGGAGAATGGTCCCTGGTGATCGTCAATATTGCAATGACGGACTTGGCGGGCCCGGTATACCTGACACTCAAGGAATTGGCGTTGGCGCCAGCGGTCGAAGAGGGCAAAGTCCGGGCACGGGTCCTATTCCTGGTCCCGGAGCTGGCGCTCTCCGAAGCGCAGCCGGTCCTCGAGAAGGAACGCCTGCCGTACGTGCTCAAACCATTTCAATTCAATGATTTTCTGGAAAAGGTAAGCGATCTGTTGATGGAAACGACAGCGTTGACCACTCCGATTCGCCGCGTGCGCCATGATGCCAGCGCAGCCGAGCGGAGGCGCAACGAAAGCCGCGCGGGCCACGAATCGGACATCCGCCAAAGCCGCCGCGATACGGGAATGTTTGCGAGACGCGATGAGTACGTGATGACCGAAGAAGAAATCGCGGAGTACGAAAAGACAGAAAAAGAAGAACAGGAACAAAGGAAAAAGAAAAAACAACCTCAGGACCGGTAGTCCTACCTGCCATTTGGCGTCCCTCAATTTCTATCAGGAAGGAACATCGCTCGCCGGCGGCTGCCATGGGCGGACGCTGCTCTTGTCCGGCGTGGCGGCGAGCAACTCGGCGATGGTTGCGCCGAGAGCGGGATGATGCAGCCCGGGCGCGAGCTCAGCCAGCGGCGCCAAAACGAAGCGGCGCCCGGTCATGCGCGGGTGTGGAACTTCAATCTCGGGCGTGCGAACAATGCTCGTGCCGTAGAGAAGGATATCCAGATCGATGATGCGGGGGCCGCGTGGGATCAATTTTCTGCTCCCGAGCCTGCGCTCGATTCCCTGCAGCGCATGGAGCAGTTGGCGCGGCAGGAGCAAGGTTTGTCCCTCCACGACGCAGTTCAAAAACCACGGCTGCGCGCGAAAATCCAGCGGCTCGGTTTCATACAGCGAAGATCGGCGAAGAACGTGCACACCTGCTTCGGGCAAGGCCGCGATGGCGCGCTCGAGGTTCGCGGCGCGGTCGCCAAGATTCGAACCGAGGGAGAGGTAGATGAGTTTGCCTTCGGGCATATCTGAGAATGAAACCACAGATGAACGCGGAGGGACACTGATAAAAGCGGATTAAGATCAAACACAAAGAACATGGAAGGGACAAAGGACAGAGAGACTTCCAGACCCAAGCCCAAATTCTTTCAGAATTTCTTGCAAACTGTATAATCTGTTCCGTATCTTCGGGTTTTATCTGAGTTGATCGGTGTCCATCGGTGGCTTCACTTCAAAACAACCCGTGTTGCGAACGGGGCGGCTCGAGGCCGAAGTGTTTGTAGGCAAGAGCGGTGGCGACCCGGCCTCGCTGGGTACGGTCGAGCAGGCCGAGCTGCATCAGGTAGGGCTCGTAGATTTCCTCGATGGCGTCTTCTTCTTCGCTGATCGAAGCCGCAATCGTGCTGAGTCCGACCGGTCCGCCGGAATATTTCTGCAAGATGGTGAGCATGACGTTGCGGTCCACCTCGTCCAGTCCATGTTCATCGACGCCGAGCATTTGCAGCGCCTCGTTTGCGACAGCGAGGGTAATGTGGCCCTGCGCGCGCACCTGTGCGAAATCGCGCGCGCGTCGCAGCAACCGATTGGCGACGCGCGGCGTGCCCCGGCTGCGGCGCGCAATCTCGAAGGCGCCGTCATCATCTACGGCGATGCCCAGGATCGTTGCGGAGCGGCGCACGATTACGACCAGTTCTTCAGGCGTATAGAACTCCAGGCGATGGACGATGCCAAAGCGCGACCGCAGCGGCGCGGTTACCAAGCCCGCGCGGGTGGTGGCCCCGATCAAAGTGAAGCGGTTCAGTAGGAACGGGTGAATCCGCGCGCCCGCGCCCTGTCCGATCACCAGATCAATGCGGTAATCCTCCATCGCGGGGTAAAGGACTTCCTCGATCGCGGGAACCAGGCGATGAATTTCGTCGAGAAAAAAAACTTCGTGCAGCTCGAGTGACGTCAGGATTGCTGTCAGATCGCCCTTGCGCTCGAGCAGTGGCCCGGAACTGGTCTTGATGACAACGCCCAACTCGCTGGCAATGATCTGTGCGAGCGTGGTTTTGCCCAGGCCGGGCGGGCCATACAGCAGTACGTGGTCCAGCGCTTCCCCGCGGCTACGCGCTGCCTGGATGGCGATTTCGATGTTTTCCTTCACGCGCGACTGTCCAATGTAATCGGCGAGGCGCTTCGGGCGGACGCTTGCGTCGATGCGCGCGTCTTCGTCGAGCGCCGCACCGGTCACGATGCGTTGTGAAGTTTTCTCCATCCGTGGGTCGCTTCCCGTGCCGGAACTCACCTCTTCACCTCACGAAACCCGTGCAGCGATCCTGAGACCATTCCATCACAATTCACCGGGCAGCCCTCCCCGCCTGCGGGGCAAGCGCACCCTTCTGCGTTGGTGCGCTCAACTGCTGTAGCGTGGCGCGCAGCAATGCCTCAAACGTTTCCGGCGTGCCGTCCTTTCCGGCGCGCTCGACAGCTTGCTCGGCGGTGCGCTGCTCGTAACCTAGATTGAGTAGCGCGGAGACAACGTCCGCCGCAGTGCCGGTGGTTGTAACGGGCTGCCGCGCTTCCTCGGGAGTTCCCATGGCGGTCAGCTTGTCGCGCAACTCGACGACCATGCGCTCGGCGGTCTTGCGGCCGACACCGGGAATGCGCGTCAGGCGCGCCAGGTCCCCTGAACGAACCGCGGGCACCAGGTCGTCCACGCTCATGCCGGAGAGAATCTTCAGGGCCAGCACCGGCCCCACTCCCGAAGCGGAGATCAGCAGTTCGAACAAATGTTTTTCGCGGGAACTGAGGAAGCCGTAAAGGGAGATCGCGTCTTCGCGAACCTGCGTATGGATCAGCAGTGTGACGTTCGAATGCAGATCGCCCAGCGCGTAAAATGTCGAAACAGGAATGTGTACCAGATAGCCGACGCCCCCAACATCCACGAGGACTTGGTTGGGGCGTTTGTCAGCGAGCGTGCCGCGAAGCTGAGCAATCATCTACATGTCCACCCGGCTCGCGATTATGGCGGCGCGCAGGCGGGGTGTCAACGCGACCGCGTGAACTACTTGATGCGGAGATTGAGCGGCTGGACGACGAGGATCTTGCGGCTCTCGACACGGCTCCATTCGTTGGGGCATGAGCGCGCCCGCGACGCCGACAGGCGCTCCTAGTGTTCGGCGGTAACCGTTGTCTTCCCGATGGGAAGCACGTCCTCGAGCGATGGATGCGGTCGCGGGATGATGTGGACAGCGATCAACTCTCCCACGCGCCGAGCAGCAGCGGCTCCGGCGTCGGTGGCGGTTTTCACCGCGGCCACGTCGCCCCGCACCATCGCGGTGACGTAGCCCGAACCGATCTTTTCCCAGCCGACCAACGTGACCTTGGCCGCCTTGACCATCGTGTCTGAGGCTTCAATCAACGCGACCAGGCCGCGCGTCTCGATCATGCCGAGTGCTTCACCCATGCCTCATCCCCCGTGGCCAGCCGTAGAGAAATTCCCGGCCAGCGCTGCGTTCTTCAAAACCAACAGTCCCGAAATCTCTTGCAACCTCTCCCGCAAACTTAGCGATGCGCGCGGTCCTTGCGCACCGCTTCTTCGATCAATGTTTCCAGCTCTTCGCGTGTTACCGAAATGCGTTCTTCCGGCCCGTTTCCGGCCTTATCGCTCGTAACCAGGCAATCGGGAGTGACCGAAACCGCGGTCGTTGTGCCATAACGGGCGCGCGCCGCGAGCAATTTTTCCACATCACGGCCAGAAAGCAAGACCTGTTTGCCAAGCAGTTCAGTCACCAGCGAAACCTGCGCGAAATGCTCGACCGTTTCCATGCGGAAAAATGCGGTGAGCAAGTCAGCGCCGCAGGTCACGACGCCGTGATTGGCCATGAGGATTGCGTCGTAATTCTGGACGAGCGGCTCGAGAGCGTCGGAAAGTTCTGGCGTGCCGGGCGTGCCATACTGCGCCACGGGAACGTGGCCGAGCGAGAGCACGATTTCGCTCAGCAACGCCTTATTGAGCGGAAGCCCCGCGGCGGCATGGGCGGTGGCAACCGGCGGGTGCGCGTGGCAAACCGCGTTGATGTCGGGCCGCCGGCCGTAAATTAGCAGATGCATTGCCAGTTCCGAGGAAGGCTCACGGCGTCCGGCGAGTTTTCGGCCCTGGAGATCCGTGATCACCATATCGTTTGGAGACATCAAGCCTTTGCTGATGCCCGTGGGAGAGATAAGGATGCGGCGCGAGTCGAGACGAACGGAAATGTTGCCGTCGGTCGACGCGACGAAGCCGCGGCTGTGAATCCAGCGGCCAACCGTGCAGATTTCGCGACGGTGCTTGTCCGCCGTCTTTACCGCACCGTGAGAGATGGATCCCGAAAGCATGGGTTAGGGACGGCCGGACGCATCCGCCCGGAGTCCGCAGCTCCACAACCGAGCGCGATTCTCCGGGAACATGCGGGTCCGTTCCGGCATTTTTCTCCTGTCAGGCATAAATTCCGCGCTCCTTGAGCGCAAACGCCACGCGGTCGATCGCCAGCATATACGCGGCGACCCGATTGTTCACTCCATGAGTTTCCGAGTAGCGCACCACTTCCTCGAAGCTGTGCTCGATGACATCTTTCAGCCGTTCGTTGACTTCCTTCTCGCTCCAGAAAAATCCCTGGCGGTCCTGGACCCACTCGAAGTAACTCACCGTAACGCCGCCGGCATTGGCGAGGATGTCCGGGATGACGAAGATACCTTTGCGGTCGACGATCTCATCGGCCATCGCCGTGCACGGCCCGTTTGCGCCTTCGCAAAGAATGCGGGTCTGCAGGCGATGCGCATTTTCGGAGGTAATCTGGTTCTCCACCGCGGCGGGAATGACGATCTCGGCCGGTTGGAAAAGGATTTCGTTCGCAGTCATCTTCGCGCCGCCGGCGGGAAATTCGGACAGCACTTTGTGCTGGCCGTAGACCCAGTCTATCAATTCCGGGACGTCAAAACCATTCTCGTTGTAGAGCGCGCCATGGATGTCAGCGACGCCGACGATCTTATAGCCGGCGTGGTGCAACAACTTCGCGGCCATCGAACCGACGTTGCCGAATCCCTGAATGATGACGCGAGTGCTCAAGCGTTGCATGCGAAATCTGGCGAGCGCGCGGTCGCAGCTGATCATTACGCCGCGCCCGGTGGCTTCCTGGCGGCCCTGGGATCCGCCCAGGTCGATCGGCTTGCCGGTTACGACCGCCGTCGTCGTATGCCGCACGTGCATCGAGTAGGTGTCCATGATCCAGGCCATGGTCTGCTCATTGGTGCCGAGGTCAGGCGCAGGGACGTCGCGCTCGGGACCGAACCATTCGATCAGTTCGGCCGTGTAACGCCGCGTGATACGCTCCAGTTCGCCCCTGGAAAGCTTGGTCGGATCGCAAATCACTCCGCCCTTCGCGCCTCCGAATGGAATGTTTGCAACCGCGCATTTCCAGGTCATCCAGCTTGCCAGCGCGCGAACTTCATCGAGCGTAACATTCGGAGCGAATCGGATGCCCCCCTTGCCCGGCCCGCGCACGATAGAATGATGAACGCGATAACCGATGAACACTTCGAGGTGGCCGCTATCGAGCATCACCGGAATGTACACGGTGATTTCCTTCGCGGGATACTTCAGAAAACGGTAAAGACCTTCTTCGAGGCCGAGCTTCCGGGCGGCGGCTTCAAACCGGGCTGCGGCGGACTCATACACGTTGAATTCATCTTGCAAAGGCAGCGTGGCCATTGCGAACTCTCCTCGGACACCTGGATGGTCCCTATTGCATCAGACCAAGCGAACCTACGCCTTCGCACCGGCGCCATCTCACAAATTCGGCCGTGAGAGCGACGATGGCCAGTATACGAACCAACACTACGTGGCGCAAGGAAAGGAAATGGTGGCTGGAGGGCGGTCGAAAGCAGGATCGTGCCGGCTCAGTCCCGCGGCGCGTGGCGTTCGACGAATTCTTCGATCAGAAGGCGCGACAGACGCACAGAGTCATGCCGGACGACGCCGTGCTCCTCGAGTAAATTATCGAGCAGACAGCGCACGCCGGTACGTTGCAGTTCTCCGATATCCACGCGCACCGGCTCGGCGCCGCGCGAACTGTAGCGGCGCGCCACTTCCAGCGATACGGGCTGATTGCTGGCGACGACCCAGTCGAACAGCTTGCGCCGTGTGTGCCGGTAAATAGCGCGCACGTGATCGGCAAGAGAATATCCTTCGGTTTCGCCAGGCTGCGTCATCAGGTTCGCAATGTAGACTCTTGTGGCAGAGGACGCTGCAATGGCTTCGGCAACACCCGAGACAAGCAGGTTTGGCAGGATGCTCGTGTAAAGTGAGCCGGGCCCGACCAGAATCAGATTGGCTTGCGCGATCGCTTCGAGCACTTCGGGAAGAGGACGGACATGACGCGGGTACAGACGCAAGCGGCGAATTTTCTTGCCGCTTTTCACGATGCGCGTTTCGCCAGAGACGATTTTCCCGTCGGACATTACGGCTTCCAGCGAAACATTTTCGATGGTGGCCGGAAAAATCCGTCCACGAATCGCAAGCACTTCCCCGCTGACCTTAACGGCTTCGGCAAAATCACCGGTCACGTGGCTCAATGCCGTGAGAAACAGGTTTCCGAAGCTGTGTCCGCGCAACCCGCGGCCCGCATGGAACCTGTACTGAAACAGCCGACCCAGCAGCGCTTCGTCCTGCGAGAGCGCGACCATGCAGTTGCGGATATCGCCGGGTGGAAGAACACGGTATTCGCGCCGCAGGCGTCCCGAGCTTCCGCCGTCATCGGTGACCGTGACGATTGCGGCTAGGTCGCTAATCGGATGGCGGTCCGTTTCCTGACGGCGCCTCGCGACGTAGTGCTTCAGTCCACGCAGCAGCATGGAAAGCCCTGTGCCGCCGCCGATAGCGGCCACACGCAAGCTTGGGGTGCGTTGCTGCGTGCCGTTCTTCATCGGGATTGCATCGGTGTGTTGCGGAACCAGTCGGCGCGCCGGATTAACCGCCTGATGCTTCGCGCTCGGGATAGAGTAATTCGGTGAAGCGGGGATCTTCCTGCAAAAATGCAAAATCTTCATCGTTGCGTGCGTGGTAGCGATTCTCCGGACGCAAGTGGATGGCCGTCTTGAGATTTTCCATGGCGGATTCGGCTTCGCCGGTCAGACAATCGAGTGCCGCCATGGCATAGAAAACGAAGTCGGCCTTCGGAGCCAGCTTGCGTGCGCGAAGTAGATGATCGCGCGCCTCGTCCCACCGTCCCAGATTCATCATCGCTACGCCGGCCTGGTAGTGCTCCTCCGGGGTGCGCAGCGACGGGGTGGCCTGCTTGGCCATGCGCTGTTCGGTGATCCGCAAATGGACTTGCGCGCGGTCGGCGAGTTCTTTGCTTGGGCCCACCATCACCTTCTCAAGCAATTCTTTTGCTTTTGCTAGTTTTTGCTGCTGAAAGTGCTGGACAGCCTGCTCATAAAGTTTTAATTGCTGCTCGAAGTGTGGATCCACCATTTGACGGACAGCTTCGGCGTGCGCCGCGACAGCATTAGCAGCCTTATGTTTCAATGACTTAGACTTACGAGAAGGCCCGCTCGATTTCCGTTCGCTGCCCCGCTTTGTCGTTCTTCCAATGCGTGCCATTTTAACCACTCTAGCAGAACTTATCAGACTCGTCAACGCGACCACGATGCGGCTTAACGGAATATCCACCGTAGTGACTGCTTCTTCCTGGCACGCAGACTATTCTTGTTTGGAGGCCACAGCCCTTGCCGGCGAAGGTGCGAGCGGCTGTGTTGCCGGTGCTGGCTCAGGCGTAAGTTCTTTCTTCACGGAGTCGGAGATTTCACTCGCGTGGGCGACCAACTGGCACACTTGCCACAATTGCGTGTCGGTCAGCACATTCTTGAAACTCGGCATCCCGGTCAACCGGACTCCATTTACTGCTTTCCAATAACTTTCTTCTGGTGGATCGTCGGTCACGCCTCTGCCCCTAAACATCAAGGTCGCGTGTGGATACATATGGTTTGCTATCGCGGGCGGAGGCTGATCGGGCAAGCCGTGGCACCCGGCACAGTGTTCCTTATACACCTTCGCGCCAGCGACAAATGTCTCTTCATTCGCGGGAATCGCTGGTGGTGGAACGTTAGCTTTGTTAATGTGCGCGTTCAGGGATTTGTTCGCCAGCTTTTCTTCAAACGGCATCGGGGGGTCACCCGCAGCCGCCGGCGCCATTCCCGAAGCGAAGTAGTAATAAACCCCACCCACCAGAAGCAACACACCCACCAAGAACCCAGCCACGAAACCTTTAACCACCGATTACCTCCGGCTACAACTGAGGATTGAGCCTGAAAGTATAGAATAGAACAGACACGTACGGCCAAAGCAAGGAGTAATAAAAGGGTTGACAATACACTGCTGCGCTGTGCCGACAGGACTGCCGGGACGCCTGCTGCATGGCGGGCAACAACCGCGGGTTTGAGGATTGGACTGTTTTCAGCCGTATGCTATAAGTGAAGCTCCGGCTAGTCCGGACAATTGTGCCCTTTATCAATTTCCCTGCTCGCGAAATTAATTGCAAGCTCGTGTACTACGGTCCAGGTCTGGGCGGAAAAACCGCCAACCTGCAGTGGATCTACGACCACACCGGGACCGCTCAGAAGGGCAAGATGATCTCTCTGGCAACGGAGACCGACCGCACTCTCTTCTTTGATTTTCTTCCCATCGATCTCGGCACGGTGCGCGGATTCAAGACGCGAATCCACCTCTACACCGTACCCGGACAGGTCTTCTACGAAGCTAGCCGCAAGCTGATCTTGAAAGGCGCCGATGGCGTGGTATTCGTTGCGGATTCGCAGGAAGAGCGCCTGGACGCAAACCTCGAAACTCTGGACAATCTGCGCGAACACCTGAAGGAACATAAGCTCGACTTCGGCACGATTCCTTACGTGCTGCAACTCAATAAACGCGATCTCCCCGGGATTCTTCCGGCAGAAGAACTGGCAAAGCAACTTCAGGTCAAAGGCGAACCCATCATTGAAGCCGTTGCCGTCACCGGCCAGGGCGTATTCGAGACCCTGCGCGAAATCGCCAAGCTGGTCCTCACCGAACTGAAAAAAGGCGTGTAAGTCTTCGCCCTATGCGGGACGAAACCAATGGGAAATCAAGAACCGCACGACCCTGTTCCGAAGTGCAGTGTCACAATCCGGTACGCGGTAGGATTTTTTTCGGTTGCGGCATTGTGCTGGATTTATAATTACAAAACGGGCCCCTGATCGCGCCCGGCACTCAGAACCAGAGATGAGTCCAATTCTCCTAGAGTCATTCGCGCAACCGTCCGACCCCACGTCAGAAAAACGTCTCGCCGAGGTTCAGGAACAACTTCGGAAGCTGGAGAGGCGTGACTGGTGGCTGTGGAGTATGGCGGTCATCGTGATGCTGTTGCTCACGTTTACCGTCTTCTCGATGAGCTTTCCGGAGCTGACCAAGGTTGATGATCCGTTCTTTCAATTCAGCCTGACCCGATCCGTGCGCGCGCTGATCGCACTAGTATTGCTGTTTAATGCGTACACAATCTACCAGCAAGTCGCGGTCAAGCGGTTGCGGCGGCAGTTCTCCAAGCAGCTCGAAGAAATGCGGGTTCTGCATGCCCGCGCGGAAGAATTCCACCGGCTGGCGATTTTGGATCCGCTCACGGGGCTGCACAACCGCCGTGTTGCTGAGGAACGGCTGGCATTGGAGGCTTCCCGGTCGCAACGTTATGGCCACCCGCTGACCGTGCTCTCTCTCGACTTGGATAAGTTCAAGCAGATCAACGATACGTACGGCCACCTTGCCGGGGATCAGGTCCTGAAGGAATTTGCCGCGCGCCTCAAATCAGTGATTCGTTTGTCAGATCTCGCCTCGCGCATGGGCGGTGATGAGTTTCTCGTCGTGCTGCCCGAGTGCTCGACCAGCCAAGTCGATGTACTCCTGGCTCGGTTGCGGCCCATGGAAGTCGATTGGGCCGGGCAGAAAGTATCGGTTTCCTTCTCGGCCGGGTGGGTCGGATACGAGCGGGGCGAGACCACGGAACAATTCCTCGAGCGTGCCGATCGTACGCTCTATGCCGACAAGCATGCAGGGAAAGCACACGCCAAGGACTCCTCACCGGTAGTCTGAAATCGACGCATCACGATAATTCGACAGAGGGGCTTGAGCGTAGTCTTTCGGGAAATGGACAATGTCGTAGTTGCAAATACAGCACTTAAGAACTAGTGCTGTTCCAACTTGACGAGCCTATCGAAAGCGGTCGGCAACTTGACTGGATATTAGTCAAAATTAGTTGGAACAGCGCTAGAAACAAAAAGGGAGGCGCAGACCTAGCGGTCGTCACCTCCCGGGGTGGGGTGTTGCTGGGTAAATCCGCCAATAAAATCAGCAAATAATTTTGTATCCGACCTGCGGGGTCCTCAATCCTCAATGCATTAGAGAGGAATCCTCGCCCAGTCCACTTCTACACTTATCGCATAACATATGGCGAGCATCGTGTCAACAACGAAATTTTCTCATGTCTTAGCTCCATAATTCTGTCACCCCTTTACAGCAACGTGAAAATGTCACCCCTATGGAGACGTACACGTTGAGTGCAAAGGAACTACAACGAGTGACCGTCATTTCCAGTTGCGTGAAGGGGAACCTGGCGTGTGCTAGCGCCGCGAAGCTGCTCGAGCTTACGCCTCGCCATGTCAAACGCCTCAAAGCACGCTATCGGCAAGCAGGTGCAGCGGCGCTGGCACACGCCAGTCGCGGGCGGCCCAGTCCCCGCCGCATCCCCGAAGCGGTGCGGCAACGCATCCTACGCCTGGCTCGCACCACTTATGCCGGGTTCAACGATCACCATCTGTGCGAGAAACTCACCGAACAGGAATGTTTCTCGCTCAGTCGCGAGACCCTGCGCCGCCTGCTCCGCGCCGCAGGTCTGGGTTCGCCTCGCAAACACCGTCCTGCTGCTCATCGCCAGCGCCGCGTGCGCTCAGCTCGCCCAGGCGAAATGGTCTTGCTCGATGGCAGTCCCCACGACTGGCTCCAAGGTCGCGGCCCTAGACTTACCGCTCTCGGTTTTCAAGACGATGCCACCGGGAAAATTCTCGCCGCGGGGTTCTTTCCCGCCGAGACCAGCGAAGGCTATTTCCGCCTGCTCCGCCGCTTGCTTTCTCGCTTCGGCGTACCGGTGGCCCTCTATGGCGATCGCAACGGTATTTTCGTTCGCAACGATGACCATTGGTCGGTCGAAGAACAACTGGCTGGCAAACGCGAACCCACCCAATTCGGCCGCGCCCTCCAGCAACTCGGCATCACCTACATCGCGGCGAACTCTCCTCAGGCCAAGGGCCGTGTCGAACGCCTCTGGGGCGTTCTTCAGGATCGCTTGGTCAGCGAACTCCGCTTGGCTGGCGCCTGCGATCTCGACTCCGCCAACCGCGTCTTGCAGCACTTTATCGCTGACTACAACCGTCGCTTCGCCCGTGTGCCCCGCCAAACCGAAACGGCCTGGCGTCTCGCACCCCGCGATCTGGACCGCATCTGCTGCTTCCAGCATGCCCGCATCGTCAGCAACGACAACGTCGTCCAGTGGGACGGACAGCGGTTCCAAATCCCACCTCATCCCCGGCGCTTCAGCTTTGCCGGTGCCAAGGTCCAGCTCTACCAGAATCTGGAAGGTGAGATCGCGATTTATTACGGAAACACGAAGTTAAATCACACGGCAGAGTGACATTTCTACGTTGCCGTTAGGGTGACATTTTCATGTTGCTACAACAGCAGCGGAAACCGGATTCTCCGGGGAGTTACCGTTGGCAATTAACGTCCAAAACTGGCCATTTTTTTGGGGGTATTTTCAGCGACCCAGCCGCGTAAGGGCAATAGAGTCATCGAGACTTGTGGAGCGGGCGATGGGAATCGAATTGCACCCCCAACCTAAAAGTCTTGTGCTTTGATGGCGTTGCCGCGCACCTCTAGAGTCAATTGGAGTCACTTGGAGCCAGTGTTGCGATGACCCATTGAGACCGCAGGACTTATCGGAATGTGGAAATCCGTCCGATGAGATCCCCCCAGGGCCACATTCTGAGAATCCGACTTCACGGCCTTGTCCATGAACTGTCCGTCAGAACAGTAGACCTTATCGTGAAGGATCTCGTAGTCTGTTGCCAGTGGGTCCCAAGCTCGCCGCGTTGGAGACAGATAATGGCCGACAGCGTAGCTCTTACCCAGTTCAAGCAAGGAATGCGGATGTTACGCGACGGGCATCTAAACGACGCCCTCGTGCACTTCCGCAATGCCTTAGACCTTGAGAAAGAAAACCCTTACTACATGTCGTTTGTTGGAGTGTCGCTCGCTCGTGCCGAAAGGAAATGGACACCCGCGCTCAAACTTTGCGAAATGGCCCTGAGCATGAAGCGCAATGAGGCTCAACTCTACTTGAACCTGGCAGAGGTCTATATGTCTGCCGGGCGGCGCGAGGAAGCACTCATGACTCTTGATAGGGCGCTCGCATCGTTGGGGCGTGATGCTCGCATACAGCGGGCGCGCATGAAGCTAGGAAACCGGCGTTCTCCCCTCCTACCGTTTCTCAGTCGTCAAAATGTCTTGAACAGACATTTGGGGATCTTGCGGCACCGCATATTGGCGTGGGCGGATGACTCACGTTTCCTTATGCTTCATTCTTCTTGACCGCAAACTGCCGTGCGGCGACCAGGTCCCGATAAACGGGGCGGTCTCAATGGGTCGACGCAACACTAGCTCGAGGTCTATTTGCAGGAGTCTCAAGAGCTAAAGTCGTTCGCGAGCCTTGATTCAAAAGAAACAGCGCCCTGTTTAGGTTTGATTGGGTACAATCGGACAGATTGGTTCTCCAGGGGAAGTATTGTTGGATCAACCGATTAGATGGTGTTGCATCGACCAGTTGAGCTGGCAGGTCTTATCGGAAACTGAGAATTGAGCGAAGGCCAGGCGCGAGAAAAATCTAGGTTCGGCCCGGGTTCAACCCGGATACTTGCTGGTAATGTAGTTATGCAACTGGGATATGGTCTGCCGCTGAGCAGAAATCATCCACTTCACTAGATCACCAATTGAAACGACTCCTAATATACTTCCATCTTCAACTACCGGGAGATGGCGGATGTGCTTGTCCGTCATGATTCTCATGCAATCTTGGACCGTCTGCTCGGGAGTCACGAAAATCGCTGGACTCGTCATGATTTCCTTCACCTGGGTTTGCTTGAAGGACTTTCCTTGCAAGATGACTTTTCGCGCATAATCACGCTCGGAAACGACGCCAACCAGCTTGCCCTCAGAGATCACCAACAGCGCTCCCACGAACTTATCCGCCATGATTTCTATCGCGTCATAGACACACGCCTCCGGCGAAATGTGCCAAACGTTCTGCCCCTTCTGTTTCAAGACCAAGCGAACTGTGTCGACCAGGTCCATAAACGTCCGTGTTTAAGCTGTGACCATACGGCAACTATTTTGTCGTGTCAAGTTCACGTCGCCCTGGCAGGGATTACCGGAAACTGGCTCCCACACGACGATAAGAGGACTTCTCAGGCTCTATCCGACTTGCGATGCGCGAAAGGTCCGCCCGAGAATAGCTTCCGAGTGGGCGACGACACGTCCACAATAGCCTGATCCGCTCCAAACATACTTGGAGGACACCTGATCGATGCGCAGGTAACGGTATCCGGAATTCCATCGCTGCGCGGGCGGTAAGCATTACATGATAGTTTTCCAAATCTCTTGTAGCGGCTAACGCATCGAATTGCTAAGAGGCCCCGTCCTGCCGGTCGCAACCATAGGAAGGCCGGCTTCGGAACCAAAAATCCATAAGAAGGGGAGATAACGATCATGGAAGCAAAACCTACGCACGAGCAAGCACAACTCCACCTGAAAGTCTACGAGATGCGCCGCGAGAGCCGACTGCGGGAGGCGCGCGATTGGTTCTTCAAGAATTACTTCGCGGACAGTCTGGAGGACGCTATGCGAATCGCGGCGCCCGGCACGGAAGCAGGGACTTTCGTCATGATGGTGTTCGGCTACTGGGAGCAAGCCTGTGCTTTGCTCAATTATGGTTTGCTGCACGAAGACCTGTTCTTTGAGACCAGCGGTGAGTTTTTCGGAGTCTGGGAGCGCGTCAAACCCTTTATCAAGCAGGGGCGGGAGCGGTTCGTGGATAAGCATTTCCTCGCGCACTTGGAAAAAGCTGCGACCCGCTATGAAACCTGGATGGAAACCCGCTCTCCTGGGCATATCGCCGCTATGCACCAGTTTACGAAACAGATGCGCGCTCAGTTGGGAAAAGCGGCAGCGGCATAAGATTTGATGTTTGGAATATAGAGAGTTAACCGCGAGCGGGTCTGGGACCGCTTAGGACGAGCGAAGAGGTGCGTTCGATTCCCTGCGGGCCGTGGAGTCTGCGTCTGGCTTTGCGTCTGCGGGTTTGCCGACACATTCAATGCCCAGCTCGCTCCGCGCATGCCGCAGCATTTCTTCAACGATTTCCGCGCGCTCTCGGATTCCAAGGGCTATGCACACAAGTGTACCTTACGCACGCTGCTCGGCGGACAATAGTGCCACGCCGGTGGAAGCAGACGCCGATTAGACAGTCACGTTGAGACTGCCGGTGGCCGTTGACGCGGCCGTGCTGCTCGATCCGGTAGTGATGAATCCTCCGATTTGCTGCAGATCGTTCTGGAGCGCCGAAAAAGCCGACTGAGCTCCTGAAAGATTTCCCGCTTGCAGAAGAGTTTGCTCCAACTGGCGGAAGGCCTGAACAATCGGATTCGTCTGTTGCGAGGAGGAGGACGAGGAATCTTGTGAGCTTTCCGCGTGGTGATGATGGTGATGGCCTCTAACTTGTTGTTGACCGGCATTCTGCTGAACGTCCTGCTGAACGGTTGTGTAATCCTGCTGCGCCGCCGTTAGGTTCCCCGACCGGAGGTCCTGCCCTAACCGGGCGAACGCCTGCGCAATGGGGTTGTTGTTGGTACCGGTGGTGGTTGTGCTGTCTTGATTTAAGCCCGGCACATTGTGCGACAATTTGGTGAAATTCGACTGCGCCTGGGTCAGGTTGCCGGATTGCAGGTCCTGCCCCAATTGTTGAAACTCGCTTTGTATCTGCTGAGTGCGGGTTTGGTAACTTTGTGATCCGCTGATAGCGGCAAGGATACTGCTGGCAATACCAGTAACTGACATGATTCACCTCACAAGAGAAGTCTCAGAACCGCATTGGAACCGTCGCCACGCCGAAGCCGCCTCAAGTGCTTGATCTGTCATGGCCTAGCAAACTTTATTTCTTCCTTGCTGGGGAATGATCTCGCTTACAAAGTCCGAGTTTCCTCCGCGTTATTCCGCGTGAGAGGAGTTTTCCTGAGTGCCGGACTTGCGACGGTTTTCAAGGAGCAAGCGACTTGCCACATTACCAAGCGGCATCCACGTTCCTAACCATCGAATTCCGAAGGCTTTATAATCGCACTAAATTCATATTCGCCGCATTCCTACGCCTCATTGGGCAGGAATCTCCTACAATCAGCGGTGCACGGCAAAATCTGCCTTGCACGGCCTGGCGGAGAATGTCGTCGGCAATGCAAAATGCTTCGAAGAAGCTGGTTTCGGATTCGACCGTCTCCATCAGCCGTTCGTTGGGGATTATCATTAGCGTGTGGCGGCCGTCTTCGGGCACTGGCGGGTTACCGTACGGGATTCGAGATCGCCCCAATGCGATACCCAGCTCCGCGCTCGGTGTGGATGAGCGTTTCGGTCGCGCTCACATCAATCTTTCTGCGCAAATAATTGATGTAAACATCGACCACATTGGTCAGAGTATCGGACGACAGTTTCCATACATTGCGGATGATCGAGGAGCGCGAAACATTCCGGCCCGCGTTGAGCATCAGGTATTCCAATAGTGCGAATTCCTTGGGGGTGAGTTCGATCGTGCGGCCGCTGCGATTCACAACTCGCCGTACGCGATCCAGTTCCAGATCCAAGCTGCGCAAGACAGGCTCGAATGGGAGACTGCTGCGACGCAGCAATGCGCGCACGCGCGCTGAAAGCTCGGAGAAAGCAAACGGCTTGGTCAGATAATCATCGGCACCGGAATCAAGGCCGTCGACGCGGTCTTCCACACGCGCGCTTCCTGTGAGGATGAGCACAGGCAGATGAGGTTTTGCAATGCGCACTTGACGAAGGACGTCCATTCCGCTGATGTCGGGTAGATTCAAATCTAGAATAATCAGGTCACATGGGCCCTCTTCGACCATTTGCTGGACCTGACGGCCTGCCGTGGCAATCCGTACATCGTAGTGTTCGGCTTCGAGCTCACCCGAAAGAAACTTGGCGACCGGTGCATCATCTTCTGCGATCAGGATACGCATGAGAAAAACCTTTTGTGGAGTATTTCTTGAAGGGGTACATAGTTTCTGCGTCACATTAGAAAATGTCAAGAGAAGGTGTGAGAATTCAAGCACGAGTGCCCAAAGATGAAACAGGACGGGACCTGCTTGCGTCCACTGGAAGTCGAATGGCAAGCGGACGATCTGCGCGCAATCGGATGTAAATGTCAATTCAGGACGCATTCTCCCGATTTGACCCAAGTGGAATCAGCTCCTTCGCGTATCTCGTGTGTTTCCACCGCAGATTCCTCTCTCCGTTTGGAAACAGAAACGCTTGGTGTATCGAGCCGATCGCTGGGTGTTGGGAGAACTTGTCTCCCGCCATTCAGATAAGGCGTTCTTAATGTTCGAGCGGGGAAGACGGGACAGGGGGAGAGAAAAATGGCGACGGCAGAAGCGCACTTGATACTTCGGAATTCACGCGTGCTTATCGCCAGCTCCAATGAGGCCTTTCGCAGACAGTGGATTGGGAATCCGCAGTATCAGGCGGTCGACATCGAGGAGGCCGCGGGTGGTGCGGATGCGCTGGCGAAGTTGGAATCTGAGAACTGGGGTGAAGTGCTGCTGGACCGCCGGTTGCACGATCTTGACGTGAGCGAGGTCATCCGCATGATTCGTTCACGGCATCCAAACCTGTTGGTGCGCCTGGTGGATTCTGATCAGGGTCTCGATGACTCGCGAGGTTGTCCATCAGCCGTGAGCGAGACTGACGCCACTCCTCAGGACGCATCGGCCGATGAAGCGAACGATTCCGAGAATGCGCCTAGTGACGAAGCGCGGGAGATTGATGTTCCTCATCCTTGCGTCGAACCGTTGCCGGGAATGATGGGCGTCGGCCCGGGTCTTGAACAGATCTTCCGGCTCGCGCGCCTGGTGGGACCTCGCCAGACAACCGTGCTGATTACAGGAGAGACAGGGACGGGTAAGGAACTCGTCGCGAAAGGAATTCATCAAATCAGCCCGCGCGCGAAAAGCCCATTTGTGGTGGTGAATTGCGCGGCAATTCCTGAGCAACTGCTGGAAGCGGAATTGTTCGGTCATGCGCGCGGGGCGTTCACCGGCGCGGTGCAGTCGCGGCTCGGGCGCATTCACGTTGCGCATGGGGGCACGCTGTTTCTGGATGAAGTCGGTGAATTGCCGCTCAGCATGCAGGCAAAGCTGCTGCGCTTTCTACAGGACGGCGAAGTCCAGCGTCTCGGAAGCTCGGATGTTTTCCGTGTGGATGTTCGCGTGATTTCCGCAACCAATGTGAACCTATTGCGTTGCATCCAGGAAAAACAGTTTCGCCAGGACCTGTACTACCGCCTCGCTGTCTTTCCGCTTGAACTGCCGCCTTTGCGTCAGAGGAGAGAGGACATTGTTCCGCTGGCCAAGCATTTTCTCGATGTTCTATCCGAGCAATCCGGAGTCCTTTGCAAGAAACTCTTGGCGTCGGCTGCGGCTGTTCTGCGGCAGTATTCATGGCCGGGCAACGTCCGCGAATTGCAACACGTCGTTGAACGGGCATTTATTCTGGCGGGAGACCAACGGCACCTCTGCGCCGCGTATTTCATCCTGCCGGAAACGGTCACGCCCCTAAGAGAAATTTAAGCTTGCGGGCGGGCCGTTGGCCCCTGCCGTGCACGAACCTGCGGCATGACTATTCTGCCCAGTGCCCGGCAAAAAGCGCGCAGTTCGCGGCGCAGGGCGCCCGCCCGGAAAGTTGCGGAGCGCTCGCTGGTCCGCGCCTTCGCTACATTTACGCAGGCTGCGGATTCTCTCGAAAAATCCTATGGTCAGTTACAGGCAGAAGTGGCACGGCTGCGCGGCGAGCTTGAACGCGCCAACTCCGAACTGACACGGAGCCTCGAAGAAAACACCCGTGTCCGAAGTTTCCTTGCACAGATTTTAGAAGGATTGCCGTGTGGCGTGCTGGTCTTCGATGCAAGCGCTCGGCTGCGTGTCATCAACCCAGAAGCACGCGGGTTGCTGGCGCTCGATCCTTCATGGCTGCCTGAAGAAGGCGTGGCGTGGCCGGCGGTGATCGACCAGCTTTTAGAGGAAACTTCCTCCGAGGCTCCCGTTGCGGAACGGGAATGGATGCTTGACGATCCCGCCGGCACTCGCTTCCTTGCCGTTACGCGGGCTCAGGTGATGGGAAGCAAGGGCGCCGATAGAGAAATGATTTGCATCCTGCGCGACGTGACGCAGGAAAAGCGCCTTGCCTCAGAACGCGAAAAGGCGCGGCGCAATGAGGCGCTGGCAGAAATCGCCACCGTCCTTGCACACGAAATCCGCAATCCCCTGGGGAGTCTCGAGTTGTTTGCCGGACTACTGGCGGACTCGACGGCGGCCACGTCGGAGGCCATCCAATGGGTGGGCCATATCCAGGCCGGGCTGCGCACGCTCGCGGCAACAGTCAACAACGTCCTTCAATTTCACAGCCAGCCCTGCCCCGAACCAATCCCCACGCACCTAGACCGGCTGCTGCGGGAGACCGTCGAGTTTCTCGGTCCGCTCGCGCGCCAGCGGGGGATGCAAGTGCGACTGAGCAACCGTGCCGGAAGGGTCCTGGTGCATGCGGATCCGCACCGGCTTCAACAGGTCTTCTTGAATCTTGCGCTCAACGCGTTCCGCGCGATGTCGTCCGGCGGCTGGTTGGTGGCGAGTGTGACCCGGACGATGTCGGCAGACCAGCCACAGGTGCAGATTGATTTTGAAGACCAAGGTATCGGCATTTCGTCCGAGGAACTCGAGAAGATTTTCGAACCGGGTTTCACGAGGCATGCCGGCAGCCCAGGACTCGGATTGTCGGTCTGCAAGAAGGTGATTGAACAGCACGGGGGAGCAATTAGCGTACACAGTGCTCCAAGGTTGGGCAGCACGTTTACAGTAACCTTGCCCACAGCGGGAGAGATGGAATGAGCACGAGCGCAGTCCTGGTAGTAGACGACGAAGCCGCAATGCGGGCGGCGCTCGAGGCCAGCTTCCGCCGGAATGGCTGGGATGTGACGACAGCCAGTGGGGCGGGCGAGGCCCTCGCGAAATTCCGCCGCATGCCGTGCCCGCTGGTCGTTACCGACGTGCGCATGCCGGATGGAGACGGCCTGCAGGTCATGCAGGGCGTTCGCGAAATGGCGCCGGCGACCGCGGTGATTTTTTTGACCGCATACGGCACCGTCACCGATGCAGTCCAGGCGATCAAAGAGGGTGCTTGCGATTATCTAATGAAGCCGGTGTCCTTTGACCGGTTACGAGAGGCAGCAGAACGGGTTCTGGCGATTGCCGGAGTGTCGGCGAAGGAAAAGAAACAGGCCGCAGCAGCGCCGGAGTTGATCGGACGTTCGTCAGCATTCCTTCGGCTCCTCGACCAGGTGCGTCAGGTGGCGCGGACGGGCGCCGACGTGCTCATCGAAGCAGAAAGCGGCACGGGCAAGGAACTGGTCGCACGATTGATCCACCGCGCAAGCGCACGTCGCGAGGGACCATTTGTAGCGGTAAACTGCTCTGCATTCCCTGATCACCTGCTGGAAAGCGAGTTGTTTGGTCACGTCCGCGGGGCATTCACGGGTGCGACGGCGACCAAGCCGGGAAAGTTCGAGTTGGCCAACGGCGGCACGCTGCTGCTTGACGAAGTCGGCGAGATGCCACTCGGACTGCAGCCGAAACTCCTGCGCGTGCTGCAGGAGCGCGAGGTGGACCCGCTCGGCAGCACCCGCACCGTGCCGCTTGATGTGCGCGTGATCGCTACGACCAATCGGGCGCTCCGCGCGCGCATCGCCGCCGGGGAATTCCGCGCGGATCTCTACTATCGTCTGAATGTTCTGCCGCTAACGCTGCCTCCGCTGCGTGATCGTCGCGAAGACATCCTCGAACTCGCCGAGTTCTTCCTGCGGAAGCATGCCCCGAACTCGGCGCCAGCTTATCGCATCGCTCCTGAGCTTGCCGCTGGCCTTGAGGCGCACAGGTGGCCGGGGAACGTGCGGGAACTGGAGAACTTCATTCGCCGCGCGCTGGCACTTTCGAATGGCTGTGTCCTCGGCGCTGAACTGCTCTCGCATATCGAACCATCGCCCGAGACGCAGTGCTCGACTGCGCTCGAGGCCGGAGTCTCATTGCGCGACGTGGAACGCCAGCTCCTGGAACGCACGCTGGAGGCGGTAGGCGGCAACCGCACACGAGCCGCCGAATTGATGGGTGTGAGCCTGCGCACCGTTCGAAACAAGATCCGCAATTACGGTCTGCCTGCCCGGAGAAGCGCATGAACGTCATGGACACTTCGCAATTGTTGCTCATCGAGAGATTTCTTGACTTGGCCACGGTAAGACAGTCTCTGTTAGTCAGCAACATCGCCAATGTCGATACACCAGGCTATCGCACGCAGGATATCGACTTCCACGGTGAACTGGCGCGCGCTCTCGGACAGGATTCCGCCGCCCCGCTGCTTCCCATGGTTCGTCAAGTATCCGGCCTGTTATCGCGTCCGGATGGGAACAACGTCAGCGTGGATCGCGAAGGTCTGCTGTTGGCCGAACTGCAACTGAAATATCAGGCCGCCGTGCAGGCCATGAGGGCGGAATTTAGTTATGTTCGACTAGCAATTCACGAGGGAGCGTAAAACACATGAACCTTTTTGGGATGCTACAGATCAGCGGCTCGGCATTGTTGGCTGAACGCGAGCGCGCCGAACTATCGGCGAGCAATCTTGCAAACGCTGAAACTACACGCACGATCGAGGGAGGCCCGTATCGGCGTCAGAACGTCGTCTTTGCCGCGCGGCATCCACTTTCGACGGGATTCGCTGCGACCTTGGCAAGCTTCACGGATATGCATACCCAAGGAGTGCAGGTGGCTGGTGTTTTCCAGGACCTCTCCGCGCCTGTGCGGCGCTACGATCCCGGTCACCCGGACGCGGACGCGACAGGCTACGTCAATTTCCCGGGCGTCAATCCCGTGGAAGAAACCGTAAACCTCATGGAAGCCGCGCGGTCCTATCAACTCAACGTTTCGGCCATACAAACCACCAAGGCGATGATTCAATCGGCTATCGGGATTGCTCAGTAAGCGGGTGTGACGGAGGGGCTCCATGGCAAATACGATTCAAGGCTTTCCGGTTCCGGACTTGGGCGCGACAACGTCCCGCGCGGCTGCGGGCGCGAGGGGTCAATCTGACTTTTTTGAAACACTGCAAAGCGCCATGAGCCAGGTCGAGCAGCTTCACGTCGATGCGCAAGGGAAAGTCGCCGGTATGCTCGACGGTACGGGCGAGGACGTTCACTCGGCGATGATCGCGGTGGAAAAGGCCGGGCTGGCGTTCGAGATGATGGTACAGGTTCGCAACAAGATCGTGCAGGCATACCAGACGATCTCCCAGATGTCGTTTTGATTGGGACACAGGAACCACTCGCGCGTCGCGGCACGGGGAATGCCGCGACGGAAAGCTCTCAGAGTTACCTATAACCGACGGCCATGGACAAAGTTCTGGAACAGCTTCGCGCATTTCTTCGCGGGCTGACCACCAACCAGAGATTGTTGCTGGGTGGGAGCGTCATCCTGGTGGCTCTGGTGGTGTGGCTGTTTGTGCGCCTATTTGCCACCGTCGATTACAAGACGCTCTATACTGGACTCGATTCGACCGATACTCAGAAAATCGTCCAGCGGCTGGCCGCAGAAAACATTCCATATCAGCTCTCCACCGATGGAACGTCGCTCGATGTCCCGGCGGACCGGCTGGACCGGGTACGCGTCGAAATGGCATCGCAGAACCTTCCCCACACCGGTCGAATGGGATTCGAATTGTTTGATAAGCCGAACTGGTCAAGCAGCGATTTCTCCGAGCGTGTGAACTACCAGCGCGCACTCGAGGCGGAACTCGAGCGCACGATCGAAACGATGGACACGGTGGAGTCCGCGCGCGTCCACCTAGTGCTGCCGCGTGAATCGCTATTTACCACCGAAGAGCGTCCAGCCAAGGCTGCCGTGGTCGTGAAGCTGCGTACTCAGAGGCTGGCCGACCAAACCGTCAATGCAATCGCAAATCTTGTCTCGAGCGCCTGGGAAAATCTTTCTCCTGACGATGTCACGATCGTCAGCGCCGACGGCCGCCTGCCCTTGACTGCGGGAAAGTCCAATGCCGGCGCGGCGCGCCGCGGCTTATCCGACCTCGAAACAACAATGGCGGAACGCATTGTGGACACGCTTTCTCCAGTGGTGGGCGCGGACCACGTCAAATCCAGTGTCACGATCGAATACAACCCAAATTCAGGCGAGAGCACGCAAGAACTATACGATCCCAATGCCACCGCAGTGCTGACTTCCCAAATTACGCAAGATCAGACGACCGGTGTGCCCGCCGCAGGAATTCCGGGCACGCCGAGCAATGTGCCGAGCGCATCGCAGCCGCCTGCTCAAGCCGCCAACACTCCATCCAACCCCGCGCAACAAAATTCCAATCAGGCCAATTCCGCACAACCTGTTGCAGCGGCGCCCGCGCAAGCAAAGCCCGCCGAGGTCATCCAGGGTATGAAGAATGAAAGCAAGACGTTCGCGGTAAGTAAGGCCGTGCACCACACCGTCGAGCCGGCCGGACAAATCAAACACTTGGCCGCGGCGGTTCTCGTCGACGACTTCATGGAGGTGAAAACCGTTGGGGGCAAACCCCAGGAGACGCGCAGGAAGAGAACGCCCGAGGAAATGAAACAGCTCGACGACTTGGTCCGTGCAGTCCTCGGGTTCAACGCGCAGCGCGGCGACGAACTCTCCATACAGAACATTTCCTTTCAGGCGCCGCCCGCCGAGGCTCCCTCGACGCCGTCGCCCGTCCAGCGAATCTTGCGAGTCGTTGAGCCATGGATCGGGCTGTTGCGCTATGCCGGGCTGGGGATTTTCTTCCTTCTGATTTATCTGCTGGTTCTCCAGCCGGTCAAACGGCAGGTTCTCGCGACTCTGAAAGCTTTGCCAGCGCAAGGCGAGGAAGCTGCGCTGGCTGTCGCCGCGGCGAAACAGGCTTCGCCCAAATCACCAGTGACCGTCACCCAAATGGAAAACGAACTGCAGAGAGAGCTATCTGAGACCAACTCGGAAGTGATGCGCGCCGTTGTTTTGAAGAGACATCTGGTCGACAAAGTGAAGAAAGAGCCGGAAGGGGCCTCGCGCCTGATACAAAGCTGGGTCCGGCAGAGCACACCGGGGTCGTGATGAGCACAGGAACTCTACCGCTGAGCGGAATGCGCAAGGCAGCGATCCTGCTGGTCGTTCTGGGCGATGAAGCCGCCAGTGCGATCTACAAGAATCTTCCCGAAGAAGATCTCCGAATCATCACACAGGAGATTACTGAACTCGACTATATCTCGCCCGAAACTGCAGCCACTGTTTTGCAGGAATACCACCGCCTCACGCTCACGCAAGAATATCTGATGCAGGGCGGACCCACGTACGCAACGCAGCTGCTCATGAAATCGTTCGGCGAATCCGGTGCAAAAGCGCTCCTCGAACAGTTGACGCAGGCACAGGAGGGAGCGACGCGCAATCTCACTACGTTGCAGAAGGCCGATCCACAACAACTCGCGAAGTTCATTCAAGGCGAGCACCCGCAGACGATCGCGCTCGTGCTGGCGCACATGAGCGGCAAAGCGGCATCGTCTCTGCTAGAGATGCTTCCGGAAAAGGTGCGCAGCCAGGCTGTGGTGCGCATGGCCCAGATGCAGCAGTTTTCTCCGGACATGGTGCAGAAGATATCACTGATTCTGAGCCGCAAGATGATGTCACTCGGCGAACAGAGCAGGCGCGGCTTTGGCGGCGTCAAAGCGGTCGCGGATCTATTAAACGCCGTAGACGCACGTCTCAGCACCGCCATCCTGGAAGCGGTGGAGCAGGACAGTCCTCAATTGGCGGTCTCGATCCGAAATTTCATGTTTACGTTTCAGGATTTTCTCGAAGTCCCGGAAACAAGCCTTCGTGAACTTCTGGCCCAACTGGATAAAAAATCCCTGGCAACTGCGCTCAAGGGCGCTTCCGAGGAACTCAGGGATCATTTTTTCAAGTGCATGTCTTCGCGCGCCGTGGAAATGTTGAAAGAAGATATGGAGGCTTTAGGGCCAATACGGTCTCGCGAGGTCAGTCAGGCGCAGCAGGATGCTATCGCGCTGGCCCGTAAGTTGGAAACGCAAGGGAAAATGACTCTCAAGAACGAGACGGAGGATGCCTATGTCGTCTAAACATCCATCGGGCTCTGGCGGAGGGCTCGCGGCGGAAGTGTTTACGTATCCTCCCGTACCCGCCGAAAATGCCGGTGATGCAAACGAAGCCGCCCAGGCAAAACGGCTATGGGCTGCGACCGCCGGGACAAAGGCAGGCCTTGATCCGGCCTCCGTTGAACAGCGAGAGCAGCAATTCCGCCAGCGCGGCTTTGAAGAAGGAAAGGCGGCGGCGCGCGACGAATTCGAGCAAAATCTGGCCAAACTGCACGAACAAATCGGCAGATCGCTGCGTGACTTCGCCACGGAACGCGATTCATATTTTCACCGCGTTGAGGAACAGGTTGTGCGACTCACACTCGCGATTGTGCGCAAGATCCTGCACCGAGAGTCGCAGATCGATCCCTTGCTGCTGACCGGAGTATTGCGCGTGGCCCTCGAAAAAGTCGGCGCGAGCACGAACACTCGTCTGCGCGCAAACCCGGCCGACATCAAGATCTGGCGTGAATATTTCACGCAGGCTCGGGAGAGTTTTCCCTCGCCGGAGCTTGTCGGCGACCCGGATCTCGAACCCAGCCGTTGTGTCCTGGAAACAGAGCTCGGCACGACGGAAATCGGCCTCGAGACACAGCTCAAAGAAATTGAACAAGGATTCCTGGATTTGCTCGCTCAAAGGCCGGGATCGAACTGATGACTTCGCAAGATTTGCTGGAGCCATATTTTAAGCGGCTCGATGAATTTTCCACACTGCGCTGGGTCGGTCGCGTCACCAAAGTGGTGGGCCATCTGATCGAATCCGAAGGTCCTTACGGTTCGGTGGGGGAAGGCTGCGGCATACTTACCGCAGACGGACAGACCTTTGCGGGAGAAATCGTGGGATTCAGGGATCGCACCGTGCTCTCCATGCCGCTGGAGCGCCCTGTGGGGATTCGTTACGGCGACCGTATCGTGAGCCGGGGCACGCGGGCGTTCCTTCCCGTTGGGCCCAACCTGCTCGGACGCGTGGTGGATGGGGCTGGGCGGCCGCTTGACGATAAAGGTGTGTACCGGACCCGGGAGCACTGGCCTCTATTTCGTGATGCGCCGCTACCGCTCGCGCGCACACCGATCCGTGATCCAATCGGATGCGGGATTCGGGCCATTGACGGATTCATCACCTGCGGCCGGGGACAGCGCGTCGGAATTTTTGGCGGCAGCGGTGTGGGAAAAAGCACGCTCATTGGCATGATGGCGCGCGGGACTTCGGCGGATTTGACTGTGCTGGCATTGGTCGGCGAGCGCGGTCGCGAAGTGCGAGATTTCCTCGAAGATGCTCTGGGTGAAGACGGTCTGCGACGATCGGTGCTTGTGGTTTCGACGTCGGATCAATCCCCGCTGCTGCGTATCCGCGCAGCCCTGACGGCAACCGCCGTGGCGGAATATTTTTGCAGCCTTGGCAAGCATGTTCTTCTGGTCGTTGATTCGCTGACCCGGTTCGCCATGGCGCAGCGTGAAATCGGTCTTGCAACCGGTGAGCCTCCCATGGCGAAAGGATACACGCCCTCGGTGTTTTCACTTCTCGCCCGGCTGATCGAGCGCGCCGGACATTTCGGAACGGGGAGCATTACGGCGTTCTATACCGTTTTGATGGAAGGGGATGACCAGCAGGATCCTTTAGTCGATGCCGTGCGCGCATTGCTCGATGGTCACGTCGTTCTCGACCGGAAACTAGCTGTCCAGGGACATTACCCGCCGATATCGATCCTCGACAGTCTGAGCCGATTAATGCCAGCCGTAATTTCGCCTGAACATCTTGCAAAAGCGCGGCGCCTCCGCCAGTTGTTTTCCATCTACTCGGCCGCTGAGGATTTGATTCGAATCGGAGCGTACCAGAAAGGCGCCGACCGCGTACTCGACCAGGCGCTGCTTGTTCTCCCGGACGTCAACGCATTCCTCCAGCAGAATCGCAGCGAGCGTGCGCCGCTTGAAGAAAACATCAGCGCACTCCTCGCACTGCAAGGTTAGAAGACATATGGCATTTCATTTTTCACTGGACGCGGCGCTGCGGGTGCGGCGCGGCCAGGAACGTGTGGAACGTCTGAAGCTCGAGGCCATCATTTCGGAACAGGCGCAGACACGCGCGACATTGCAGGAAGTGACGGAGATTCATTTCGAATCGCGCCGCCGTTTCCAGCAGGAGCTTGGCGGTGCTCTCGCCGGGTCGGAATTACAATTCGAAGCCACGCGCGAGGCAAACATGGCATCGGTTCGCGCGGCTCTGCGGGCTCGCCTCTTGCATCTCGAACGGCAACGCGTGACACAGGTTCAGGTCTTCTATAAGGTCCGGCGGCACCGTGAGGTTCTTGAAAATCTGCGTCTTCGCAAGCTCGATCTCTATCGCCTTGAGCAGTCCCGGCGTGAACAGCAGCAACTCGACGACCTCTTTCTGATGCGACAAGGAATCACCCGCGACGAATATGAATAGATGTTGCCGGGTCGTTAGGCAAAGCTTGCCGTTGCCACCCTCACCGTTTGGCCTTCCGCCGTTTTCATGAATCCTGGTACTCCTCTATTGCCTTTTCTTTCTTGTACTTCCTGAAGTTCGCTCATTCATTTTCTGCTGCGTTCCTTTGGTGTCTTGCTTGCTATATCGGATCGGGTGGTTGCCCGAGGCAATATCGCAATGCAGGCCTTGTCCATCTCGAACATGTTGCCGGTGAAAGCACCAGTTCCCGGTGTCGCCTCGTTAACTTCTCCAGCGACGCAGCAAGCATCGCCTTTTGCCGCTCTATTCCGGACCAAGTTGAAGGGAGCCAACGACACCGGAAAACTGCCCGCGGCGGGGAGGCCGCAGGATTCCGCGCGTGCGCAAGATGCCCCGACGACCACCTCAAATGTTCCACAATACGCATGCCAAATGCTGGGGTTCGTCGTTTGCTCACCGATTCCTCCTGCACAGGAAATTGCCATTCCTGCGGCGGGTACTGCGCAAGACAGCGCCGCACCACAGGATTCGGGTGTTGTGCCGGGGAACTCGCCAAGCCTTTCTTCGGCTTTATCCCCGCGAGGGAACGTGCCAGCGATTGTTATGGTTTCCCAGGCGCCCCCCAATGTAACCACACTCGATCCAGATCCGAATCCGCAAGCGGCGGATAGGGTTACGAATCAAGATGCGCCTTCGAATTCGCCCTCGACCGAAGTGTCACAACAGCAAGACAGTGCAAACGCACCTCAATCCGACCGTAAGGCTGCTGCATCGAACAGCGCTAGTTTGTCGAGAATCCAGGCTTTTCAAGCCACCGGCGCCGGACTCGACGTTCTGAATCTTCAAACCAGTGATGTGATACAAGTACCGACGAATCCCTCCGCGCAAAGCCCGCAATCTCTGGCAAGCAACAGCGATTCGCAATTCAGTTCGAAATTGCAGACTAGCCTCGCCGCCGCAACGCCTGGATCGCCAGTCCAGATGGCCGCAAAAACGTTGGCGATCGGCGCCGCATCGGCCTCCGTTCACGGGCCACTTCAGGCGCAAACGACAAATACCTCGCAGCCTGTTCCCGATGTCGCCGCAGCTTCCAAGCCGCAATCGAAAGACACATCGAGCGGCTCGCAAGGCAACGACGCGAATACGAAACCGGACCACGCCTCGAATTCTTTCGTTAGCCACACGGATGGGCCAGGATTCGGCCGATCCCTTGAGACGGCGGCCACCAATTCGGGGAATGTACATGCGGCAGCTCCGGATTTGAACATGGTCGCTGCAACAGCGCGAGTGCCGGGCGAGCCGCGGGCTGTCAGCGTGGATGCAAAACCAAACGCGGCCGGCGACGCCGCATTGTCGCAAGCTCACCCCATGCCCGCTACGTCGGTGGCGGACCAACCTATAGTCAGCGGAGCGCGCCTCATGGATCACCCGGGGCAGACGGAGATCCGCATCGAAATGCAGGCTGAGTTGCTTGGAGGCGTCGAGCTGCGCGCGCACTTTAGTGGGGGTCAAATCGGCGCTTCCATAGCCGTGGAGCATCACGACGCCCAAATGTTGCTGGCAAATGAATTGCCGGCGCTCCATAGCGCCCTGATCGAAAAGAATCTGCGTGTCGACACGTTGAGCGTTTCACAAGGGATGCCCGCTTCGATGGGAGGAGGCCCGGGTGGCGACGCCAGCCAGCGAGGATTTGGCCAGGCCCCTCCGAAACTGGTCTATGGCGTGCCGGGAGAGACACCCCTGCCGGTCCCGGACGCTCCGGCAGAGTGGGCCGATGCGGGTAATACCAACGCCCGGCTGAGTGTTCGCGCATGAAGTCTCAAATTCGCACCGAGGAGGAAAGAACATGCAAGTGAACAGTCTAGATTCGATTCTGACGCCCGCGGCGACGACGTCGACATCATCAACCTCCAGTTCCTCAAGTTCATCGTCGGCGGGCGCGAGCCTCGGTGATCCCAATCTGTTCATTACGCTACTGGCCGCACAGCTTCAGGCGCAGGACCCGCTCAATCCCATGAGCCCACAAGATATGGTAAGTCAGTTGACCCAAGTCACCTCCTTGCAGCAGCTGATCAGCATCAACCAGACTCTCCGTAATCTTTCGAGCGGTACTTTGCCCACGACGACACAATCAACCAATCCAACAGGAAACACACAATAGGAGCAGACCATGCCATCATTTTCGATACCGCTTTCCGGTTTGAACGCAAACTCGCAGGATCTTTCCGTGATTGCCAATAATCTCGCAAACCTCAACACGGTTGGGTACAAGGACGCCGTGGCAAACTTTCAGGATCTCTTCTATCAACAGATCGGGACCAACGGCGCCGGCGATCCTATGCAGGTCGGCGTGGGAACCACGGTCGGCGCGATCGCGGGCCAGTTCACTCAAGGCAGTATCGAATCCACCGGTGTTCCCACCGACGTCGCCATCCAAGGCGGCGGTTTCTTCACCCTGGTAAGGAACGGATTGCAGGAGTATACGCGAGCGGGGAATTTCTCTGTGGCCGCCAACGGTTCCCTGGTGACGGCCGACGGAGGCTTGGTCCAAGGTTTCGAAGCCGTGAACGGCGTCATTAATCCCAACCAGACACTCGGTGCAATCTCAATCCCGACCGGCTTGACGAGCCCACCGAAATCAACTTCGAACGTCGCGGTCACGCTCAATCTCGATTCCGGGACGCCACTGGGGCTCATCCCGGCCAGCCAACAGACCGGCACGGGTATCGCCCCGGCCACCACCCTCCAGACGGGTGGCGTGCTGGCCATCTCGGACGGGACAAACAGCTTCTCTTATACCACCGCCGCGAGCGACACACTGAACGATGTCATTACCGCGATCAACGGCAACGCGAATTTCACCGCCAGCCTCTCCGGAAACTCGCTTATCATCACAGCAGTCAATGGCCAGGCGATTACATTTACCACCAATTCGCTAACGGATGCCGCCGGCAGCACACAAAGCGAATCCTTTGCCGCGTCCGGTTCGTCCACCACCGGCACGTTCAGCACCTCCGTTGCCGTCAACGACGCCCTTGGCGCTTCCCATGTGTTGACATTTGCATTTACGAAGACTGGTGCCAATGCCTGGGACTACTCGATCACGATTCCAGCCGCCGATGTTGGCGCAACTGGCAATCCCGTCGTCCTCAAAACAGGAACTATGGCCTTTAATGGCTCGGGCCAGTTGATCACTCCGGCGTCAGATGTGGCAGGCATAGCAGTCACTGGATTTGCCAACGGCGCGAACAATCTCACATTCAACTGGCAACTCTACGATCCCAATGGGTCGGGGCTACTCACGCAGGTCGCGGGTTCGTCCGCAACTTCCTCAACGCTGCGGGACGGCTACGCCAGTGGTACGTTGAACAGATTTAACATCGACAGCACCGGCATCATTGAGGGAATTTTCAGCAATGGCCAGACGGTCCCCATCGGACAGATCGCACTAGCCACGTTCTCCAATGAAGAGGGGTTGTTGCGCAATGGTTCGAACGACTTCCTCCCTAGCCTCGCGTCTGGCACAGCCAACGTGGGGCAACCAGGCACAGCCGGCAGAGGAACGCTCACAGGAGGGTCACTGGAACTCTCCAACGCCGACATCGCCACGGAGTTTTCTAAACTGATCCTGGCCGAGCGCGGCTACCAAGCCAACGCTCGAGCCATCACAACGTTTGACCAGGTTACACAGGACGCCATCAACCTGAAGCAGTGACGATTTTCCCCGTCGGCCCGTAAGGCCCGTCCCCCGCGCCGCGAACGCGGGGGACGGGCCCCAATACTCCAAGAGTTTTCTAATGAGAGTTCCCCTATCCGAATACGGAGGGCTCGCCCACTAGAAATGTCCCCAATGCAGCCTTTTTGAGGAGGATGCAACCCCAGGGCCTGCAAGAGCTTATCCAAATCGTCCCGCGACCATTTTCGTAGATCGATGCCCCCGTTCGGCACGTGAATTGCTGTCCTATTCCATACCATGGCAGATGCTGGAGCGAACTCAATTTTGCCAGCTGGAGCAGGGGTGCCGGATTCAAAGAAGTCCCGTAAAGGGGCATTTGTAGCGGTTGTGATGCTGTTATTCGGAATTGGATTCGGAGTCTGGTGGACATTCCTGCGATCTAGCCCAGTGAATTCAGCGGACCAACCGCAATCGGTGTCCGTAGGAACTGTCCTGCCAATGGAAAGTTTCACAGTGAACCTGGCTGACCAGGAAGAGGGTCGGTTCTTGCGCACTACTTTGTCGTTGGGTGTGGATGGTCAAGTACCCGTGCTGACAAGAGGAGACAACAAAGCGGTCGAAACAGGTCCCATCTCGATGGCTATCATCCGCGACTCCATCCTCGCGGTCTTGACGCAACGTAAATCCGGCGACCTGCTGACACCCGATGGGAAGGCCAAGCTCAAGACGGACCTGATCAATGCCCTGAATCGCGACGTTCCCGCGCTCCAGGCGCGTGAGGTCTATTTTACGGAATTCCTGGTTCAAAGGTGACCGATGGCAGAGGGTTCCGCCGCTCCGGGTCAAGGGACGCCCGATCTTTCTCCCGTGCTGTGGGAGGAGGCGGGCTGGCTGGAGTGCGAGCTGAGCGTCGAATTGCCCGTGCACGGCTTCACGGTCCGCGAACTGCTGCAGCTTTCGGTCGGTTCGGTCGTCGAGACGCAGTGGAAGAACGGCAATGACATGCCGCTACGCGCAAATAAGCGGCAAATCGGATGGGTCGAGTTTGAAGCACTTGGCGAATCCCTCGCCGTCCACCTCACCGAACTTCTCTGAATTCATGCAGGCCAGGGGGAATGAAAAACGTGTTCGCGAGGAGTCCAGACGAAGCGCCGCAGCAGAGCAAGACGGCTGGTTCGAAGACGGTTGCGTTCTTGAGCCGCATTTGTTCGATGGCTTCCGTCCATCGGCGCGACCGCCGGCTGCGGCTTTGCGAGACGCTCTCGCTCGGGGAGAAGAGGTTCATTGCCGTGATCGAATACGACCGAAAAAAATTTCTGCTGGCCGGGACGCCGCAGAATATTTCGCTGCTCCAGCGTCTGGACGACGGTGTTGAAGAAACAGACCCAGATATCGTGCCCGGAATCGAGTCCTGGATAAGCAAATTCTCTCGATCATGAGCGATTCGACCACAATCCGCATAGGTATATCCGCGCTCGCCCTTGTCTTTCTCGCGGCCACGCTCGTTCCCGCGCCTGCTGTGGCTGCCGCCGCGCCGTTGCCCGGGCCTTCACCGCAGATCCGTTCCATCCCGATACCGGGCCTGAACAACCGCAACGACTCATTGCCGTGGACCGTCCTGATTCTGTTCACCATCCTGACGCTGCTTCCGGCTCTGCTGTTGTCGATGACGCCGTTCGTGCGCATCCTCATCGTGTTTCACTTCTTGCGGCAGGCTCTGGGCACGCAAACGGCACCCACGAATCAGACCTTGCTGGGTCTCGCTCTCTTCTTGACCTACTTTGTAATGCAGCCGGTGGGGATGTCGATAAACAAAGTTTCCATTGAACCGTTCGCGCAGGGCTCGATCACGGCGTGGCAGGCGGTTGAGCGCAGTGCAGACCCGATGCGGCAATTCATGTTGAAGTACACGCGCGAGAAAGACCTTGCGCTCTTTGTCGAGATGTCACACGAGCCGCGGCCGCGCCGCCCGAACGATCTCTCCATGCGAGTCGTTGTGCCTGCCTACATTATTTCCGAATTGAAGACGGGATTTCAGATCGGTGCGGTACTCTTTCTGCCGTTTCTTGTGATCGACATGGTCGTCGCGGCAATCACGACGTCGATCGGAATGTTTCAGCTTCCGCCCGTTGTGATTTCGACGCCGCTCAAGATTCTGCTGTTCGTCGTCGCAGACGGTTGGAATCTCGTCGTCGGTTCAACGCTGAAGAGTTTTTATTGAGGGGGTTGGATGACGGTCGATCATGTTGTGCAACTGGCGCGTCTGGCGCTCCAGGCGGCCTTCTGGGTGTCGATGCCGGTGCTGGCCGCCGCGACCGTGATCAGCCTGCTCATCAATATCGCGCAGGTGATGACTTCGATTCAGGACGTAACGGTCACCACGGTCCCGCGGCTCACCGCCGTGGGCGTCATCCTGTTCTTCCTGACGCCGTGGATGCTCAATCACCTGGTTTCGTTCACCATTTTATTGTTCGCAGATTTCCGTCCGTACACCCGCTGATCAGTTTGGAGCGAGGATTCGTGAATACCGACATTTTTCGATGGCTGGCGCAGGTGGCACCGGTGGCTTTGCGGGTGGGAGGCCTGCTGACGTTCAGTCCATTTTTCGGAGATCGGGCAACTCCTAACCCCGTTAAGGTTGGCCTCCTGATCGTGCTCACGGCTCTTTTGCTTCCGGTGGTGCCTTTGCGGCCTGTTCCTCTGGGCCCCGTGGATTGGATCCAGATGGTGCTGGGGGAATGTCTGGTCGGCATGCTGATGGGATTGAGCCTCCAAGTCGTTTTTGAAGGCATGCAATTCGCCGGACAGTTTTCCGGAATTCAGCTCGGACTCTCGGTGGCCACTCTATTCGATCCACAAAGCAACGCGGATTCCACGGCGCTTCCCGTTCTCTATAACCTCATCACCCTGCTCATTTTTTTGCAACTCAACATTCATCACTGGGTGCTGCGAGGACTCGAGAATAGCTTCGAATACCTTCCGGTCGGCTCGGCGGTGGCGACGCAACTGCTCAGCCGGGAATTGGTGCGTGTGATGGGCGCGCTCTTTGTCCTGGGAGTTCAGATTGCCGCTCCGGTTTTGCTTGCGACCATGATGATCGACCTCGTGATTGGTTTTCTGAGCAAAGCGTCGCCACAGCTTCCTGCGATGTTGATGGGCATTCCGGTAAAGAGCCTAACCGGCTATGCGCTCTTGATCGGAGTTGTCGCGCTTTGGCCTGAGATTCTGGAACGCCGGTTCGCCATCGCTATCGGCGCGGCCGAAAAAATGTTGCATCTGGCTCGCTAAGGGGAGGAACCGTGGCGGGAGAGGATCGCAGCCAGCAGGCAACACCGAAACGCAGGCAAGATGCGCGCAAACGCGGGCAAGTGGTTCGCAGCCGTGAACTCACCGGCGCAATCGGTCTGCTCGCCGTCGTGCTGCTGGCCGGCTCGCAGGGTGGAATCAGAGTCGGACCGTGGCGCAGCTTGTTGGGTCAAGTGCTGGACAGCGCGCGAAGAGGGAATCAGGAAATGGTGTATAGCATCACGCCGGTGATCGGGGGAGTGCTCTTGCGCTGGCTTGCAATGCCCTTTGCCCTTTTATGGAGCGTCGCGCTGTTCTCAAGCATCGCGCAGGGCGGCATCGTATTTTCACCTGACGCGCTTCAACCGAAGTGGGGGCGGCTGAATCCGGTTACGAACTTGAGTAATTTGTTCTCGATGGCCGGGCTGAGCCGGATGCTGAAGTCCCTGCTGCCGGTGGCCGTGATCCTCTACGTTGCGTACGGAATCGCACAGCGCGATTGGACCGCGATCTCGGCGTCATCCCGCGCCAGCGTCTCCATGCTGCTGGGATGGATGTTCAGCCGATGGTACGAGATTGCGTGGAAATGCGGCATGGTCCTGCTGGCATGGTCTGGCGTCGACTACTTCCTCCAGCGGCGTCATTTGAACAATTCCCTGAAAATGACCAAGCAGGAGGTCACTCAGGAGATGAAAGATGCCGAGACGAGCTCGCTGGTACGCGGACAGATTCGCAAGCGCCGGCGTGAATTGCGCAAACGCTGGACGATGAAAGACGTCGAACGCGCGACCGCCGTGGTCACCAACCCGCAGCACTTCGCTGTCGCACTCGAATATCGCTCACAAACCATGACTGCGCCCATAGTCGTCGCCAAGGGTATGGATCAGGTCGCCCTGCGCATCAAGGAAGCCGCCCGCTGGAAAAATATTCCGATCGTTGAAAATCCGCCGCTCGCGCAGGCCCTGTATCGAGCCACGGAAGTGGGCGAGGCCATCCCGGCCAAACTGTACATGGCTGTCGCCGAGATCCTGGCGTTTCTGTACCGCACACAGGCGAGTTTGCGCAACTCGATGCATGCCGCGCGGACCGCCCCGGGAGCTTCGTCTGGAGTGAGGAGCTAGCATGGCCAGCAGCCCAACCGTACTCCAGAAGCAAGGTTCCACAGACTGGCTGGTCCCGGTCGCAACGGTAACGCTCGTGTTTGTGATGATCGTGCCTGTCCCGGCGATCCTGCTGGACCTGCTCCTGGCCACCAGCATCACGCTCGGCGTCATCGTACTGCTGTCTTCGTTGTACATCCTTCGCCCGGCACAATTTTCCGTATTTCCAACACTGCTGCTTTTCCTCACGCTGTTCCGGATCTCGTTGAATATCGCCAGCAGCCGCCGGATCCTTTTGCACGGGAACGAAGGCACCGCGGCTGCTGGAAGCGTCATTGCCTCCTTCGGACAGTTTGTGGTCGGCGGCAACTACGTGGTCGGCTTCGTGATCTTCATCGCCTTGATCGCCATCCAGTACCTGGTGATCAACCACGGCGCGGTCCGAACCGCCGAAGTCGCGGCGCGATTCACCCTGGATGCGCTGCCCGGCAAGCAAATGGCGATCGACGCGGACCTCAATGCCGGGTCGATCGACGAGCGGGAAGCGCGCTCGCGCCGGGTAAAGATCGCTCAGGAAGCTGAATTCTATGGCGCGATGGACGGCGCCGCGCGCTTCAGCCAGCGGGACGCCCTGGCCACGATTTTGCTCACGGCAATCAATATTCTCGCCGGTTTCCTCATCGGTGTTTTCCAACTCAACATTCCGTTCCAAGACGCGCTGAAGACCTACACCATCCTCACGGTGGGTGACGGGCTGGTCACCATGATTCCGTCGTTGTTGGTTTCCGTTGCCGGCGGGTTGGTCGTGACCCGCGCCTCCTCCGACAAGACGGTGGGAGTGGACTTGAAACGGCAGTTGTTTTCCAGGAAATGGCCATTGCGCATCGCATCGGGGGTAATGTTTTTGCTGGCGTTGATTCCGGGACTCCCGAAATTCTCCTTCCTGCTTGCCGCTTCCGCCGTGGCATGGCTTGCGTCGCGCGCCACTGACACCGGGGCCGTAGGCAGCGAGCCTCCACTAGGTGCGCCGGAGAAAAGCAAAGAGGCCCTGCAACAGCAGCAGCTCGAAAGTGTGCTGCGGCTCGATGACATTCATCTGGAGGTGGGCTACGCGCTGGTGCCTCTGGTGGACCAAGGACACGGCGGCCAATTGCTGCAGAGGATTCGAGCGCTTCGGCGACATTTGGCAAGCCAGCTCGGATTTTTGGTGCCGTCCGTACACATCACGGACAATATCAGGTTGAAGCCGCGTGAGTACGTGGTGGAACTACGTGGGGTGGAAGTCGCTCGTTCGGAAATGCAGCAGGACCGGTTGCTTGCTATCAGTTCGGACCCGCACGCCTCCCCGCTCGAGGGGATCGAGACGCGCGAACCCGCCTTCGGCGTTGCGGCCAAATGGATCGAGCCACGGCTGCAGGAGAAAGCGCTTGCCTCCGGCTATGCCGTGGTCGATCAGACTTCAATCATCGCCACGCATCTCGCGGAAATTGTCCGCCAGAATGCACATGAGCTACTCACGCGGCAAGAAACCAAGCGCCTGCTCGACGCTCTGGCCCAGACGCAGCCCAAACTCGTCGAAGAACTCGTCCCTCGACTGCTGATGCTCGGGGAATTGCAGAAGGTGCTGCAGCTTCTGCTTCGTGAACAGGTTTCGATCCGGGACCTTCCCGCCATTTTGGAAACGCTGCTCGATGCCGCGCCGATCAACAAGAACCCGGTTCAACTGGTCGAAGCCGTGCGCCAGGCGCTCGGCCGTTCTCTGGTGGCGCCGCTGCTTGGCGCCGATCGCAAATTGAAAGTACTCACCCTAGATCCCGCCATCGAAGACGAAATTGCCCGAAGCCTCGAGGCGCCGGTTGCGGGCGAGCGGGCTCCCTCACCGGCAGTGCCTTTGCTGCGCCGCGTACTCGACGGGCTGCAGCGATTGGTGGGTGATCCCACTGCTATTGCATCAACGATTCTGCTATGCAACAGCCCAGCGCGGTTCCATTTGCGGCGTCTTCTCGAGCCATTCCTGCCGCGCGTGGTTGTTCTCTCTCCGACGGAAATTCCGCCGGGCACTTCCGTGCAGTCTCTCGGGGTGGTCCGATGAATCACCACGACACGCAAACGCTTGTGCCCCGCGCCATGAAGGATCCCGAAGAACGCGAGCGCCTGCTGCTCGAACATCTGCCGCAAGTGCGATATATCGCCCGGCGGATTCACAATCGTCTGCCGGCGCAAGTGCCGCTGGAAGATTTGATCCATGCGGGGGTGGTTGGCCTGATCGATGCAGTTGAGAAATTTGATCCGGGCAGGAACGTGCAGCTCAAGTCCTATGCAAAGTTTCGTATTCGCGGGGCCATCCTGGACAGTCTTCGTGAGATGGACTGGAGTCCGCGCCATTTGAGGCGCCAGGCTCGCCGCATTGAGGAGGCCCATCGGGATTTGAAGTTGCGCCTGGGCCGAGTGGCCTCAGAACCCGAACTCGCGGCCGAACTTGGAATGAACCTCGAGGAGTTCCAGCACTTGCTCGGAGAACTTCGCGGGCTCGATCTTGGAAGCTTGCAGGCTGAATCCACGGATACGCAATCCGAGGAAGATGTGGTCAGCTACTGTCCCGGTGGGGTGGATAAGGACCCATTTTTCCTGTGCCTGCGCGGAGAAATGAAGTCGTTGGTAGCAACCGCACTCGAAGACCTCGATGAAAAGGAACGGCAGGTCGTGACTTTGTACTACCTGGAAGAACTCACGATGAAGGAAGTAGGGGCGGTGCTTGGCGTGGGCGAATCCCGAGTGTCGCAGATTCACTCGGTTGCACTGGTGCGACTGCGCGCCCGCTTGGAGGAAATCCTGCGCGCGCGTCTGCGGACTTCTGGAACGCAGCTTGCCCGGGACTCTTCGCAGGAGGGAGAAGCATGGAAAAGATCCTAAGCCAGGACGAAATCGATGCCTTATTTCGGGCTACGCAGCAGGGGCAAATCCCGAAGGGCGCGGCTAAGGCCGAGCAAAGAGATATCAAGAAGTTCGATCTTCGCGTCGTAGGCCAGATTAGCATGGACCAGATGAGTGCTCTGTCGACGTTGCATGAAATCTTCGCGCGCAACATTACCAATTCCCTCGGCGCCTATCTCCGAGTAGGATTTGACGTCAATTTGGTCTCTGTCGAGCAATTGAGCTACTCCGAGGTCCTTTCACGGCTTCCGGATCTGACGTATATCTGCTCGATCCGCGTACGGCCGCTTGAGGCTCTGGCACTGCTGCAAATGGATCTCCCACTTGCATTTCCGGTAATGGACCTGGTGCTCGGTGGTCCCGGGAATGGGAGTGTCGAATTGCGCGATTTGACCGAAATCGAGGAACAGATCCTGGAGTCCGTCGTTCGAATCCTCATGAGAGAACTGCAAACCTGTTGGGCGCCCGTCGTGGAGGTGGAATTTGGATTTGACCAGCAATTGCACAATTCTCAGGCCATGGCCATGATGCCGCCTACCGAACGCACGCTGGCTCTCAGCTTTGAAATCAAAATGCCCGAAGCCCATGGCATGTTGAACGTGACTCTTCCGGCGGTGGCGTCAAACGCCTTGTTCCGAAAGCTGACGGCACAATCCTCGTATTACAAACATGCGAGTTCATCAGCGCACCTGAGTCAGCTTCGCACGCAGATGCTTGACGGAGAGTTCTTGGTCGATCTCAGACTTCCGCCCGTCCCGGTTCGCGTGCGGGACTTGACGGAGTTGCAGCCGGGCCAAGTGCTTCCTCTCCGTCTTCCGGTGGATCAACCGGTCAACCTACTGGTTGCCGGAAAGGAAATGTTTCTGGCGTATCCAGTGGCGTGTGGAAACTCCCGCGGAGGTCAAATCTTGCACCGAAATTCTATTCTCCCGGCTTCTCGTAAGGCGGCTTCATGAGCGTTGAGACCCCCATTTCAATCGATTCGCAATCGGCTCTGTTACAGCGGATTTGGGTGGACTGTTTTCGCAGCGTGTTGGGCCAAGTGGCGGGATTTCCCGTCACCGTCGAACCTGAAAGCGAGGAAGAATCCGCGGCCGCGGAGACCTCACAGGACAAACCGGGAGTCTGGGTGCTGTTTGCAGCATCCAAAGCGCTCCATGGAGAGATGGCAATTCTATCGACGGAAACCGGAGCCCTTCCACTTGCGCAGATTCTTATGTCCGAGCCGCCCGATCCCGCTGTGCCATTCGACAAGGACCGCCGGGACGCGTACGAGGAATTACTTCGCCAGGTCGTGGGCCGAGTCGCCACGAGTCTTAAAAGCGCAGCCGGAGGCGAAGTGGAGATCAAGCCCTCTGGCAGTGATGCTTCCGTTTGGCCGAACGCAAGTCGCGCGGGCATCCGCATCACGGGAGAAAAGTTCGCGCCAATACGACTGGTTCTCGTGGTGACCGCGGAACTAGCGCGAAGCTTCCGACCACCTCAAGAAGTGAGTCCAGCCGCAGCTCCCACTGCGGAGCAAGCGCCCGCGTCGCAGTCCGTGTTGTCCGCTGCGCGGAGCTCCAACCTTGAATTGCTGCTCGACGTGACGCTTCCCACAACGATTCGTTTCGGCCAGAAACAAATGCTGCTACGTGAAATTCTGGAGCTTCATCCTGGTGTCGCCATTACTCTGGATCGTCAAGTGGAAGAGCCGGTCGAGTTGCTTGTTGGTGGCCGTATGGTTGCGCGGGGCGAGGTCGTCATCGTGGATGGAAATTACGGGTTGCGGATCACGGAGATTGTCAGCCCACAACAGCGGATCGAATCCTTGAGGACATGACTGTGAACGAGCGCGAATACATGTCAGGCAATACCTCACTTGTGACCAGCTGGAATCGACTATCCAGCCGATTTCTTCCTTTCCGGCGGATGTTCCGAAACTGTGAAAACTCGAGGTGTGGGCAGCGCAGTGTGCTCTGGCCGCTCTGGATGCGCGGTTCTGAGGGGATGCGATTGCAAGGGCGCTGGTATTGCAGCCCCGATTGTTTTGAGCATGCGGCAGGGAATGCATTCCTTCGCTTGCTCCCCATGCCGGAAGGCACCCGCAGGAAATCGCATCGAATACCGATTGGCTTGCTGCTGCTTTCCCGGGGCATCATCAACGATGCGCAGTTGAAAAAGGCGCTCGCTTTGCAGAGGGAGCAGGGCAACGGCAGGATCGGGAAGTTCCTGCAGCAGATCCAAGCCGTTACCGAGCAGGACATCACCGCGGGATTAGGGGCGCAATGGGGTTGCCCCGTCTATCCGTTGGGCCGCGCACGAGATTTCCTGCAATGTTCTTCGCTGTTGCCATTGACGTTGCTTGAAACCGGGCGCATGCTGCCGGTCCACCACATCCGCTTTCAGCAAACATTGTATCTTGCCTTTGTCGAAGGTATTGATCGCACCGCACTTTACGCAGTCGAGCAGATGCTTCACCTGCGAACCATCCCCTGCATCGTTTCGGAGTCTGCACTCCTGGAGGCACTCGAGGAACTCCGCCACATTTCACACGCGCCCACTACGGTTTTCGAAAGGCCGATCGAGCCTCGCGAGATGGCTCGGACGACGCGAAACTATGCGTGGCAGGTGGACGCCACAGATGTATGGATGGCGCGCTCGGGCCGTTTCATTTGGATTCGCCTGCAGACCGCGCAAGACTCCAAAGATATCTTGTTTCAAGCACTTGCAGACGTTCAATAACGGGACACCTGACCGGCTTTCATCGATTTGTCCGCCATGTGCGCCTAAAGAATTCGCACTCCGTGCCGATAAAAACCTTGTCGGGACACTTGCTGTCGATAGGAGGCGGATGCAAGTCCGCGAACAAATTCACCCATCCGCGCTAACTTTCGTGGAGATGACGACCCCGGAACGACAACAGCGGCGCAAGGCACGGTTGATGTCCATCCTTACCGAAGGGCTTCCTACACTGCCTAGCTTCGTTTTCGAACTGAATACGTTACTTAGCTCGCCTTCTGTGGATTTGAAGCGCGTAGCAAAAGTCATTCGCAACGACCCCAGCATATCGGCGCAGGTCCTCCGCATGTGCAATTCAGCTTTATTCAGCCTTCGCCGCCGTGTGTTGAGCATCGAGGAGGCCGCCGTCCTGATGGGTTCGGAGCGTCTGCGCACGCTCGTGTTGACCTGCTCGATGATGGAATTCACTGGGCGGCAGCTTCCTCGAGGCGAGGTGCAGGCATATTGGCAACACAGTTTCATGAGTGGCATGCTCAGCGAGCGCGTCGCGAAGTGGCTCGAATACTCGGAACGCGAGCAGGCCTACCTGGGAGGCTTGCTGCACGATATTGGCATGCTTCCGCTACTGGTGGTCGTCGCAGAAGAACATGCGCTGCGGGGCGACACCGTAAGCGGTCCCTGGGGTGGTTCCTTGGAGGCGGAAAAAGGCGATTTTGGTCTCAATCATTGCGAAGTGGGCCGCTGGATCGGCCAGTCCTGGAATTTCTTTCCCTCTTTCATCGATGTTTTCGAAAATCATCATCATCCGGAACGCAGTTCCCGCGATCCGCATCTGGTCGGAATCGTTTCCGCCGCCGATCATTTTTGCGAAGCGCATAGCTTAGCTTCCCCTTCCGATGGAGAAACGCAGGAACTATCGGACCCAGCAGCGGAGGATGAATTTCTCGCGCGGTGCTTGCCGCGCCTCGAGGCCAAGGAGCGCTCGGAACTGACGGAAATGTTGGAGACCGAATACCTTCATCTGCTCCCTGTCATTGAGTTCAACAATCCCACGGAGCAGCCAACGGCCGGAAGGACTGCCTTAATTTAGGGACCGGAGAATGTGAATGAAAAGACCTCGTGTGTTGATTGTGGATGACTCCTCCGTGATGCGCAAAATTGTCGAGCGCTCCCTGCGTCAGGCCGGGTTGGATCTGGGCGATGTTGTCCAGGCCGGAAACGGAATTGAAGCGCTTGCCGCAGTCCGTGAAGGTGTGTTTGACCTGATCTTGTCCGATATCAACATGCCCGCGATGGATGGTCTTGAATTCCTCCGGCAGCTCGGCACCATCGAGGCGGCCAAAGGCACGCCGGTTGTAATGGTGACTACGGAGGGGAGCGAGTCGCGTGTCGTCGAGGCGCTTTCAATCGGCGCTAAAGGCTACATTCGCAAGCCATTCACCCCCGACCAGATCAAGGAGCGGGTATCTCCGCTCCTGGAGGTTGTGCGATGAATCCTGCATTGGACTCCAAGATCCAGAATCCAGTGCGTCCCGATTCCACGTGGCCGAGCCTTCTGGACTGCTCCGCGAAGGAAGTCTTTCAGATCATGGTACAAACAGATTTGACAACGATTTCAGGCCCGATCGCAGAAGTCGCAGTCGGAGACACCACAGCTATGGTTGGTTTGGCCGGTGCGCTATGTGGCGTCCTCTACATTCGCTGCAATTCGCACACGGCGGAGAGCATCACGGGCAGGATGCTCGGGACGGGGACTGTTAATCCTAGCGAGGTGGCCGACGCGATCGCTGAGATCTGCAACATGGTGGCGGGCAACTTCAAAGGCAAGATCACTCGGCTGGCAGACCACTGCATGCTGTCCGTGCCGACGGTCATCCGTGGGGAAGACTATGAGATGGTTGCCATCGCGGATGGTGACCGGATCACATGTTGTCTCGGATACGACAGATCTCCTCTGTGGGTGTGCCTCGCGATTCACTCTTGAATCGCCTCGTGTCTGCGGCAAAATTGTTTCTTGGTAACGATCATGCCCGGCAAAGCTTGCCTGTGAGCCGGCTGTCGCTGGGCAGAATCGGCCGCACAGGCCGCCCTGGTCCGCACACGCAAATTTTCCAGCACTTAACTCACACTTATTCATGGAGTTGGCTAGCATCGAAATCCGCACGATCTGGCCGCTCGATTGCTCTCTCTTTGCGGGAGAGAGGAATATGGACAGCGGCTTCTATGTGGCTTACGCGGGTCTTGCAGCCCGCATGCAGGCACTCGATGTAGTGGCCAGCAATCTGGCTAATGCCTCGACGGCAGGCTTCAAGGCACAGTCTCCGTTCTACCAGGCACTCTCTGCGGCGCAGAGTGGCGAGATCCTCAGCCCAATCAACCAAGCCGTGAATCAATTCGGGATTCTGGGCGGAAGCCGGGTAGACCTCCGGTCGGGTTCGTTGGATCCCACCGGCAACAGCACAGATTTGGCGATCGAGGGCACCGGTTTCTTTTCCGTGCAAACCCGTGCAGGCATCCGCTACACGCGAAACGGAAATTTCCATTTGAACGCGGCACGGCAGGTCACCACGCAGGATGGCAATCTCGTCCTGGCCGAACAGGGAACGACAACGGTCCCGATCACATTGCCGACGGGGACCGTATCGGTGAGCCCTGACGGTACCATATCCGTGGATGGCGGACTTGTAGCGAAGCTGCACCTGGTTCAATCCGCGCCCGGAACAGCCATGGTGCTGGAAGGAAATTCGAACTACGTCGCACCGGCGGGAAGTGAAAGGCCGGTATCGAATTCCATCGTCCGTCAAGGCATGCTGGAATCTTCGAATATCAACCCGGTTGAAGGCGCAGTCGGACTGATTCTTCTCCAGCGTCAAGCCGACATGCTCGGACGCGCGCTCACCATTTTTAGTACGGATTTCGACCGCGCGGCGGCGCAAGACGTGCCGCGCGTCTAGATTCTTGGAGGATTAAAGAAATGATTCGTGCCTTATACACGGCGGCCAGCGGCATGTTGGCACAGCAACTCAACCTCGATAACATTGCGAACAATCTCGCCAACGCCTCGACTACGGGCTTTCATAGCCGGCGGCTTCAGTTCCAAGATCTCATCTATCAAAACACGGTTGTCGCCGGAGCAGCCGCAACACAGCAGACCACGCTTCCGGCAGGTCTGCAGGTCGGTCTTGGAACGCATCCTGCATCTTCCGAAATGATCCAGACGGAAGGCAATTTCGACAGCACTGGAAATCCGTTGGATCTGGCGATCCAAGGGCAAGGTTTTTTCCAGATTACCCTGCCAACAGGGGATCTGGCGTATACGCGCTCCGGAGCGTTTCACTTGGACCAGAACGGCAATATTGTCGATGCGCAAGGAAATCCCCTGACACCCAACATTACGATTCCGTCGAACGCTTTGTCGGTTACCGTAGGAACGGACGGCACAGTGAGCATCACACTCCCGGCGCAGGCGCAAGCGCAGCAAGTCGGCGCCATTCAGCTTGCGACCTTTACCAATCCCGGCGGACTCAATAGCGTCGGTCAAAACTATTCTCAGGTTACCACCGCTTCCGGTGATGCGATTCTTGGCACGCCCGGAGGGTCCGACGGTCTTGGAAGCATCCAGCAAGGCAATCTCGAAGAATCGAACGTCAACGTGGTGACGGAGTTCGTCAACATGATCCTCGCACAGCGGTCTTATGAGGCTAATTCGCGCGTGATTCGCGCGGCGGACCAAATGTTCCAGACCGTGAACGGCCTGACGCAGTAGCGGAGAGTCACAGATGAGATTTCAAATGGGGGGCGCTTTCATGAGGGTTGCAATTGCCGTCGTCATGTTTTCCGGAGGATCCGCGCAAGCCGTGCGAGTCCCCCGGATCGAATTATTGCGGGTGGTCCGGGTCACCGGCGCGCGCGTCCTTCTTTCAGACTTGCTTCCGGAAGACGTGCCAGGCTCGCTGCGAGCGCGGGCGACCGAAATTTCCCTCGGCGCCGCGCCCCAGCTTGGGAATACGCGCACTCTGGAACGTTCTGTCCTCATCAGCCATATCAGCGACAGTCAGGACATACTTTCGGAAATCGCGGTTCCCGACCGCATCGTGATTTCGCGTGAGTCTCGCGCAATTACGGTTTCCGAGGTGCTCGATGCCATTCGCAAGGCACTCGAACACAGCAGCGTTCACGCTGCGGAAACGCTACAGCCCCAGGATATCCTGCTTCAATCGCAGGTATTCGTGAGCCCGGGTGATGCTGGATTGCAAGTCATGCGCATGGACCTCGATGTCGGACTTCGGCGCGCCAGATTCCTGCTTTGGCCATCCCGTGATCCGAGCGTGTTGCCATTCTTTGCGACGGCCCGGCTCGATGGAGATTTGCCTTTGGCGCCGGTTCACTTCGGAGCAGAACTTGACCGGTCCATGAACCGACCTGGCATTTCCTCCGCCCTCAAGGCGGCGGCCACGCAAGAGATCCTGGTAGCCCCTGGGGAGCGTGCGACGCTCCTTCTTCGCTCCGATACCCTCCGTATGTTTGCGGACGTTGTTCCCCTGGAGAAGGGCACGCTAGGTCAGCAGGTTCGTGTCCGCATGTTAGATACGGGGAAAATATTCAATGCACAGGTAGACGGACGGGCGCATCTCGAGATGAAATTTTGAAACGGGGTGGCGTCATGAGGTTCAGGCAGAAATTGCACCGAAATCCCGGGCCGAATCTGTTCCTTGCTTTCCTGCTGGTGCTCGCTGCTTCGAACAGCCTGAATGCCCAGATGAAGTTCCTCAAGGGACAGAAGAAACCTAGCCAAGTACAAACATCGCTAGGTGAATATTTGACACGCGTCCGCGCCCTTGCCGCCGAACCGCAGCGGACGACCGGCAGCTTGTGGTCGCCTTCTTCCACGATGACCACCACGGCGAGTGATTACAAGGCGCGTCACGCAGGAGACCTGCTGGCCATAGTTGTCGTGGACAACTTTTCTGCAACGAATAACGGCTCGGCCCAGGCGGCACGGACGTTCGATGCTTCCTCCGGCGTCAGCGCGTTTTTCGGAACTCTCCCGGCAGCGAGCCGCTGGCAGAACCTGTTTTCCCCAACTTCCACACAGAATCTGAACGGTAAGGGGCAATCCGCATTGAGCTCCACACTCTCGTTGAACCTTGCCGGGCGCGTTGTCGAAGCCCTGCCAAATGGAGTGCTCGTTGTGGAGGCGGTGCGAGATCTGACGGTGGGCAATGACCGTCAGACCATCGTGCTTCGCGGCTTGGTGCGGCCCGGCGATATCGCTTCGGATAATTCCGTGTTGTCGTCCTCCATCGGGAATCTGGAAGCGGAAATACACGGCAAAGGCGTCGTGGCGGATGCGATTCACCAACCCAATATCGTGGTGCGCACCTTGCTGAAGATTTTCGGTTTCTAATGAGGAGATTCATGTCATTCCGGCGAAGGTCTATGCTCTCCGTATGGTTTGCCCTCGGGATGGTGGCGCACGCCGTGCGGGCCGATGAAGGGAGAGTTCATACCGCGCGCCTGAAGGATGTGACCAGTGTCGAAGGGGTCCGCGACAATCTCTTGATGGGCTATGGTTTGGTGGCGGGACTGAATGGAACCGGCGACCGCCAGCAAACGATTTTCTCCACTCAAACGCTGGCAAACATGCTGCAACGCATGGGCGTGACGATTGCCACTCCGCGAACCATGCTTGTTCACAACATCGCAGCCGTTTTCGTCACGGCAACCTTGCCACCCTTTGCCCAGCCCGGCATGCATATCGATGCCACGATTTCTTCAATTGGCGACGCTAAGAGTCTCGAAGGCGGAACGTTGCTGCTCACTTCGCTGTTCGGCCCGGATGGGCAGGTGTATGGCGTCGCGCAGGGTGGAATGGTGTTGGGCGGATATAGCGCGAGCGGCCGCGGCAATTCGAAGACAGTGAATCATCCGACGGTGGGCCGGATCGTAGGCGGAGTCTTGGTCGAGCGCGATACTTCAGTGGACTTGCGTGACGTCACTACCGTGTCCTTGCTGCTCCACAATCCGGATTATGCGACTGCGCGTGATATCGCGGCCGCTGTCAACAAAGAACTCGGCAAAGATATCGCACATGCGGTCGATAGCCGCCGGGTTGAAATTGCAGGGATCGAGAAGGGGCCCGATTCGGTGCCACGTCTTCTCGCACGCATTGAGGAACTCCCGGTCCAATTTACAACGCCCGCCAAAGTCGTCGTGAATGAACGAACTGGAACGGTTGTCATGGGCGCTGACGTGTCTCTGGGGCCGTGCTCGATTCTACATGGCAATCTCGCGATCGAGGTGACGACGCGCCTCGAGGTTTCGCAGCCGCAGCCGTTTGCGCAAGGCCAGACGGAGGTTGTGCCTCAGACAACGGTGAAAGCTCAGGAGGGTCCTGCGCAGGCGATTCATCTTGAAGAAGGGGCAACCGTAGATGAGTTGATCCGCGGCCTGCAATCCATTGGGGCAACGGCAAGAGACATTGTAGCCATTCTCCAGGCCATCAAGGCTGCGGGAGCCTTGCAAGCCGAACTGGAGATTCTGTAATGGTTCCTCTTGCCAGCACGGCACCCACAGCCCTCCTGCAGGCCGGAGGCGCCTCGGGACTAGCAAGCCGTTTAGATTCTGTTAGTTCCAGATCTCCCGAAGATATGAAGCTACGAAAAGCCGCAGGAGAGTTTGAGTCCATGCTTCTTAATTCGCTGTGGAAGTCCATGAAAGAGACATTTAGCGACCAAGATGACAAGGACTTTGACCCTACGTTAGAAAGTTTTGATGATTGGGGGATGCAGGCCATGTCAAGCGCGGTGGGAAACGCCGGAGGTCTTGGTATCAAAAATATGATAATACAGCACTTAGAGCCTGCAATCTCCGGAGCTGGTTATGCTGTCCATTCGGCTTCGTAGCGCAGGTCGCCTGGATTCAATGAATCACAGAGGACAGCGCGAGTTTGGCAGGACACATGCTCCTAAAGATTTCAGTTGAAGTGCCGATAGCATAGATGTAGGCGGAGTAAACAGGGGAAAGGTTAAAGTCCTCTCATTCGCGGCCGATAAAACCTCCAAAGGGTAAAATAGGAGGATTCGGGGGAGGAAAGAAGAGATGAGAATTGATCCACAAATTCCCGCTGCTGAAAATTCGGGAACGAACCGGGTCAACGACTCCCAGTCTGGAGCGGCGAAGACCCCAACGGCTCCGATTGCTGGTCAGCCCAATGACACGGTACATCTATCTTCCGACCAGGCGACGGTCCGCCAGCTCGTGGCGCAACTCGACCAGATTCCTGATGTTCGCCAGCAGCAGGTCAGCGCGCTACGTTCGGAAATCCAATCAGGCCAGTTCCAGCGCAGCAATGATCAAGTGGCTGGCGCCATTGTCGCCCAATTGTTCGGCATCAACTCGAACGAATAGCCGCTGCGGAGTCGCATGCCATGGCGGAGATTATATCTCCCCGTATCGAATCGATTGCCGACCCAGGAACAGGCCCGCAGGACCAGTCTGCCCACAAGCCACGTGTGAAGGCCGCCGTTGCCGGGGAGCCCGCGTCACCCAATACACCAGAGATCAGTGCTCCGGAAGAAGAAGAGAAGCACGAGCTGGACGAAATGGCGTAGTCCGTGAACCCTGAAATCGAAAGATATCTGGCGTTGCTGCAGCAACGTCTTTCTTTGTTGCGCATACTGGCGCAACAGTTGGTGGACTGCCGCAGAGAGTTCGTTGCGATGGACCTGGATGGAATGCACGGCCGCATCACAGAGCAAGAGGACCTCTGCCGTCAGATTCAATTGCTCGATCCAGCGATCGATTCGCTGCAGCGAACCTGCGCCCAGCAACTGGGTCTGGCGCGGCCTGACGCGGCCGGGTCGCTCGAAGGCAACGCTTGGGCCGACCGGCTCCGCGGCGTGATGCATGAACTTGGTAAAGCGCAGGCGGAGGTTGGAAGACTGAATCAGATTCATGCGGCATACCTGCGTCGGTCCCGACGGACAGTCAATATGCTGATGAATCTTTTCGGAAACTACGCTCTTACATACGCGCCGCCTGCCGGATCCAGACTGCCGGCGCCGCGCATCGCGGAGAGGGGCTGAAGTCATGGGTGGTCTTTATGGGAGCCTCGGAATTGCGCTCGGCGCGCTGGCCGCCGACCAGGGAGCCGTCGCGATCACGAGCAATAACATCGCGAATGTGAACACTGCCGGGTATTCACGAGAACAAGTCAACCTATCCGACAACCCTCCCGTACAAGTTGGGAACCTGTTGTTCGGCACCGGAGTGTCTTTGGGGCAGACGACGAGCATCCGTGACAACCTGCTCGAACGCCGCCTCGATCAAGAGAATCAATCGGCGAGCCAGCTCAGCGCGTTTCTTGGACCGATGAACCAGGTGCAAGCATTGTTCAACGAAGCGGCTGGCAGCGGTTTACAGACCCCACTCACGGCGTTCTTCAATAGCCTAACTCAGCTGTCCGCCAACCCGAGCGATGCAGCGTCCCGTCAGGGTGTAATCACGGCGGGACAGAATCTGGCCTCTGCATTCCGGCAGGACTCGTCCAACCTTCAAGCACTGCAAAGCAACACCGATGTCGCCGTCCAGCAGGCGGTTAGCCAAGTCAATCAGCTTACGAAGCAAATTGCATCGTTAAACACTCAGATCAGTGGGCTCGAGGGCGTAGGACAAGATCCTGGCACATCCCTGGATCAGCGTACCCAGTTGGTGCGCCAACTGTCCGGTTTGGTTGACATCTCTGAAGCGGATGCGGGAAACGGCAGCTTGACGATCACGACGTCGAACGGTGCGGCTCTGGTGGTCGCGGGACAAAGTTTTGCACTGTCCACGCAGATCAATTCCAATACGACGTATCACGACGTCTATTCGCAAGGCACCGACATCACATCGAGCATCAATGGTGGCGCCCTCGGAGGAGAGATTCAGGTGCGGGACCAGGAAATCCCTTCGATCCTCAACAAGCTGGATACGTTCGCTTACAACCTGGCCATTTCCGTGAACACGCAAAGCCAGGCTGGCTTCGATGCCAACGGGAATCCCGGTGTGAATTTCTTCGTGCAGCCCGCATCGGTGACGGGCGCCGCGTCCTCGATTGCCGTGGCGATCAACGATCCCAATCTGGTTGCCGCAAGTTCGGATGGGACGGTTGGCAGTAACGGGAATGCGCAGGCCCTTGCGAACCTGCAAAATCAGAACATCGTCAACGGCCAAACTCCCGCCAACTATTATTCAGGTTTGATCTTTCAAATTGGCAATGACGTATCCCAGGCGACGTCCGAGCAAACGGCTGTCGGGCTGGTTCAGAAGCAACTGCAGGACCAGCGCGGCGCGGTCTCCGGAGTTTCACTGGATCAAGAAGCAGCCAATCTGATTCGTTACCAGGGCGCTTATCAAGCTGCGGCCAATGTGATTAACGTCATAAACCAACTGCTGACTGCGACACTGAGTATGACGACTGGGTGAAGTCATCATGAGCCTACGCATTAATCCCGACCCTGCACCGGATCTGCTCGCGGCGATCGCGCAGAATCGGCAGGCACAAAACACCGCGCTGCAGCAAATTTCCACGGGGCGGCAGGTCAATCAGATTTCCGATAATCCTGCGGCGGCGGCGGAAGTCATACTCAATCACATCCGGGGGGGTCAGGACAACCAATACCTCCAAAACATTTCTGACCTTACGGCGCAAGGCAATTCCATCGATTCAACCCTGAGTTCGGTGGTACAGGCGATGACGCAAGCTATTTCGCTCGGGACGGAAGGGGCAAACGGAACACTGTCGGATTCGAACCGCCAGGCCATTGCCCAGCAACTAACCGGAATCCGCGATCAGGTTTTGAGCCTTGCGAACCAGACGTATCAAGGAAGCTACGTATTTGCCGGGACGGCGACTTCGACGCAGCCCTTCGTGCTCGATCCTTCGCAACCCGACGGCGTGAAATACAACGGCAACACCAATGTCAACTCGATCACAATCTCTCAGGGGAACACCATTGCCATCAACGCGCCTGGAAGCCAGATCTTCACGAATCCCGCCGGAGACGTCTTGGGTTCGCTCAATGGCATGATCACAGCATTGCAGAACAATTCCGGTCTTGCCGCTGCAAACACGAATTTGCAGCAGGCCTTTTCGCAGCTAACCAGCCAGCGTGTCTTCTACGGAAATACATTGCAGCAATTGCAGTCGACGCAGACTTTTTTGAACAGCGACAAAATTCAACTCGCCCAGCAGGAGAACACATTGGTCGGCGTGGACCTGGCCTCCTCGATCACGAACCTCCAGCAGGCGACCGTCGCGACCAATGCAATTCTTTCCGCGACCGGACAAATCCTTTCCACCATGAACTTGCTGAATTTCCTTAAGTAGCCTGCCGCACGGCTGGCGGGGGAAGCCTTTTAGAAGTCAGCGTGTGAAAGCGCGCATGTGGAGATCGGTTTGGGCGTGGAGGGGTTAAGTTGCCGGGAAGTTCGTTTCTTCCAAGGCCGAGTTACGTGGTTTGGTGATACGCGTTGACCCATCCCTGCAGCCCATTGAGGTGACGCCTCTCGGTTTCGAGTTGCATCTTGCGAGCCAGCATGACGCAGCGAACTTTCTCGAGCGCGGTTTGAAGAGCGCGGAGATTATTGACGTATTCCGCGACTTCGTTTCGCAGGCCAGCGTCGAGTGTTTCGGACCGGGATGCGTCGCCAACTTCAGGAGCGAGGGTCGAAAGATGTCGCGACAAGGATTGCAAATCGCCCTCGCTGATCGTTGAGGTTCCGGTCATTAAACCTTCCGCCCTGCGCAGGAAGTCGCGCAACTCCTGGTTGGCGGCCAGAAAACGTTCATGCTTGTTGCGTTCCATCAGGCGCTCCATTGAAGCTGAGGTGTTTCGATGTCATCGTTTACAGCGCTCACGGCGTGCGTTCCGCTCGAGTCGCCAGGCCGATCGGTTGCCGGCGCCTGTGTCTTGTCCACTGGTGACTGTTGCTCCGCTTGATACCATGCCTGCCGCAACCCGCCGTATAGATCAATGAGTTCTTCCAGGGATTCGGGTGTAGCCCGAATATTTGCCTGCACAATCATGCCGCGGGTCACGTCATAGAACTGTGCAAATTGTTTCGCGGCTTCTCCGCCGCGCTCGTGATCCAATACGTATTGCAAGTGCCCGATCACGGTGAGGGCATGATTGAGCTCAAAGACGCGGGTTTCCACATCCCCGGCTTGAAGCGCTGCGAGCGCTCGCACGAAGTCCCGCAGAATGGTGTCGTAGAGCGAGAGAACCTGGCCGATGGGCACCTGTTGCCCGGTCACCTCTTCTTCGCCGGACAAGCGCTCCAGGCGCAAGCAGCCGAGC
>JAIQES010000065.1 GCA_020073705.1 Terriglobia bacterium
ATGCCGCTGGCGGGATGGTTTGTGGACCGCGTCGGCACGCGCCGCGGGCTTGCGATTACGGTCATTTTTTGGTCGTTGTTCGAATTTCTCTGCGGGACGGCCCGGAGTGTTTTCGCGCTCGGTTCCTATCGGTTCATGCTGGGGCTGGCGGAGGCTGCGGCCTTTCCTGCAATCACCAAGACGGCGGCCGAGCACGCGGCGCCACACGGCAGAGCCGCGCTGATCGGCATTGCGATATTTGGTGCCGGAATGGGAACGACTCTCACTCCTCCCGTCGTGGCGTACCTCTCGATGCATCTTAGTTGGAGCTGGGCATTCTATGGCACCGGCGTGGCGGGCTTTCTTTGGACAATCTTCTGGCTGCTGTCCTATCGGCCGCGATCGGATCTTGCTGTAGCCGCGCAGTCATCGAAGGTGAATGTGCCCTGGATTACCCTCCTGCGGGACAAGAGGGTCATTGGCTTGACGCTCGCCCAGACTTTCTCCGGCTCGCTCTGGTGGTTTTATCTGTTCTGGATTCCTTCTTTTCTGAACCAGGCACGCGGCCTGAACATACACCAAATGGGGATCTACGGTTGGATTCCGTACTTCTTTGCCAGTGTCGGCAGCATTGTCGGGGGGTACGCCTCCGGTTACTTCGTACGGCAGGGCTGGGAGCCGGTCCGGGCACGGAAGATGATCATGTGTATCTGCGCCTGCATCGTTCCGTTTACGTCGTTTGTCGTGAAAGTTCCTGGGGTAGCTGCAGTACTGGCAATCCTGGCGATTGCCACTTTTTTTATGGAAGCATTCTTTGCCAATCTTTTTGCCCTCCCGGCGGACATTTTCCCGCATGAAAGAGTGGCGTCGGTTGTCGGCGTGAACGTAATGTGCAACTCTTTCGCTGCGATTGTTGTGATGCAGTTCATCGGGCACATCGTCGAGCGCTTTTCCTATACGCCTGTCTTTGTGCTGGTCGCGTTTTTCCTTCCGGCCGGGGCTCTCAGCGTACAGTGGCTGGTTACCGGTGAGCAGGAGCTTCAAGTCAGTGCGATCCCTGAAGTCATGCCGAAATAACCCGCTCGACAGCCGAGCGAACCGTTCAGACGCCCAATCTCTCGCCAAGTTGAGAGACGCAGAAAGGAGGGCGAGGCCAGGGATTCCTCTCGCAGGGAGTTCTTGAGGGTTAGCCTCATTGCAGGCACGATGCTCGCAGCGAACCAGATGTTTGGGGAACAAGGCGAATTGGCCGGCCTTTCACTCCAGAAGGTGTCCGAACTAGTGCGCAAGAGGTCCGTTTCTCCGGTGGAACTGACTCAAGAATGTCTCAAGCGAATTGAACGGTTGAATCCCATCCTAAACGCGTTTATCACGGTCGATGCCGAAGGATCGCTGAAGCAAGCGCGCCAAGCGGAAGCGGAGATACAACACAGTAAATGGCGGGGACCGTTACACGGAATCCCGGTCGGCTTGAAGGACAATATCGACACGGCGGGCATCCGCACAACTGCAGCTAGCGCAGTTTTTGCGGATCGCATTCCGGCTCAGGATGCCGAGGTGGTGCGACGGCTGAGAGCTGCTGGTAGCGTAATCCTAGGGAAGCTCAACATGCATGAGTTCGCTTTTGGCGGCACCTCGATCACCAGCTATTTTGGCCCCGTGCACAATCCTTGGAAGCCAGATCACATCGCCGGTGGATCATCCGGCGGGTCTGCTGCCGCTATTGCAACGGGGCTGTGTTATGGAGCCTTGGGCACTGATACGGCGGGATCAATTCGGATACCGGGCGCTTTCTGTGGGGTCGTTGGCTTCAAACCGACTTACGGCTTGGTGAGCAATCGTGGCGTGATACCGATGAGGCCGTCTCTTGATCATGTCGGGCCGTTGACCCGTACGGTCAGCGACTCGGCGCTCCTGCTCCAGCAACTTGCCGGTTATGATCCCGAAGATATCACGAGCGTGGATGTGCCCGTCCCCAATTACACCGAGGGCATGCGCATGGACAAGTTGTCCTTCCGCCTGGGAGTGCCCCGCGCCCTGTTCTACGACCAGCTCGATCCGGATATCGAGAACGCGGTCCAGCAGGCGCTAGTCTTGCTCAGCCAGTTGGGGCGAAGCACACAAGACGTTGAGTTGCCCGAGGTGAGGAACCTGCCGGTTGCTCCGACTGGCGCGGAAGTCTATGCCTACCACGCGCAGTACATGGCTAGGAGCCCAGAGCTTTATCAAGAAGAGACCTTGCTGAAGCTGCGCCAAACCGCTGAAGTGAGCGCCGCCACGTATATTGATGCCATTCATTCGCTCGAAAGGTTACGCCGCGAAGTCAAAAAGGTCTTTTCTGCGGTGGACTTGCTCGTCACGCCCACGATGGCTATTCCTCCGGCTAGCATCCCGGAGGCGGAGCAAGTGGAGCTGGAGATGATCCAAAAGAGACAGCTTTCTCCAACCACCAGAAACACCGTTCCATTTGATGTCTATGGTCTTCCGACAATCACGGTCCCTTGTGGCTTCACCCATGACGGCTTGCCCATCGGCCTGCAGATCAGCGGGCCGCCCTGGGGAGAGATACTGGTGTTCCGCTTGGCTCATGCCTATGAGCACGCGACAGATTGGAACAGACGGCCCCCTACGTGGTAACCATTGTAACCGTCATTCTTCAAATCCCCCCGCTCCGACGACCAACACCTCCGAATTTCGTATCGTGAGTAATTTCCCGATGGTACTTGTCGCGCTGGCTTGGTTCACAGTCTTGGGCGCGTTCTGGCAGTTACATCAGGTCCAGTGCTACTATCACGACGCAAGCCGAGACAGTCAGGGAGGCGACGATGCGTATTCTGTTTGTGACCCTGGGCCTTATTTTCACGCTCTCTCCGTATCCTCAGAAGGTAGCGAACCAGAATCCACTTGTTGGCAACTGGAAATTAGTATCATCCCAAGCCGTATACGACAACAATGGAAAGCCGCAGGATGTCCTTGGGCCGCATCCAAAGGGTTATCTTATTTTGACGCCCGAGGGGCGCATGATGGCCGTTATTTCCTCCGCCGGTCGAAAGCCTGGTCCCAGCGATGCAGAGCGGGCAGAACTATGGAAGTCGATGATCGCCTATACCGGCAAGTATCGCATCGAAGGCGGTGATGTTGTCACCACCGTCGATGTTTCGTGGAATGAGTCGTGGACCGGTACTGACCAAAGGCGGCACTATAAGCTAGAGGGCAATAAGCTCACGCTTGTGACCGTGCCACAGCCAAGCCCGTTTTTTCAGGGCAAGACTTACTCGTCTACCGTTGTCTGGGAGCGCGAGAAATAAGCCATCCGCCGTTTTTCATCTCACAAACCAGATCGAAATAGTGAGCGGGAACGGTCATGGCGACCAGATTTTACGTGCGCCGCGCCGCCCAGCTCCTCCTCCCTCCGCCGGGCGGCAGACCTCAAAGACAAACACAAATCCAGTTCCTCCTTCCGTTTCTCACTCAAACATTTCAGTCCCGACAGGGGAATACGATGTGAGTAGGCTCTCCCAATTTTCAACCGGAGTTGACATACGTGTGATGTGGGTCACTGTCAGCGGGGAGGCCCAGGCTTAAAAAGGCTAAGGAACAATTGAGGCTAAGACTCCGGTTGCTTGCGGATAGAGACAAGTGGGCAACACGGGTAAGGCAAGAATAATGCCTGGGGATCTGGACACCTGGTTTGGTCGAATCGTCCTTGCGGATGCGTCTACAAGAGGGAGGCAAGAGCAATGGCGACTCCGGCAAAATTCCGAGCCGATCTCAGCATCCCGCACCGACGGCACCGTCGCACCATGCTTCCCGATGTACCCGTCCTCCTTCAACTGGGACAACATCGAGGAGCCGAAATTTGACCAAAAGCAACTGGCAGCGATGAAAAAGACCTGCCAGCAACATTGCTTCTCAACGTTGAATCATAATCTTGCGTACTGCTACAATGACGCGCGAGTAATCAAGTGGCTGTGGTCGCAGGCCGTCAAGAACAAGTTTCAGGGTGGCACGCGCAGCTTCGATGACTGAAACCGCGAAAAGGGCTGCGATGCGGTGATCCTCAAACGATTGCAAGGAAGGAGCCGGTCACGCCATGCCAATTCCGAGTATAACGAGAGGACTCATTCTGGCGTCTGTTATAGCTGTCTGGATCACGACAGCGGGCATTCGAACGGCTGGACAATCTACGCAGAATGGTGGACCATCGGGGGAAGTTACACCGGTCCCCGTATTGCAAGCGGGGACAAGCGGGGACGAAATATTCGCTGACCTGGTGAAGCAGAACGAGCTTCGCAATGCTCAGTTGCAGGAATATTCCGGTGTAAGGATCTATGCGGTAACGAATCCTCAGGGCAAAGTACACGCTAGGGAAATTGTCCGAATGGAATATATTGCCCCCGACAAGAAGACCTTCGTGAAGATTTCCGAGGAAGGGTCGCACCTGATACAGCGCATGGTACTTAACCCGTTGACCGAGAGTGAGGCCTCCGCTGCGGCTGGAAAGGAACATCACGACAGTTCGATCACCCCTGCGAACTACACGTTTACTGTACTCGGCCAGGAAGAAGTGGGCGCCCACCACTGCTACGTCGTTGCGGCGCTTCCCAAGCGAGAGGACAAGTATCTGTTCGAAGGGAAAATATGGATTGATAGCCGCGAGTTCGCTATCGTCAGGATTGCCGGACATCCCGCGAAAAAGTTTTCCTTCTGGATCACGCGAGCCGAATTCGTGCGCCAGTACGAAAGAATAGGCGGTTTTTGGCTTTCGGTTAAAGACGAGACATTCGTGGACGTGAGATTCTACGGCAAAAAGATTCTTACGATCGAGCATCGCATTGACACCGTCAATCGAGTGAAGAGCGCTGCCTCGGCAGGACAGGACCAAAACGTCACCTGGATTTCTGAGAAACCGAAATCCGAGTGATTACTTGCCAAGGTAGGCGCCGCCGCTTTTCCGGACCGGAACGGGGTATCCAGCGGATCTGTAGAGCGAATGTCGCGACGTTTTTCGCGGAAGGTTCCGATGGGAAGTAAAGAACTCATAGAGATTCAAAGCGATCGGGAAATCAATGAGTGCGTGGCTGCCGAGAGGCTTCGTCTGCTTCACTTGGCAGGGTTGAACAGTCCGAGTCATTTCCGTCGGCCAGTGGAACGGCCGTTTACGGGCGAAGAACGCAACCATGTCACCATTCTTTTGGGTGGTCTTACTTGGAAACACGAAAAGCTTATCCAGGCGGTCTTTCAAGGAAGTGGTTATCGCTGTGAAGCCCTGCCGAATCCCAACCTGGTCGCCTATCACTTGGGGAAACAGTTCGGCAACGCCGGCCAATGCAATCCCGCCTATTTCACGGTAGGAAATCTCATCTGCTACCTGCGCGGCCTGGAAGATCGTGGACTGCGAAAGCAAGAAATTCTCGATAACTACGTCTTTTTTACTGCTGGGGGCTGCGGACCATGCCGCTTCGGCATGTACGAGTCCGAGTACAGGATGGCGCTGGAGAACGCAGGTTTTGGCGGTTTTCGCGTGCTTTTGTTTTCACAAAATGACGGCATCAAAGCGAAATCCGGCGAACCTGGCTTGAAATTCACTGTTGATTTTGGAATGGGCATGCTGAATGCCGTCATTCTCGGTGACGTTATCAACGAGGCAATCTACAACATCCGGCCTTATGAAGTTACACCGGGACAAACGGACCGCGTTTTCGCCGAGGTGATGGAGACCTTGTCTACTTTCCTCCGCGAACGCGAGCGTTTTGAAATCCTGGAGCGAATTCCCCAGGGACTGCGCCGCCGTCTCGAACAGAAGAAGAAACTCAAGGATATTTTGAACACGTTGGGGAAAGTCCGCGAACACCTCTACGGCAAAGACTATACAAAGGTGCTGCGCCGCTGCCGCGAACGCATCGGACAAATCGAGGTGGACCGCCTGCGGGTCAAGCCAGCCGTCAAAATCACGGGTGAGTTCTGGGCGCAGCTTACCGAAGGCGACGGCAACTTCAACATGTTTGCTTTCCTCGAGCGTGAAGGCGCGCACGTGCTCGTGGACGCCATCGGCAATTGGATCACCTACTTGATGCACCAGGCTAAGGCCAACGCGCGCGAACGAAAGGGCTTGGAAGCACCGGACCCTCTGCCACCGTGGTGGCAATTTGGAAGGCGGATATACAGGGAACTGCCTTATGGCAAGAAATGGCTGTTGCTCACCCTGGGGGAGCGCATCTGGACGCGCCAGTACGCCCGTGTGGTAGAGGGCTTAGGCGGCGTGGCGCATCCCTTACCACCGCAGAGTGATCTGGCGGACCTGGCCCATCCTTTCTACCACTCGCTGGCGCGAGGCGGCGAAGGCCACCTCGAAGTCGGCAAGAATGTCTTCTACACCGTTCATCATCTGTGTCATATGGTGCTGGCGCTGAAGCCTTTCGGCTGCATGCCATCGTCGCAGTCCGATGGCGTCCAATCCGCAGTGGTCAGCCACTACCCGGACATGATTTTCTTGCCGATCGAAACTGCCGGCGAGGGCGAACTGAATGCCCATAGCCGCGTGCAGATGGCCCTTGGCGAGGCTAAGGCGAAGGCGAAGGCGGAATTCGAGCACTGCCTTGCGGCCACCCGAGAGAAACTGGACGACATTCGCGGATACGTACTGGAGCATCCTCAGTTGCGCAGCCCGTTATACCGCGTCCCGCATCGGGAGGGAGTAGCCGGGGTCGCAGCCAATTTTGTGCTGCATGTAAGTGATCTGATGACACGCAAAGCACATTTGGGAATGGCAGAACCATGATCGCGAACGAAGGCAATGCTTATTTGGTCGGGTTGGATGTCGGCTCGACTACGGTGAAAGGTATCGCAGTTGACTTGCGAACGGACCGGATCGTCTGGCAAGAATATCAGCGCCACGAAACCCGTCAGCCCGAAAAGTTGCTGGAGTTTCTGGAACGTATGGAAAGCGAAATCGGCCTTGCTCCCGGCAACGCCCGCATTTTCATAACCGGATCCGGCGGTACCTCGCTCGCTTCGATGATCGGCGCCAAGCACGTCCAGGAGGTGAACGCGGTCGCCCTCGCGGTCGAGAGGCTGCACCCCGAGGTGAATTCCGTCATCGAGCTGGGCGGACAGGACGCCAAAATTATTGTTTTCAAGGAAGATGTGAACAGCGGGCGAAAGAAGAAGATTGCCAGCATGAACGATAAGTGCGCGGGCGGAACGGGCGCCGTTATTGACAAAATTGTCGCAAAGCTCAAGATTCCTTACACAGAGCTGTGTGATCAGGGCTATCACGGCATCAAGTTGCATCGTGTGGCTGGTAAGTGCGGGGTCTTCGCAGAGACCGATATCAACAGTCTGCAAAAGCAGGGGATCCCCGCCGAACAATTGTTGGCCTCTCTGTTTGACGCCATTGTTTTGCAAAATCTCACGGTGCTGACGCGCGGCAACACCTTACATCCGCATGTCTTGTTGTTAGGAGGACCGAATACTTTCATTCGTGGGATGCGCGAGGCATGGGAACACAACATCCCGCTGCTCTGGAAAGAGCGTCAGGTTCAACTGCCGCAAGGAGTAACTGCACAGGACGTCATCAAGGTGCCGGAGAATGCGCAGTATTTTGCGGCGATCGGGGCTGTCGAATTCGGGCGGGATGAAAGCGAAGAAGTTGGTCGTTATCTGGGGACCGGACGCCTAAGGGATTATCTACGCGAAGGAAGGCAGCAGGAGAAGTCCAGGTCGGGAATGCGTGGATTAGTGGCCTCAGCAGATGCGCTGAGGCAATTCCAGGAAAAGTACACCCAGCCTCCCTTCATCCCGGAGAAATTTCATCCGGGAGAAACGGTTCGGGCGTTTATCGGTCTGGACGGAGGATCCACTTCCACAAAGGCGGTGCTCGTCTCGGAAAGGGGGGATCTGCTCTGCAAGGCTTACCAGCTTTCTCAAGGTAATCCGCTCCAGGATACGAAGGAACTCTTCGAGTCCCTGCGCAGCCAGGTGGAATCCCAGGGCGCCCATCTCGAAGTGCTAGGTGTGGCCACGACAGGTTATGCAAAAGACATCTTACGGGATGTATTGCACGCCGACGCTGCATTGGCGGAGACGGTGGCGCACACCAAATCAGCTTTACAATTCTGCCCGGATCCGCACTGTATCGTCGATGTCGGCGGGCAGGACATCAAGATCATCGCCCTGCACAACGGGCGTATCAAGGACTTCCGATTGAATACGCAGTGCTCGGCGGGAAATGGTTACTTCTTGCAATCCACCGCCGAAGGATTCGGAGTGCCGGTCGAAAACTATGCGTCCGTTGCTTTTTCTGCAAGGGCCATGCCGGTCTTCGGCTATGGATGCGCTGTATTCCTGCAATCGGACATCGTGAACTTCCAAAGGCAGGGTTGGCGCGCGGAGGAAATACTGGCCGGGCTGGCCGCTGTACTGCCAAAGAATATATTCCTCTATGTGGCCAATGTGCCCAATGTAGCCAGCCTTGGCACGCGGTTCATTCTGCAAGGAGGCACCCAAAACAATCTCGCGGCAGTGAAGGCGCAGGTTGATTTCCTCCGCGCGAATTTCGAGAACTCGGGCCGCGAACCCGAGATACTCGTGCACCCCCACTGCGGAGAAGCGGGCGCGAGCGGCGCCGCACTCGAAGCCGTGGACATGTGGAAACAAGGACACCGAACAACCTTCATCGGCCTGGATGCAGTCCGAAAGATTGCCTACCGCACGACGCGCAGCGAACAAACACGGTGCCACTTCTGCAAGAATACTTGCCTGCGAACATTTGTGGATGTCCGGACGAGTGATTCGGAGACCTGGACTCCTCCCTCCTTCCCATCCAAAGTCCCCCTTCAGCCGGGCGAACAGCGAATGATCATTGCAAGCTGCGAAAAAGGCGGGGTCGAGGACCTCAGTAGCATGCGTGAGATCAAGGCAGGGCTGGACACAATCCGGGCCGCCAACCCAAACCTGGTAGAACTTGCAGCGCGGGAAGTGTGGAAGTCACGCTCGCCCGAGCGAGTTGCCGATCCCATCCCGAGTTCCACTTGGCGCAGGCCGGTGCGTGAACGGGTCGCGCTGATGAACAATCGGCGTAGCCTTCGTATCGGCATCCCCCGCGTGTTGAACATGTATGCGTACGCGCCTCTGTTCAGCGCCTATCTCGAGAGCCTCGGGGTGAAGTCCAAGAACATCGTGTATTCGGACTTCACGACCAATGAAATGTATCGCAATGGTTCCAGTCGCGGTTCTATCGATCCATGTTTCCCCTCGAAGATCACCATCGCGCAATTTCACAACCTGATCTACTCCAAGCACAAACACATGCCGCTACATGCCATTTTTCTGCCGATGTTTGATGTTCTCTGTTCGCCGCTGGTCAGGACCAAAGCCTGCAACGCTTGTCCCACCGCAGCGGTCACGCCGGAAACTGTCGAGGCAGCATACACAAAAGAGATCAACATCTTCGCCCAGCATGGCATCCAGTACTTGCATCCGCTGGTGAACCTATCTGATCGGAAACTCTTCGCGCGCCAGATGTTCCGCTGCTGGGGACCGTTGTTGGGCCTCTCGGAAGAAGAGAACGAACGCGCCGTCGATGTGAGTTACGTGGCGTGGCAAGATTATGAGTCTTCCATCCGAAAGCGCGCTCGTGAAGTGCTCGACATGCTGGAGCGAGAAAACCGCTTGGGCGTGGTCATGCTGGGGCGGCCCTATCATCACGATCCTGGCCTGAACCACGGCATCCTTGAAGAGTTCCAGAAATTAGGCTACCCAATATTCTCGCAAAACACGCTCCCGCTCGATGAGGATTTGCTGGAACGATTGTTCGGAGACGAGGTCCGCGCCGGTATCATCAGTCATCCGCTCGACATCTCTGATGTATGGAAAACAGCCACCGCTGCCAGCAGCAATCTGAAGATCTGGGCGGCCAAGTTCACCGCCCGCCACCCTAACCTTGTAGCGATCGATATCTCCAGCTTTAAATGTGGTCATGACGCGCCTATTTACACGGTTGTTGAACGAATTGTGGAGCAATCCGGCACACCTTACTTCTGTTTCAAGGACCTCGACGAAAACAAACCCGTGGCCTCGATCAAGATTCGCGTCGAGACGATCGACTATTTCCTGAAGCGCTATCGCGAAGACATGCTATGCCAGCAGGAAAAGAAAGCTCAAATCGAACGCCAGCTCGCCCATTACGAATCCACACTCCGAGATCAGCTCAGAATTCAACTCGCGAAGACTGCGCATTCTTCCAGCACAACCGCCCAGACAGCCTCTATCTAGCCCGGATTTGTCACGCGAAGGAATCCACAAACGCCATAGATTCTCATTCGACGGGTTGCAGGTTTCGAGCGATTCGTACTCCGTTTACCAAGACAATGCTGTGATCGATGAGTTGTTGGTTCATGATCTCCGCGTCGAAGAATTGTCGTGGGACTTTGAGCGGAACGACAAACTCGGCCGCTTCTGAAAAAGCATGTGGCTCCGCAACCAATTGTGAAAGATTTCCTGCGGGATGGCTTCGACAAGACCTCGGAACGGACCGCTGCCGGCGAAGCGGCCGCATGCTCCGCGCTGCCGAAAATCCCGAAGCGAAAAGTGAAGATTTACGCGGCACTTACCCAGAGGCGCATCGCACGCATCGAAGGGCCGTCCTAAGCTGTGTCCCCCAGATCCCCGAACTAAAGAGGGCGGCGGGGCTCGATATGTATCTCATTGAGCCCCGCCGCCGCTGTATGTGGAAACCAATGCGAATAACTGCACGTTCTCTCCCGGCGATTTCAGAAAACGAACCTGGCGAGCAAGTAAACAGTGTTATTTGCACCGGCATTTCGTCCTACTCCGTTATAGTCTGTGCCGGCGCCGTTGAAACGCAAATATCCCGTGTATTGAAAAGCAAGGTCGATGTTCTGGACCGGCCACCACGAGATGTTCGCGATATAGCCACTGCTCCTGGGGTCGCCGGTAAAGTTGTCATTCACGGGGTCGTCTGGGTTCGCAAAGAGCACAGCATCGGGTGTTCCCGTAATGTTGAACCATCCGACCGTGGCTGAGTAACGATCGCCGAAGTGATACTCCGCGTTCGCCTGCACGGTGTTGAGATGGTGCCGGCTCGGTGAAGCTCCACTGGGATCGAGCATGTTGGTTGCAAGAAGCGACGAATTTTCGCGGATATAGGTGCCGCGAAGCGAAAAAACGTCGCCTCCGAAACGAGGAATCACCCGATCGTATTGGAAATCGACGGCCCAATCGGTAATACTATCTTCGAGACCTGTAACGGCCTTCGGAGATGACTTCATATGCATACCGTAGCTGCCGACCTCAAAATAGTTATTTTTCGTGGTTTGTTGCCAGGCGACGCGCCAATAGGGCGCGACCCCGCGGATGTTAAACGTGAAGTCTGCTCCGAGATTTGGCTGCGGAGCTCCGATGTGCTGCGAACGGTAAATAGTTCCGGCCAGGTACAGGTGGTTGTTCCACATGCCGTACCCGCCGATTCCCGCAACGTCTTGCGCCAGGGCCCCATTGATGATGGCGGTTGCGGCTGGCGTGGGCGCCGAACTACTGGCGATCCAGGGAAAACCCCAGGCAGGAGTACTGTTCCAAAGATCTTCCACGGTGGGACTGTTGTTCAGCGTGATTCCATACACCAAATCCTTTTGGAAGAGCTTCGTGGAATTGGCATACCGGATGTCGGTGTTGTCCCAGCTGAAATGGTCGCTCTGGCTGTCATAAGTCACCTGCACGAAGCTGCCGACATGCGTTGACCAGGCGCCCGCGAGAAATAGAGAAGCGTCCTGGGGAATCTGGAAAGTGCCATTCTGGGTTCCTGGCTGTGGGGATTGCGTTGAGGAGAAAGAGGCTTCGAACATCACCGAAAGCGGGAATGCCTCCAGTATCATAAGCCCGGCTTGTTTCTTCGTTTTTCCCGATGTGACGGTCGGCTTCCCGGCAATGGTATAGCCGTTCAGTTTGAAGGCCCGGCCAAGCGGCGTCAATTCGGGCGGCGTATAGTGACAAGCCCTGCAAGCGAACCCAGTTTGGCGTGCGAAGCTTGGGACCGCAGCAGCCTTGGGCACTCGAAGGAATGCAATTACAAACAGTGCGATGAACACACTTATCACAGTAGCCCAACGGAAGTACGGCTCTTGATCATTCATCCCTTTTCCCCCCTTTGTTCTGATCGTGCTTTTGCCCAACACTTAACACAATTCCTCTGTGCCAGTTCAGACAACGCTCGCCAGGACTTTGTACGGCGTCCTGTCGTTCACCCTGTGCTGGCCATGGTCCCTGCTTCGATTCGTAATATTGAAAACTGGCGAAATGGTCCTTGGCTCGCCGCCTCATTAAGGTTTCTTGGCGCCTGTGCCTTTCTTGCCCAGTTCGCGGATATATGCGACCAAATCATTGACCTGCGCCCTCAATTGGTCGGCCTTCCCCTGTTCAAGAGCGTTGCTTAACGAAGGCATATTCCCGTTCCCCACAGCAATCTGATTGAAGATTTCGGCGTCGGACATCTTTTGGGCTTCGGCAGCACGCAGATCTTTAGCCTTTACTGCCTTGCCGATGGCCGTATTCCCGCTCCCGTCAGCCGCGTGGCACTTGGCGCAATTTTGTAGGAACAGTTTCCGGCCCTGTTCGGCGTTGCCCGGCTGGTCCGCGGTCGATTGTGGGATCGCGGAGGCTCGTTCCGCTGCGATTCCGCAGAACAATAGAATTGCCACACCTATCCCGGTCATTATGACGCTCTTTCTTGCCCTTATATGCAGCATTTGTCACCTCCTTTCACAATTTGCCGGCAGAACCAAAGCGGGAACGATAGGTAGCGCTCGATTGGTCGAGTTTATTGCCCCGTACAATCCCCTAGAAGGCCACGGTTCCAATCGTGGCGCAAAACACCGTCAATTGTGATCTGTCTCACCCAATTTTGTGAGGTCATTTTAGCACGCATGTCGATGGTTAGTGCAACCACAAATTGTGTCAATCCTTACTGATTCTTCCGAATGGTGATGCCACGCAGCAAAAACCTTCCGACATTTTCGAATTGCCAACCGTCGCAAACGCTCACGGTCTCACGAATTACGACGCTGCGTATTTAGCGCTCGCCATGCGTTTCAACTTGCCCTTGGCAACGACGGATAGCCTTCTGCGAAGGGCATCCGCTACAGTGCATGTGCCAATCTGCTTGATCTAACAGCCGCATGGCGAACCCCGCGAGCGGTAAGGGATAACCCGAAAAGCCCCAGGTTTCGCGAGCGAAACATGGGGCACCCGGCGAGTAGCCATGCTTACGATGTCACTTGGTTTTGCGTTTTGGTGCGTGCAATCTTTAGATAGCAACCGCTCAGAATTCCTCGAGAATCGCTCTGAATCACTGGCCTGAGACTTTCCAGGGCCGCAGGCTCCCGCTTGGGAAGGTAGCACCACGGTAGCACCGGCTATTCTTTCTGGAGAGCGAATCGCTGGAACCCGCATTAAATGGTGCGCCCAAGGGGACGATTTTAGAACTTTTCTCAGCGATTTCGTTGCAAATTTGCAACACATTGAGATCCCTGCTGAATTGGCCTTGTAGCATGTTCCGAGCCAGGGTCAGCGCGGGACAAAAGCCACATTCCGAGAAGCCGACTTCACAGGACTTGACTCGCTGGGGCCGCAATTTCTGCTTCAGATCTTCTGAGATACGGTAGATTTGGCGGGCGAATCTCGAACGAGGCCGACTTTTCATCACAAATGAAATTGTATTCCAACGATTATTTTCCCCAGCACTCGAAAGCAGACTCCTCGAACGCGCTCCTAGTTATCCGATATGCGAAATACATTCTTTTTGATATTCGGTGACGACAACATTGACGGCGTAAGCTCTGGGTTCGTAGGGTTTGCATTTATGGATCTCCTCACTTTCTCCCCCAATACACCCGCTTTTTCGGCCGGATCCGTAACCAAGACCGCGGTACGGTCGTACAATTGGTTTCCAATCTTTATGCGCACGTGCGGATCACGAATCAAATAGTCATTCCAGCGGTACTTAACTCCCGGACGATACCCAACGGAACTAATATAGAGATGACCGTTATAGTAAAGACAGCTGACGTTTACCGAGTGAGGAAGCAGATACCAGGTGCGCATCTGAATCGTAATGAAGGGCGCCTTCTCGGCAAACGACCAGTCGGTGACCGGCGTGGTGACGAGATTCCCTTTCAGCCACAAACCGGGCCGCAAACCTCTGGGTTCGAGGCCGGTGACGCGCAGCACCAACAGCACTAAGACTAAGCAAATCAGTGTGGCTGCAACAATTTTCAATAGCGTTTTCATAGCTAACTCCTCAACGTAAACCAGAATTTCCGATTTGGACCTCTCGTTCGCGCATCTTAACGCTTCTCCTTCCCCGAACACAACGAATTTGCCACCAGAGCAGGACTCAGCGGAGATTGCGAAGTTCTGACGCCCAAGTCCCGAGAAACGGGGTGGTCTCAATGGGTCATTGCAACACTGGCCTGGAGTCTACTCTCCGGAGTTTCAAAGCCCAACGTTTTTCTCGGGCGTTGATTTAATCGGAGCGCAACTTCATCGAGTTCGGATTGAGAATAGACGGACAGGTCGGTTCTCTTTGGGAAATATTGTCGCAGCAGCCCGTTGGTGTTTTCGT
>JAIQES010000014.1 GCA_020073705.1 Terriglobia bacterium
ACGGTGCTCGAGTTTCGCGTTGAGTAGGCATTTTTCGTACAGGGTTCCGAACGTTAATCTAAACAGGCTGCGGAAAAACTCAAAACGTTGTCATTCCGAGGCACGCTGCGTGCCGAGGAATATCTCTTTTCCTGAGTTTTGAACAAAGAGAGATTCCTCGCTTCGCTCGGAATGACACCCTAACTCACTTTCTCCGCAGCCTGTGAAGTAAGAAATTCCGTTCATCGAGGGGGCGGGGCACGCTGAGTGCGGGAATTTGGAAGAAATCTCTTGCGTGCTTAGGCCCCGCTGCGTAAGATAGCCCGCAGTTGTAGAAGCTGTGGAGCCTGTGCCGAAAGAAAAGCCTAAAGTTAATATTGGTGAAGTGATCCGGAGTTACCGGGGCCAGCGAGGGCTTTCGCAGGGCGATATCGAGCGGCGGACGGGTTTATTGCGCTGCTACCTCTCCCGTGTCGAGAACGGTCATACCGTGCCATCGCTCGAGACACTCGCGAAGATCGCCGAGGCCATGGAGATCGCGCTCGCAGATTTCTTCCCCGGCGCCGAGACTCCACGCGACCGCGATACCCAGAAAATGCTCGGTGAACTTTCTGAAGACGAAATTCGTTTCCTATCTGAAATCAAGAAATACAGCACCACGCTTTCCGACGGTGACAAACGCCTGGTGCTGGCCATGATTCGCAAGATGGCTACGATAATCCCACCTCCCACGCGCAAGCCCGCAGTTCGGCGTGCCGCATACTAGTTTTGGTTTCCGCGCGTCAAGACTCCGTTTCTAGTGTAGTTTCCCGGGAATTTCCTAAAAAAGTACAATCATGCCGGTCATTGCGGGAGTGGGAAAAAAACGGCAGGGAGACTCGGATCGTAATACGCGACAATCCACTCTTGCGGCACAACTCGTTCGTGGCGTGCCTAGGACCGGGCGCGAGCTTTGGCGCAGCCGCCTCACTCAATGCAGATTCTCAGTACTGGCGGCTGGTGCGCTCTTCGCCAGTGCTGGGTGTCTTTTCATCAGGCTTCCAACCACTTCCGTGAGCGTTTTGCCGCACTGCGCCCACAGACGCCCCTTCAGGCTGCAATAATCCTGAGAGCCTCCGAACAGGTCGGCCATCAACGCCCGGAAGGTGGGGCTCCACTCGATGAACTGAATCATGCGGGTTGCGACCGGCCCGCCCAGAAAGCGTCCGCGATAGAAGCGTCTTGCAATCCGCGTTGCAAATTCCAGATCGGAAGAAAAGGCTTTGCGGATTCGCGCGGGATACTCTAGGGTTTTGTCTGCGATCAAAGCCTCCGCCAGCAGGTCTCCCGAGCGCATTGCGTAGTAGATGCCTTCGCCGGTGATAGGGTCCACCCAAGCGGCTGCATCGCCTACCAGGGCCCAGTTGCGTCCGACGACACGCCGCGCGGAGAGCGTTTGCGGCTGCGGAGACGGGAGCACGTGACTGTAGAACTGCGCGCCTTCGCACGGAATATTTTCTTCGGCCATGAATGCGTGCAGGTGGCGCCGGAGCTCCTGGCTGGTGTGACGGGCCATACTGCCGCATATTCCCACCGAAAGATGATCGCAGCGGGGGAACGACCACAGATAACCCTCGAAGCGGCGCAGAAATTTCACGCGAATCGCCTCAGCGCGGGCTGGTACGAAGTAGCCGAGGGTCATTTCGAGGTCGTTGCGGGACAGTGGCCTCGTATTCGGCAGCAAGGCGTTGCGCGCGCCCGCCGCAATGACAATGAAGTCCGCTTCTTCGCGAGATTTACCGATCGCGAGCCTGGCGCGCTGGCCGGCGGTATCGATCTGATTCACACGCGAACGTACGATGCGGCAACCCGCCGCCTCCGCGCGTTCGAGAAGAAGTCCGTTCAGCACCGTTCTCGAATAGATGACGATGGGTTGATCGAGCGCGAGGTGTGCTCGATGGCCCTTGCTGGAAATCAGCTCCACGTTGCGGATCAGTTTTTTCGGATAGGGACCGTCAAGAAGGAAGGGATATGCTTGGATGGCTTTGTGCGTCAGCCCGCCACCGCACGGCTTCTCCCAGGCCAGATGCTCATCATAAATCGTGACACTGTATCCCGCGCGCGCCAGATGCTCTCCGCATATTGCACCGGCCGGGCCGCCGCCTACGATCGCAATTTCACGCATCGAAAAGCCTCGACGAAAAGGGCAGAGCCTGGCATGCGACCCTGCGCGGGGAAACAGGCTCTATCATGCCAGCGGAAACACTGCGGCCATGAACCATGCCGCGAGTATAGCAGAAAATATTGCAGCGGCTGCGGCCGACCCGGTGCGGCGCCTTAACGAATCGGCGCCCAATCTTTGCCCCAGGGACACGGCCGCGAAATAGGGCGCCAGTAATACCAACAGGACTTGTCCGCTCAGCAAGACAACAATTCCGGCCAGCAGAGCGAGCCAGAGAGAGGCGCGCAGCGCGAAGAAAATTCCAAACCGGCACGTGCGCCGCGATGGCTCCGGCGGACCGAGCACCGCTTCTTCCACAAGCGTGTAGGGAAGATTCGCGAGCAGGAGCGGAGCGAAACGGAACCACCGCGCGCCATTCATCCACACGTCCGTGAGTTGCCAATTGAGCCATGCGCCGAGACTGAGGATTACGAGGACGCCGAGAATGAATGCAGCAAGGGCCGCGCGATATCCGCCGCCGAACACGCCACGAAGATTTTGCCTGAAAAGCAACGCAAGCGCAGTTCCCGCCAACAGCAGGAATGAAGCGAGGTAGCCGCCTGCATAAAAAGGGAAAATGCGCTTGGGATACCAGAGATTGACGATGCCGAGTGCGAGCAGGGCTGCCACGCACCAGCGCGCGAGCAATGCAGCCGTCGGCAGCGGGACTGCGGCCCTTTCCGGTGAATAGTTGATGTGGAAGGTGCGGACAATCCATGTCGTCGTGAGTGGGAATACGAGACAAAGGCCTGCGATGCCCAGGAACTCGCCGGTCAATGGCGAACCGCTCGGATATTCAGAAGGCCGCGTCAGGCCGAGCGCTGCCCGGGCCCAACGCGCCATCGCCTTTGACGCACGCGGATCGAACAACACGGTCGTATGCGAGGCCCACGGCAAAATGATTCGATCGGCGGCACGCCTCTGACGAAAGTCCTCCGGAGATATTCGCTCGCCACCGGCAGAGCGCAGCAGTTTCTCGGCAGATGACTTCATCGGTGGGAGATCAAATTGCGCGCTGATGATAAATAGGTTGGACGGCATCCGGCGGGGCAAGACCATCGGTGCGGGTGAAAGCGCAAGTGTCGCCGCGGATGGAAAATAATCGGCAAGACGAATGGCAATTTCGCCGCCCATCGAGTGTCCAGCGAGAACCGTTGTCTGCGGGTCGATTTGGCCGCTTCGCACCAACTCGGATAGAACCCGGATGGACGAATCGAGAGTGTCTGCGTGTGAGAAGGGTCCCAATGTGTTGCCATGACCCGGTGCTTCTGCCAGATATACGCGGAGTCCCTGTGCCGCAAGCCACTGCCCCAGCCCCTGCATCAGGATTCGGTTTGCGGAGAGGCCGTGGAAAACGATAGCTGCGCCGGTCTGCGGTGATCGCGTCGGTTCCAATATACGCACGGCGACGCCCGCAATTCGCGTGTCGCGCATGGGACCGTGAGAGCGAGCGATCAGAAAGGTTCCCGCAAGAAGCAACAGGACGCCCGCTCCGGCTGAAAGCGTTTCGCAGCGCGGCGTCATCTGCGCTCCGCGGCGTGATAATATGAAGGTACGCTGCGAAGCAGGCCGTGGCGCGCAGGGTCTCCGTCATAACGCCATCGATGGGAAAAATCGTTTCGCAAGACGAACTCATTCTGCTCACCGCGCGTGAAAAGCGCAATGGGCGTCAGGTAGTTTTCACCAATGGCTGCTTCGATTTGCTGCATCCGGGGCACGTGCGATGTCTGGCGGAAGCGCGCGCCCTGGGTGATCTGCTGGTTGTCGCGGTCAACAGCGATCGGAGCGTTCGCGGCAACAAGGGCCCCGAACGTCCTCTGGTGCCGCAGCAGGACCGTGCCGAAGTTCTGGCCGCCCTCGCGTCCGTTGATTACGTCACGATTTTCGATGAGCCGACACCTCGTGAATTGATCGCGCGCGTGCTCCCCAGCGTACTTGTCAAAGGTGCCGATTGGTTGCCCGATGAGGTGGTTGGACGCGAGCAGGTTGAAGGCGCAGGTGGGCGAGTCGTTTCGATTCCCCTCGCGCCGGGATATTCCACCACCAGTCTTCTGGAAAAGATCCACAAGACCGCCACAGCCCCATCGGGCGAGGCGGCTGACCGCCACACCTGATCATGATTCTGCCATCGGTCTCGGAAACTCTGGCGTCAGTGAGCCGCCATCCAGCCCTGGAATCTGCCATCTCTGCGCTGCGCCAAGGCGCTGCCCAGGAGCGGCTGGCGGGGCTGACCGAAACGGCCAAAGCGTTGGTCGCGGCTCAGGTTGCGGCCGAACTGCGACGTCCCACAGTAGTAGTCGTCGCATCAGGGGAGCGCGCGGAGGTGCTGGCGGCGTCCTTGCAATTCTTCTACACCGCACTTGCAGGTCAAGAAGCCACAGATGTGGCCATCCTTCCGGCACTTGACGTGCTGCCTTGGCAGGACGTCTCACCTCATGCGGAAATCCTCGAAAAACGCGCGGTAACCCTATGGCGATATGCAAGCGGGCTTGCGCGCGTGGTGGTGGCACCCATTGCCGCGGCGCGCATGCGGCTGGGCGACGCCGCATCCTATGCCGAGCAGGCGCGCACGCTTTCACGGGACCAGGACATCTCACTTGAAGAGTTCGTCACACATCTCCGGCGAGTCGGTTACGAATCTCACGACATGGTTGAAATGCCGGGCCAATTCACGGTTCGAGGAGGGATCGTCGATGTGTTTCCGGCCGAAGCGGAACGGCCGGTCCGTCTGGAACTGTTTGGAGACTCGGTCGAATCCTTGCGCGAGTTTGACCCGAACACGCAGCGCTCGGTGCGCCCGATCGAGCGCGTGACGCTTCCGCCGCTCCTGGAGCCGCCATCGAATGGCTTTCAGCCTGGCGGCGGGAATCCCGGTGGCGGCCCAGAGGGTGCGCCGCGGTTGCATTCCCTGTTCGACTTGCGCGAGGAGACCGTCATCATTCTGGATGAGCCGGAAGCCATTGAAGAGGCAGCGAGGGAATTTTTTGAGAACGCGGAACAAACATACCGAATCGCAGGCAATCCTTCAGGGAACACGGGTCCATCCTATTTTTTCATCGAGGATTTGGACCAGGAACTCGCGCGTCACGCCCGCCTGGAACTCGAACATCTATCGGTAGCGCACGCGGGAATCGACACGCGCACGATTCAAACACAATCCACCACGCGCTACCACGGCAACGTGCCCGCATTCATGGCCGAAGCACGCGGACGCATCGCCTCGGGAGAGCGGGTCCTGCTCGCGGCGGGGAATCTTGGTGAGCTCGAACGGTACGTCGATCTTTGCCACGAATACGAGATGCCCTACCGGCTGGGTGAGATTGAAGAGAATGCCACGAGCACGCGCCTGGCCGAAGAGTCCACGGCGGGCAGTATTCCCGCGGTTGTGCTGGTCCGCGCGCCGTTCACGGATGGCGTTGTTTTCCCCGACTCTCACCTGACGATCTACGGGACGGGTGATTTGTTTGAAACGCTCCCGGCAGGCGCGCCGTCGCGGCGGCGACCCAAGACGGGCAGCTTTTTCAGCGATTTTTCCGAGCTTAAGGCCGGAGATTACGTCGTGCACGTGGACCACGGCATCGGCCAGTTTGAAGGATTGCATCAGATCGAAAATGGCGGCGCCCGCGGCGAGTTCATGCGCCTGCGATACGCGGACGACGCGCGGCTCTATGTGCCGCTCGAACGCCTGGACCTGGTGCAAAGTTATCGTGCGGTCGAGGGTGCGAAGCCTGCTCTCGACAAACTCGGAGGCACAACCTGGACGGCGCGGAAGGCCCGCGTGCGCAAGTCGGTCGAGGACATGGCCGGCAAGTTGTTGAAGCTTTACGCCGAACGGAAGGCCGGGGAAGGCTTCGCATTTTCTCCGGACGGCGCGTTCCAGCGTGAATTTGAAGACGCCTTTGAGTTTGAAGAAACGCCGGACCAGGCCATCGCCATCGCGGACGTGAAACGCGATATGGAGCGCTCACAGCCCATGGACCGCCTGCTTTGCGGCGACGTCGGCTACGGCAAGACGGAAGTGGCGATGCGCGCGGCGTTCAAAGCCGTCACCGATTCGAAGCAGGTCGCTGTTCTTGCGCCCACGACGGTGCTTGCATTCCAGCATTACGAGACATTTCGCCGGCGCTTTGCGGCGTTTCCTGTAAATATCGACATGCTCAGCCGGTTTCGCTCGGGGCGTGAGCAGAAAGATGTCTTGGCCGCCGTGGAGGCGGGCAAAGTGGACATTGTGATTGGTACGCACCGCCTGCTCTCGCCCGACGTCAAGTTTCACGACCTCGGCCTTCTGATCGTGGACGAGGAACAGCGCTTCGGTGTGGCACACAAGGAACGCCTCAAAGAGTTGAAACACAACGTGGATGTACTGACGCTTTCGGCGACGCCCATCCCGCGCACACTCAACATGTCGCTGGTCGGCCTGCGGGACATGAGCGTGATCGAGACGCCGCCGAAAGACCGCCTCGCAATTCAAACCGTTGTAACTCCATTTTCCGAGGCGCTGATCCGTCGCGCGATTGAGGAGGAGCTGGCGCGCAAGGGGCAAGTATTCCTGGTGCATAACCGGGTCGAGGCCATCTACTCCCTCGCGGCCCTGGTCAATCAGCTCGTTCCGAAAGCTCGCGTCGTCGTGGGGCACGGTCAGATGAGTGAAAAAGAACTTGAATCCGTGATGCTGAGATTTGTCCGGGACGAGGCCGATGTGCTTGTCTCCACGACGATCATCGAAAACGGCCTCGATATTCCGCGGGCCAACACGATGATCATCAATCGTGCCGACCGCTTCGGCCTCTCCGAGTTGTATCAACTTCGCGGGCGCGTGGGGCGTTCGAACCAACGCGCCTATGCGTACCTGCTTGTTCCGGAGGACGTGTCGCTTACGCCGTTAGCCAAACGCAGGCTCGCGGCGCTCAAAGAATTCAGCGCGCTGGGTGCAGGGTTCCGCGTGGCTGCGCTCGACCTGGAACTCCGTGGCGCCGGGAATTTGCTTGGAGGACAGCAGCACGGGCATATCAACGCGATTGGGTTTGATTTGTACTGTCAGATGATGGAGCGGGCGGTAGCGGCCTTGAAGGGCGAAGAGGCCAAGCCGGAGATGCGGGCCACGATTAACCTCGGGCTCGATATTCGCATTCCACAGGAGTATATCCCAAACGAGAACTTGCGCTTGAGGACGTATAAGCGCATCGCGGGAATTGCAAATGAGACCGAAAGGGAAGAAGTGAGCCACGAACTGACCGACCGGTTTGGGCCGCCTCCCCCCGCCGTGGGCAACCTTCTCGATTACGCCTTGCTGAAGGGGCTGGCCGAAGGGCTTCTGGTTTCGTCAATTGAGCGGCGGGCCAACGAAGTGGCGATCAAATTTCATCCTGAGACGCCTCTGTCACCGGAGAAACTGGTCGGGCTGATCCGGGCAAAAGGGGAAGGGATGCGCCTGGACCCGAACGGCACGCTCTGGGTGCGCCTCGATCGGAGAGGCCGGATCGCCGAAAGTGTCAGAAACGTGTTGCTTCCTCTGGAAACGAAGCGATAAACTTCCGAGTAGAGTGATTCCTATGAAACGAAGTAAGTGGTTGATTGTTCCGCTGTTTTTTGCTGCTGGAACTGTTGTCGCGCAAACGAAGAGTGTAATCGTCGAAGAAATCGTTGCGCGCGTGAACAACGAAATCGTCACGCGCGAAGACCTGGCGCGTGCCCGGGCAAGCGTCACGGGCGAGGCTCAAGAGGAATGCCGGAACTGCACTCCGGACCAAGTGCAGGCGCTGGTGGCCACGAAGGAAAAGAATCTTCTTCGGGACCTGATCGATCAATCTCTGCTCGTACAGCGCGCCAAAGATTCCGGCATTAAAGTCGACGCCGAAGTCATCAAGAGGCTGGATGCGATCCGCCAGCAATACAAGTTGCCCGATATGGACACCCTGGAAAGAGAGGTCAACAAGAGCGGGCAAGATTTTGAGGATTTTAAGAGCCAGATTCGGAACCAACTGCTGACACAGGAAGTGATCCGCAAGGAAGTCGGCTCCCGCATCATCATCAGCCATGAAGAGGTCACGAAATATTACGAGGACCACAAGAAGGATTTCGTGAGGCCAGAAACGGTGGTGCTCCGCGAAATCTTCGTCTCCACCGATGGCAAGCCCACTTCGGATATCCCCGCACTGCGGAAGAAGGCTGAGAATTTGCGCGACCGTGTCCTGAAGAACGGCGACGATTTTGGAGAGCTGGCCAAGCACTTTTCGGACAGTTCCACTGCGCAGCAATCGGGCGAACTGGGCGCCTTTGGACGGGACCAGCTTGACCCGAAAATTGCCGAGAAGGTGTTCTCGCTGAACCGCGGGCAGATGACCGACGTGATCGAGACAAAGACTGGTTTTGAGATCCTTCAGGTCCGGGAGCGTTATCAGGCCGGGGAGCAGCCGCTCGAAAAAGTCGAACCCGAAATCACCAACCGTCTCTACGAGCAACATATGGATCCGGCGTTGCGCGCCTATCTGGCGACTTTGCGGGCCGATAGTTATGTTCAGATAAAGCCCGGTTATACGGATACCGCGGCGGTGAGTAGCGACCAGATCGAAGAAGTGGACGCGACACCCGATAAGGACGATTCCAAGAAGAAACCCGGCCGGAAATTTGGGATCTTTCCCAAAAAGAACTCCGGAACATGAAACAGGTCTTTATCTCCGGCCTGCAGGCCGACCAGAACATTACCTCTTATTTTCTCGTTTGTGAAAAAGAGATCCGCGCGACGCGCGAGGGCAAACCCTACTTGCGTCTGGAATTGGGCGACCGCACCGGCACGGTCGAAGCTCGCATGTGGGATGGCTTTGAGCGCGATGCGGCCACGTTCGAGCGCGACGATTTTGTGAAAGTCCAGGCGCGCGTCGAAAGTTATCGCAATAAACTTCAGATTTCGATCGAGAAAATCCGGCGCGTGGAAGAACGCGAAGTGGATGCCGCGGATTTCTTCGCCCACACGCCTGAAGATGTGGAGCAGCTTTTTGCAAGGCTGCTCGAGGTCGTCGCTTCGATTGGGAATCCGTGGCTGAGGCGCCTCTTGGAAAGCGTTGTCCAGGACCCGGAAATTGTTCCGCGCCTGAAGCGTGCGCCCGCGGCCAAGGTGATGCACCACGCCTATCTCGGCGGCCTGCTCGAGCATGTGGTGAGCCTGTGCGGTTTGTGCCGCGTGGTTCTCACGCATTATCCCGACGCCGATCCGGACCTGCTGCTGACCGGCGCCGTGCTTCACGACATCGGAAAATTGGAAGAATTGAGCTACGAGCGCTCTCTCGGCTACACCGACGAAGGCCAGTTGCTTGGGCATATTCTGATCGAATACGAAACGGTTGCGAAGAAAATCAGCGCCATCGAAGGGTTTCCGCCCGGCCTGAAGACGCTGGTGCAGCATATGATCATCAGCCATCACGGGCAATATGAGTTTGGTTCGCCTAAGCTTCCTATGTTTCGCGAAGCACTGATGCTGCATTATCTGGACGATTTGGATTCCAAGATGGCCGCGGTCCGTGCGTCGCTTGCTTCCGACAAGGGCGAGGGCAACTGGACGGCGTATAGCGGCGCTCTCGAACGCCGTCTCCTGCGCGTCGATCTCTTCCGCCGCGCAGAAGCAGCAGCAGCGAAAAATGCTGCGGTTCAACCACCCATGGATGCGCCAAAAAGTCCGGGTGCGAGGGAATAGAATAATGGAACAAAGCGCATCGCCCAATCGCGGCATCGGCCCTCGCCATTCCATTCTCGATCTCGCGCCGCTCGAGCTGGAGTGCATGAGCGTGCTCTGGCCGCTCGGCGAGGGCACGGTACGCGACATCCATCGGCAACTGGCCGCCGCCCGGCCTCGCGCCTACACGACGATCATGACCATCATGGATCGGCTGGCGCGGAAGGGGATCGTGACACGGCACAAGGTGGGCCGTGCGTATCGGTATCAGGCGAATCTGAGCGTCGCTGAAGCGCGTACGAGCGCGGTCGAAAAGATCGTCACGGCATTTTTTGACGGGTCCGCCGAAGCGCTCGCCGCTCACCTGATCGCCCTGGGCGGGGCTGGTCGCTCATTTGATCCTTCTCCAGCGCGGCCCGGGCCACCCCGAAGTGAGACACGGCCTGAGGCCCCCGAGCTTTCCCGGCGCGCCGCCGTTGACGGAACGGGTACGGCCAGTGGAGAATCAGCAACTCGCCGGCTGGACGAGACTTTACTGTAGACGACGATGTTACCTCCGCAATTCATGATCCGCGACAAGCACATTGTTCCGGCAACGGTCCTCGCACCCATGGTTGGCGTGACCGATACGGTCTTTCGCCGGATGATCCGCGGCCTCGGCGGGTGTGGCCTGATCATGAGTGAATTCACCAGCGCCGAATGTATTACGCGGAATGCCGCGCGGACCTCGCGGTATCTTTTCTTTGAGCCGGACGAGCATCCCATTACAGGACAGTTGTTCGGAGCCGATCCGAGCGCGATGGCGCGCGCGGCGGAGATGGTCGAGGAAATCGGTTTCGATATCGTGGACATTAATCTAGGCTGCCCGGCGAGGAAAGTGATCAAGTGCGGCGGCTCGGGGCTACTGCGCGATCTGAAAGCTCTGGAGCAGGTGCTCCGCGCGGTGCGAACTGCGGTGCAAATCCCGCTGACCATCAAAATCCGCGCCGGATGGGATGAGAGCAATATTGTCGCAGTAGATGTGGCGCGCATGGCGGAACAGATCGGCATCGAAGCGATTGCCGTTCACCCGCGCACTCGCCTGCAGAGATACTCAGGACATGCCGATTGGAGTATCATCCGTGCGGTGAAGCAGGCGGTACGAATTCCGGTGATTGGGAACGGCGACGTCAAGACACCCGAAGACGCGACGAGAATGGTGCGTGAAACCGGGTGCGATGCCGTAATGATCGGACGGGCTGCCTCGACGAATCCCTGGATTTTCCGGCAAATCATGCAATACATTGAGACGGGGTCGTGCGACCAGCCCAGTGACATGGACAGGTATCGCCTTCTATCTACTTATTTCCGCAATCTGGTTGAGACCGAGTGGCCCGATGCGATTGGCAAGATGAAGCAGTTTGCGTGCTGGTTTACCCACGGAGTTCGCAACGGCAGCACGTTGCGCAGAAACGTGCACACGGCCCGCACACCCGCTGAGATTCTGGATCGAGTGGATTCCTTTTTCGCCGATTCCGTCACTGCAGGAGGCGTTTCATGACCGCTGCTACCGCGACAACCCCTGCCCTCGAACGCCGCCGGGAACGCCGTGTTCCCGTCCACCTTCCGATGCTGATTCGCGGCACAGACCGCAGCGGCGCGTGGTTCGAGGAACGGACCTCCAGCGAAAATCTATGCCGCGGCGGCGCGGCATTCGCGACGCGGTACGCTGTGAGCCTCGGCACCAGAATAGAGATTAGCATTCCATCGTCGCCGTCGATGGGTGAGCCCGATGCGGAGTTTTCCACACATGGCCGCATTGTCCACCTTGCGCCGGGGAAAAACGACACGAAGTTCATTGTTGGCGTTGAATTCACGGGTCCGCGCTTTCACCGGATGTTTGTTTCGGAAGCGACTGTGTAGCCGGCTTTGTGGATCGCTGCTCTATCTGCAAGGTCGAAGCGCGTATAAATCTAGGCTTCAGCCACTGAAATCCTGCCACGCGCAATCTAATGTTCCAGGAGTAGTTGTTTGTAGGCTTCGCGCTTGGCCAGGCCTCGTTCACGTGCGGCCTGTTTGAGCGCCGCTTTGCGGTCGATGCCGGCCTCGGTTTCGATTTGCTCGACGCGCTGCCTGAGCGAGATGGCCGGGGCCACATGCTGAGGTTCGGCCGCGCCAGGTCCGATCAGGAGAGTGATTTCGCCTCGTGGCGCCCGCTTGCGCGCGGATTTTAGCAGTTCGTTGAGATCGCCCCGTAAGAACTCTTCGTGAATCTTGGTGACCTCCCGTGCAATGACAGCCGGACGCGCGCCAAGAATGTCCGCGGCATCGGCGAGAGTTTCCACAATCCGGTGCGGAGCCTCGTAGAGGACAAGGGTTCGCGATTCCGTCTTCAGGGCATCGAGAGCCTTCCGTCGCGCGCCAGTGCGTGGGGGCAAAAATCCTACAAACAGGAATTCTTCGGACGGCAGTCCGGAGGCCGCCAGCGCCGCGACGAACGCAGACGGGCCGGGAATTGGCACCACGGGAATGTGGTGCCGCAAGCAGAGCGTAACTAGGTGGTGCCCAGGATCGGATATCACGGGAGTGCCCGCGTCGCTAACCACCGCAGCCTTGGCACCCTGCTCTAGTTCGATTACCAACTCGGGGGCTCGTGTCAATTCATTGTGTGCGTGATAGCTGACCAATTCTTTCCGGATACCGTAGTGTTGCAGCAATTTCTGGGTTTGACGTGTGTCTTCGCATGCGATGAGGTCGACTTCCTTCAAGATGCGAATAGCACGCAGCGTTATATCTTCGAGGTTGCCGATCGGTGTGGCCACCAGATACAGGCAGCCGGTTCCTGCTTGGCGCTGGACTTTCGTCGTCATGATGATTCCCGCGCTGTTAGTCTAGCATGTGGTGGCAGTAATCGGTGCCTTCAGTGCTGCCCGCATCGGCGTTGAATCGCACGGTGGGTTGCGCAGCGTGGTAAGATAAGCAGTTCTATCAACAAGCAGGAGGAGATTCGAATTGCCGCTCTACGAATATCGCTGCCTGAAGTGCGAGCGCCACATCGAAAAGATCGAAAAACTGGGTGGGCCGAACCTGAAAAAATGCCCGCATTGCGGCGGTAAAGTGGAATCGGTGATTACCGCTCCAGCGATCCAGTTCAAGGGCACGGGCTGGTACGTCACCGACTACGGCCGGAAGACCTCGGGCGGTGATGGTTCGAAATCCGAACCGAGCGAAAAATCAGAGAAAACCGAAAAGTCCTCGAAATCCGCCTCCAAGCCGGCGGCGCCAGCAAAGGAAGACAAGAAATCTGCAGCGGCGTCAAAGGAAAAGTAGGTTGCGGTAAAATTGAATCGGAGAAAAGCGACTACAGCTTGAGCGAACGCAAATAGTCGCGGAAATCCCCGCCAAATTCCGGGTTCTCAAGTGCGATCTCGACGGTAGCCTTCAGAAAACCTAGTTTATCTCCTGCGTCGTAGGACTTCCCTTCGTAGATATAGGCGAAGAGCCCGCGCTCCTTTGCCAGCAGGCGGAGGGCATCGGTCAGCTGAATTTCCCCGCCGCGACCAGGCTTGGTCCGTTCGAGGCAATCGAAAACTTCGGGAGGGAGAACGTACCGCCCGGTAACGCCAAGGTTGGAGGGCGCCTCGGACGGGCTTGGCTTTTCGACCAGGTCGCGAATCCGCAGAAGCCGTTCGCCCCAGCGTGAATCGTTTGCGGGTTCGACGTCCACGATGCCATACAGTCCGGTTTTTGCGTGCGGCACTTCTTCGACCGCGATGGCGCCTTTGCCGGTGGCCTCGTACACCTCGACGAGTTGATGCGTCGCGGGCCGTGGACCCGGAATGATCACATCGCCGAGCAATACGGCGAACGGCTCGTTGCCCACCAGTTCTTTCGCGACAAGCACGGCGTGGCCGAGCCCCAATGCTTCCTTCTGCCGAGTGTAGCTGAAGTGCACCATGTTGCCGATGTTGTGCACTAGTTCGGCCAAGTCGGACTTTCCCTTGCTTTCGAGGAAACTTTCGAGTTCGGGCGAGGAGTCGAAATGGTCCTCGATGGCGTTCTTGCCTCGTCCGGTCACGATGATAATGTTTTCGATCCCGGAAGCGACGCACTCCTCGACGACGTATTGGATTAGCGGCTTATCGACCACAGGCAGCATTTCCTTGGGCTGTGCCTTGGTCGCGGGGAGAAAGCGCGTGCCCAGACCCGCGGCGGGCAGCACAGCTTTGCGGACGCGTTGTGGCTTCTCAATCATGCGCTTAGCGATCTGCAGCCACCTTACGTGGCGGTTGAGCGCCATGTCAATCCATCTGTTGATCTGGAAGTGGCTAAAGTCTAATCATTTTCGGCAGGTCGAATGAAAATCGCCGCCAAAGGCGTCGAATCGTCCGCCAAGCAGGCGAATCCCACCGCTGTGTTAACATGGGGATTTCACAAGTCAGGGAAGCGGGCCATGTCAACGCGCATCCTCGGAATCGAGTCTTCCTGTGACGAAACTGCCGCCGCAATTGTCGCGGATGGGCGCGACATTCTGTCGAGCGTGGTTGCCTCACAGTTGGACATTCATCGCAAATACGGCGGCGTGGTGCCGGAACTAGCGTCGCGCGAGCACCTGCGGCAGATCGTGCCGGTCGTGCGTGAAGCTCTCGCGCAAGCCGGGCTTTCCTTTGCCGATATCGATGCCATTGGCGTGACGCGCGGGCCGGGGCTGGTCGGAGCGCTGCTCGTCGGTGTGACGTACGGAAAGGTCCTCGCGATGGAACTTGGCAAGCCTTTGGTCCCGGTGAACCACCTTGAGGGGCATATTCATGCGGTGTTCCTCGAGGCTCACCTCGCGGGGCGCGCGCCGGAATTGCCGGCCGTCTGTCTGATTGTCTCCGGTGGACACACGTTGCTTTATCACGTGCGAGCAGGGAGCGGGAACGGTGACGTCTCCGCGCACGGATTCCTGTACCGGCGCCTCGGCGGCACACGCGACGATGCGGCGGGGGAGGCGTACGACAAAGTAGCACGGCTGCTGGCGCTCGGGTATCCCGGGGGGCCTGTGATCGACCAGCTTGCCGCGCAGGCAGCTGCCGCAGGTTCGGGCGCCGGCGCGAAGGATGGATTGAATTTTGGGCCTGTGAAGATCAAAGGAAACACTTTCGATTTCAGCTTCAGCGGAATCAAGACTGCCGTGCTGTATTATGTCCGCGCGCATCCCGAGTTCGGTCCGGAAATGGAAGCTCGCCGCACGGCACTTCAGGAAGGGCGCCGGAGGGCTGCTGATTTGTTCCCTCTGTGCAGTCCGCAGACACTCTTGCTGGTTTCAAATTTCCAGACGGCCGTAGTTCACGATCTGGTGACGCGAACGTTCGCCGCAGCGACCGAAACGGGAGCGCGCACGATCCTGGTTTCGGGCGGCGTGGCTGCTAACTCCGAATTGCGGGATAGGTTTATGACCAAGTCCGGCCCGATGGGTGTGAATGTCTTTTTTCCCAGCCGAGCGCTATCCACCGACAACGCGGCAATGATTGCTGCGGCCGCATATCCCCATTTGCTCGCCGGAGACCTCGCTTCTTCCGATTTGAACGCCGAACCCAATCTTCGCCTTGCCTAAGCGCATCATTTTTGTGCCGGTTGGAAAAGATGCTTGCAGACAGCGGCGCAAGAAAGAAAAAAGCCTCAAGGCGGTCATGCCCCGAGGCTTTCGAGGAACGGAACTGGTACCTTAGAACTCTGCCGTTTCGGGTTTTTCCATTGGCGCAGGCATCTGCAGCCGTGCTTTCGCGAGAGACTTGATCAGGGCGTCTTCGATTGTTTCCGCCGAAGTGTGTCGTGCGGTGGCGAGCTCAGTGACGAGGAGAAATTTGGCGCGTTCCAGCATTTTCTTCTCACGGAAAGAAAGTGGCTTTGTGCGGCTTAGTGAAACTAGACTCTTCAATACAGCGGCTACTTCGATCAGCGCGCCGGTCCGCATGCGTTCGGAATTCTCTTTGAATCGATGTTTCCAGTCGTGATGCGAATTTGGTTTGCTTTTTTCTATAAAATTCAGAACCTTAAGTGTTTCTCCATTGCGGATCACGGGCCTCAAGCCAACCGAGATCGCGTTGGTTGACGGGACCATGACCTTCAATCCACTCGAAAAAATCTTGAGCATGTAATACTTTTCTGTCCGTCCGTTCATAAGTCCGAAATTGATTTGCTCGATGATTCCAACGCCGTGGTTCGGATAAACGACTTTATCGCCTATCTTATAGTCCATGGTCAGAAGCCCCCTCGAGGTTACTAAAATCAGTCTAGAATGTCGTCTAATTGAAGTCAAGATATTTCTTGTAGAATCAGCAAGTTAAGATTAATTCTACTTCGCGATTGGCATTACAATTGCATGATACTTTTACCGGATTTTCAGATTTTCATTCATAAGATAAAATCCCATCCTGCCATGCCCGCATCAGTTTGCGTTAGAATAGTTGGCAATGCTGATTCTAGCCCTAGACACGAGTACCCGCGTCGGAAGCATAGCGTTTCTGCGAGATAAGCAGGTCCTGGACGAGGTTTCGAGCCATGAGGAAACCCCGTACTCGATGCGACTTTTTCGCGATTTAGCCCTGCTGCAGTCCAGGGCACAATTCCGCATGGACCAGATCGACGTTTTTGCGGTTGGGGCAGGCCCGGGGTCATTTACCGGGCTGCGGGTAGGGCTTACAGCTGTTAAGGCCTGGGCCGAAGTCCATGGGAAGCCCATCGCGGCGGTTAGCGGTCTGGAGGCAATTGCGGCCCAGGCAAAGGCAAATGGGGGCCAGCCGCACGCCGGTATGGAGATGTTAGCGCCATATCTTGACGCCCGGCGGGGGCAAGTTTTCGGATCGACCTACCGCCGTGTCGCAGGCAGTTCGACGGCCGTGGAGTTGGTCGGAGTGGAAGCCATCCTAACGGCGGAGGAATTTCTTTCCCTGGTGAAGGAGAATCTTGGCACGGCTCATGCAATTCTGATTTCACCGACACCGGATGTGCTTCCTCGGACGTTGGTGGATTCGATTCTTCCAGGCGCTCGGATTGAGGAGGTTTCAGCGATTCTGGCCCCTGTGATTGGGCGACTGGCGTTTGACCGCGCGAGTTGTGGCGAATTGGTTGATCCACTCGGTCTGGACGCAAACTACATTCGCCGCACAGACGCCGAAGTGTTCTGGAAGGGTGGGTAATGTCCGCCGAAGGTGAGATATCCCGGGGCGGCTCGGATGTGACCGTTCGACGGCTTACGACGTCGGACATTCCCGCTGTTTCCGCAATTCTCTCCGAGAGTCCGGACGCAGCAGCGTGGTCGCAGGACAGCCTTTGCCAATTAGCGCCCCAGGGGTTTCATGCGTGGGTTGCGGAGCAGGCCGCAGGCGTGGCCGGGTTCCTCATCGGCCGTATCGCAGGAGATGAATTTGAAATCCTGAACCTGGCGGTCGCGCGGACTTTTCGCCGGTGTGGAATTGCGTCCAAATTGCTGGAATCCGCGCTGGAATTCTCGCGTATAGCCGGCAGCCAGCGTGTCTACTTGGAGGTGCGTGCTTCGAATGAACCTGCCGTCGGTCTATATACGCGCCATGGCTTTACGAAATGTGGCATGCGGACCCGGTACTACCGGAACCCTGCAGAGGACGCTCTATTGTTCTCTCGGCACATCGGCGGAACGCCATAGCAGATGTTGCAATTGCACTTGGCGGCGATTTTACATTGTGCTAGATTGAAGTTGCTATGTAGTTCCCAACCACAAATCGTTTCCATCAGGAGGCGCGCGGTGCCCACTTTGACTCGAGAGATACGCGAGCAACTGTTGACATACGACGAAACTTTTCAGAAGCTCGCACAACAGCATTCGGAATACGAAGCCCAGTTAAAGCAGCTCTCGGAAGCGACCTACCTGAATCTGGAAGACCTTCAGCGGCAAGTCACACTCAAGAAATTAAAATTAAGCGTTAAAGACGCGATGGAGCGGTACATCGTCCGGCGTCTGCATCAGCCACCGGGGCGATAGACCCGTCGGCGCGGCGGCAAATTGAGATAGAATGTCGGCGAACTCAGGAGAAGTGTAGCGTTTTCTCTCCTGTCAGGAATCCCCATGGTCAAGGACGGCTACAAATTTTCCGCTGCACCGCTGCTATTAGGAATCGTGGCGCTTGTATTTCATTGGTACTGGCCGGGCGCTGCGCTGCTCCTGATGGGGGCATTTGTATTGTTTTTTTTCAGGGATCCCGAGAGAACGCCTCCATCCGATCCTGATGCAATTGTCTCTGCGGCCGATGGGCGCGTCATGGAAGTTGTCGAAGAAATGCGCGGCCCAAATCCCGGCCGCAGGATCAGCGTCTTTCTCTCCATTTTCGACGTGCATGTGAACCGGGCGCCGGTGACTGGCCGCATTGCGGCTATGGAATATCGCAAGGGGCGTTTCTATGCGGCGATGCGCGGGCGCGCATCGGAGGAAAACGAGCAGAATGTGATTCACCTTTCCACCGACCACGGGGAGGTTGTTTTTAAGCAAATCGCCGGCTGGGTTGCCCGGCGCATCGTGTGTTGGAAGGCCGTGGGGGATTTCGTGACTCGGGGCGAGAGAGTAGGTATGATACGGTTTGGTTCACGCGTGGACATTTGGCTTCCAGAGCGTGTGGACATTCTGGTTCGTCCTGGGCAGCATGTAGCAGCGGGTTCGAGCGTCCTGGCGCGGTGGCGATGACCAACTTTGAACAGCGTGAACTCGGGTTCCCCGGCTCTCGTCCCGGCAATCACCGATTGCGCCGCGGCATCTACCTTTTGCCCAGTTTCCTTACCGTCGCCAACATGCTTTGCGGCTTCTACGCAGTGATGTCCACGCTCAGGGGCGGGGTCTCAGATTTGGATAACGCGGCGAAAGCCATCGGCCTCGCTATCTTATTCGACTCCTTTGACGGATTCGTGGCCCGTGCGACTGGCACCAGCAGCGAATTCGGCAAACAATTGGATTCGCTCGCCGACATGGTTAGTTTCGGCATCGCGCCCCCGGTGCTGGCATTCACCTGGGGCGTCCGCGGGATCTCGGAGATCGAAATGTTTGATACCCGGCGTATTCACGCGATCGGCTGGTGGGTTGGCCTTGCCTTCGTGATTTGTTGCGCTTGGCGCCTTGCGCGGTTCAACATTCAGGGAATGGCGCCAGGTGGCGGATCGCGCTACTTCGTCGGGTTGCCGTGTCCCGCCGCTGCAGGCTTGATTGCGGCGACCATACACGCCATCAAGTTGCCGATTGAAGATTGGCGCTGGTCGATCGTTTGGCTGGCGGTCCTCGCAAGTACGGCGGCACTAATGGCGAGCACGGTGAAGTACCGCAGTTTCAAAGACGTACCGTTAGCGCGGCGCCAGCCTTCGTTGATGATCATTCTGATCGCCTTGCTGGTATGGCTTATCGTTTTTTATTCCGAAGTCGTGCTGATGTTGCTTGCGACAAGCTACGTTGCGGTTGGACTCACGTTGCACGTCGTGCACGTCGTGCGCCACCGCCTGGTATCGCACCCCGTCTGAGACATGTCTCCTTTCCCTGTAGCGGTTCGTGTAGCCATTGCAGGCGCGGCATCCCTGCGTGGCAAGGATTTGAAGCAGTGGCTTGAGGAAGCCAATTTCCCGGCAGCGGAAATCCGTCTGCTCGACGAGGAAATTGTGGCCGGTACTCTGACCGAGGCAGGCGGCGAACCGGCAGTTGTCGAGACGGTGGATGAAGACAGTTTCGAGCGCGTGCGGTTCGCTTTTTTTGCCGGGTCAGCGGCGTTTTCAGCTCGCCATGGTGCTGAGGCGCGCCGTGCGGGCGCGACTGTGATTGATCTGAGTGGAGGCCTTGCGGCCGAATCCGGCGCGCGGTCCTGGATCCCGGCACTGGACTCGATCCTGCCGCCACCGGTCGGAAAAGTTGCGCCAGGCGAATCACAGACCTTATTTCTGGCGCCGTCGGCGCCTGCAGACGTGGCGATTTCACTTTCTGCGGCGTTTGCGCCGATGGGACTCGATAGGCTTGTCCTGACGTTCTTCCAGCCTGTGTCGGAGCGCGGGCGGGAGGGTGTCGAGGAATTGGAAAGCCAGGTGGTCCAACTCCTTTCCTTCGAACCAATTTCGCAAAGCGTCTTTGACAGCCAGGTTGGGTTCAATATGCTTGCAAGCTATGGTGAGGGAAGCAGCGAAAAGCTGGCCGATGTTCGCTCAGGATATGTGGGCGAAGTTCGAAACTACCTGGCAGGCCGCGCGCCATTGCCGGCCATCGCTGTGGTGGCGGCTCCAGTGTTCTATTCCCACGCATTCACTGCATACGCCGAGTTTAAGGCGCCTCCTGCGCTGGAAGATCTCGTAGCCCGCATGCAAATTGCGGGCTTGAAGGTGGCCCCGGCGAATGATGGGGCGCCGACAAATGTCAGCGTTGCCGGGGAAGGGCGGCCCGTGCTCGGGCAACCGGAGCGTGATTCGAGCATCGAAAGCGGTGTCTGGCTTTGGGGCGCGGCGGACAATCTGCGGGTACCCACCGCGAACGCCGTGGCCATCGCGGAGAAGCTCCTTGCATCGTAACTCACAAGGCGAGACCAGCCACAGAGACACCGAGTATCGGATTGCTGCTGCTATACGCGGCCGCTTTCCATTAGGATTCCCTGTTTCTTTTCTTGCTCTGTGCCTCTGTGTCTCTGTAGCCTTATTCCTGTCCGCTTGCGGCTATCATGTCGGCGGAACGGCTTCGCGCTTGCCTCCCGGACTCAAAGTTATCTCGGTGCCTGCGCTTGAAAACCGGACGAGTCGCTATCGCGTCGAACAACTCATGACCGAAGCCGTGATTCATGAATTTCTCGCGCGCACGAAGTACCGGATCGTCTCGACCGGAGATTCGGCTGATGCGGTACTGCACGGCGAAATTACGAGCCTCGAAACAACCCCCGTGGTATTCGACACCACGACGATTCCGAACACGAATGCCGCGGCGGCCCGAGTCACCGTGATGCTTGTGTCCGTGCGGCTCAAAGTGTGGCTCGAGGAGCGTGAAACGAAAAAGGTTCTCTACCGGAACGATAACTTCCTCTTTCGCGAGCCTTACGAGGTTTCGACGAATACAGCAACTTTCTTTGACGAACAAGGGCCGGCGCTGGGCCGCATGGCGCGGGATTTCGCCTCACGGCTGGTCGCGGACGTGCTGGAGAACTTTTGATGGCACCGCTCTCGCCTGAGCAGCTTCTCGGACGGCTGGTGAAGGGGAAGCCCGTCCCGGGGATTCTTCTGCTGGGCGGAGAAACGTACTTGCGTGAATTGTGCGCCCGGAAAATTTCGGATGCCTATGTGCCGGAAGGAGTCCGCGATTGGGGCGTCACGCGATTTTCCGCCGCCGCCGACTCGCTTTCTGCGATTCTCGGCCAGGCACAGACACTGCCGATGCTTGCGCCGCGGCAGGTGATTTTCGTCAGTGACGTGGCAGCCTGGGAGCGCCTGGGCGACGATTCTCGCGACGCGCTTGTGATTCAATTATCGGCATACCTGGATAATCCTGCGCCGTTTTCCGTGCTCGTGTTTGAAGCAAACGCTTTGGACAAGCGAATGCGTCTCGGGAAGATGTTTGCGGAGAAAACAGTGGTCGTCGCCGCCGAGCTTTCGAACGATCCCGCGGAGCGTGCCAAACTGGCCTGGGCGCTCGCTTTCGAAATGGCGCGTGAGTTGGGTGTGGAGCTGGAGCGCGACGCCGCAGAAGAACTCTCGGAGATTTTCAACGGGGACCTCGCGGCAATCCGCACGGAACTCGAAAAACTGGCGGCCTATGTGGGCGACCGCCGCCGCGTCACGCGCGCCGACGTCGAACTGCTGGCCGTATCGGCCCGGAAGTATTCGGTCTGGGAGCTGGCGGAAATGCTTGCTTCGCGCCAGCCCTCGCTTGCCCTGGAATTCCTGGATAGCTTGTTGCGGGAGGGCGAACAGCCGGCTCAGTTGCTCGGGGCCCTGGCATGGATGTACCGCAAATTGCTCGAAGCGCAGGAACTGCCCGCAGGCGCCACGGGATGGCAGGCCGCCAGCCGTCTCGGCATGAGGCCGGCCACCGCCGAACTGGCGGTGCGGCAATCGCGAAAGTTTCCCAGGACGCAGCTCACCAGGGGACTGGCGGCTCTGTACGAGGCGGACAGCCGCCTGAAATCGGGCGGCACAAGCCAGCGCGCCGTGATGGAATTTCTGGTGGCACAGCTTGCCTCATCCACCCTGGCATAGCTCCCTCGCCATAAAACAAAAACGCCCGGGAAGTAACTCCCCGGGCGCTCATTTCAAAGCTCAGAACCGTTTTCGAGGCCGCTAGGCCTTGGCCGTGGCGCGCAAACCATTTGTTGCGAGGGTCAGCCGCGACTTGTAGCGGTTGCCCGTGTTTTCCTCGAGCACACCCTTGCTGATTGCGCGGTCGATGGCAGACAGCGTCGGCTGGAGCAAAGTCCCGGCGGAAGTTGCGTCCTTTGCATCAATCGCCGTGCGCAGACGCTTCATGATCGTTCGCACGCGGGTGCGGTTTGCGCGGTTGATTTCCGCGCGCACATGGGATTGCTTTGCCCGCTTCAGTACGGACTTCTTGCGTTTCTTTACCTTTGTAGGTGCTCCTTGCGCCATTCAGATCTCCTCTTTTGGGTTAATCGAATCAACTACACTATCGGAGGCGCATCTCTTTGTCAACGAACGCCCAAGGCTTGGGCTCGCATTCTAGGGTCGCGTTCTTGACCCATCTGTGTGCTTCGAGTACGCTGTGAATGAAAGCTCCTCTCGGAGTCTGGAGGTGTGGACCTCATCGGCTAGTAGCATTCTGAAGCGTAGTGGGCCGAATCTTCCATGCGACGCACTGTACAAATTCCCGTCGGGATTCAATCCCTGTTTGGCACCCTTGACGAGAACCTCAAGCTGCTGGAATCCGCCCTGCGCGTGACCACTCAATTGCACGATGACCACCTTTCCATCGAAGGCGAAACCGCCCAGGTCGATCGGGCCGTCCGTATTCTCAATGAATATAACCAGCTCGTCCGCGAGGGCCGCCACATGAACCATAGCGACGTTAAAGCCATGATTCGCGTCGCGACGGAGGATCCGAAGACCACGCTGCGGCAGGTGCTTGAGCCGGGCGCACCAGCACGTGCACGCGTGTTCGGCAAGAAAACGGTTACCCCCAAGAGTTCGAACCAGCGGCAGTACATGGAATCCATCGAGAAAAACGACATGGTCTTCGCTGTCGGTCCTGGCGGCACCGGGAAGACCTATCTGGCCGTGGCCATGGCGGTCTCCGCGTTGCTTACCAAGCAAGTGTCCCGCATCATTCTGGTGCGTCCCGCGGTCGAAGCGGGCGAGCGACTTGGATTTCTCCCTGGGACGCTTCAGCAGAAAATCGATCCCTATATGCGGCCGCTGTATGACGCGCTGTATGACATGCTCGACGCCGACAAGCTGGAGCGGTTTCTGGAAAAGGGCATTGTCGAAGTCGCGCCGCTCGCGTTCATGCGGGGCCGCACGCTCAACGATTCCTTTGTGATTCTGGACGAAGCACAAAACACGACCAGCGAACAGATGAAGATGTTTCTCACGCGCCTCGGGTTCAATTCCAAGGCCGTCATTACCGGAGATATTACACAAATTGATTTGCCCGCCGGGCGGCGTTCCGGTCTGGTCGAGGCGCTCGAAGTCGTCGGCGGGATCGAAGGGATCGCATTCGTCAATTTCAATGAACGCGACGTCGTGCGGCATAACCTCGTCCAACAGATCATCAAGGCCTATGAAGAGTTCGGCGGCGGCGAGGTTCGGCGCACGGCGCCGGCCGAAAACGGCAGGACTGAACCAGTGAAGTAACGCATCGCACTCCAATGATCATCAACCGCCAGCGCCGTGTTCCTGTGGCCGTCAAGCCTCTGGAAGATTTCTATGAGCGCGTCCGGCGAGAATTGCGCTTCCCGGCGGAAGGCGTGACGGTCCGGCTGATCAGCGACACCGCTATGGCTCGCCTCAACCGGACGTTCCGCAACAAACGCGGCTCCACCGATGTGCTTTCGTTTCCCTCGAATGGCGCAAGGCCGAGCCAAAACACGGAATACGCCGGGGACATCGCCATTTCTCCCGAAACGGCGCGCCGTAATGCGCGCCGGTTCTCGCGCTCGCTTCCAGTGGAAATGCGCATCCTGATCCTGCACGGCATGCTTCACTTGGCAGGCTACGATCATGAAAGAGACCACGGGGAAATGGACCGCCTGGAGCGGCGTCTTCGCCGGCGATTGGGAATCGACTGACGATGATGACGTTCCTCTATGCATTGGCCCTGTCGGCGCTCGGTGTGGGTCTGGTGGTGTTCTCCTACCTCGACCGGATTTACCGCGAACTGGGCCGCGTCACGACGGGCCACGTGCACGTGCATCTGGAAATCTTCGAAGCCGAGATCGAGCCTCACTTCGGTCTGGAACGCGCCCAGGCTGCTTCCGGATTCCGTCTGCTCGCGAATTTGTGGCTGGTCATGGTCACGGCAGGAACCGCTCGCGGCGTCATCGTGTTTGTACCCGGGACATGGGACGCATTGGTGCAGGCCCTTGTCTACGTCCTGGTGGAAGTGCTGCTGCTCGCACAGTTCATTCCTGATTTTCTGCTTGTTCGGACGACCGGCCGGTGGCTTCTCCGCCTGGCTCTCGTGATCCGTGCGGTCCTCTGGATCGTTTGGCCGTTTCGCGTGGTATTGGAGATGGCTGTTTCGCTCGCGCACATATCCGACGACCATCCTTCTGATCGTTCGACCACGCCACAGGAGGGAATCGAAGCCCTCGTCGATGCCGCCGAGCAGGAGGGCATCCTCGAGCGTGACGAAGCGCAAATGATCGAGCAAGTCGTCGAGTTCAGCGATAAGCGTGTTCTGGAGTTTATGACGCCGCGGCCGGAGGTGGTCGCTATTCCAGCAAACTCTACGGTCGAGCAGCTCCGCAAACTCCTGATCGCGACCAAATTCTCGCGTGTCCCGGTCTATGAAGGATCCCTGGATGACGTGATTGGTGTTGTGTTCGCCCGGGACTTGCTGCAGATCCCCGAGGACGAAGCCCGGCGCCGGATCGTGCGTGAGTTGGTACGGCCCGTTTTTTTTGTTCCGGAGACCAAGCACGGCTCCGATTTGTTGAAGGAGATGCAACGGCGGAATCAGCAGATGGCCATCGTAGTCGATGAGCATGGTTCGGTTGCAGGTGTTGTGACGGTCGAAGATCTCGTGGAAGAAATTGTTGGTGAAATCGGGGAGGATGATCGTGTGCCCGCCCCGGATGCTGTGCGTGAGCCCGATGGGAGCCTGGTCCTTCGCGGCAGCGTGTCACTCGAAAAGGTGCAGGAGCTTTTTGGTGTGGAATGGAATGTCACCGGAGAGGAATCCGCCACGACGATTGCCGGGCTGCTCAATCATATCGCCGGGCATGTTCCTTCACCGGGGGAACACATCGATTACGGCGGCCTGCGCTTCGAGATTCTGGAAGCCAATCAAAGGAAAGTTCTGCGTCTCCGTGCCCGCCGGCTTCCTGCCGCAGTTTCCGCCGGCTGATTCCTACAAAAGGTTCCCAGGGTGGCCTAGCTGATCAGTTTGGCAATCAGAAATGCCGCGCCGGCAGCGAGGCCCCCGGTTACGACCGTTTGCATACCACCCTTGAACGGGTTGATGCCGGTGAATCGCCCCTTCACCCATCCGAAGACGGCGAGGGCAAGCAATGTCACGCCGATAGACCACCACAATCCCGCCCGCACGTTGGATAACAGCATGTAGGGAGCAAGCGGGATCATCCCTCCGACGATATACGACATTGCGATAGTCAGCGCACTGCTCCGCGCTCTCTTGGGCTGCGGTTCCTCGAGCCCGAGTTCGAACCGCATCATGAAATCGACCCAGCGGTTTTGATCGCCGGTGATCGCCTTTACCACGGGAGCCATTTCCGTCTCGCTCAGCCCATAATCGCGAAATACCTGGGCAACCTCTTCGATTTCCACGTCGCGCACTTCAACGGTTTCGCGGATCTCGCGTTCGCGCTCCGATACGTAATGCTCAAGATCAGTCTTGGCAGCGAGGTACCCGCCCAGGCCCATCGCGATCGACCCGGCAGCGATTTCCGCGAGGCCAGCGGTGACCACGAGTGCAGAAGCATGAGGATTCGAAGCGAGCGCGCCGGATATGCCGGCGGCGAGAGCGAACGGGACCGTCAAGCCGTCAGACATTCCGATGACGACATCGCGGACCGATGCAGTTGCTGTGAAGTGTTGCTCGATATGGGGTGTTGCAGGCATCAGCGCGTCTCCGTCTCTGAAGGCTTCATGGGAACGGCGTCCAGGGAGGCCTCCGAGGTTTCGGAAGTGTAGCACGTCCCGGGATGGCCTCAGAGGGACTGTGCCGATTCGGCGATGCGTTTCTTTGCACCGCAGGTTATGATGCATAGTCAGCTTTCCCGCTGGACGGCCACTGCCGTAATGATCTCTTTGCAACTTTCGGGAATTCATCACATGGCGCAAGAATTCAAATTCGGTTTTGTTGCCGTCGTCGGGCGGCCAAACGCCGGGAAATCCACGCTCGTGAACCGTCTGGTCGGGCAAAAGGTCGCCATCGTAACGTCGCGGCCCCAGACCACGCGCAACCGGATCCAAGGAATTGTGAACCGTCCGAATGCCCAGGTTGTCCTGATCGATACGCCGGGCCTACACCGGCCCGATTCGGCCCTGGGCCGCCAAATGATGGCGGAAATCGATGCAGCGCTCGATGCCGTGGATGTGCTAGCCCTGATTCTCGATGCGAGTGAAGAGTTCGGCCAGGGGGATCGTAGGGTGATTGAACGCGCGTCTCGTTTTGAAGGGACGCGCATTCTGTTGCTGAACAAGATTGACCGTGTCCCGAAAAGCCGCTTGCTTCCCTTGATCGAAAGCGTTGGGAGAATGGGTGATTTCGCCGAGATCATCCCGATTTCCGCGTTGACCGGAGACGGCGTGGATCTCGTTCTCGAAAAATTCATCGAATACCTGCCTGCCGGTGAGCCGCACTTTCCGGCGGACCAATATACCGACCAGCCCGAACGATTCCTTGCGGCCGAGCTGATCCGGGAAAAGGCTATGGCCGGGACGTTCCACGAAGTTCCCCATGCCGTCGCTGTCCTAGTGGATTCGTTTGAGGAAACGGACCGGCTGATCCACATCCGCGCTACGATCTACGTCGAGCGGGAAGGGCAAAAGGGAATTCTCATCGGCCGATCGGGTGCCTCGCTGAAACAGATAGGAACAGCGGCTCGCAAGGAACTCGAGGAGATTCTCGGAACGAAGGTTTTTCTGGAGCTGTTCGTGAAGGTACAGCGAAACTGGCGCGACAATCCGCAACTGGTACGCCAGCTCGACTGGCATTTGCAGCTCGAACGCCTTGCAGGAGAGTAGTCCTTGGTTTATTCCTCAGTTGTAATCCCCAGGGTTCGCATCCGGCGGTACAAGTGGCTCCGTTCGAGTCCGAGTGTTTCGGCCGTGCGCGTCATGTGCCATTGATTTTCTTCCAACTTGCGCAGAATAAATTCCCTCTCGTACGCGTCCCGGGCTTCGTGAAGCGTCGCATTGGGCTGCTGCGGCATGCGTGAGCTGCCGCGAAACAGTTCTGCGGGCAGATGCAGCGGCTCGATCTTGTCTTGCGGCACTACAATCATCAGCCGCTCGATCAGGTTGCGCAACTCACGGACGTTGCCCGGCCAGTAATACCGCAGCATGACACCGAGTGCGGATTCGCCCAATTCCTTTGGCTTGCGGCCGTAGGCAGCCGCAAACTCCGCAAGAAAATACCGCGCAAGAATGGGGATATCCTCGGTGCGCTCCCGAAGCGGCGGCACATTGAACGGGATTACGTTGAGACGATAGAAGAGATCTTCTCGAAATCTTCCGCAGGCGATCTCATCTTCGAGTTTTTTGTTCGTCGCGGCGATTACACGCACGTCGACGTGCACGGTCTGGTTCGAGCCAACCGGCTCGAACCGTTGTTCCTCGAGGACGCGCAGCACCTTGGACTGTGTGCGCAGGCTCATGTCACCGATTTCGTCGAGGAACAAGGTGCCTCCATCCGCTTTCTCGAACTTTCCGATCTTGTTCTCGCTTGCGCCGGTGAAGCTGCCTTTGGTGTGGCCGAACAACTCGGATTCGATCAACTCCTCCGGGATGGCAGCGCAATTCACCTCGACAAATGGTCGGTCGCTGCGCAGGCTTGCGGCGTGGAGCGCGCGGGCCACCAACTCCTTTCCCGTCCCGCTTTCCCCGTAAATCAAAACACGGCCGTTGGTGGGAGCCGTGAGTGTGATCTGCTGGCGCAGAGCGCGGATCGGCACGCTGTCTCCGAGCACCTGGGTGCGCCCGCTGAGTTCTTCACGGAGGCGGCGGTTCTCCATCCCGAGACGGTGGACTTCGAGGGCGTTCTTAATGACGAGGATGGCTTTCTCGAGAGAGAGCGGCTTCTCGATAAAATCAAATGCGCCGAGTTTCGTGGCCCGCACGGCCGTTTCGATGCTGGCGTGACCGGAAATCATCACAACCATCGGGTCCATGCCGTTCTGGCGCATGCGTTCCAATGTTTCGAGGCCGTCGATTCCTTCGAGCCACACGTCGAGCAGGACAAGATCGACAGGCCGTTGATCCAGCAGCGCGAGACATTCTTCACCGGAGGCGACGCAGGCGGTTTCATATCCTTCATCGGCAAGAATCGAGGAAAGCGCCTCCCGAATACCTTGTTCGTCGTCCACAATGAGAATGGAATGCGGCATAGATTTGCGCCTTTACCCGGCCCGCGGCGACATCGGCGCTGGCGCGCCCTCGGTCACGGGGAGTTGCAGGATGAATCTCGCGCCGATCGGCGAATTGTCCTCGACTCGAATCGACCCATGGTGTTCGGCCATGATGCGGCTCGCAATGGCAAGACCGAGCCCTGTCCCGCGATCCTTGGTCGAAAAGCGGGGAAGGAAAAGCCTGTCCTTGTCCTCTGGTGAAATTCCTTGGCCGCTGTCGGCGACTATGATTTCTACTGTCTCCCGGTCGGCATTGAAATGTGTGCGCAGGAGCAATTCTTTCACCGACGAGCCCTCCATTGCCTCGGCTGCATTATCGATCAGATTAACGACCACACGCCGGAGGAGTTCTCCATCGGCGCGAATCGCGGGCAGACCCGGCGCCAGATCTTTTCGCACACAAATCCCCTCCAAGCGGCCCTCGAAAATTTCAAGGGATTCGGTGACGATCGCATTGGGGAATGCCAGAGAGAGCCTCGCCGTGGGAAATCGGGCGAACTGTGAGAATTCGCCGACCAGGGACTCGAGCGCGGCGACTTCCCGTTCGATCAGGCCGGAACACTCGCCCACCAGGCGCACCAACTCCGGCGGGTCTGGCGCGGCAGGCCGCTGAGTGCTCGTCCGGCTGCGCTCGAGGTAACGGGACAAGCGTTGCGCGGAGAGCAGAATCGGCGTGAGCGGGTTCTTGATCTCGTGAGCGATGCGTTGCGCGACTTCCTGCCACGCGGCAGCCTTCTGTGCCCCCAACAGGTCGGTCAGATCGTCCACGACGACGACATAACCCCGATTCGAGCGGCGCGGGCCTAGCGAGCTGACCGTCACGGCCGCGTGCAGGAGTCGTCCGGCTACCGTAAATTCGAGCTCCTGCGAGGCCGTGCCGAGGCGGAGCGAACGCCGCATGAGTGTATGGACAGCGCGCGCGGTCTGATCACCCAAAAGTTGAGCGAGGCTTACCGCCTGCTTCGAGTTCTCTCCAAACATCCTCACCGCGGCGGGATTTACTCGGCTGATCGCTTCGTTCTCGTCGGCGGAAATCACTCCGGTTGGAATGTTCTCGAGAATCGTTTCCATCAGTGTGCGCCGGCGTTCCAACTCCTGCACGGCCTGCTGCAGATTATGAGTGAATACGTCGATTTGCCGGCGGCTGTCACTGAGTTGTTCGGTCATTCTATTGAACGACCGGACCAAGGTTTCCAGCTCATCCTGTGCTTGAACCTTGACCCGTGTTTCGAAATTGCCTGCGGTGATTTCTTGTGTTGCTTCGGCCAGCGCCTGAATGGGGACCGTGACCTGCTTCGAAAGGAACAGGGCAAACCACGTGGCTGAAAACATGAGCAGAATCGTGAACAGCAGCAGCGTCAGCAGCATTTGCGTCTTGTAGGTGCGCAACTGCTGGCGCTGCAGCCCATACGCAAGCGTTTGCGTCTCGATTTCTTTGATGCGGTCCGGGAAGTCATCCGGAACATTGCGGCCAACCAGAAGATAATTGCTTCCAGTTCTTACACGGCCTGCGAGAAAATACTTGCCGCGGTATTGCCACAATTCTGCACCGCTCGGCATCTCCCGGACAAGACTGGGCAGTTCAGGCGGCGAAACCGGCGCGTTGACGGACGGGCTCGTGTTGAACCTGAAATTTGAGTTGACGCCGACAGCGACAGGTTGCCCCTTCTCCGTAATTTCCCAGGCCAGGTCCGCGCCTTGTGCGAAGGACTGATTGAAAGAGTAGATCGTATCTCGAGCCGTCTCTCGCAGGGTTGCTCCCGCGACATCCTGGGCGATCTGGGTCATGCGGTCATGATCGGAGCGGCCGATTTCGTTGATGAGTTCCCGGCTTGATTGCGTTGCCATTTCGAGCGGACGAGGGAACCAAAGCACCAGCGTACGGTTCAGCAAGGCATAACTGACGAAGAACAGAAACACGACAGGCAAGAAAGAAACCGCGATCGCGCCCAACACCATTTTCGTTTTGAAGCGTGAACCGGGCTGATGCGCGCGGCGCTCCGCCCAGAGTCGCAGCAGGCTGCGCGTCAGGATCAGGCCGAAAACAAGAAGCGCCGCCACGATGAATGTGGAGAGCGCGTACAGGACCAGAACCTGGTTCCACTGGCGGGGCTCGAAGGGAAGTGTCAAGGAGCCGAGCGTGAACACGGCCGCAAGCAGCAGGACGATTGCCAGACCGCCAAGGCCGAGCAGCAGTCTCGATTTGCGCCCAGCGCTCATAGGATTGCCTCCGCATCCGAACCGTCGCTTTGTGGCAGGACCAGGAATTGGGAAAGCGGCGAAGTTGCCGGCAGCAAGGAACCGAGCGGGCATCCCGCACAGCGCGGCTTGCTCTTGCGGCACCAGTTCTTCCCTGTATTCACGACCAGGGCGTGGAATTCATTGAGGAGTCGCGGATCGCGCGGAAGAGCTGCTTCGAACAGCGCGCGGACATGTTCATAATCCGGCTTGCCGCCGGTGATTCCGTGACGCGCGAATATCCTGTGTGTGTACGCATCCACGACAAATACGGGGTGATTTCCGGCATACAAGAGTATGGAGTCGGCAGTTTCTGGGCCGATTCCGTGCACAGACAGCAGCTTCTCGCGCAGTTCTCCGGTCGGTGTATTGAACATGCGTTTCAGGGAGCCACCGTATTCACGCTGCAGGAATCGAACGAAGGCTTTCAGCTTGACCGCCTTCTGACGGAAATAACCCGATGGCCGCACCAGCGCAGCCAAGCGTGATGTTCGTGCTGCGGCGATTGATGAGGGGGTGAGCATCCGTGCGGAGCGCAGGTTGGCGATCGCGCGCTCGACATTTCCCCACGAGGTGTTCTGGGTCAGAATGGCGCCGGCGATCACTTCGAAAGACGTCCTCGCAGGCCACCAATGCATTGGGCCAAGCGTAGCGGACATCGCTGCAAAGTAGCGCATCAGTTTGCGAGACATGGACAAAGCTGCGCCGGTCTCCGTCAAGGCGCGTGAGTTGTGCCGCCGAGGTCCTTGGTGGCCATTGGAGATCAAAGGTTCCATTGCTTTGGAAGATAGCGGGCACGGTACGTCTAGTCAAGGCAAGGTGTTGCCCGTGCGCCGAAGCCTCCTGTACGAAAGGACAGGTTGCCCCTTCAGTACGACTGACGAAAATGGAGGAATAGGGATCTCTTCCCATCTGTTACTTTAAAATGTGCGGGAGTGTGTATGCCCCGGGGAGTTCTCGTTCGATGTCGTCCCGGCTAGGTGAAATACTGATAAAAGAGAGCCTGATCACGTCCGATCAGCTCCGGCAGGCCCTCGAACACCAGAAAACAAATGGTGGCCGTCTAGGGACATGCCTGATGAAGCTTGGCTTCGTTAGTGATGACGAAATTACAGGTGTTCTTTCCCGCCAGTACGGCGTTCCCTCCATTAACTTGAAGTATTACGAAGTAGATTCTTCTGTAATCAAGCTCATACCGCAGGATACGGCTGTCCGGTACCAGATTGTTCCGCTTTCCCGCGTCGGCTCCACCCTGACCATCGCCATGACGGATCCCACGAACGTCTTCGCGATGGACGATATCAAGTTCATGACCGGCTTTAACGTGGAGCCGGTCGTAGCTTCCGAGACGGCCATCGCCGACGCCATTACGAAGTTCTATGGCCACGATGGGAGTGAGGAAGAACTCAGCAAGGTGATGAAGGACCTCACCGCCGAAGAGGCCGCAGACCTCGAAGTTGCCTCTGAGGAACAGGAGATGAACCTCGCCGAACTGGAACGAGCGGCCGAGGAAGCGCCCATCATCAAGCTGGTGAATCTGCTCCTAACCGATGCGGTCAAGCGCGGCGCTAGCGACATTCACGTTGAACCCTATGAGAAGGAAGTGCGCGTGCGTTTTCGAATTGACGGCGTCCTGCAGCCGGTGATGACTCCGCCGATGAAGCTCCGCGACGCGATTACGAGCCGTATCAAAATCATGTCCAAGCTCGATATCAGCGAAAAGCGGCTGCCGCAGGACGGCCGCATCATGATCAAGTATCGGAAGGACGGGAAAATCAAAGACCTCGACTTCCGCGTCTCAACGATCCCCACGCTATTCGGCGAAAAGATCGTGATGCGGTTGCTCGATAAAGAAAATCTGCGGCTGGACATGACAAAGCTCGGATTTGAACAGGAATCGCTGGCGAAGTTTGAGCGCGCGATTCTCCGCCCCTACGGGATGGTTCTGGTGACCGGACCAACTGGATCGGGCAAGACAAACACGCTGTATTCCTCGATTTCGCGGCTGAACACCGTCGAAACCAACATTATGACCGCCGAGGACCCGGTCGAATTTCAGCTTGCCGGAGTCAACCAGGTCCAGATGAAGGACCAGATTGGCTTGAACTTTGCCTCCGCGCTGCGCGCTTTCTTGCGGCAAGACCCCAATATCATACTGGTCGGGGAAATTCGCGATTTCGAGACGGCGGAAATTGCCGTGAAAGCGGCGCTCACCGGCCACCTCGTTCTTTCCACGCTGCATACCAATGACGCGCCATCGACCGTCAGCCGGTTGATGAATATGGGAATCGAGCCTTTCCTGGTCGCGACCTCGGTCAACTTGATTTGCGCGCAGAGGTTGGTCCGGAAAATTTGCCAGAAGTGCAAAGAGCCGCTCGATGTGCCCGAGCAGGCCATGCTCGATGCCGGCTTTACGCCGGAGGAAACCAAAACGACGAAAATCTTCGTAGGCAAGGGGTGCAGTACCTGCAATAAGACTGGATACAAGGGAAGAGTCGGTCTCTACGAGGTCATGGAAATCAATGACGAGTTGCGCGAATTGATTTTGGTGGGCGCGTCAGCGCTAGAACTGAAGAAAAAGGCGCTGGATCAGGGAATGATCATGCTCCGCAGAAGTGGGTTGACCAAAATCGCGGCGGGTCTTACGACGCTCGAGGAAGTTCTTCGCGAGACTGTTTTGTAAGAAAGGGAAAACGATGTCTGGGATAACTCTAAGCGAATTGCTCAAGAAAATGATCGAGCTGGGTGGAAGCGATCTGCACATCACCACCAACAGCGCGCCACGCGTCCGCGTGCACGGGAAACTTCGCCCGATGGATATGGCGCCGCTGACGGCGGCTGATACGAAAGCGCTGGCCTATAGCGTGCTGACGGACGCGCAAAAGCACCGGTTCGAGGAGAATCTCGAACTTGATTTTTCATTTGGTCTCAAGAATCTTGCGCGGTTTCGCGGCAATCTGTTCCAGCAGCGCGGTGCGGTCGGGGCGGTCTTTCGGACGATTCCATGGGAGATCAAGGGGTTCGATGCGCTCGGCCTGCCGGGGGTGGTGAAATCGCTTTGCGAAAAGCCGCGCGGACTCGTGCTCGTTACCGGGCCGACCGGCTCGGGCAAATCGACGACGCTTGCTGCCATGCTTGACAAGATCAACATCGAACGCGAAGAGCACATGATTACGATCGAGGACCCGATTGAGTTTCTGCACAACCACAAGAGATGCTTGGTAAATCAACGCGAAGTGAACTCGGACACTCACTCGTTTGCGAATGCACTTCGCGCGGCGCTTCGTGAGGACCCCGATGTGGTTCTCATCGGAGAAATGCGCGATCTCGAGACCATCGAATCCGCGCTCCGCATCGCCGAGACGGGCCACCTCACCCTTGCCACCCTGCACACAAACTCCGCGATTTCGACGATCAACCGAATTGTGGACGTATTCCCCTCTTACCAGCAGCCTCAGATTCGCGCGCAACTCTCCATGGTGCTCGAAGGCGTTCTTTGTCAGGCGCTGCTGCCGCGGGTGGACGGCCGCGGCCGCATTATGGTAATGGAAATCCTGGTTCCCAATCCCGCGATTCGCAACTTGATCCGCGAAGACAAAATTCACCAAATCTATTCGGCCATGCAGACCGGGACAGGCCAGAGCGGAATGCAAACGTTTAATCAGAGTCTGGCGAACGCGTATTTCGCGAAGTTAATCACTTTGGAAATAGCATTGTCACGGTCATCGAATCCGGAAGAGTTGCAGGATATGATCAACCGGGGAGTGGCATCGCCCGCTTCGCGCGGGCCGGCGGCTTCCGTTCGGCGCTGACACGTCATGACTGCCATTTGTTAGGCGTAACTCGGAAGAGTAGGGTAGGTCGAACCACGAGGAGGATAGAACAATGCCGGTTTTCACATATCGCGGCACCAATCGCACCGGAGCGACAGTGACGGGCGAGCAGATGGCGCAGAGCAAAGATGATCTGAAGAATATGCTCCGGCACCAGCAGATCAACGTCGTCAAGATGTCGGAGAAGGGCAAGGAATTCAATCTGCCTACCTTTGGGGGAGGCGTGGACGCCAAGGAACTGGCCGTCTTCACCCGCCAGTTCTCGGTGATGATCGATGCAGGACTGCCTCTGGTGCAGTGCTTGGAGATTCTGGCCGGGCAGCAGGAAAATAAGACGTTTCAAAAGGTGCTGATCGGTACCCGCGCCGCCGTGGAAGGTGGTTTGACTCTATCCGCCGCGATGCGCCAGTACGACAAGGTGTTTGACGCGCTGTATGTCAACCTCGTCGAGGCGGGTGAAACGGGCGGTATTCTCGATACGATTCTCCAGCGCCTTTCCGCCTATATCGAGAAAAATGTCAAATTGAAGCGTGCGGTGAAGTCGGCCCTCGTGTACCCGGTTGCGGTGATTTTTGTCGCAGCGGGTGTCATCACCCTGCTGTTGTGGAAGGTCGTGCCGATTTTTGCCACTCTGTTCGCGGGTCTCGGCGTAACGCTGCCGTTGCCCACGCGAATTGTCATTGGGCTCAGTAACTTTATCGGCAGTATCTTCGGATTATTGGTCCTCATACTGATAATCGGCGCCGGCATAGGATTAAAAGTGTGGTACGGCACATCCACGGGCCGAATGGCGATTGATCGCATCCTTCTCAGGTTGCCTCTGATCGGCCTATTGCTTAGGAAGATTGCCGTGGCGCGTTTCACGCGGACCCTGGGCACCTTGATCTCCAGCGGCGTCCCGATCCTGGAAGGCTTGGACATCACCGGGCGCACTGCCGGAAATGCTGTGATTGAGAAGGCGCTCATGAATGTGCGCAAAGCCCTCGAAGGAGGGCGAAACCTGGCTGATCCGCTGAAGGACTCCAATGTCTTTCCCGGCATGGTCACGCAGATGATCGGGGTCGGAGAGCAAACGGGCGCGATGGACGCTATGTTGCAGAAGATCGCCGATTTCTACGAGGATGAAGTGGATTCTGCAGTCAAGGATCTACTCGCGGCAATGGAGCCGGCGATGATCGTGTTCCTGGGTCTTGTCGTTGGCGGAATCGTAATTTCGATGTATTTGCCTTTGTTCTCGCTGATCGGCCAACTCAGCAGCACTCACTAGAGGGAAACGCTCTGGTTGACACGCTGGGAGGGCGGCTCGGATCGCCATCCGAGCTTGCCCGTGTTTTCGTCCTGATTGACATTCTTACACTCTGAACGGCTGATGGGCCGACAAGTTCGTCTCGAATGGAATTGACACAAAATGTCGCTGCGTGGCTCGGTTGGCTGTCGCGTGTCCGCTTTTTCCTCATCACCCTCTTGCTGGCCCTCGTGTTAGTCCTCGGGAAGACGAGCCAGCTCGAGGTTTCCACGCGGCTGTTCCTCCCTCTGATGATCCTGTGGTACACGCTGGCAATTATCTATACGATTTTGCTGCGATGGATGCCTGTGGCATCGTGGCACGGTCCAGTCCAGATGGTTTGTGACCTGCTATTGGTTACAGGTCTTATTTATTTGACCGGCACGCAGGACAGTTACTTCATATGGCTTTATCCGCTGGCCATCATCGTCGCGAGCATTCTATTTTCGCGCGAGGCCACGTTCATCGTCGCGGGACTGAGTTTCATTCTGGTCGGCGGGCTGGCGGAATTGATTTACTACAACGTGTTACCGCGCATGCAGATTGTTGTCCCGAGCAGCCGCCAGCTCCAGACCTGGATTTTCAGCAACCTATTTTACTTCATGGCGGTGGCGTACCTTTCGAGCCTGCTGGCGCAGAGTTTGCGGCGGCAGGGGGCTGAACTCGAAGTCAAACGCGGGGAATTGCAGGATCTTCAGGCATTCAATGAAGACATTATCCACTCGATGAGGGGTGGGTTGCTCACCACCGATCTCGACGGCCGAATCGTATTGCTCAACCGGACCGGTGAAGAAATTACGGGGTATCGGTTTAGAGCGGTGCGCGGAATGATGTTGCAAGATCTATGGCCGAACTTTTGGCTGCCGGGTGATGTGACAGAGGATGGCAAACTGCCACAGCGGCGTGAGGTAGATTTCCTCACACCCGACGGACAACAACGCTTCATTGGGATATCAGTCTCTCCCTTGCGCACAGGGGAGCGGCGTACAACCGGCTACGTCTTCAACTTTCAGGATCTGACCGACCTAAAGCGGTTGGAGCGGGAAGTCGCCACCAAGGACCGCATGGCAGCTCTGGGCCGTCTGTCGGCGGCGATCGCGCACGAAATCCGCCAGCCCCTAACCGCGATGGCGGGCGCAGTAAAGGAACTGGGCCAGCTGGTGCCTCTACAGGAGGACGAACAGCACCTGGTTGGCATCGTAAGCCGCGAATCCGAGCGGCTCAACAAGATCATCACGGATTTTCTGAACTACTCGCGAGAGAGGACCTACGAATTTTCGGAAGAAGACGTCGCAAGTCTTCTCGATGAGACCCTGACTTTATTCGAGCGGAACCCGCAATTGGACGGAAAATATCGCATTGAGCGGACATTCGCCGCGCCGGCAGCCCGAATCAAGGTAGATCGCAACCGAATCAAACAAGTGTTTTGGAACTTGTCCGACAATGCGTTGCGCGCGATGCCCTCCGGCGGGGTCTTGAGCGTTTCCCTGGAGACGGCGCCCTTTTGGGTTCGCATCCGCTTTCGCGATACAGGTGTGGGGTTCGATCCGAAACAAAGCGCAAAAATATTCGAGCCCCTGCAGTCGACGTTTGTGGGTGGAACCGGTCTCGGCCTCGCCATCGTGTATCAAATTGTCCAAGCACACAGCGGGCGCATCAGCGTGGTCTCGGAGAAAGACCGCGGGGCCGAGTTCACTGTGGAGCTTCCCCGCGTCACTTGAGGCGCAGGCTTTGGAAAGAAGAGGTCTTATATGGCCCACATCCTGGTCGTGGATGACGAACGATCGATCTGTGAATTGCTGGAGATTACCTTTCGCAAGGAAGGGCATCGCGTCGAGGTGGCCATGAATGGGGAATCCGCCCGGCGCCGCCTGGAATCGCAGATCTTTGACATTGTGATCTCGGACATTCGGATGCCGGACACCACCGGCGTGGAACTTCTGCGCTTCTGCAAGGAAATTTCACCGTCGAGTTATTTTTTGTTGATTACGGGCGTACCGACGGTCGAAACGGCGATTGCCGCAATTAATGCCGGCGCGGACCGCTATGTGATCAAGGACCACGATCTGGTCGACCAACTGCGCCGGGCCGTGCGTCAGGTAGACGAAACGCTTCGTCTCAAGAGCGAGGCAGGTTATCTGCGCCGTGAGTTGCGGCGCCTCACCGGCCAGGACAACATCATCGGGCACAGCCCCAAGATGCGTGCCATCTTCGACATGATTTTGACCGTCGCGCCACAAGCCAGTCGCGTGTTGATCACCGGGGAAACCGGCACGGGGAAGGAACTCGTTGCGCGCGCGATCCACGAAAACAGTTCTCGCGCCCAGGAGGCGTTCATCACCGTCAACTGCGGCGCGTTTCCGGAAACCTTGCTCGAATCCGAGTTGTTCGGTTACATGAAAGGGGCTTTTACAGGCGCAAATGAGAACCGGCAGGGGCTATTTAAGGCCGCAAATGGAGGAACGCTGTTCCTCGATGAGATAGGCAATATGAGTCTGCCGATGCAGGTAAAACTCTTTCGCGTCCTTCAGGAAGGCAAGGTCCGGCCTCTTGGTTCGAATGAGGAAACCGAAATTGATGTGCGCGTGATCGCAGCGACAAACAAGGATCTCGATAAAGCCATTGCGGCAGGAGAATTTCGCGAGGACCTGTACTATCGGCTGAGCGTGATCCCCATTCAATTGCCGCCTCTCAGGGAGCGTCGAGAGGATATTCCGCTGCTCGCGCGCTCCTTCTTGGAGCGCTTCCGCAAATCCATGGAGAAACCCATCGAAGGGATCTCGCCGGAAGCAATGCGTCTGCTGGAAACATATGACTGGCCCGGGAATGTCCGCGAGCTGGAGAATACGATGGAGCGGTCTGTGGCGCTGGAAACGGAAAACCTGATTTCAGTTGCGGTCCTGCCCGAGAAAGTCAGCCGCCAGGGATTGGAATCACACGGGCTGTCTTCTGTTTCCTCTATTCCGGGTAATGGCCGCCTGCAGATACCGGAGGGCGGGCTCGACCTGGAGAAGCACATGCAAGAGATGGAGAGGGCCTACATCGTGGCGGCAGTCGACGCCTGCCACGGTGTAGGGACACACGCGGCGGAGTTGCTCAAGATGAACTACCGCTCTTTCCGGCATTATTCCAAGAAATACAACATTACTTGATTCGTTCTTTAGCCGGTTCAACCTATTGGAAGCGTCTCGACCCGAACCAATAGAGAATCACTCCCCATCTGGTCCAGTTTGAAGATCAATTTTGGTATGCCAATTTTTCGCTTAACAAACTGACAGAAATTGTCAGAATTGAAGCGATTGGTCCTCACTATTCACAGAAGTCCACACCGAGAGGTTCACTCACATTCCCTTCAAGACATTGATCAGAAAGGCGTTATTACCTCCTGTGTCTAAACAGCAATCGTTCAGTCTGAAGTTGGCATGTGCATTGCACATTAAGACCGCGGTTGCCGGTATGGCACTAGATGAACAGCAAAAACAAATTCTCTATGATCCCAACAGGAGCAAATAGAATGCGAAATAAACAAAAGGGTTTTTCATTGATTGAGTTGCTGATCGTGGTCGCGATCATTCTGATCATCGCGGCGATCGCGATTCCGAACTTGCTGCGTTCCAAGATGGCGGCCAACGAAGCATCTGCCGTTGCTTCGCTGCGTACGTTTAACACAGCCATCGTGGCCTACCAGACCACTTACGGCACCGATCCCGACACGGGCTTTGCTCAACTCGGACCGTCGGCTACGCCAAGCCTCGCTGCGGCGGACTTGGTTGACAACTTGCTTGGCCTTGACCCTGCGGTAAAGAGCGGGTACACGATGACTTATACGCCAGGTGGAGGCACGCCCATCACAACGTACACAATCATCGCCACCCCCGTATCAGCCTCGACTGGTCAGCGGTACTTCTTCACGGACCAGAGTGGTGTGATTCGCCAGACCACCGATGGTAACGCCCCAACCGCAACCAGCCCTCCGATCGGCTAGTGATTCTTGGGAAAAACCTACTTGGGGGAGAAGGGCGAAAGGCCTTCTCCCCCATTGTTATATGGCTCGTAAATTGCAATATCGGATTGTGATTGCTCACCAAGCGAGAGGTTAGGTCATGAGGCGGCGAGAATCGACCAAAGATCCCAGGGTATCCGGCTACTCCCGCAGGGGCTTCTCCCTCATCGAGCTTCTGGTCGTAGTCGCTGTGATTCTGATTATCGCCGCAATTGCCATCCCGAATTACATCAAGTCAAAGATGCGAGCAAATGAGGCCTCGGCAGTCGAGAGCCTGCGCAACATTTCAACAGCCGAGGTTCTCTACTCCAGTTTATACGGCATTGGTTTCTCCGATAGTCTGGTAAAGCTCGGAGGCGGTGGCACAGTCGTTGATCAAGACCATGCTGGTTTGATTGACGAAGTTCTTGCAGCCGGACTCAAGAGCGGATATCTTTTCACATTTACGCCGCTTGCGACAGACTCGCAGGGACACGTCCTCACATACTCCGTGATAGCGGATCCCCAAGTCCCAGGGAATTCAGGTCAAAGACATTTCTATGCGGACCAGACAATGGTGATTCGGTCCAATGTGTCTGCAACTGCCGGACCCAGCGATCCCCCCGCTTAGCTGATGCTTGGGTTTTTCACTTCCGGGCATTCCGGGATATCGGTGCCGCCGCAACTTCCTGCTACACTCTTGTTGTGAATCAACGAAGACGATTGGAATTTGTTTACGTGTTTCTTTTCACCGCTGCATTTGCCCTGCGGTCGCGTCTGGGCCGCCTTCAAGAGTTCTGCCCGATTCTGCGATCAAAGTGTATCTGTGCACGGTGGCCTGCGACATGACGCGCTCTTTTGACGGTCTGTCGATGAGGCGGAGCATGTGATTCGGTGCAATCCTTTCTCCGGGCACCTAGGCAGGAGGGAGGGCGTCGGTGCGCACATAGATGACGCCGAGGGCGTCCTGATAGAGCTTGCGCCAGCCGCGAGTGATGCTGAGGAGGCCGGCGATTGGAGCGCCGGGCTCGACCAGAACAGTACGGATGTCGCGGCGGAGGAATTCGGGCTGGGGATCCACTTGCCCCTGGTACAACTCGTTGAAGTGCGCGAGAAAGGAATCGCCGTAAAGATCGGCGCGCCCGTCCACGTAGACGCGATACTTCGGATAGAGACGCCAGATAAGATAGCCACCGAAGGAGTAGGCGTTGAAGATCTGCCCGATGGGATGGCTTTGTTCGAGGAAGGTGACGGCGTCCGCGGGGAAGCGCGTGCGTTCGAAAGTGGCGGCGCCGGCAATGCTGGCGTGCCAGCGCCAGCCGCACAGGAGAATGAGCAGAACAAACGCAGCGCAGCGAAGCGGGCGTGGAATGCGCCAGGGGAGAGGCGCCGGGCGCCAGCCGGAAAGCAGGGGAATGCAGGCGACGGTGAACAACGCCATGTGGCGCATGGAATGTAGCGCGGCACCGGCGAAGAAAGTAACGAAGAGAATCTCGCCGGGACGCAGCGTCTTGCGACGCAGCGCCAACGTCAGAACGGTCAAGCCTACCAGCAGGAAAAAGGGAAAGAAAAGGCGCTGCAGCGGATTGGGCGGCTGCCACTCAATTAGGAGGATCTGCATAACGGGAGAACGCAGGGTTTCGAAAGGATAGGTGTAGAGGCGCAAACCATTGGGATTCAGCGGTACCATAAGAAGACAAACAAGCGCCGCCGCCCCGAGATGGGTCGCGCGGGTGAGGAGCTTCTGCCGCGCGCTCGCGTCGGTTATAGCATCGAGCATATAACCCGCCAGGAACAGAAGAATCACTGTCGGCCCTATGATGTATCCGCCGTGAAGATTGACCCACAGAATGGTCAGGAGCGGAAGGGCGAGCAGGGGCCGCCAGGCGCTGGTGCGGCGGTGAGCTTCCAGCACAAAACGAAACAGGGAGAACAAGCACAGCGTGAAAGCCTGCGGGCGCACGAGGAATGTAGGATGAGCAGCCCACACCGCCAGAGCCAGAACGGGAAGGCGGATATAGAGAGCCCCTTCGGTGCAGCGAAAGGCCAGCCAGTAGGCGGCCGCGGTAATCAGGCCAAAAAGCACCAGCACGGCGGCATAGCCGCCGAAACGGTACGTGGCATAAAGAAACAGTTCGGAAAGCCATTCATGCGTAATCCAGCGTTGTCCCTCGACCGTAAAAGAAAAAGGATCGCTGCGCGGAATCGCATGGGTTGCATAAAGAAGCTGACCGGTGCGGAGGTGCCACCAGAAATCCGCGGATGCCAGGGACGGCAGGCAAGCCGCGAAGAGGGCCAAAAAAACGGCGGCTTCAGCGCCATGCGCTTCAAGCCACTGACGAACGCGGAGATGCATGGTGAGGCGATTCTAACGTGGCCAGGTCAGTGAGTGGTGGTCAATGTGGGAAGGAGGTTCCCGGGAGTGTACGCCAGGTGCTGTTCTTCGGGTGTCATCGCAGTCTTCGCTCCGTTCCTATGAAGTGAAGGGGAATTCGGCTTAATACTTTGCATTCCGACCAGCTATCAAAGGCGCGCGACGAAATTGGCGACGCACGTGCTGTGTTCACCAGACGGATACACAAATCCGAAAGTCCTCAACATCTCGTCAAGTGGCTTTTCCCTCTGTGTCTGCGCCTGCTGGACCCGGAGATCCCCCGCTTAGCTGATGCTTGGGTTTTCGGCCTCTGGACGGTCCGGGATATCGGTGCCGCCCCAACTTCCTGCTACACTCTTGTTGTGAATCAACGAAGACGATTGGAATTTGTTTACGTAGTTCTTTTCATCGCTGCATTTGCTCTGCCGGTTGCGTCTGGATCGCCTTCAAGAGCTCTGCCCGATTCTGCTAAAGCAATCGCGCGGCTTCTGGAAGAGCACTATCACCACGCACAGACGCTCCGCGCCGTATTTCTGGAACGCTACAGCGAGGGCCCTCGGGAAGCGCGCATTGAGTCCGGCACTGTCTATTTCCGCAGGCCGGGGCGCATGCGCTGGGAATACGAATCGCCGGAAAAGAAGCTCTTTGTCGCGGACGGAAAGACAGTCTGGTTTTATGTTCCGGCCGATCACACGGTCACACGAGCCCCGGTGAAAGAAAGCTCGGACTGGCGCACGCCGCTTGCCCTGCTGACGGGAAAAGCAGATCTCTCCCGGCTGTGCAGCCGCATCGATCTGGTTAGCCAGAGCGCTACTCCTGCAGGACACGCGATCCTGCGCTGCTTGCCCAGAGGAGAAAAAGACGGTGGATCTGCGGCTGGGCCCTCTTCATCAAAGGACTCCACGGAACTTCCTGGCACTGGAAACTTCACTGAAGTCCTGCTCGAAGTGGATTCATCGAGCGGGGAACTCGCCCGCGTGCAGATTCGACAGGCTGGCGGAATTGACCTGGAATATAGGTTTGGGGACTGGCAGCAAGACCTGCCGCTACCGGATGAAATGTTTCGTTTCCGCGCACCGGCAGGCGTAGCGATTGTTGACGGTTCCGCCCTCAACAATGCATCGCACTGAATGTTCAGAGCCGCTCTCGCCCCCCGGTGATTTCCTCGTGCAACGAGAACTATTCTGCTGCGGCACGGCCGCTGCTCCCGGGTCCACATCCGTAATCAAGGCCGCGCAATATTGATTTCCGCGAACGCCGCCCACAGGAATTGTCCTCAGATTCAGCCGGATCGGTTCATTCAAAAAGAAGCGGCGCCCCGGGAAGCTCATCCGGTGGAGGAGTAGCCTGGGACGCCGCGAAATCGAATCGGAGAGTTTCGTCTCCAGGTCGTGCGTGGGGGATCGATCTTAGAAAATCAAATTGGACGCAAACCGCCGGTGCGCGACGTTTGGGATGCGAATGGGCCGCTGGAGTTATTACCCTGCACACGCAGCCTTCGGCCTGCCTTTTGGCATCTAGGTTGTTGAGGTACACTGGTTAGCATGGCTGAGTTTGTTTGCAAAGTCGCCGACGCAAGCGGCAAGGTTTATTCGCAGGTTGAAGCCGCCCAGTCGGTTGCGGAAGCCCGTCAGAAGCTCTCTGACCGCGGCCTATTTGTTTATCAAGTCCGCTCTCGGGACAGGTTTCTTGGACAGGTTTTGGGCCGCCGCAGCCAAAAGACGGTCCGCGGAAATGATTTCCTGGTTTTCAATCAGCAGTTCAACACATTGATCAAGGCAGGAATCCCCATTCTGAAGGCTCTGGATCTGTTGGCCGAGCGAGCTGCCGCTCCCCGGCTTCGGCCTGTCCTGGGCGAGGTTCGTCGCCTAGTTCGCGAAGGGACCACATTGTCCGCGGCGCTGGAACAACAGGGTGTATTCCCAAAGGTGTACACGACCTCGGTCCTGGCGGGAGAGAAGAGCGGCAATCTGTCTGGTGTGCTCGACTATTATATTGCCTATCAGCGTGTGAGCACCGGACTGAGAAAGAAGTTGATCGCCACGCTGATTTATCCGGTGATTCTCATCTGCGCCGCTACGGGAATCGTCACTTACCTGGTGGGCGCTGTCATTCCGAAATTCGCCCTACTTTATAACGACCTGAACGTGAACCTTCCAGAAGCCACTCGGATATTGCTGGCGGTAACAGTTACGTACCGCCCTTATTTGTTGGGTGCCGTCGGACTGCTCGTGCTGATTGCTTTGGGCGCGTTTGTCTGGTCCAGGTCGCAAAGGGGCGGCATGGCCATTGAGCGTTTGCGCATGCGGCTCCCACTGGTGGGTGAAACGCTCACCAAGTTTCAGATTGCCCAGTTTTGCCGGACGCTCTCGACCCTGCTGGCGGGTGGTACTCCTCTTGTTCAGGCCATGGAAACGGCCGGGGGCGCCATACGCGGCCATCTCGTGTCGGGCGCTATCACGCGGGCGGCTCAATCGGTCCGGGAAGGGCAGTCCCTGCACAACGGGCTTGCTGCCACGGGCCTGGTGCCAGAATTGGCGCTCGAAATGATTGAAGTGGGCGAAGCAAGCGGCGCCCTGAGCCCTATGCTCGGCAGTGTTTCCGAGTTTTATGAAGACGAAGTGAACACTCATCTGGCGAACCTGGTAGCATTGATTGAGCCGGCCATTTTGGTGTTCATGGCAATTCTGATTGCTTTCATCCTGGTCGCGCTGTACTTACCGATGTTCTCCTTGTCGGTGGGCGCCCAGGGGCAGGGATAGTATCCGATGAGCACAACCGATCAAACCTTGTCCGCCGAAGCATCCGACCCGCAGGGGGAACGCGAGCGCTCGCGCCGTCTGGCCGAACGGTATCGGTGTCCGTTCGTGGATTTGGTCGAGCAGCGCATCGATCCGGAACTATTCCGCAGCATACCCGCGGAGTTGATGTTCCGATTCAATTTCGTGCCCATGGAGGCGCAGAACAGCGCTCTGGTTATCGCGGTTGCGGATCCCAGCCAGGTCTTGTTGAGCGATGAGCTCCCATTGCTGCTGGGCAAGAAGCTGGTCCTGAAGGTCGCTACGCCCACGCAGATCAGCGACATCCTGAAACGGACAGAACAATCCCAACGCGTCCTCGATCAGGCTACCGAGGCGTTCACATTGACTGTTGTCGAGGAGGACGAGGAAATAGACGCGACCATCTCCGCGGACACTCTGACGCGTGAGTCTGCGGTCAGCCCGGTTGTTCGCCTGGTGGACACTGTCATTTTCACCGCGCTCGAACGGCGGGCCTCCGACATTCACATCGAGGCCCGGGATATCGAGGTCGCGGTCAAGTATCGCATTGACGGAGTGCTGGTACACGCGATGGCGCCGATCTCCAAGGATTGGCTCTCCACCATCATTTCCCGCATAAAAGTCATGAGCGAATTGGATATTGCCGAACGGCGCGTCCCTCAGGACGGGCGTTTCCGTGTCCGGTACAAGGGCCGCTTCGTGGATTTCCGCGTCTCGATCATGCCTTCGATTCACGGAGAGGATGCGGTTCTTCGCGTTCTCGACAAGGAAACGCTCTCTGAAAAATTTCAAAACCTCACCCTCGATGTCGTGGGTTTTTCGGAAGAGGACATGCAAAAGTTCCGCCGGTATATCCGCGAACCCTACGGGATGGTTCTTGTCACCGGTCCTACCGGCTCGGGGAAAACGACAACGCTCTATGCCGCCATCAACGAGATCAAATCCGACGAGGACAAGATCATCACGATTGAAGACCCGGTTGAATACCAGGTTCGCGGCATCACGCAGATTCCGGTGAACGAGAAAAAGGGACTGACGTTCGCGCGCGGACTGCGCTCCATCCTGCGCCACGATCCCGATAAGATCATGGTTGGCGAAATTCGCGACAACGAGACCGCGCAGATCGCCATCCAGTCCGCGCTCACCGGGCACCTGGTATTCACGACGGTCCATGCCAATAACGTCACCGACGTCATCGGCCGGTTCATCAACATGGGCGTAGAGCCTTACAACTTCGTCTCCGCGTTAAACTGCATCCTGGCGCAGCGCCTGGTGCGAGTCGTCTGTGTCCATTGCAAGAAGCTGGTACGCTATTCCCCGGACGTGTTGCGGGCCTCAGGCCTCGACCCGGATGTCTGGCGCCAGTGTGAATTTGTTGAAGGACCCGGTTGTCTGGAATGCTCCGGCACGGGCTTTCGGGGCCGCAGCGCCATTTCCGAATTGCTTGACCTGTCCGACCACATCCGCGAGATGATCATCAGCCGGCGGCCGACGTCGGAGATCAAGCGGGTCGCGCGCGAGGAAGGCATGACGTTTCTGCGTGATTCGGCCCTTGCCAAAGTGCGCGAGGGCGTGACAACACTCAAAGAGATCAATAAGGTGACATTCATTGAGTGAGGGCAACAGCGTCCGGGAGGGGATCTACCGAAGTCCTCTGGTGCGGCGCGTGGCGCGCTGGCTCGACGCCATCCCTCACCCGATGATTGCGTGCGAGATCGCGATCGACTATGTCGCCGCTGCGCGCTGGACGCGTACAGGAATGAGCTTAGACGGCTTCGCCATCGAACCGCTTCCGCCCGGAGTCATTTTGCCCACGGCGGTCGAGTCCAATTTGATCAATGCGGGCGAGGTGCGCGCGGCGGTCGGCCGGGTGTTCTCTCGTCTTCGAGCCAAGAACGAGGAGATCGCCCTGCTCGTTCCCGATGCGGTCATTCGCGTGTTTGTGGTTCATTTTGACGTGTTTCCTCGGAAGCAGGAGGAAGCAATTCCGATGCTCCGCTGGCGGCTCAAGAAGAGCGTGCCTTTTGAAGCAGAGGAAACACTCATTTCTTATATGCGCCAGCCTCCGCGTGAGGAGGGGGTGGATATCGTCACCGGGTTGGCGCGGCTGCGAATTGTCCGCGAATACGAATCGCTTGTGGAATCCGCTGGAATGTCGCCCGGCGTCGTCATGAGCTCGACTCTGGCTGCATTGCCGTTACTCTCCGATGGGCGGCCGGCGCTGCTTATACGTGTGGCAGGTTCGACCTTGACGACGGCTATTGTCCGCGAGGGTGTCCTGTGCGGATACCGCTGTATCACGCTACCTGCCGATGTATTGCACTTGACGCCACAGGCGTTGCTCGATGAAGTCTATCCTCTTGCGGCTTATTATCAGGACTCCTGGAGCGAGGGAGTTGCGCAGGTCCGGCTGGCTGGACTTGCCGAACGAACCGAGGAGTTCCGCGAGCCGCTCGAACGCGAGTTGGGTTGTCCGGTCAGCCCGTTGCTCACCGCAGCATCGGTCGAGGGACGAATTCGTGCCGGGGAACAACCGCTTGCCGATCGCGGACTGGATGCTTTGATCGGATGGACCCTAAATCGCGGGGCGTAACCCGCGCTAGAGAAGGGAAGGGAATCAAGTCCCGATGAAGGTTCGCCTCAATCTCGCAACATCGCCGCTCGAAAGTAACCGCCGGTTCACGATGGGTGCGTCGGCGATTGGCTTTCTGGCCTTGCTCGGACTGTTGCTGCTTTCCCGGCAGGCCTACAGCGCATGGAGCAGCGATAACGAGTTTCGCATCCGACAGGCCGCGCTCGAGGGGCAAATCGAGTCTCTGCAACGACAGCGTCAGACGCTGTCCTCATTTTTCGACCAGCCCGAAACCGTCAAGCGCCGCCAGCGGGCCGCCTATCTGAATGCGCTCATCCAGCAAAGGGCTTTTCCCTGGATCAAGATCTTTATGGACCTGGAACGCATTCTTCCGGAAGGCGTCCGCGTGGTGAGCATCGAACCGAAGCTGGCGGGCGATTCTGTGCAGCTTAAGTTGGTCGTGGGCGCCGCCACGGATGAAGGCAAGTTGAAATTTCTGAAAACCCTCGAGACATCGCCCGAGTTTTCACGTATTCAACTGCTGAACGAATCGCGCCCGAACCGGGCGGATCAAACTGACCGCGTGATGCTGGAGTTACAGGCTCAGTATTCCGTCATTTGATATGAAACAGATTATCCAACGCCGCAAAGCCATTATCCGATGGGGTCTCATCGTCATTCTGGGGATGGATGTGCTTCTTGCCGTTGTCAATTGGAGGCTCAACCAGTCTCCGCGCGTTCCGGCCGGAGAGTTGAGGAGGCTCGAACTGCTGGAGAAATCCTACCGGGCGGATAATGCGCGACTGGGGAAATTTTGGACGGAATTGCCCGTGGACGAAAAACAATGGGATGCATTCTTTACGACGCATTTTCGTCCCGCGGGGGCAGGGTATTCCGCGGTCAGCGCGGACCTTGGAGAATTGTCTGGTTCGGCCGGCCTGCGAACGGATGCGATCACGTTCCACGAGCATAATCCTGATGCGCGCGGCTTGATTGAGGTCGAGATTTCCACGGCAATCGAGGGAGACTACGAGAGCCTGATAAGTTTCTTGAACAAGCTCGAGCATTCGGACAACTTTTATGTGCTGGATAGCCTCGCATTGGCTTCGAGCAGCGCGGGCAAACTGCGCCTGAATCTACAATTGAGAACGTATTTCCGGACCTGACATGTCGCGCCGAAATCAGATCATCGTGCTCGGACTGCTATTCGTTGTGCTGGGCTACCGGCTATATGTAGCGTATCGGCCGCCGGAGAATTCCGGGACAGTTTCTAACCCCAGCGGGCAATTTACCCCTGTTGACGTGGACAACCCCGCATTGCGTATGGACATCCTCCAACGTTTTCTAAACCTCGAATACAAGGGCGTTCACCGGAACATTTTTAGCGCCACGTTGCCCCCGCCTCCGCAGCCGCTAAGACCGCCGCCGGTGAACGCCGCCCATGCGGCGGTTCCCACGGGCCCGCCGCCTTTGACCGTGGACGCCAAGTATTTCGGATATGTCAGCGATGACCGTGGGAATCATCGGCGAGCATTTTTCGCGACGAGCAATAATGAGGATGTATTCATTGCAGGTGAGGGCGATACACTCATGGGGCGCTTCCGCGTGGTGAAGCTCACGAATACGACAGCCGATGTCGAGGAGGTCTCTTCCGGACGCCGTGCTACGCTGATTCTGGAAGAGCCGGTACCGAACGGTTGATCGCCATGCCGATTTCCAGAAACAATGCGCGCCGCCGGAAACAAGCCGGCTACTCCCTTCTGATGGTTGTATTTCTGGTTGCTACCATGCTGATTTTGGCGGCCGCTGCTGTGCCGAATATCCTCGTGCAGGGCCGCCGCGAACGCGAGGAGGAAATGGTCTGGCGCGGGGAGCAGTACCGACGAGCCATCGGGATGTATTTCCAAAAATTCGGGAAGTATCCGACAAAGGTAGATGATCTGGTCAAGCAGACCAACGGAATACGCTTCCTCCGCAAGGCCTACACCGACCCCATGAACAAGGAGGACGGGAGCTGGCGGTTCATTTACGTTGGTCCAAACGGACAATTGATCGGAAGCCTGCGCCGCGTAAGTTTGCTGCAGAGTGTGCTATCGACACCGGCACTTTCCGGCGCAGGAGCGCAATCGGGTTCTTTCTCAGGACTGCAATCGGCTTCTCCCTCGGGAGCTAACCTGGGAGGCGCTCCTGGTGCACCGGGGCGGACTGGACTGCAAGGAAGTGGTGGCTTGGCGCCCAATCCCTTGGCGTCCCAACCTCAGCCATTCCAGGGCAGCGTCATCGGTGGAAACATCATTGGCGTTGGAAGCAAGGTAAAGAAATCATCGCTGCGCATCTACCAAGGCGGCGACACGTACCAGCAGTGGGAATTCATCTGGAATCCCATGCAGCAGGTTGCGATTCCCGGACAACAAGCCCCCGTGAATCCGAATGCGCCCGCCGCGCCAACCGGGCCACAACTTCCCGGGCAACCCGCTTCAGGAACGCCGCCGTCGCCGAATACTCCTTCACCTATGCCCTAGTAACAGCAGAATCCGGTTAATCAGTAATCTGCTCAAACTCCGTCGCGGGAATTGCAACAACCTTCACAGACGCAGCAAATCTTCGTCAGAGTGTTGTCAGGCTGGATTTCCGCTTTTTATTGTTGGAGGATTTGGCCGGGGGCCTTATAGGTCTGCCGAAATCTCTGTGTCACGCGGCGAACATAGTCACGCGTCTCGCGGTAGGGCGGGACGGCATGAAATTGCTCGACCCGATCCGGCCCGGCGTTGTAGGCCGCCAGCGTCAGCGTGAGGTCGCCGTTGTATCGTTGCAGCAGTTCCTTCAAGTAGCGGGTACCCGCGTCGATATTCTGTCGCGGATCAAATACGTCCGTGACACCAAGACGCGCCGCCGTTTCAGGCATCAATTGCATGAGCCCCCGCGCGGATTTCAACGATATTGCGTTTGGAGTGAAGTTGGACTCCACGGCAATTACGCTGGCCACAAGCTCCGGCGCGACGCCATATGCTTGCGCGGAAACCGCTATGAAATCGGCAAAGGGAACATCCAGTAATTTCAATTTGACCGGCAGGAACGTGTCTTCGGGATCGATTCTGAGCAGAGTGTCCGCGGGAATCTCAAGCGTTCCGCCCGTCATGGTCAGGCGAATCGTTTCTCCCAGGCGTTCATAGCCGGTGATGTGAACGCGCTGGCCCGATTGCAGGACGGCGTAATCCGCGCGGGCGACAGGCGCCAGGGCGGCCAGCAACGCAATCGCGGCGCTTGCGGCCAGCCATCGGAATCGAATCAAGTCACGCCTCTGCACGCGCATAGGTCTCGATTGCTGCCGCAACGCCACCCTCATCGTTGGTAAGCGTCTCACGCCAGCCAAGCGATTTCAACTCCGGCACGCTGTTGCCCATCACAATCGGAAGCCCTGCATATTCGAGCATCTCGCGATCGTTCAAGTTGTCTCCGATGGCCATCACATCCTGCCGCGACCACCCGCGACCCCGGACCCACTCCGCCAGCGTAGCGCCTTTCGAGCACCCCGGAGGAATCACATCCACCATGCCGAAGTCACGGCTGGCGTACACCGTCGTCGCCAGCGAGTACTCGGAGGCAAAATGCAGCTGCACCAAGACGGCTTCCAGGTCGCGACTCCGGCTGACCGAACCAGTGAACATCACCTGGATCGGGTCCTCCGTGAGACAGTCCAGGATGGGGGATATCTCGGCGATGAACTCCTTGTTCCGTTCGAAGTACCCACGCCGCAGAGGGTCGTCCCAGTCAATCCGTTCGAAAATAAGCTGATTGTCGCGCGGGCGGTCAAAGCAAACTGCGGCCATGTCTCGGAATTGCGGCGTTGCTTCGAGAACACGGCTCGCCACGCCGACTGGCAACTGGCGGACCATGCGTGTCACCCCGTCGCTTGTTTTGACCATAGCGCCATTGTTCACAATCATCGTCAGCGGACAGGGAATCTGCCGCGCAACTGGCATCGCGAAGTCGTAGCGGCGGCCGGTGACCAGAACAATTTCGATTCCCCGCGCCGCAGCATCCACCACGGCTTGCCGGTTGACGTCCGGAAGCCGCGACCGGCCGTCAAGAAGCGTGCCGTCAATGTCGAGGGCAATAAGGCGTATTCCCATCAAGCCATTCTATCGTGGCGCCGCGTCGAGGGCCACATCGGGGTAGTGGGGTAGTACCCTAATCTGGATGGTGCATGGTTACTTGGGAGGGAGCTCTTACGTTAGAACAAAACCCGTATTATCAACTCGCTTCCGCAAGGACGCTCTGTCTGCAGTAGTGCTCTGGATCACACCAGGACGTGACCCGGGTCACTGCCGTGAGCATCGGGCTACTGTATAAGAATAGCTGTAAATGGGCGCCATGAGTTTGAAAAGGAAACAGGGTGGGCCGACTATCCGGAGCACGCAAACGAAAGTGTTCTCAGCTAAATCACCGCGCGCTATTTGGCTACTTCTCGGAACGTGGCAGCTGGTTTTTAGACAACCGCGCTCATAGGACCAAGACACTGTCGATCGTGAGGGGGGACCGCTGCTTATGTTATCCGTTCCAGATTCTCCAAGGATGAGACTGCAAGAATTGAGAGACAAAAGGAAACCTTTGTGGAAACGATTTGAGGACAACCCGGGCGAGACTTATCTGGCTCTCGAACTCAAGATCATTGACGATCAGATCGCGGAATATAATCAGAAAATTCGCCACGAGGGCAACAAGATTTTGGTGGACGGCAGGGGATTTGAACCCCCGACCTCATCGTTGCGAACGATGCGCTCTCCCAGCTGAGCTAGCCGCCCATTGAAAATTCACTTCTTGCTGACCGCAACTACTCTATCTTACAGAGACTTCCTTACCGCTGCAACTGAGTCCAAACCGCTAGAGTGAGTCCAAGATGGACCGAGACGCTCGGGTGTTTCCCGTTTGAAGCTATCGCAAGCCATGCAAAACAAAGTCATAACTAACAATGAAGTGTTAGACTTAGTAACAACAGGCGAAAGCAGGCCATGCTTTTTGTGCGTGATTCAAACGTGGTCGAGTAGAACCTACGTGATAAGTAGTGTGTAATCTATGTCATGGCATGGTGGGAACGGCGTTGGGACCGAGGCGTCACTGTCACAAAAGTTTTTGGACGTTTTCAAAGTCGAGGCTAGATTAAATTTCAAGCCATGTTCAAATGTGATCCTGATTTTATTTTTGGGCATGTAGAACCTCGCGGTAACAGTGTGTAGCCTTCACTTTAACAGTGCGTGCGGAGTCCGAAGCCACATTTCCCAGACGTGCCAGCCTATGTAAAATATCGCCCCTGAAATTAGAAACTCGAATTGCATTTTGCCGAAGCGCTCTGTCCGAGAAGAGTTGGCGTTGATCCCATTCTGGATAGCGGCAGCGAGAATAGCGATAATTTCAGGATTCTTACCCGCAACGGGGTTCTCGCCCGCGTACACGTTTAGGAGTTCAAAATTTGAGTACAGGGACGACGCCATAAGTGTCAAGTGTCGGCATCCGCAGTAGAAACTTAGACCCCAAGACAAGACAGCAGCAGCGAGGGGAACTTGGGACCATGTGAGCGCCGCAGTAGCCGTTTCCCTTACTACCAGAGCGACGGCTGCACCCGCCGCAGCCAAGAGGAAGTACGTGTACTTGTCCTGAGCGTTGCGGAATTGGTTATAGACTGCGATTTGTCGTTCGGACATGATTGCCTCAGAGCAAGATCAGAATGTCCTTTGCTGACAAAGAAGCGACCCCGGCCAGCGATTAGTGTTCTAGGGAAGTTTCCAGCATTCGCCCTTTATAAACTCTTCACTAGCCGCTTTCAAAATCGCAGCAGCTTGGGCTTCAGGCATGAAAGTGTCAGCGTCAAATTCCTCTTCGTTGACGCGAAGCTGGAAGTCGAACTGGGTTATGTCATCGGCAACATCGACTCTTCTACCTCGACAGATACCTGCGTAGCGTTTCTCTCCATCAATTTCAAAAGCAGCAACCCAATAGTCATCTGATGGAATAAATTCTGAGTTTGCCCACGCCTTTTTTGCCAAGTCTAATTCGCCACGAGTGTTGTCCAGCTTTCTGACCACGAAGTTCGTAATCACCATGCTATTTGCTCCGCGTGCCACAGTCTGTGGACACTGTAAGAGTTGGTTACCCCTGTCCTATTTCTAGCGGTGTTTCTAATGATCTAATTTTCATTTTTTGCTTCCCAGATTATTCTTCTCTGTCCCTGATGCCAATGAGGATGCTTCGCTCCCGATCAATACCCCATTGTTGTAGGGCACCGTTGACGATCTCCCATGCACTCGCGTAAGTGGTGACTCCGGGTGAATCATTGGCAGGCGGAATATCTTCGAGTGTAGGCCATTTCACGCGGCACACTTGAATGGTAGCCCCTGCCGTTCCCTCGGGGTTTCCCAACCCCGTTACTCCGGTCACGCGGAAATACTTCCAAGTATCGGGCAAGTGGTCCCCTGTGTCTTGACCCTTGTCCACGTAGATTAGGTCGCTCACTATCTCCATTGGCATCCCTCCACGCCAGCGAATTCTAACATGCAAAGTCGTGCTACTGCCGCGTTAGTGCGATGAGCTTGACACAGGTAGGAGAAGCTAATACAAACAATCTCCATGAACAAAGCGGGACTCAAAGCCATTGTGCGTGATGGGTTGGATGATCCTAATGTGCTCGGACGGATCGCATGTAAGCTACGAGATGATGATTCACTCGTTCAGGCACATAATGATGGCCGCGATTTTCGCGTTGGTTGGGGTCAGCACCTAGGTTACTTACGCTGTACGATTTTCGTGGGCGCTACCGATGATGCTCTAGCCCAGATTGACATTCACGATGATGGTGACGTGCGCGTAGAAGCATGGGAACCACTGAGCGTGACAATTAGCCCAAGTGAAGACCTGATCTGCCTGACTCGATTCCGTCTGGGATAGTGTCTTGACAATTTTCCAGCATAGGTGCAAGTAGGTATGGAGGAGCTATCTATATGGAACGAAAGTTTGCTATTGGGACACGTGTTAAGGGCAAAGAAGGGGACGATGGAAAAGCTAGTTTCCGTGGTCGCACCGGGACAGTTATCAGTTACCTCAGCGGTTCAGGCTATTTCGTCAAGTTCGATGATGGACGGGAAGAGTACGCCTATGCTCATTGGCTTGAAGCTATCTGAGTTGGACGACCATAGGTGGTTTGTTGAACGGGAAAGAATCATTCAGGGTTTCGCAGTCGAATGCTTATGCTGTGCTTTGGGAGTGCCTTTGACTATCATGGATTCATATCGCCAAAAATCTTTGAGGTCTTCTTTAGACGGTCTTGACTCCGTTCCATGCGATTCGGTTTCCATTGATTCAAGCCGTTTGACAAGTGATACAAGATTCGCGTACTCAGATGGATCATCCTTCTGGTCTTGCTCAATCATTTCCCTGGCGGCAGCATAAGTGCAGAAGATTTGATAGCTCCAAGTTTCCCAAACGTCTTTGTCAGTGAGATAGCCACGGTTTGTTAGAAGAGCTACAGTTTCAAGAAAATCTAAAACCTTCTCTTCTTCTGGGGAATCGTCAACACCTTTGAGCCTTTTCTCCGCATAGATTTTTCTATAAGCGACCATCGGTTCATCTTCAAATTCTTTATTGAGTGTGAGCAAGTGTTGTACTTGGGCTTCTTTGTGCGCGGCGCTGATTTGCCAGTGAGCATAGCCTAGGGCCGCGATGCCGCTACAAGCGATCATGCCTGTGAAGATAGCCGTCAACCACTCCGGCCTGAGTTTGGTCGCCATTGGCGGAATCATACTCCGCGTCTAGTGGCGCGGCAAGCTCTGCCAGCACGGGTATATCATCAAAAACTGAGTCCAAACTGAGTCAGGGAAGTGAGTCTTTTCTGAGGGCGAAACGGGGCGTAAGCGACGCCGTTTCAACTTGGAATAGTGTTTCTAGCCGCCCACCGAACCTCAGCTATGTTAGCAGGGGTCGGCGCCGTTTCCAATCGCACCAATCCATGAATACATGTGAAGAATTAATGTAGTGGTGGCATTACCGCTGTTGTTGCGTTCCCGCTCCCGCGGTGCGCTGCGCGATGATCTTGCGCGCGTTTTGATAAAGCGCCCTTGCTTGCGGCAGGGACTCGATGGCTTTCTGAAGTTGTGCGTCGTCTTCGAGATCGACTTTGTATCCCTCAGTCAGGCCGAAAACGGAAATAAAGGCCTCTTTCCTGATTTCGTGCTTAATCCAGGTGAGGTTCTGAGCGATCTCGGTTTCGGTGTGCTTGATCTTCTCTTTGTCGAGGTATTGGAAGAAGATTTTCATCACGTCGTCATCCGCAACGAAGTCCTTTGTGATTTCGGGCTTCGTCCCCAGGAAGTAGGTCGTGAATCCTCCGACGCCGCCCTGATACTCGAAGAACACGTTGCGACGGAGCAGCATTTCCTGAAACGGATCGAGCTTCGGCTGCGGAGCGGGAACATCCGGAGTGATGCCGCCACCGCCGGTCACCTGCCGGCCGCTGTCGGTCAGTTTGACTTCGGTCGGACGCGGGTTCTTGTGGTTATAGAGGTAGTCGTAGAGCGAAGTGTCTTTGTAGTCGCGCTGAATCAGCCGCCCGCTGGGGGTGTAATAGCGCGCTGTAGTCAATGCCAGGCCGGTATTCTCGCTGAGCCCGGACACCGTTTGCACGAGGCCTTTTCCAAAGCTCTGGTCGCCGACAATCAATCCGCGGTCGTGGTCCTGGATTGCGCCGCTGACGATTTCAGAGGCCGATGCTGATCCGCCGTTGACAAGCACGACCAAGGGCACGGTGATTCCGCGATTCCCGCGCACCGCGTAGTAGCGCCGCTCCTGCGACGTGCGCCCGTGATGCGACACAATCAACTGGTTCTTATCCAGGAACATGTCGGAAACAGCGACGGCTTCGTTCAGGAGTCCGCCTGGATTTCCGCGTAGGTCGAGCACCAGTCCGTCGAGCGATGCCGCATCAACTTGCTTGAGCGCCGCAGAAAGTTCGGTATCGGTGGTCTCATTGAAACCGGAAAGTTTGATGTACCCAATGTCCGGCTTGATCCGGAACGCGATATCCACGGAATGCTTCGGGATCTCATCCCGCGTGACAGTGAAATTGAGCAGTTGGTCGTACCCCACGCGCCTCATCGTGATGTGAACGACGGTACCCTTCGGCCCTTTCAGCATGTCCGCCACTTCGGAACTGCTGAGTCCTTCGGCCGATTTGCCATCCACGGCCATAATCACGTCACCTGGGCGGATACCGGCGCGAGAAGCCGGTGCGCCGGGCATGGGCGCCAGCACATAAGTAAAGTTCTCGCGCGGAACGATGGTCATCCCAACGCCGTAGTACCGTCCACGTTGGTCTTCGCGCAGATTGGCGTATGCGCGAGGGTCAAAAAAGCTGGAATGCGGGTCGAGCACACGTAACATTCCGGGAATGGCGCCGGAATAGAGCGCGTGATCGGTATCAACCGGAGTGGCGTAATTCTTTTCGACGACGGACAGTACCCGAGTGAAGGACTTCACCGAGTCCTGCAAGCTATTCACATCGGAGGAGGTCGCACGGACGGGAGGCCCGTAAATTCCCCCCAAAACCGCAGATATGACCAAAACGCCTACAACGAGCAGCGCTCCGCGTCTTTCACCGTGCATTTCGCCCTCGCTTTCTTGCTTCACAATGCATTAAGTATAGCATAACGTGGCCCCTGAATTGACACCCCTTGGACTGTCCACTATGATTCTATATGTGCAGGGGAGCAGGCCCGGACATTGACTCTCGGCCGCCTGAAATTTCCCCAGTCGGCACAAAAAGGCATCCACCACTGGCAATGCTGAGTCTGCCTCATCTGGTTGTCATCTTCATCGTGGCCTTGGTTATTTTCGGGCCGCAGAAGCTGCCGGAGCTCGCCCGTATGCTGGGCAAAGCTACGGCGGAATTCCGCAAAATGACGGGCGATTTTCGATACGCATTGGAAGAAGAGGTGCGTGAGCTTGATCGCCAAGCCCGGCTTCGTGAGTTGGATGCCGCCCAAGCTTCATCGCAAGCCCAACCGGCCCAGAATCAGCCGGAAGGCACCATGCCGCGCGCCCTGCCGGAGGCGGACGCCGCCGCTCCAGCGGTGGTTGAACCGCCACCCCATGCGGACCCCGACTCGGCTCCGGCAGAGCCGGAAGCTGTAGTCACGCCTCAAGAGAAGCCTCCTGATGACAACGCCGCAGTCTGACTCGTCCACGCCTCCGCCCGAGCAGGAAGCCGGCGGAAAGATGTCCTTTTTCGACCACCTGACGGACCTGAGGAAACGAATCATCAACTCGGCGATCGCCATTGCCTTAGGCGCGGGTATTGGTGTCAGCATCGCTGACAAAGTCTTTGGTCTCATCGCCCGTCCGATGCAGGCCGCTCTGCGCAAGCAACATCTGGATGACAGGCTGGTTTACACAAGCCCGGCTGGCGCGATCAACCTCATCATCTCATTGGGGATTTATATCGGCGTCGTTCTCGCCGCCCCGGTTGTCCTCTATCAAGTGTGGCTTTTTATCGCGCCGGGCCTTTACAAGAACGAGCGCCGCGCCGTGACGGGGTTCATTTTCTCTTCTTTGTTTCTGTTTCTTGCGGGAATCTCCTTCGGCTACTTCGTGATGCTGCCGTACATGTTGGCTTTCCTCACTGGATTTCAAGGTCCGTTCAGGCCGCTGATCAGCATCAACGAATACTTCGACTTCATTCTGATCGTCCTGCTTGGCCTCGGGATCATTTTCGAGCTCCCCGTGCTGATTTTCTTTCTTGCGCTATTCAATATTGTGACGCCGAAATTTCTCTGGAAGAACCTCCGGTACGCCATTCTGATCATCGCCGTGGTTGCTGCTATCGTGACGCCTACACCGGACGCTACGACAATGCTGGTGTTCATGGCGCCGATGGTGTTGCTCTACTTCATCGGTATCGGGGTCGCGGCGCTCGTCGTCCGCCGAAAGGCGAAGGCGGCTGTGATAACGGGTGAAGGGACGCGATAAATGAGCGCACAGTTCCGGACCATTGCTTTCGGAATGGTTGTGGCCGCGCTTCTGTGTATGGCGGCCTGTAGCCGTCAGCCTTCGTCGGCAAACGATGGCGCAAATACAGCTGCGTCACCTCAGGCAGCCAGTATTCCTGCCGCCCCAGCCGCAGAGACCACGGGAGGTTTTGACGGCGCGCGCTCTTACAAGCACGTCGCGCAACTCGTGGCCATTGGTCCGCACCCGGCGGGTTCCGACGGAATTCACCGCGCGCAGACCTACATCCTCGAACAGCTCAAAAGTTATGGTTGTCCGGTGGAAGAGCAGGACTTCCACGCTTCCACGCCGGCCGGCAACGTCGCGATGAAAAACATTATTGTCAAGATCCCGTCCGCGAACCCGAATATGATTCTGTACGCGACGCACTATGACACCAAACGGATCGATAATTTTGTCGGTGCGGACGACGGGGGATCGAGTACAGGAGTTTTGCTGGAGCTGGCGCGCCTTCTCTGCGCGCGCAAGAACGCGGAGACAATCTGGCTGGCGTTTTTCGACGGCGAGGAAGCTTTCGAGCTGCAATGGGCCGATCCCGACAATACCTATGGGAGCCGCGAACTGGCCGCAAGCCTCGCGCTATCCGGCAATCTTCGGCACGTGAAAGCCATGATTTTGACCGACATGGTTGGCCCGTACAATCCCGTATTCAGGCGCGAATCGAATTCCACTCCATGGCTCACCGATATGATTTGGTCCACTGCGGCGCGTCTGGGGTACGGGAAAGTATTTGTAAATGATAGCGCCCCCGTTGAAGACGATCACATTCCGTTTCTAAACCGCGACGTCCCGGCAACCGATCTGATCGATTTGGATGTCCCCTACTGGCACACAACCCGCGACACGCTCGACAAGATTGACCCGCGCAGTCTTGCGATTACCGGACACGTCTTGATCGCATCGCTCCCCGAAATTGAGAAGAAAATCCGGTAGCACGTCGTGGGATTGTCGTTTCGAACTTAGAACTCCGCCAAATGTGTTACATTTTTCAAGCGCGTAAGTGCGGCACAGATGAAGAAAATCAAGGTGCAGGCTGCGAATGGGTCCTACGAAATCCTCTGCGGGCGTGGTGTGCTTGCGCGGGCGGCGCACGCCGTGGCAGGTCTCGGGCACAAAGATGCTGTGTTTCTGGTTTCCTCCCCTCGGGTATGGGGGCATTGGGGCGCGCGAGTAGAGAAGATCTTCAAGGGAAGCCGTCGCGCAACGATTCTGTTCGACGACCGCGAGGCTGCTAAGAATCTTGTCACGGTGGAGCGAACTTGCCGGAAACTGGTGCGCTCCGGGGCCGATCGCCGTGCGTTGCTGGTCGCTGTCGGAGGGGGAGTCGTCGGGGACGTGGCAGGTTTTGTAGCGGCCAGCTATGCCCGGGGAATCGGGCTCGTGCATGTCCCTACAACGTTGGTCGCCCAGGTGGATAGCGCGATTGGCGGAAAGACCGGAGTCAACCTGCCGGAAGGGAAGAATCTGGTCGGGGCTTTCTACCCGCCGAAGCTTGTGCTTGCCGACCCGGAGCTCCTTAGGACACTCCCGCTGCGCGAATTCCGCTCGGGCATTTACGAAATCATCAAGTACGGCGTCATTGGTGACGCAAGTCTGTTCCGGTTTCTGGAGCGCGGAATGGAAAAACTCCTTCGCCGCGATGTAGCTGCGCTCGATTTCGTCATTGAGCGGGCGGCTGCGCAAAAGGCGTGGGTGGTTTCCCGCGATGAGCGCGAATCCGGATTGCGCGAAATCCTGAACTTCGGCCATACGTTCGCGCACGCGCTCGAAAGCGTGACGCGCTACCGCAAGTACCTCCACGGCGAAGCGGTCGGCTGGGGGATGATTGCGGCCGCTAAGCTTGCCGTCGCAAACGGATTGTTTTCGTCTCGGGATGCCGGGCGCCTTACTGGTCTGATCGCGCGCGTCGGCCCGCTGCCCTCGTGGCCGGACGTTTCCGCCGCCCGGCTGATTACGGCCATGCAAGCGGATAAGAAAACGCGGGCGGGCCGTCTCCGTTTTGTTCTCCCGCAGCGGATCGGAAAAGTTCGCTGTGGCGTCCAAGCCGATCCAAAGATACTGTTCCAGATCCTGCGCGAGTGCGCTTCCGCGGGCTCCCGGAAATGACGCCTGTTTCGCAGCGTGGCCTTCCCGGCACGCGGCCCGAAGGGACACGCGATGAAGCCGAGGCCGCCGCGCACGTCCGGGAAATGTTCGGGCGAATCGCCCCGCGATACGACCTGCTGAATCATCTTCTTTCGCTGGATATCGATAAGGTCTGGCGGCGGCGCGTGGCGCGGGCCTTTCGCGCGGTCCTCAGCGATGCGAACGCGCGCGTCCTTGACCTGTGCTGTGGCACGGGAGACCTTGCGTTTGCCTTTCGAAGGGAAGCGCCAAATGGCGCGCAAATCATCGGGTCGGATTTTGTCCCGGAGATGCTCGTTCGAGCGCGCGCCAAGGCTGTTGCATTGGGGGTTGCCGTCGAATTCATCGAGGCGGATGCGCTGCAACTCCCCTTCGCCGATGCCAGCTTCGACCTGGTTGCATCAGCGTTCGGATTCCGCAACCTCGCCAACTACGAGCGCGGCTTAAGCGAAATCCTTCGAGTGCTGAAGCCGGGCGGCGCCGCCGCGATTCTGGAATTTGCGGAACCGCCGGGAATAGTCTTCAGCGCTCTCTACCGATTCTATTTCCGGAATATTCTTCCGCGTCTTGGTGGCATGATTTCGGGCAACGCATCGGCGTATTCTTATCTCCCCAGCTCGGTGAGCAAGTTCCCGCCTCCTCAAGAACTGAAATCCGATCTTGAACGAGCAGGATTCGTTGAAGTCCGATTCGAACGGTGGACAGGCGGCATCGTGACCCTCCATACAGCACATAAAGCCCGGTCCGCTGGGTTCTAACAGGCTGCGGGAAAAAGCTCCCGGCTCTGTCATTCCGAGCGGAGCGAGGAATCTCTCCTTGAAAAAGGCCAACATAAAGAGAGATTCCTCGTCGCTTCGCTCCTCGGAATGACACGCATAGTGAGTTTTTCCGCAGCCTGCTGAGTGCAAATGACCGGCGCCGATAGGATTGTCGCTGGCATCGTCCTGTTCGTTCAATCGGAGAGGTGAAGGTTCCGTTTAGTTCTCAAGGCCGAGCAAGCGGATCTTGTTCAGCAGAGTTTTGTAGGACACGCCGAGCTGTTCGGCGGCGCGCGTCTTGTTCCATTTCGCCGATTTTAGCGCGGCTTCGATCTTGAATCGCTCGACATGCTCGAGTGCGCGCGCGCCAACCTCCTGCAGTGTGCCGCCCCAATCGAAATTCTCATCCACCATCCCCTCGGGGATTTGCCCCTGCGGGGGACGTGGAGCGGGAAGCTGGAGTTCCGCGGCATCGATTGTTTCGGTGTCGGAAAGAATGGCGGCGCGCTCGATCGTATTCTGTAATTCCCGGACATTCCCCGGCCAGGAGTAACCCCGCAACGCTGCGCAGGCGCTGCTGGAAAGCTTCAGATTCGGCTTGCGGAACTCCTGGCGAAAACGTTCCAGGAAATGTTCGGCAAGCATGAGCACATCCTCGCCTCGTTCGCTCAAGGGAGGAATCGTGATCGGGACGGCCGCGATGCGGAAGTAGAGATCCTCGCGAAACGTCTTCGCTGCCACGGCGACACGCAGATCCTTGTTTGTGGCCGCCAGGATGCGCACGTCAATATCGATCATTTGCGTTCCGCCGACCCGTTCGAAGCATCGCTCTTCGAGCACGCGCAATAGCTTTGCCTGGGTGGCCAGAGGGAGTTCGGCGATTTCATCCAGAAAAATCGTGCCGCGGTTCGCCAGCTCCATCTTCCCGACTTTGCGGGAGCCAGCGCCCGTGTAGGCGCCGCGTTCATGTCCGAATAGCTCGTTCTCTACAAGGCCCTCGGGGATCGCGGCGCAGTTCAGCGCGACGAAAGGGTGCTGGCGGCGGGGAGAGAGATGGTGAATGGCGCGAGCGAACAGCTCCTTGCCTGTTCCGCTTTGTCCGAGAAGCAGAACAGTCGAATCGGTTGCCGCCACGCGTTGCACCTGATGAGTCGCCTCCTGCATGGACTTGTGCTCGCCAACGATCCGCGGGAACCCGTATCTCTGTGTGTATTCCTCGCGGAGAAGGAGATTTTCCCGCAGAAGCTCTTGTTGTTGCGCGGCACGCTCCACCAGGAGATTCAAATGCTCCAGGTCCACGGGCTTCTGGATGAAGTCATAGGCGCCTTCCTTCATTGCCGTCACGGCCTCTTCCACCGAGCCGTACGCCGTGATGAGAATGACAGGGATGGTGGGGTCGGCCTGCTTGGTTTCGCGTAACACATCGAGGCCCGAGCAACCGGGCAATTTCAGGTCCGTCAAAACGAGCAGGTAACGCCGCGCGCGCACCTTGGCAACCGCTGCCGAGCCGTCCGGCGCCTCGTCCACTTTGTGTCCGGCGCGTTCGAGCGCTTTCCGCAGCATGGCGCGCAGCTCGGGTTTGTCCTCGACCAGGAGAAGGGATTCCATCGAAAGTTGTTCTACCATGATTTCACGGCGCATTGGGGGATGGCCGCGCAGCCTTGTGCGGTGTCCGCTATCTGGCGCCGGCGAGGAGCAGGCTGGACGAATCGCCCGGAAAAAGAGTCCAAATCTACTGCGCTGCGGACCAGGCCGGGTCGCCGCCCGCTTGGCGCAGTGCGTCCTCGAGGTCTGAGATCGCCTGCTTGTCCTGTGCGACAGCCGCAGTCTTGTCGTCAATTTTCGTCTTCGTGTCGGTCAGGTCCTGGCGGTCATACTGCTCGCGCATCGCCGTATTGGGATCGCTGTAATATTGCTGTTGTTTCAAACTGTATTCGCGCTGCAAAATGTCAAGTTCGTGCGCGTCGTCCGCGAGTTTCTTCCGGGCGTCGGCAAACGTCTTCCGCCAATACGCTTCGTCCTTGACCGGAGCCTTCTTTTCACCGGCGGGAGCCACATTGCTCTTGTCCTCGGGTGCTGCGGCCTGAGCCTCGGGTGGAGCCTGCTCGGCGCCCACAACGGAGACCGTTCCCGTGATGGTATCGAGGTTATCATTGGTAATGACCATCGCGGGCTTGGCGGGCGGTTTCTTTTGTGCCTGCGCCTTGCGTGCCGCGTCAGCGACACTTTCCTGTTCCTGGCGTGCCGTGAGCAACGCTGGAGAAAACAGCAGCACGCTCCCAAGGATTGCGAATAGGACTCGTTTCGTTCTCATGGTTTTGGCCGCCTTTCTGAGGGCCATCGGCGGGATGATCTCACCCCTATTTTAGATGCGCGCGGCGACCGAATCAATCGTCCTTACTGTCTCTCGTACAAACGGTAACCATACGATGAACTCGGCGCCTCCCTGAGGCTGGTTGCGTGCCTCAATGGCGCCGCCATGTTGAACCACAATTTTCTGGACGACGGCGAGGCCCAGTCCGGTTCCGTTCGCCTTGGTGGTGTAAAACGGCACAAAGATTTTTGTCAGGGCGTCAGGGGAAATCCCCGGACCATTATCGGTGATGGAAATCCGCTGGCCGTGCATGGCTCCTGATTGCTCAATTTCGCCCCGGATAATCACCCGTCCACCGCCAGGATTATCGACGACGGCCTCGGCGGCATTCCTTGCCAGGTTCAGGATGGCCTGACGGAGCAGGGCGTCGTCGCCGGAAACGTCGCCAAACTCTCCCTCGATCGTAATCGGGACGCCGGGCACCGCTTCGGCGACTTCAGTCAGAAGGGTTTCGATCATCGGGCGAAGCGCCACCTGTTCGTCGGCGAGCTCGAGCGGACGCGCAAACTTCAAGAACTCGGTCACCACGTGGGTCAACGCGCGCGTCTGATCCAGGATTTTCTCGCTGTGCTCGCGCAATTCCGTTCCAGATTTTGCTTCGCTACGGATCATTTGCGCGTAGCCGGAAATCGTCGCCAGCGCGTTCTTGAATTCGTGGGCGATACCCGCGGAAAGCTCTCCGAGCGCGGCGAGGTTTTCCTTCATATGCATCTGTTTTTGCAGGGCCGCGAGCTCCGTCAGGTCGCTCAGCAGGCAAATGGCGCCGGTCACTTCATTGGCGCCACGGAGAATCGGTGAAATCGTAGCGCCCAGTTGCCGCAGCTCGTGCGAGGGCGTCAAATATTCCAATTCTTCGCGGCGGAATGTCCGCCCTTGTTCCAGGCATCCTGCGATGAGCTGCGTCAGGCGCGATCCCGCTCCCAGCACTTCGGTATAGCGCCGGTACGGGAGAGATTTCACGCCGAGCACAAGTTCGGCGGCTGGATTGGCGCTCGTCACCAGGCCGGCTGAATTGAGCAGCAGCAAGCCGGCGGGCATGTTACGCGTCACAGCTTCGCTCAGACGCTCGGTTTGCTCCGCGCGCTCGCGCTCGGCACGGTGCAGGGCCTCAAGTTCCTTTTCCTGCTCGCGGAGTTTTTGAATGACCGCCTGCATGGAGGCGGTCATGAACGCGGCGGGATTCTCGCTGCGCGGCTTCACGGCGCCGGGGTCATCAGCGTGTTGTGCGCCGACGTGCAAAAAGCGGCGCGCTGCGATGGCCGCGACGAAAGCGCCGGCCAATGCCAGGACAAACAAGACGCCCGTGAGCAGCCAGAGCGACCCTAAACTTGGCATTGCAAGCACAGCTAGCATCCGGGCTCCAACGTTTTACTTCACCGCCAGAAGAGATTGATACCACTGCAGCGCGGGGGTGCCGAAAAAAAGAACCAAAAGCGCTCCCGCTCCTAGAAATGTACCAAAAGGCAATTCGTAATCGCGTCCCTTCTTCGAAACGGCGATCAAAACGATACCGATCACGCTTCCGAGTAGCGATGCGGCCAGCACGGTCATCAGCGTCCGCTTTAGACCGAGAAATGCGCCCACAGCCGCCATCATTTTCACGTCGCCGAGTCCCATGCCTTCGCGACCGCGCAGACGAAAATATCCTTCAGCCACGACCCAGAGCAATCCGCTGCCTGCCACGGCGCCGAGGATCGCGTCGACGAACGAAAGCACAGGCTGCGGAGGAGGGAAGTCGAACCAGCGGTTTGCGATCCATAGGGCGCTTCCATCCAGCGGCTTGGTGAAGAAGCTAAAGAGGAGGCCCACGCCGAGCCCGAAGAAATTGACTGCATCCGGCAGTATGCGTTCCCGCAAGTCGGTGATCGTCAGCACGACAAGCATGGCCGCGAATATGGCCCATTTGAGTGATTCCAGAGTTAAGCCGAATACGAAATAGCAGGCCATGAAGAGCAGCCCGGTCAGCAATTCGACGGCCGGGTACATCGCTGAGATCTTCGTCTTACAATTGCGGCATTTCCCGCCGAGGATGAGCCAGCTCAGGACAGGAATATTGTCATACGGCGCGATCACCTTGCCGCACTTGGGGCAACTCGACGCCGGCAAAATAATCGACTTTTCCGCTGGAATGCGCAGAATGCAGACATTTAGAAAGCTGCCAATCACCAGGCCAAACAACAACACGGCAAGAGGGATCACACTCTGACTCTGCCACACCCGCCGCGCGCCGGCAACGGCTGGTGTGTCCGGTGTGAAGCAATCAGGCAACACGAGGCACGTTTGACAGGTCTCACGTACACCCCTATATTCGATAGCTTACAGATTATGTCCTGGCTCGAACAGAGAATACGCCGCTACGAGCATACCCGGTGGACGACCGACGACAACCGCCGCGTCTTTCCGTTCGAATGGGGCCTGGAACACATCGGCGGCTCCCGCGATGAACCTGATCCGCGCCGCTTTCTGAATGCCTGGGTGGATCAGACTTTGGCGCGGAGCGATGATTGGTTTGCTGCGGCGCCAGCTGAAGATTACGTTCTGCATCCTGCCGAGAATGGCGGCTCTGGCGGCCGCGTTCTCACCTTCACCAGCCAGATTCAGTCTCCATGGCCGGAAAACAATCGCGTGCATGCCCGATTTTTCCGCGCCTGCGCGTCCGGCCCGGCTGTTGTGGTTCTTCCCAACTGGAACGCCAAGTGGGATGGCCAGCTGAATCTCTGCCGCTGGCTCAATGCGCTGGGCATCACGGTGTTGCGGCTTTCTCTTCCGTACCACGACAGGCGGGTCGCTCCCGGACATCAGCGCGCCGACCAGTTGGTGGGCGCGAATGTGGGTCTCACATTGCAAGCTACCCGCCAGGCCGTCGCGGACACGCGGCGCTGCTTGCGGTGGCTCGAACAGCAGGGGTACACGCGGCTGGGCCTTGTCGGCACGAGCATCGGCTCCGCCATCGGCTCGATTGCCATGGCGCACGACCGCTCGGTGCGCGCCGGGGCTTTTCTGCACGTCTCGACGTATTTTTCCGATGTAGTGCGCACAGGCATGACGACGATGCATGTGTGGGAAAGTCTGCGGACAAAGGTGACGGAGAACGAGCTTCGCCGCTTCTGGACGCCGATCAGCCCCGTGCCTTACGTGGACCGTCTCCGCGAGACCGGCCAGCGCCTGCTGATGGTGAGCGGCCGCTATGACCCGACTTTCTTGTACGAATTTACCGAGGAAATGGTCGTTTCACTACGGGAGAAGGGAATTCGTCTGGAAACTCTGACTCTACCATGCGGCCACTATTCACTTGAGTTGGCGCCCTTCGCGATTCCCGCGGGACTTCGTCTGGGACTTTTTCTGTTCGAAGCCCTAGCGTAGGTAGGAGGTCAGCGGCCCGGCGCGGCCTTCCTACGGCGGCAAGCCGTACACACCTTCACGTCCCACCTACGTCTCAATAAGCATTTCACAGCAGGACGAATGGAGTACTTGGAGTTCGATCAGACACGCGCTGCGGCTGAGACCGAAGCCACATCCGTCCTGGTAGTTCGTTGTCTAGGCAGGAAGCGGCTTGCGGCGCGGTCAAGATTCTCCCGCAGGATCATCAATGTAAGGAAGGTAGTAAGTACACGCTTCTTGACTTCATCCGATAAGCGCACGCTTCCGGTGCCGAGGTGGGCTAGCTTAACGGCAGACGCCGCGAGGTAGCTTTCAATTTCGGCTCGTCGCGCAGCGCTCGACCCATCTGCGGCCGTCTCATGTCGTATCTCGGTACATGCTTTCTCTGCCGACAAGAGGAAGTGCGGCACACAGAGTCGTTCTGCCTCTAACTGTGCAGGCACTAAGGAGCCACAGCCCGGATTGCAACATTGATTAAAGGAATTATTCATTTTACTGACTTGTTTTGTTCGTCAGCACGAGAAGTACCAAATTTCTTATTGGGTGCGATAGAACCGATATCCTATCTCTAATGGATCCAGCATATTGGCGTTACTAATGGAAGCAAATAGTACTCTTAGAAAGCAGCTTGTCTACACCAATACCACAAATGAGCAAAAGTTTTCCCACATGCGAAAGCATATCGATTCCGCGATGGTGGAAACTGGTCTGGATAGTGACTGCATTAGCATTGGAAACTGAGGGTAGAGCTATTTGATATCTACAGTAAGCGCGCTCGAGTAAACTAAAATGTGACAGGTCTGCACAAGTCTGACTTGCCTAAAAAGTTCTAAAATCGTCCCCCTAGGGCGCCACTGTTTCAATCACTTACGACCAAGTGAGTCATGCTCACTCGGCGGTAGTAGTTGTGTGCGAGGGTCATTGCATCGGTGGTGGCGAGGGCTCCCCAATCGTTGCGCCGGCGAAGAGGCGGCGAAACTTTTCTGGAAGCGTTTTGGGACGGCCCTTGCCGTCGCAGACGACGTGGCCCGTTTCACCGGTCGCCAGCAGTTCGCCACTCTGGTCGCGAAAAATCTCGTACCCGAAGCGGATCGTGCGCCGTTTGATCTGGGTCACGCGGGTCCGGATGCGCAGCAGATCGTCATACCGCGCAGGGCGGCGATAGCGGCAATTCGACTCCGCGACGACAATGAAGCAGTCGTCCTGCATTTCCATCTGTTTATAGTCCACGCCCTGGTGGCGCATGTACTCGACGCGCCCGACCTCGAAATAGACGTAGTAATTGCCGTAGTAGACGACACCCATTTTGTCGGTTTCGGCGTACCGCACGCGCACGACGGTGTCAAAGTATTCGCTCATCGGGGACAGAATTGTATCAGACCGGCAACTCCGTCAGCAGACGCAATGCGGTCATTTGCCGCCCCAACGTGGGGAGCGTTTTTCCAGAAATGACGAGAGTCCCTCACGGAAGTCGGCTGTCGAGCGAATCTGCGCGTTTTCCACGATGGCCAGCTCAAGCTCGCGGTCCAATTCCGCTGCTGCGAAGTCGCACAGCAGCTTCTTCGTTTTCAGCAGGCTTGTGGGGCTGCATGCGAGCAGAATTCCCGCCAGTTTTTGCGCCGCGGCCATCAATTCTTCCGCGGGCACAATTTGCGTGACCAATCCCAGACGCTGCGCCTCGGCCGCTTCGATGATTCGTCCGGTCAGCAGCAGGTCGCGCGCGTATTTTTCACTGATCTGGCGTGTTAGAAACACGGAAACGAGCGCCGGAATGAAGCCGATGCGTACTTCCGTGTATCCAAACTTCGCCTCGGGGACCGACACCGTAAAGTCACACAGCGTCGCAATGCCGCATCCGCCTGCGATCGCCGCCCCGTTGACCGCGGCGATGGTTGTCTTCGGGAAGCTCCAGATTCTTCGGAAAAGCCGCGCCAAGCGCCGCGAGTCTTCGAGATTGTCCATCGGCGACTGCGTGGCCAGCGCTTTCAATGCCTCCAGATCCATTCCCGAGCAGAACGCCCTGCCCGCGCCGGTCAGGATCACAACCCGTGCGGCGCTCATCTCGATCTCGCCGAGCGCACCAAGAATGTCTTCCATCATTTCGGTGGAGATGGCGTTGCGCTTCTCAGGCCGGTTGAGCGTGATCGTCGCGATGTCGCCGGAAATTTCGAGCTTGAGCGTGTTGTATGCCATTCGTGAATGCCGCCTTTGATTCGTGCGCCCAGTTGTGGAGTTCTACTTTGCGCTCACCTCATGCGCATATTTCGCCCGGATTTCCTGTGTCATCGCAATCACCGGTGCCAGGTCCTCGCGACGAATTCCTGGGTCCGCGCCTCTTGTAGCCAGTGCCGAGACGACCGTTTCTGTCGCGATGTTGCCCACCAGATCGTCGCCGGCGAACGGGCACCCGCCGAGGCCCGTCAGCGCGCCATCGAATCGCCGGCAGCCTGCGTCATACGCGGCCAGAACCTTTTCTGCAGCGCCCTCGGGGCGGCTGTGAAGATGAACGCCTAGTTCGATTTCGGGGGCGCAATCTTTCACAGCCTCGTAGAGAGCGCGGACCTCCGCGGGAGTCGCTGTTCCCGCCGTATCCGCCAGGGATACGGTTCGAACGCCAAGGTCCTTCAACCAAACCAGCGTCTCTTTGACAATTTCCGGTCCCCAGGGCTCTTCATAGGGGTTCCCGAAAGCCATGGAAATGTAGATCACCAATCCATGGCCGGAGGTTTTCGTAGTCCTTCTCAGTTGTTCCACGACCATACGCGACTCCGCACGCGTCATATTCGCATTTGCTCGCCGGAAGTAGGCGGAGATGGAATATGGATACCCGAGTGTGGACACACCGGGGGTCGCAAGCGCGCGTTCCATGCCGCGGGCGTTCACGACGATTCCTATGATCTCCGGCGGTTTCGCGCCCGCAGGAAGTCCGGCAAGGAATCCTTTCATCACATCTTCGCTGTCCGCCATCTGCGGCACGTGTTTCGGCGAAACGAAGCTGACCGCGTCGATATGCTTGAAACCGGCGGCCGCGAGCCCGAGCAGATATTGCACTTTCGCTTCTGTCGGGATGATCTTCGCCAGTCCTTGCCATGCATCCCGGGGGCACTCGATCATTTTCACGCTTTCCAAAGAACGCTCCAATGACCCTGTGAAATCAAAGGCGAAGTACGTGTTACGTCTGCAGAACACCAGTCTTGAATTCTCTTACGTTCGGATTCAGAGCGGCCGCTTCGAGCGCCCAGATCAGAGCCTCGCGGGTTTGGGCCGGATCGAGAATGGCATCCACCCACAGGCGTGCCGCGGCGTAGCGCGGATCGGTCTGGTGTTCATAGGTTGCGCGAATGGATTCTTGGAGGTCCTTCTTCTCCGCGCCGGAAAGCTTCTGGCCTTCGCGCTCGAGTTGCTTGATCTTGATTTCGACCAGCGTCGCTGCAGCCGAATCACCGCTCATTACGGCGTACCGGGCCGTGGGCCAGGCAAAAATGAATCTTGGGTCGTAGGCCTTCCCGCACATCGCGTAGTGCCCCGCGCCGAAGCTGCCGCCGCAAATCACGGCGATCTTTGGCACAACGCTGTTTGAGACAGCGTTCACCATTTTTGCGCCCGCGCGGATGATTCCGCTCCACTCTGCTTCTTTTCCGACCATAAAACCATTGACGTCATGCAGAAAAATCAGCGGCACCAGGTTCTGGTTGCAATCCATGATGAATCGCGCGGCCTTCTCGGCCGATTCGGTATAAATCACGCCGCCGAACTCGATCCTTTTCTCTCCGGTCGCCGCGTCGATGGTCGGCACGTGTATCTTGTTGTTGGCGACGATCCCCACCGCCCAGCCGCCAATCCTCGCGTAACCGCAGACCAGGGTCTTGCCATAGTCCGCGCGGTACTCTTCGAACTTGCTCCCGTCGACCACGCGGGCGATCACCTCGCGCATGTCGTATTGCCGGGCGGGGTCCGAGGAAAAGATGCCGTAGATTTCCTCCGGCGCATACGCCGGGTTCTCCGACTCCTTGTAGTCAAACCGCGCGCCCGGCGGATGTCCCATCTTGTCCACCAGCGCGCGGATCCGTTGCAGGCACGAATCGTCGTCGGGCTCGCGGAAATCGACGGTGCCGCTGATTTCCGCGTGCATTTTCGCTCCGCCGAGTTCCTCGGCCGACACTTTCTGTCCGATCGCGGCCTGCACCAGCGCCGGACCAGCCAGGAAAAGTCCCGAACCATCCGTCATGAGAATGTGATCGCACATCACCGGCAGGTACGCGCCGCCGGCGACGCACATGCCCATGATGGCCGTGATTTGCGGAATGCCCATCGCGCTCATGACCGCGTTATTGCGGAAGACGCGCCCGAAATCGTCCGTATCAGGGAAAACGTCTTCCTGCAAGGGAAGGAACACGCCCGCGGAATCCACCAAGTAGATCGTCGGAATGTGATTTTCAATGGAAATATTCTGAGCACGGATCACTTTTTTTGCCGTGAGGGGGAAAAAGGCGCCGGCCTTCACGGTCGCATCGTTCGCGATGATCATCACCAGCCGGCCGCAGATCCGTCCGAGACCCGTTATGGTTCCCGCTGCCGGAGCGCCGCCCCACTCCTCGTACATTTCGTGTGCGGCATAGATCCCCAGCTCGAAAAATGAGGTTCGCGGATCGATCAGCTTTGCGATGCGCTCCCTCGCCGTCAGGCGGCCTTTCTTGTGCTGCGATTCAATGGCTTTGGCGCCGCCGCCGTGCTGAATCTCGGTTTCCTGATTCTTGAGTTCCGTGAGTAAGTCCACCAGCAGGCGGGTATTCTTTTCGTAGTCCGGCGAGTTTCGATTGACCCTGGTTTCGACAACGGAACTTGTCAAGTGCGGCTCCTCGTGAGGTTGTCCGGCGGCTATGTCTCGCCGCGGCGAACCGACAGTATAAGCTGATTCCGGGTGTTGTGCATTGCCGTGGGAGGTGGTATGCGTGTTTCGCGCTTGTTTCCGCTGGAAGAGCACTATGGGCTGGAATTCCCGGAACACGGGTGCGCAAGGGTATCGTATAGTCTCTTGAGCGGGATGAAGCGTTCTTTGTGTTTGCTGCGTCTAAGCAGTTGTTGCAGCCGTGTCCAAGGAGAATTGGAATGACTTCCGTGTTGTGCAGTCGTCTGTTGATTCTTGCGTTCTCAGTCGCCGTCGTGGCCGTGACCACGTCCGGCCAGAACCCGCCCAAGAAAGTGCCGGCGAAGCCTAACGCTTCCGCTTCGGGCACAGCGGCATCGAACGCAACGCCAACAATCAAGTTCGAGAAATACACGCTGCCGAATGGTCTTGTCGTGATTCTCTCCGAGGACCACCGCCTCCCATTGGTGGCCACCAACATCTGGTATCACGTTGGCCCGGCGAATGAGCTCCCGGGACGCACCGGCTTTGCCCATTTGTTCGAGCACATGATGTTCGAAGGTTCGAAGCACGTTCCGGAAAACTCCCATTTCCGATACCTTGAGGCTGCCGGCGCTTCCGATATCAACGGCACGACCGAGTTTGACCGCACGAATTATTTCGAGACGGTGCCTGCAAACCAGCTCGAGCTTGCTCTTTGGCTCGAGTCGGATCGGATGGGGTATCTCCCCGACCGGCTTGACCAGGCCAGCTTGACCAACCAGCAGGACGTCGTTCGAAACGAACGCCGCCAGAGCATCGAGAACGCGCCCTACGGCATCGTGGAAGAGGCGGTGTTCCACACGCTGTTTCCGAAAGGGCACCCATATTATGCCGACGTCATGGGTTCGCACGCCGATATCCAGGCTGCGAAGCTCGAAGACGTGCGCAATTTCTTCAAGCTCTACTACGCGCCGAATAACGCCAGTCTTGCGATCGTCGGCGACTTCGATCCGGCGCAGGCGAAGCGGCTTGTCGAAAAATATTTTGGCCCATTGAAACGCGGCGTGCCCGTGCCGAAAATTGCCGCCGTCACGCCGCCGCTCAATGCGGAACGGCGAACGGTCATCCATGATCAGGTCGAGCTGCCGCGGGTTTACGAGGCCTGGCTCACCTCCCCGATCTTCAAGCCTGGCGACGCCCAGGCCGATCTCGCTTCAGAGATCCTCGGGGGAGGCAAATCCAGCCGTCTCTACAAGAAGCTCGTGTATGAGAAGCAAATTGCATTGGATGTCAGCGCATCGCAGGATTCGCTGATCCTCGGGTCGGTATTTGAAATCGTCGTCACCGCGCGGCCCGGCCATACGCCCGAGGAAATCGAAAAGGCAATCAACGAAGAGGTGGCAGCGTTTCGCAAAGATGGTCCGACCCCAGCCGAGCTTGAGCGCGCTCAGAATGGCGTCGAGACTCGGATCATCCAGGGACTTGAGCGACTCGGCGGATTCGGCGGCGTCGCCGACCGTTTGAATGAATACAACCACTACCTCGGAACGCCGGACTATCTTGCGCAGGACCTTGGCCGCTACCAGAATGCGACTGCCGCTTCGGTCCGCGCGTTCGCCGACGCACAACTGAAGCCCAATGCCCGCGTCGTCGTTTACGGCATCCCCGGCAAACCGGATCTGGGACCGGATGTTCCCACTCCAAAAACAGAGCAGAAGGGCAGGAATGCCGGCGGGGAAGCCGTCAACGCGGATGCCGCGTGGCGCGCGAACCCGCCGCAGCCGAGTCCCGCGCGGCCGCTGAACCTGCCGGTTCCTCAGGTATTTAAGCTCCAGAACGGGCTGACCGTCATTTACAACTACCGGGCCGGTCTGCCATTAGTGGCTGCCAATCTGGTCTTCAACACGGGAAGCGGCGCGAATCCAGTGGATAAGCCCGGGCTTGCCAGTTTCACCGCGGACATGCTGCAGCAGGGCACAGCGACACGCACTGCCACTCAAATCGCCGACGAAGCCGCGCTGCTGGGTGCGACGCTCTCATCCAGCGCGAATATGGATGGATCAAGAGTTGGGACAAGTTCACTCACCAAGAATTTCCCGGGAGCGCTTGATCTGGTCGCCGACATGGTCCTCCACCCGAAATTCCCTCCAGACGAAGTCGAGCGGCGCCGCGCGTCGCGTCTGGCTGCCTGGGCAAACGGTCGCGGGAATCCCAATGTCGTGGTTTCTCGCGCCGGGGTGGCTGCTTTATTCGGCCCCGACCATCCTTTTGGTTACGACAACGCCGGCACCGAGGAATCGATTAAGGTGACATCGCGCGGCGACATGATGAATTTCTGGAAAGCCAATTACGTGCCGAACAATGCGGCTCTGGTGGTGGCGGGGAATATCCCCTTGGACGAGCTGAAGGCGCTGGCCGAAAACAAATTCGGCGCATGGAAGAGCGGAAACGCCGCGCGTCCACAGATCGGCGCCCCTGAAACGACAAAGGCGCGAATTGTGATTGTGGACCGCCCCGGGGCGCAGCAAACGATGGTGCGTCTGCTGCAGATCGGTGTCGGACGCGCGACGCCGGATTACGCGGCCCTGGAAGTAATGAACTCCGAACTCGGGGGACTGTTCTCGAGCCGCATCAATCTAAATCTCCGCGAGGAACACGGTTATACTTACGGCGCGAGTTCCATGTTCGTTTATCGCCGTTCACAGGGATACTTTGCTACCGGCGGTGGAATCCGGACGGATGCCACGGCACCTGCCGTCACCGAATTGTTCAAGGAAATTCGGCGCATGATCGAGACGCCAATGACCGCGGCGGAATTGAATCTCGCCAAGGATTCCCAGTCCCGATCGCTTCCAGGACTGTTCGAGGCCAGCAACCATGCAGCGGCCGCTCTAGCGGACATCTTCGTGTATGATCTCCCGCCTGACTATTATGAAAAATTGCCCGAGCGCTTCTCCGCCGTCACCGCAACAGACGCGGAAGCAGTTGCCAAAAAGTATCTGCACCCCAGCCAGATGATTTTGATCTGCGTCGGCGACCGCGCCAAAATTGAGCCGGAACTCAAGAAGCTTGATCTGGGAGGCATCGAGATCCGCGACGCCGACGGCAAGATTGTTCAATAGGTCTTGACGGGGTAACTCTAAATTTCCCGGGCGACACGCTGACGTACATAATTGATGATTTCCTGCGTGGGCGTGCCGGGAAGAAATATTTCCGCAATACCGGCCTTTTTGAGGTTGGCGATATCGGCTTGGGGAATCGTGCCGCCAAGCAGCACGGTGACGTCGCTCATGCCTTTCTGCTTCAGCAGTTGCATCAATTGCGGCGCAAGGGTATTGTGCGCGCCGGACAGGATCGAGAGGCCAATCACGTCGACGTCTTCTTGAGCGGCGGCGGAAGCGATCATCTCCGGCGTCTGGCGGAGACCCGTATAAATTACTTCCATCCCGGCATCGCGCAGGGCGCGGGCAATAATCTTCGCTCCCCGGTCGTGGCCGTCGAGGCCAGGTTTTGCAATCAGCACTCGAATTCGCTTCTCGGGCATTCGCCTCGGTTTCTGTGCCCTCTGGGTTAAGGCTTTTGTCTCCCTACAGAATAAACGCGGAATGCGGCCCGGCAATCGCGCTGCTATATATGCTATATAACAGATAAATTCTCAATCGTAGTATTCCTGGCCGAGGTGCGTGATTAGGTCTTCACCCATCATCCAGCGCAACGTGTTCTTTAGCTTCATCGACTGGATAAACAGGTCGTGCTCTGGATAGAGCTCCGGCGCACACATGGGAGACTTGAAGTAGAAGCTGAGCCATTCCTGGATGCCGCGCATTCCGGCGCGCTTGGCGAGGTCGAGGAAGAGAACCAGGTCCAGGACAATCGGCGCGGCGAGAATCGAATCGCGGCAAAGGAAATCCACTTTGATCTGCATCGGATAGCCCAGCCAGCCAAAGATGTCGATGTTGTCCCAGCCCTCCTTGTTGTCGCCGCGCGGCGGATAATAATTGATGCGGACCTTGTGATGAATCTTGCCGTAGAGATCGGGATACAGCTTCGGCTGGAGAATGTATTCGAGCACGCCGAGCTTCGACTCCTCTTTCGTCTTAAAAGACTGGGGATCGTCCAGAACCTCGCCGTCCCGATTTCCTAGAATGTTGGTGGAAAACCAGCCGTTCATTCCCAGCAGCCGGGCCTTGAAGCCCGGGGCGAGGATCGTCTTCAACAGAGTCTGTCCGGTCTTGAAATCCTTGCCGCAGATCGGCACGTTGTGCTGCCGGGCCAGCTCGGTGAGCGCCGGAATATCCACGGTCAGATTTGGAGCGCCGTTCGCAAACGGCACCCCGCTGGTGATGGCCGCCCATGCATACAGCATCGAGGGAGCAATCGCGGGGTGATTTTCCTTCATGGCCGCGAGGAATTTCTCGGGCGTTGCGTAAACGGCGTGCGGCTTGAGGAAAATTTCAGTAGAGGCGCACCAGATCACAACGGTGCGCGCAACCCGGTTCTTCTTCTGAAATTTCCGAATGTCGTCGCGAATCTGCAGCGCCAAGTCGTACTTCGTGCGCCCCTTCTTCACGTGCGTGCCGGAAAGTTTCTTCACGTAGTGCTGGTCGAAAGCGGCCTTCATCGGGCGGATCCTGCTCAGGAATTGTTTCACCTCGGCCAGATGCTCCGAGCTGAGCACAGCCGCGTTCTTGGCGGCCTCATACGCAGTGTCGGGAAAGATATCCCATCCGCCAAAGACGATGTTCGAGAGCTTCTCAAGCGGGACAAATGTTTTAATCGATGGGGTGCGTCCTTCGGTTCGCTTCCCAAGGCGAATCGTTCCCAACTGGGTAAGCGATCCGATGGGCAGCGACTTCTTGCGACGCACCAAGTCCACGCCGGACATGAATGTGGTTGCCACAGCTCCCATACCGACAGTGAGCACTCCAAGTTTTCCTTTTGGCGGAGCAATGATGGCAGACCGGCGCATTCGTGTTTCCCCCGTGTTCTCAATAGAGTGCGGAACAATGGAACTGCGTAGGCGTTCTGTTCACGCGGTACTAGATCCGCGAACCCCTGCGCGCAAACACCGTATCATGCGTGAATGCGCGGCGATTTGCAATGTGGAAACACGATTTTCCAAGGGAAGCGCGCCCTTGCAAAAGGGCGCCAGTGATGAGGAAAACCCCAGGATGAGAATGCGTGCCTGGCCATCCCCGAAACCAGATCAAGCGGAACTATGAGATTTCGCCTTTTCCCGAGCGCTCGATGCCGCGGCAGCCTGATGCCTCCCGCGTGATGCTGCCCCAGGTTTTGGGCGCAGAGTCGCCAGAAGTTTTTCGCAAGGGAGTGTGTTGATGACGTCCTTTTTCTCAAGCCACCCGCGCCGGGCCATCTGTACTCCATAGTGCATCGCGGATAGGCCGCGCGTAGAATGCGCGTCGGTGGAAATAACGATTTTCACCGCGCGGTCCTTCGCCATTCGCAAATGCGTGTCTTTCAAATCCAGGCGTTCCGGCGAGGCATTGCATTCCATGACCACCCCGTGCTTGTGCGCGGCGCCCAGGATTCGCTCCATGTCGCAGGCATACGCATCCCGGGCCAGAAGGAGACGTCCGGTGGGATGCCCTACAATTTGTGTGTACGGATTTTCGATCGCTGCGAGAATCCGGTCCGTCATTTCCGCGCGCTCGAGATTCATGTAGGAGTGAATCGATACCAGCACGATGTCGAGCTGTGCGAGAACCTCGTCGTCGAGATCCAGCCGCCCGTCCTTCAACACGTCCACCTCGCTGCTCGCCAGGATACGGATGCCCAAATCCATGGCGTTGGCGGCGTGTATCTTCTTGATCTGCGCGAGTGTGCGCTTTTCATCGAGGCCGTTCGCGACGGTCACCGCCTTGCTGTGATCGGTCAGCGCAATGTACTGGTAACCCAGTTCCCTCGCTGCCAGCGCCATCTCCTCGATCGAGTTCTTCCCGTCGCTCGCCGTGGTGTGCATCTGCAGGTCGCCGCGAATGTCCTTTCGCTCGATGAGGTGAGGCAGGCGATGCTCGGCCGCCGCGTCGATCTCTCCGGTGTTTTCGCGCAACTCCGGCGGAATGAAATCGAGTCCGAGCTTGGCGTAAATCTTCTCTTCGGTTTCGCGAGCCACGGGCCGCTCGCCTTTGAGCGTGGCCAGGGCATATTCGTTCAATGTGTAGCCCATCTTGTTTGCGCGGCCGCGGAGCGCAACGTTATGCTCCTTCGATCCGGTGAAATAAAGCAGCGCGGCACCGAAGCTCTCCTGTTCGAGGAGCCGCACATCGACCTGCAACCCGGTCTTCAGAACAAAGCTCACCTTGTTCTCGCCGTGCGCCAGCGTCCGATCTATTTCCGAAAAACCGAGGATGTGTTCCGAGACCGACTCGATGGTTTTGGGTGTGTGCTTTCCGGGCGCGAGTGTGACCAGCAAATCGAGGTCGCCGACCGTTTCCTTACCGCGTCGCAGTGATCCGGCCGGGGTGACGGATTCAACCGGCTTACCGAGGGTGCGGATGTAGGAGACAAGTCTTTCTGTCTCTTCCTCCGCGACGTCGATATGGAACCGTCCCGCCGATTTCTTGAAAAGTTCGACGGCTTTCAGGATGTTCTGCTCGCTTTTCTCGCCGAAGCCTGCCAGGTCGCGCAGCTTCCCCTCGCGCGCCAGCTTTTCCACCTGTTCGACCGTGCCTGCCTTGAACGTTTTCCAGAGCAGCGCGACCTTCTTCGGCCCGAGCGATTGGAGCGTGAGGAGGTCCAGAAGGGTCTGGGGATATTTCTTAAGAAGT
>JAIQES010000015.1 GCA_020073705.1 Terriglobia bacterium
GTACGGGCCATATACCAGATTGAATGCCACACCGATCACTACAACTCAGTATACGGACCTCACCGTCGTGCCCGGTCAGATTTACCGCTACTGGGTGACTGCCGTGGATTTGGATACGCTGCAGAGTCCTTTCTCGGATTCAGCATTGGCAATAATTCCCATGCCATAGAATCCCAAGACTGAACAGCGTCCCTCCCTGCATATTAACTCCTGCGTATCTATTCATCCCGAGGTGAGCTTCGGCACACTGGCGGCACCGACTGCGCACGAAGAATCTGGGCGAAGGTGCGGACCGGAGCACCCCTCAACTCATTTTCAAGAGAAAGGCTGGACAGTACCCGCCTCTCGCACCTATTGCATCGCGCGTTCAGGGCATGGTAACATCCCGGATTGTGCCGGGCCCGCATCGCCGACCATAGAGTCCCCAAGGCGCTGATCGGCCACAATTACCCACTTGCCGATGCCAACAAGCGCCGGGAGATAATGCATGCGAACCTTTGAATTTTTCGCAGTGAAAGATTCCCACGATGCGGTAGCAGTGCTCGCCAAGCACTCCGTGTCCTCCAAGGTCAGGGTCATCGCGGGCGGCACCGATCTGCTGGCCGAACTCAAGTTCTCCCCACAGTCCCCAAACGTAGTCGTCGACATTTCGCGCGCCGAAGACCTGAAATCCATCACGCTGACCGACGACGGGCTCAGCATCGGCGCGGTGGTCACGCACTCCCAGATTATGCAGTCGCCGATCATCCGCGAGATGTTCCCGGCTTTGGCCAATGCAGCACACGTCATCGGCGCCGTGCAGACGCGGAATCTGGGTACGCTGGGTGGCAATCTGGTGACCGCCGTTCCGTCCATGGATGGTGGCCCTACGTTGATGGCGCTTGAGGCGATCATCAGCATCGCGGGGCCGGACGGCCGTCGGCAGGTGCCGCTGAACGAATTCTTCGTTGGACCTCGCAAGACCGTTCTCAAAGCGGATGAACTTCTCGCGGAGATCATCATCCCCAGGCGGAACCTCGGCAAGCCAACTCACTTTCTGAAGTTCGGTTTGCGTAAGGGACAGGCGCTGGCGCTGGTCAACGCAGCAGCCAGCTTCTGGGTCGATTGGGAAAAGCACACCTTTGTCGCGCCGCGGATCGCGCTCGGTGCGGTCGCTCCGAAGGTCATCCGGGCACTCCAGGCGGAAGCCTACTTGGAAGGCCGCGAGATCACCCCAGAAGCGATGGCAGAGGCTGGCCGCATCGCCATCGGCGACGCCAAGCCGATCAGCGATTTCCGCGCGTCCGCCGGGTATCGGCGAAATCTAGTCGGGGTACTCACCAAACGCGCTCTGGAAGGCGCTTACGCGTTGGCTCAGGCCAAGCGATAGGGAGACATGCAATGGTGACGGTGACGATCAATGTAAACGGCGAGAAGCGTACGGCCTCCGTGCCACCGGAAACGACCTTGCTTCGGCTGCTGCGCGACGATTTCAATCTGACCGGCTCCAAGCTCGGATGTGACGTCGGTGATTGCGGCGCGTGCACGGTGATTGTGGACGGCAAGGCGGTCAACTCTTGCCTAATGCTTGCCGCGCAAGCCGACGGCCGCGACGTACTGACCATCGAGGGGCTCGCGACGATGGACCGGCTGCACCCCATCCAAAAGGCCTTCGAGAAATACGCTTCGCTGCAGTGCGGCTTCTGCGGGCCAGGCGTCATCATGTCGGCCAAGGCTCTGCTCGACGAGAATCCCGATCCGACGGTGCAGGAGATCCGGGACGCCCTCGGCGGGAATTTGTGCCGGTGCACCGGTTACGTCAAGATGATTGAGGCCATTCAGGATGCCGCGCGCATTTTGCGTGATGAACCGGTAGAAATCAATCGGTAGCCGGTAGTTCAGGATCGCGAAGCAAGCGCAGGAAGGAGCCCAACCATGGACAAAAAACCGACAGTTGCTGAGAAGGTGTCTCCGTTAAAGACCGTGCAGGAGACGCCTAGCGTACTACGCGAGCCGGTGATCGCGCCGCTAGTGACCTATCCCATCGAGGTCGTGGTCCCTGAGGTCCGCCAGCAGACCCCCGCTGTCGGTCAGCGGGCGACGCGGCTAGACGGCCATCTGCATGGGCTCGGCCAGACCAGGTACATCGACGATCTTAGTTTTCCCGGCATGTTGTACGCCAAGATCAAACGCGCGGGAGTCGCCTCGGCCCGCATCAAGAGCATCGACACGAAAGAGGCCGAAGCCATGCAGGGTGTCATGGCGGTGGTGACGGGCAAGGATGTTCCGTGCAACTCGTTCGGTCCGTCCCTCAAAGACCAACCGGTGCTAGCCTACGAACGTGTATTCCACGCGGGCGACGGGGTCGCGGCGGTGGCCGCCGTCACGGAGCAAATCGCGGCGGAGGCGCTCGAAAAGATCAAGGTCGACTACGAAGTTCTGACCCCTGTGCTCGATCCCCTCGAGTCGTTGAAACTGGAAACACCCGGTGTGCATGCGCCGTCGGCCAACATTTACCAGAGCAAGATCATCAAGAAGGGCGACATCGAAAAGGGTTTCGCGGCCTCCGATCACATCATCGAGGGTCACTTCCGCACGCAGATGGTCGAGCATGTGCCTCTGGAGCCGCATGCTACCATCGCGATGTGGGATCCCAACGGTCGCGTCACGATTTATTCGACCCTCGGGCGGATTACGCTCGGCCGCGCTGATGTCGCGCGCACTTTGGGAATCCCGGTGAGCCGCATCCGAATCGTCGCTACCATCGTCGGCGGCAATTTCGGCGGCAAGAACGAGATTACGACTGAGCCGGTGCTCGCTCTGCTCTCGAAAAAGACTGGCCGGCCGGTCAAGAGCGTGTTCACTCGCCCGGATGAGTTCATCGCGTCAACGACGCGTCATCCCCTCATCATGGATTACAAGACTGGCGTAACCAAAGATGGCAAGATCCAGGCGCGGAAAATACGACTGGTCCTCGATGGCGGCGCCTACTGCTCGTGGAGCGAGACCACGCTCGGTAAGGCGTGCATCCTGTCGGCCGGACCGTACAACATCGACAATCTATATGCGGAAGCGTACGTCGTCTATACGAATAAGACGATGACCGGCGCGATGCGAGGATTCGGCGCCCCGCAGGTCTGCTTCGCCTACGAGTCTCACATGGACGACATCGCTGCCTTGCTCAACATGGACCCGCTGGACATCCGGCTGATCAACGTGTTTAGCGAAGGGTCGCTCAGTCCGACCGGCCAGACGCTGCAAAGCGTTGCGATCAAGGAATCGCTCTTGCAAGCTGCGAAGCGTTTCGGCTGGAACGGGAAGGGAAGTGCGGACGCAGGCGCGAACCTGCTTGCGGAAGAAAACGCCAATACGAATATGGTGCGGGCATGAAGCGGCGCGGACGCGGCATGGCCTGCATGTGGTATCCAATCGGTTTTACTGTCTCGGCGAATCCAAGCGCCGCAGTGGTGAAGATCGACGAGGACGGGACAGCGACTCTGCTCACGGGCACCGTTGAGACGGGCCAGGGCTCGCTGACCGTCTTGGCGCAGATCGTCGCGCAAGAACTCGGCATCGCTACCGATGATGTGCAGGTCGTCTCCGCCGATACCGATGCGACCCCGATGGACACCGGAGCGATCGCGAGCCGCACGACCTATGTGACGGGTAACGCCGCCAGGCTCGCGGCGGAGAAGGCCAAGGAGATCCTGTTCGAGGTTGCGGCGCCGATGTTGGGTGTGAAGGCCGATCAGTTGGAAGCCAAAGACCACAAGATCGTGGTCAAGGGCTACCCACAGCGCAATGTGCACATCGGCGACGTAGCGAGTCACGCGCGTGTGGTCATGGGCCAGCCGCCGATCGGCAGCGCTTCCTTCAACCCTGCCACCGTCCCTCTGGACCCGGAAACCGGCCAGGGCAAGCCGTTCGGCACCTATGTCTATGCCACGCAGATTGCCGAAGTGGACGTCGACGACGAGACCGGCGAAGTGGAAGTGATCCGCATCGTCGCGTCGCATGACTGCGGCACGCCCATCAATCCGATGCTCGTCGAAGGCCAGGTCGAAGGCGGCATTTCGATGGGGGTAGGGTTCGCGCTAGAGGAAGAAATCCTGTTCGACAGCCAGGGCCGCCAAATCAATCCCAACCTCACCAACTACATCATACCGACTTCTCTCGACATGCCGGAGGTCGAGGTCGATATCGTGGACAACTACGATCCAACTGGTCCCTTTGGCGCGAAGGGTGTCGGCGAGCCAACGCTGGTCCCCACGGCGGCGGCCATCGTGAATGCGATCTACAACGCAGTCGGTGTGCGCATTACCTCGCTGCCGGCCACCGCGGAGAAGGTCTTCGCCGCGATCCAGGCGAAGCGCGACGCGCAGCCGAAACAGATTACAGCTTGATTGCTTGGTGGTTAGAGCTGCGCGGCTCTGGTGCCTGGTTCAGGAACAGGCGGCCGGAGGTTCAAATCCTCTCGCCCCGACCAATCTTTCCTTCGTTTATCCAGTCACTTCTTTGATCGTCGGAGGTGCTTAGGGAACTGCGGGAAATCCACCCCCGAACCTTCCAAACGAAAGTGTCGGGCACCCCGAAAGTCAAAACCATAATTCAGCGGTGACATGCTGGAGTGATACCATTCGATCGTGAGGTACGGTCAAGAGGAGAAAACGCGAAAGGGCCGGTCACCCGCCCTGAATAATGTCAATCACGCAGATAGTCGAAATCAAATACGGCCGAGAGTCGAGTAGATCATCTCTAGCAGCACTTTACGTTCTTGCGACTATTGCAGGACCCACTTGCCGGTCTTTCTTACGAAACAAAAGCCATAACGAGGATAGGGCGTTTCGCCCGATTCGATCCAGACTACGCGCGCCGCACCTACGTATTCCTGTTCTCCACTACCCAAGAAAACCTCGGCTGTCGAGTCCTTCTTCCATATGGCCTTGCATCTGCACAGAAATCCGTTTGCGCTTACGTCCTCTGTGTTAGTGACCTCTTCAAACGGTGTTCCTTGTTGATCGATTCCCCGCAGTCTCAGAGCCACCCTCAAACGAATCCTCACTTGGACGCGGCGCTCTGGTCTTTTTGCCGACAGTACGGCAGCCAATTGAACCTTTAAATACGCAAAATCGATTGGTTTTTGGAAATATCCAACTGCGCCTAACTTCTGGCAAAGAGCCTTGTAGCTGCTCCCGCCATATCCGCTCACAATGAAGATCGGAATGCGCTGAGTAAAGCTCAGGGAAGCAAGAGTCTGACACACCTCGAAGCCGGAGAAATTCGGCATCATCAAATCCAACAGGATCGCGTCAGGTTTATGCTCAAGGGTCTTGGCAAGTGCGCTTTCCGGATCACCTGTATCGATAATCTCGTAAGCGTCTTCAAGGCGGTCGCGGAGAAGACGCCGTGTCGCTTCATCGTCGTCTATGATCAGAATTCGAGACATGATTTTAGCCTCATCCGAAATCACGACATCCAATCGTGATCTCAACAGATGGGCACAGCCACCGCAACATTCCAACTCCCTAGACTCCCAGCACCTCTCGTATCTTCCGCAAAAGTGTATCGCGCGTGAAGGGTTTTTGAAGTAATTCCGACTCAGAGCTTACCAGCCCCTGACTCACATAGGAGTAGCCTGTGTAACCCGACATGTAAAGCACCTTCAGTTCGGGGTGCAGAGCAGCCGCTGGTTTGGCCAGTGCTGGGCCACTCATTCTTGGCATCACCACATCAGTGAGCAGGAGGTGAATGGGGCCTTTGTGCTGCCAGGCAATCTCAAGAGCTTCTAACCCGTCGCTTGCTTCCAGAACTGTATAGCCACTCTGCTCCAGCAACTCGTGGGTCATCTTTCTGAGCGCTTCTTCGTCTTCGACCAGTAAGATTGTCTCCGTTTCCTTGACAAGTTTGTCTGGTCCAATACTAGGCTTTTCTTTTTCGGCCTCTCCTTGAACTTGAGGCAAGTAGATTTTAAAGATTGTTCCTTGCCCGAGCTCGCTATACACCCAGACGTAGCCGCCGCTTTGTTTAACAATCCCGTAGACCGTTGCAAGGCCAAGCCCTGTGCCCTTTCCCTGCTCTTTCGTGGTAAAGAACGGCTCGAAAATATGCGTCTGTGTCTCAGCGTCCATGCCCATGCCGGTATCTGTGATCACAAGCATAACGAATGAGCCGGGCACCATAGGGGCATGCTGCCGAGCGTAAAAGTCGTCCAAGTCGACGTTTGCGGTCTCAATCCTCAGCTTTCCGCCGTTCGGCATTGCATCCCGTGCATTCACTGCGAGATTCATAATTACTTGCTCGATCTGTCCCCGATCCACCTTCACTAACGCTAGATTCGGCTGACAGTTCGTGATCAGTTCTATGTCCTCGCTAATCAGCCGCTGGAGCATTTTCTGCACGTCCGCCACCACTGAATTCAGGTTCAAAATCTTTGGTTCAAGCACCTGCTGGCGGCTGAAAGCAAGAAGTTGGCGGGTCAGCGAGGCGCCGCGCTCCCCGGCCTTCTTGATTTCTTCAATCTTAGGCCGCAGAGGATCGTCTGGTTTCAGACTCTCTTCAACAAGTTCGCTGTAGCCAATGATCACGCCCAGCAGGTTGTTGAAGTCGTGCGCAACGCCACCTGCCAGTTGGCCGACCGCTTCCATCTTTTGCGCTTGGCGAAACTGCTTCTCCAGGCGCTTCCGCTCGGTGATGTCCGAGAGCATTCCCAGCATTCCGGCGTTCTTGCCCGCTGCGTCGAACACTGGCGCACTACTCGCCAGCGCCCAGAGTTCGGAGCCGTCTTTACGGCGGTAGCGTAAGTCGCGCTGCACGGCTTCTCCCATGCGGAGCCGTTCCATGCGCGCACGTGCATCCGCGAGATCGGAGTCGTAAGTAAGATCGAAGAGGGAAAGCCGGCTCAATTCCTCCTCTGAGTAACCCAGCATTTGCGCCATTTGCCGGTTCGCAAAGATGGTTTTCCCATCCGGGTCCAGCATCCAAATGCCTTCATTCGAGGTTTCCACGATTTGACGGTACTTGCCCTCGCTTGTTCGCAGCGCTTCTTCCGCCCGCTTGCGGTCGGTGATCACGTCGAATACGGCCACGAAGTGGTCTTGGCGGGGGCAATATACCGAGATCGTGAACCACATCTTCAAGGCTTCCAGATATATTTCGCACTGTTCAGGCACGCCGGTCCGCGCCACACGGCCATAAAGCTCAAACAAATCGGGAGCAGACTCCCGAATACCGGGAATGACCTCGGACACCTTTTTCCCAGCCACATCTTTCAACCCGGTCAGTCTTTCGAAGGCTTGGTTGACAGAAAGATAGATGAAGTCCTGCGGTTGTCCGTCATCGAACAACATCCGGCAATAAGCAAACCCATTGAGCATGTTCTCGAACAGCGAGCGATAATGCCCCTCGCTTTCGCGCAGCTTCTCCTCTGCCTGCTTCCGCTCGCTGATGTCGCGCGCCACTCCGAAAATGGCGCTGAGATTGCCGGAATCGTCGAATTCCGGCGACACACTGTCTTCGAGCCACAGATACTCCCCGGTTGTCTTATGCCGGAGGCGGTAGACTCGGATGCCCGGTCTTTTATTGGAAACAATCTGGTTGGTGGACTCGATTACGCTAGGCACATCCTCCGGGTGAAGGATCCGGAACCAGAGCGTGGAGTCCCGCAAAAATTCATCCGGCTCATACCCAAGAATATCCCTCACTTGATCGCTGACTAACTCTACCGACCCGCCGGTCGCGATCTCCGTCACCTTTATTGAATAAACGACTTCATGGATGTTTCGAAGGACTTTCCGGAATTTCTCCTCGCTCTGCTGGCGCTCGGCGATTTCTGCCGTGAGAGCGGCTGTCCTCTCCTCCACAATGTTTTCCATTTGGTGAAGCAAGTGTGTTCGTTCCAGCGCCACCGCCACCTGATTTCCCACACTGTAGAGAATTTCCAAATCCTTATCGCCAAAAAGTCCCTTCTCCGGCCCGACCAAATTCATGACTCCTATCACCCGGTTGCCGATCCACAGCGGAATGCTGGCGTGCAAGCGCAAGCCGCGCGTATCGCCTTTTGCTTGCCGCAGCCGTTCGCATTCTAGAATGTTCGTTGTCCGGTCGAGTTCGCCCGCGAGGAGTTTACGACGGCACAGGCATTCCCCTTCAAAAGCTCCTGGGACCTCCAGCGCGGGAGGCAGGCCGTAGGCAGCGGCCAGGCGAAATCCTGTCTCACCCTCCCGGAGAGAAACCCATCCTGCCTGGACGCCGGGGAACTTTCTGACCTGCTGCATTGTATTGTCGAGTACATCCTGCTCGGTGGTAGCTTCCTTCAACGCATCCGCAAGATTGTACAGCCCCTTGAGCGATTGATAGGCCCGCGCGAGTTCTCTATTTTCCCGGACGGCGCGGTCAGAGCGCAGGAGCACGAGGTGGAGCAGGGGCGCGCTGATTGCTATCAGCACCGCCGTATCCACCAGGCTCTCCAGCCAGCCCGCCCGTATGCCGAGATAATAGAACACCACCATCACCAGAAGCTCGGCAGTGCCGACGACGGCAAGGATTGCCAGGAGGATCAGTTTTCGGCTCACAAGTCACCTCCGAGCCACGGCGCCTGCACAAAATGTTCGTGTGGGGTATTGGCATCGCTTGCTGAACATGATGCTGCCGCACCACTGGCTGACGATGATCACGAAATACTACCACCCTTGAGGGAATTTTTCGCCAAATCGACCTTTGTCGAGAAGCTGTTCCATAACCCAAATGAGCAGCATAGGGTCAGGTATGCCATCCACGACTTGCCAAGGCTGGGCGTGGGATATTCTCAAATTAAACCATAACTTCGAAGGATACAAAACAAAGCAACGACCCCTTAGACCCGTTCTTGTGGCCCTTACGTCGGAGTGTTACTATGCGCCATGAAATCCAAAGATAGAGTCAGAATAGCACCAAGTGACAAGTTGTCAACTAGTTCCGCGTCTCGGAGTCTCAAGCCATGCCCCCTCATGATCGCCTTACGGAAATTGGGCAGCCGGTGGACCCTGCTGGTGCTGCGCGAGCTGTTGGGTGGGCGCCGGCGTTTCAGCGAGCTTCGGAAGGCGATTCCGCAGGTGCCCGCAAAGTCGCTCGCGCGAGTCCTTGCAAAGCTGGAAAAAGATGGCTTGGTTCAGCGCACGGTCAATTCCATGCGGCCTCCGCAAGTCTCCTACTCACTTGTTCACAATGACCCTATCTTGCGCCAAGTCATTGACGCTCTTTTTAGGTATGGAAGTGAATAATGGCCACGGCGGAAAACTTCCCGAAGTTTGACACAAGTCGGTTTTCTTGGCCAACCCACTACACTTATGACCCCCTGAACCAGGTGACTACGGTGACCGAGCAGGACGGCGGCACAATTAGCCGGGTGCGCCAGGCCGCTTGGAAAGCGGATAAGCCACGTCTTTCTTCGTTGCATCCGCTTGGTCCTTGCGGTATCACCCCTCGTCCGTTCGCAAAACCCGCCTTTCAAGAATGACTAAGTTTCTGGCTTGTATGCGAAGAGACGACCATCTCCGGACGGCGCAGGCTGTTTGGGTCGGCAAACGGCGAGAAATCAAAGAGGATCAATTCGGCCCGCGCGCCTTTTTCGATATTCACGGAGGGAGCGTTCCACAGGCGCCGTGGCCGGGACGTGGCCGAACGCAAAACCTCCTCCATGGGAAGCCCGGCGGCGAGAAAATGGAATAGCTCATCAATGAGGGCCGCACCGTGCTCCACGCCGGGACTGCCGGCATCCGAGCCTGCGACAATTTCCACTCCGGCCTTGTGCGCAAGCGCCACATGTTCAAGATGCGAGTCCAGAATCCGACGCAGATTGTCAATCGTCGCCTGCCTCCAACGGGCAAGCTCCGGCCGCGCCCACTGGAAATGCACCGGAGAAAATGTCGGAATCCAGGCGATGCCCTTGTCCGCCATGCGCGGGAGCAGTTCCCGCGTCATGAAGAAGCCGTGCTCGATCGAGCCGATACCCGCCTCGACGGCCATCTTCAGCCCTTCGGCGCCGCTGCAATGCGCCAGGGTTTTGCGGCCCTGACGGCGCGCTTCGGCGATGACGCACTGTAATTCTTCCACATTGAATTGCGGCGCGCCTTTGACCGCTCCCGCTTCGAAGTCGATGATCCCGGTGAGAATCACTTTTACGTCATCGCTGGCCGCTGCCAGTTCCTGAATGACCGCGGGGATTTCCTCGATGGACCCGACGTCGCGCGCAATGAAACTTCCGTAACGCTTGGCCCTTTTCACGCCCATCCCCGCGGATCGCAAGGAGACAAGAGCCGCGGGGTCCCCGCGCAATTCATCCCGCATCGTGTGGTTAATGCCATGGCGGTCGCCGGCGTCGCGCACCAGAGTGACGCCCGAGCGCGACGTTCGCGCGATATTGCGCCACGCCACTCCCATCATCTCCTCGTGGCCGGCATTCAGGTAGGCATTGCGCTTGTCAGGGTCCAGTTCACCGCCGTCGAGGAATATGTGCACGTGCGCATCAACCAGCCCAGGCATGACGAACCCCGTCACCATGTTCACAGGGGCGTCCGGGCTGTTTTGCGCAACGGACTCGATCCGTCCGTCGCGGACGGCGATCAAATAGGGCCCGGCGTTCTCAGGGTGGAATTTGTCCCCGTCGAAATAGCTCGCCGCGCGAATCAGGATCGATTGCATGTCTTACGCCTTATAGAACTTGCGCACCGCGCGCAGCGCATTGCTGCCGGTCTGCTCCAGGAAATTCTTGTAAGTTTTCAAGACGTAATTGTCCTCCGGCAGCGGTTGATGGCGCTTCCACGGAGTGCCAATGATGGTGTCGAATCCATACGGCACGGCCAGGGTGAGAAAAGCGGACTCGAGGGAGTGCTTCAATTCGGAACCATCTGCTGCCTTCTTAGGCATTTGCTGCGCGATGTTCGTCAGGCCGCCCATCCTGTGCGTCCCGGCGAGATCGGGATCGTTGCCGATCAACTTGATGGCGTCGAGCGTCGAGCGGTTCAGGCCGGCGGTGTCGGCAATAATGGCGCTCACCGATACATCAATCAGGATGTCATCCATAGCCATTCCGTATTCATTGCGCAAGCGCAGCGCGCAGCGTTTGGCCGTCCTGTAAATCTCGTCAGCTGTCTTGTTTCCCTTGGCGATGCCCTCTTCCACTCTCTCGGAAGCCATGGCGATGACCTTGAACGGACCGAAATGCTTATGCAGATCCATCAAATCCCATCGGTGCTCCGTGATGGAGTTGATCATTGGCATTTGCCCGCCGGCGCGTGCCCGGTCGTAGGTTTCCAGGCACACCTCCTGCACCTGGGCGCTCGGGAAGTCGAACGCCAGCGGCGTGGTTACCACCGCCTGGATCGCCCGGATGACCTCGGCCATGAAGGCCGAATCGGTCAGCGCCCGCGCTCCGATATTGATGTCTAGATACCAGGCGCCGGCTTGGGCCTGCTTCAGGGCCAGTCCCTGCAGGCCGGCGATATCCTCGTTGTCGAAGAAAATCTTCGAGCTCTTGAAGCCCGGATTGATGCGTTCGCCGATGATATTGATCTTGAATTCCTGTGGTTCCGTCATGATGGCCTCTTGATCGCTTTCGGCGAGGGAAACCCGATGTTGCGCAGAAAGCATTTCTGGAATCCCCCCAGGGAGCTGAGTTCGATGTAGCGGCAGCGCGCAGCCAGCCGCCGCGCTTCCTCGCGCACAGCCCGCGAAGTGAGCGTTTGCCTGATCCCGGCACCCGCGGCATTGCCCACCTGCTCAAATCGCTCGAGGGGAAGATCCGGGAAAAGCCCGATCTGCTTTCCGCCGGCGACGTCAATGTATGCGCCAAACGCACCCGCCACGATAAATCGCTCGATCCGGCTCTCTTCAATGCCCATTTCCTTCACCAGCATCTCGATGCCCGTGCGCACGGCCGCCTTGGCCAATTGGATGGCGCGAATATCATGCTGGAAGAGGTAAACGCCGGGGGCCAGCGTGGCATAGCGCTTGCCCTCGGCCAGGCCGATGTCCGGGTGGTTCATGGCCAGCCTCCCGCTGTGGTCAATGATTGCGCCGCGATGCATGGCCGCCACTGCATCGAGCACGCCGGAACCGCATAGCCCGATGGCCTTTGTCTTTCCGATCACCTCGACGGTGATGCGGCCGTTTTCAATGCGTACCCGTTCGATCGCGCCTTCCGCTGCGCGCATTCCGCAGGAGATGTTCCCGCCTTCGAGCGCGGGGCCGGACGGGCAGGAGGCCGAAAGTATCTTTCCCTCATGGATCAGCGAAATTTCGGTATTCGTACCGACATCCATTACCAGGCTGGTTGTGGCCGAGTTCCACTGCTTCTGCGTGGCCAGCAGCGCCATGACGTGGTCCGCGCCGACGAAGCCCCCGATGTTCGGCGCAAAGTGCACACAGGCTCCGGAGGCGATGTTCAGGCCGAGATCCCGCGCCTTTACGTCGAGCGATTCCCGCACGGCCGCAACGAACGGCGCACGGCCAAGCTGATTTACGGGCAAGCCCAACAGGAGATGATGCATCGCCGTATTGCAGCCCACGGCGGCGTCAACGATGTCACTCGTCCGGGCGCCAACCGCGCGGCACAGGTCGTTGGCCAGGGTATTCACGGCCATTACAGCCGCGTGGCGCAACTCCTCCGCCTGCACTTGTCCGCGGGTGGCGTAATTGATCCGGCTGATCAGGTCTGCGCCCCAGGCGACCTGTGGATTCTCAATGCCCACGCTGACCAGCCGCTGGCCGCTCTGCAAATCTATGAGAAAGCCCGCGACATTGGTCGTACCCAGATCGATGGCCAGCCCCAGTGTCCTGGCCCCCGGCGGCGCAAAGCCGGTCAGTTCGCAATCGCGTATGCGCAGGGTCACGGCCCATGCATTCTTGCGCAAAAGGCCGGGCAGTTCGCGCGCGGCCAGGGCGTCCACCGTGACCAGCTTCTCGCTGGCCGCCCGAAGAACGCGATCCACATCACTGAGGTTGTCGGTCAGGGTTGCTACCGGAACGGTGACCTCGACGCTGCGCACGGCCGGGTCCAGCGGGAGACTCTCGGAGCCGCCGCTGTGATCGACTTCAGCCCGCACAACCGGCGCCAGCGAACGCGGCGCGATTTCGACCGTGCAGTCACTGTGCGGCGTGGTGCAGCAGGAGCGCACCCATTTCCGGCGGCTGGTTGTCTGCCCTTTCCCATTCTCTGCGGCCGGACTCTTCTCGCCATAAGGGCCCGCTTGCCCCCTCGTTATTCGAACAGCGCATGCGCCGCAGGTTCCCCGGCCGCCGCACGCGCCGACGATGCGCACCCCAGTGCGCCGCGCCGCCTGAAATATGGATTCCCCCGCGCGGCCTTCGATCTCGCGATCAAGGTCGGGAAAGCGCAGCGTGTAGGTTACCGGCACGATCTCCTGGTGTTTCACCATGGTTGCGTTCTCGCCGCTCACGCTACCGTCATCAGGGAACCGCGCACCGCCGCGCATTTTTCGCGGGAACGACATTCATCGCAGCGCGACCACCATGCCGGAGGCAGGCCGGGTCCCACGCCGTAGATTACCGAGAGGGATTTCAACGGCGTGAGTTGGAGAGTTCTGGTCGCAGTCACACCGATTTTCTCCGCATGCGCCAACCGTAGAACCGCGTGCTGCGCCTCCAAAGCCAGCCCCGGGTCCCCGGGTCTCAGCTCCCCTGACACGCAAAGCCCGCGCTTCGTCGCATCCAAGAGGAGGCGTTTCCGCAGGCGGTAACTGCCCTCGCTCAGCATGCGGTTGCCAAGTTCGTCCAGGGCCAGCGCTACAGAGGCGCGCCGCTCCGTCAACAGCGTACTCACCCGCTCTTCGAGCCCCCGGCCAAGCGTGCACACTCCGAAGGCCAGGGCGGTCAGTTCGCCCTGTTCGGGCACAAGGCGCGGAGCGTCAAACGATTCGCCCCCGGCCCGGAGAATACCCGCCCGGTAGTTGCCGGAAGACGGCTCCGCGAGGGGTACCACCGAGTAGCTAAGGAAAACCTGTCCCAAGCTCTCGGCGCGGGCAATATCCAGCGCTTGCGCGCGAAGCCGCTCGCGAACCGGCGTTGCAGACGCTCCCGGAGGCAGCTTCGCCACCGTTCCCAACACATTGCTGTTCCATGTGACGGGCATCTCCTGCGCCTCTCAGCCGGCGTACTTCCGCGCTGCGTGGAACATCGCGCGTGCGTTTTCGACCGGTGTCTCGTCCGGAAGGCCAAAGGCACAGTCCAGAATCAGCTTGCCGCCCCTGTTGAATACGTTGTCCACAAGGTGCTTCACCGCGGCATCCACTTCCTCGGGCTTGCCCGTCGTCATCAGCGACGGAGAAAGATTGCCGCGCAGCGCCACCACATCACCCAACACCTCGAAAGCCTTCACCATATCGGTGCGTTCGAACCAGTAAATGCACTTGCCTGGCGGCACGTCGCGGATGATTTCCAGGCGCTTGGTGCAGTCCACCTCCCACAGCGGCATGGGAATCAGTCCGGCGTCAATCAAGCCAATCAGCATCTTGCGGAAAGTCGGCCACCAGAACGTCTCAAACTGTTTCCCGGACATGAAGGCGTCGGGAGCCCAGTGAGTCGGAATCATGACGATGTCCACGCCGGAGAGCTTTGCGTTGGTGATCGTCATGCGCGTCAGAAATACCGAAGCCTTCTCCAGCAGCGCGAGCAGTTTGTCCTTGTGCCGAAATAAGTCCTTCATCATTCCCGTGGCCCCGCGAAAATAGTCCGCCACAAAGTCGTACGGCGAAACGGAGTGGAAGGCGCTGATCAGCGGGTAGCCCAGACTGTTCATTCTTTTGTTAAACATGGCGCTGTGCGTGGCGAAGCGATCGACTTCCTCCGCCGCCTTCATCAGGTTCTCCAGCGCCTTGCGCACCGTAGGCTTGCTGAATGGACGAATGCCGTTGACGAGCCGGAGATAGTGCATGCCCGGAAAGATGGGCAGGTCCTCGATCCCTTCGAACGCGCTGGCCACTCGCGGCAGGTATTTCTGCAGATAGAAGCCCGTTGGATCAAACAGAAAATCATCGTATTCCTCGGGCTTCATGTACTCCCGGTCGAGGTATTGGTAGGGCTGGCTGTCGCCGACACCGTGGCCTGGCCACTGCAACTGCTTGAATCCGATGGCTTCGAGCGACCGCCCCATGCAGGTCAGTGCGAAGAGCGGAGCCACGCCATCGGGCTCGAATTCGAGCACCGCGCGCTCTCCAATCGCCATGTTTTTCTCGTAGTCGTACATCAATTCCTTGTACGTGATGCCGCCGTATTTTGCCAGCCAGAAGGTCGCATGCAGGGCCACCGGCATGCGGTCCGGTTGCTTCAGCGCGACGCAATCCATGATCCGCTGAAAGCGCTTGTCGTAGGCCTGCTTGATTTCGGGATTCTGCGTTTGTTCCACCGTGGTCATTTCCCGTCTCCCGTCCAATTCTTGCAGAGTGCCACAGCCTCCACCGCGTTGACTCCGAAAGCGTCCGCTCCCGTATAACCGCGGACGGTCTCGTCAATCTGCCCTCCGCCGATCATGATCTTGAATTCTCTGCGCAGGTTGGCGTCCTCGATCGCGGCGATCGTCTCCTTCATCGAGTCAAAGGCAACCGTCAGGAAGCCGGAAAGCCCCACGACGTGAGGCTTGTAGTCGCGGATCTCGTCCAGGAAGGTCTTCACCGGAACGTCCACGCCGATGTCCCGCACCTCGAAGCCATTGATGTCCAGCATGAAGGAGACGATGTTCTTGCCGATGTCGTGCAGATCACCGTGCACCGTGCCAATCAGCACACGCGCGAGTTTCTTTGCTTCCTCCCCCGGTTTCTTCTTGATCAGCGGCTTGGCCACCGCCCCGATGTTCTCCAGCATCTCGCCCGCCAGCACCAGCTCGGGAAGGAAGTACTCCCCGGCTTCAAACCGCTTGCCGACCACGCCCATCGCCTCACGGCACAATTCGAGAACGCGCACGGGGTCCGCACCCTCCTCGAGCAGCATGCGGTTGGCGAGAGCCGTGGCCTCTTCCTCGCGCATATCCGCGAGCCATTCCACAAGGTTGCGCTCCTGTTCGTTCATTCTTTTTCCTCCCTTTGCAAAGCACGCGGCCTTCTAGGCCACCCTCGTGCGCAAGCCGGATTCGGCGATCGCGTCTGCAAGCATGTCTTCGTTCTTGTATCCCATCAGGTGCATGCCGGCCACGCCCTCGATTCCCCGCAAGGCAGCGATGGTCTCGAGCAGTATCTTTTTCCCCTCAAGCGCCTGGTCCTGGGCATTGGCGACGCGCTGAATGACCTTTTCCGGAACGTGAACGCCGGGAACATGCTGCGCCATCCAGCGTAGACCCTTCGCGCTGCGCAGAGCGCCGACGCCCACCAGAATCCGGCAGCGCTCGTGCAATCCGCGCGCGCGCACTTCGCGCATGAAATTCTCCAGCAGCCCCGGATCGAAGCAGAACTGCGTCTGGATGAACTGCGCCCCAGCATTGATTTTTTTCTCCAGATTGACCACACGGTCCGCGTACGGAGGCATAAAAGGGTTCGCCGCCGCGCCCAGGAACAGATTCGGCGCGGCATCCAGCTTGCGGCCCGAGGCGAACCGCCCCTCGTCCCGCAAGCCGCGCGCAATGCCCAAGAGGGAAACGGCGTCCAGATCGAAAACGGCTTTGGCCCCGGGGTGATCGCCGTTGCGGATGTCGTCCCCGGTCAGACACAGAAAGTTGCGCACACCGAGCGCCGCGGCACCCAGAAGATCTCCCTGCACCGCCAGCCGGTTGCGGTCCCGGCAGGTCATCTGGCACACCGCTGTGTGGCCGTTAGCAGTCAGCACCGCCGCGCCCGCCACGCTCGAGAGGTGGCAGTTCGCACCCGCGCCATCTGTGATGTTCATCGCATCCACGAGGCCCCGGAAATAGGCGGCACGCTTGAGAAGATCGGTGCAATCGGGGGAATCCGGAGGGGTTATTTCGACTGTGACCAGGAATCGCCCGGACTCGCAGGCGCGTTCGAAGCCGTACTTGGGGCGCTCCAACGCGCGGAGCGCAGCGCGTTGCTCCACGACTGGCAGACCATTTTCACTAGCGACGATCTGGAGCCAGGTAGATCGCCCGCGATACCTCTGATCCACCGGCGGGAGCAGGAGAGACTCGGCGGGGGCCTCGTCCGCCATCCTCTTCCGGCCTTCGGCCACTTCCAGCCATACGCAACGCATCTCGGGCATCACTTCGCATCCCTCGTCAGGACGCACGCCGCCACACGGACCGTTGCGCATCTCCTTGCCGCAATTCTCAGGGCACGCCATCCCGGTCGAAGAGAGTGCGCATTGCCCACACATCTGGCAATCGAAAAAGAGACCCTTCGCAACCCGTTCCAGGGGCAAGAACAGCTTTTCAGAGCGCTCCCGGCCCATCAGGCGCACCACCCCGTCAAAAGATGGCGCGTACCTCCTGAAAGCTTCATACACCCGTCGCAGCCCGCCGGCATGCCGGACCGACCAGTGCCGTAGCGCTTTCATCGGTTACCTGCTTCTGTTCAGTGGCGGTCAGACCGGGACACTGAAAGTGAGAATGCGACCCTGATCCCGTCAATTACCTTAATATACCTAAGTAGTTGTCTTGTCAACGATATATTGTTGCGGTATCACATCTCCTTAAGTAAATAAGTAATGTCCTCCTATCGCGAAGATTCAATTCGCTTCATGCGCTGCAACGGCCTGAAAGCCCTCAATGAAAACGGCATTAACGGAGGCAGGCTTGGGAACCCTGACCCGCGCGCCGCTGAACGTTATAGTCGGCTTGTCGAAGACTGACTTGCTGCAATGTAGTCGTTATCTCACCGTTCTTGGCAGCGGATGTTCACCGACGGCTATTTCTTCGACGGTGTGATATCTGTGACTGGAAGATCCCAGTGGGCCAGCAAGATCTCGAACCGCCGCTGTTCTTCCCGTGCGTAAGTTTGCTGGTCAGGCCAGAGCTGCTTAATAAGGGATTCTTCCTCAGGATTAGCTGTTGTCGCCACTGTCGGGTTCTTGTACTTAATCGTAACGCAATAGTCCCAGCGCGCATCCTCAGTCATGTGGTTGGCGGGAGTTTCAATTCTCACAGAAATCATGCGACCGCTCTCCACGATCTTTTTGAGCAGCGGATAGTGGTTCTTGAGGAAAAGTTGCAGGAACTCCTGTTGGTGTCCCCATTGCACTTTGTAGAAGTACTCCATGGTGTAGGGCTGGTCAGCCGCAGCTTGCGGCGGAGCACCTTGGGCAAACAGTGGTTGTGCAAACACTGAAAGCAATAGCGCAAAGAGTATGTTCCTCATGGATCCTCCAATGAGTGAGTGGCCTGAATTATAGTCGGTTCGGATAGCGCTCATCAACCTTTGGCGGAACCGTCAAACAACGAGGCGGTTGCGTGCCGGCCTGATCTTTCACAAAGTCGTGATAAGTTCTATAAGAGCGGGGTGAACGGATTGCCGTACTGGGGGAGACATTCCCCGATGAATTGTTCGGTTTCTTTTCCCCCAACTTGGTTGCCCGTCCCTGCGCGCATGGTTACAATCAAGGACCATTGTTTTGCGATGAGATTCGTTGGCTGAGGACCTTATGAAGCGCAGTAAGAAACGGCATGCCGCTCGCCCACCGAGCGACCGCGATACTCGCATCTCCGACCATGCGATCGATTTCGCCAAATATGTTCCGGCTCATGTCACCTATCTCGCCAACAAGATATCGAGCGGGGCCACAGCGATCTACCTCCCGCGTTTCGGAGTAGGAATCACCAAATGGCGAATCATGGCTCTGCTGGCCAGGGAAGCCTGGGTGACGCCCAAACGAGTCTCGGATGTCACGGGTCTCGACAAGGGTGCGGTCAGCCGCAGCATTCATTCCATGCATGCGGCGGGAATCGTCGAAGTGCGGCCGGACCAATACGATCGCCGAAGTCAGATTCTCGCACTGACCGCCAAGGGCCTCCGTCTGCACGATCGAATGGTTAAGCTTGCGCGCAAGCGGGAACAGATTCTGCTCGATGGTTTCTCGGAGAAGGAACGTTCGCTCCTGGTTCAGTTTCTTGCCCGGTTAGAATCACAGATCCCCGCCGCAAATTCCGCGGCAGAGGACACAGAAAACACCACAACTTGTGAAAATGAAGAGTTCTACATGGGCTTCGGCAAATAGTATCCACAACTAAAGGCGGGACAATTTCGGGCGCCGATTCGGAAGGCCAATAGAACAACGTGGCAATATTTTTCACTTTACCCTATCAATCATTGAGGACTACCGCGAAAGCAAAATGTTACAGATTCAAATTCTACAGCAACCATCCTATCTACATTAAGTTACGAGTCTAAGTAACCCTGCATGATTTACTTGGGACATGGTTCAATTTGGTAGGGTGATTGCAGACAAACACTATGTCCTAGCTTCAGTTTCATTAGAAGCATGGCCGCAGCATGTTTGTATCCGAACTGGCTGTTTTAGGAAAGGTGGTTTTTCGCTCCAGGCGGTTGACAGCCTGAGCCCGATTGTCGCTCAGGGCGGAGAAAGCAGCACGCTTGGAAGCGTGCTGGGCAAAATCCGGTCAACGCTATTATGGCAACTGTCTGAGCGTCGAGGAGGGGAACCTCCACGGAAACACAAATCTCGCGGGAGCGCAAATGGGAATCAGTCATTCAAAAGTTGCACATCCGACAGAGCAAGGGTCGATCCATGCTGCGGTCCCAAAGAATTCTCATGGTTTTGACCTACGTTCCGCACATAGAGAGATGACGGCCCTTCCCGAGGAAGCCTTCCATTCCATGTTGATGCTTGAGCGCCGCCGGGCGGAGCGGTCCTCCAAACCATTTGTCCTAATGTTACTCGATGCGAATTTCGAAAATGGCTCAGCGGCGAAAATTCTAAACCATGCGCTCGAGGTAATCGTAGTTTCCAAACGAGAGACTGATCTAGTCGGTTGGTATAAAGAGAGCGCTATTCTTGGCGTCGTCTTCACGGAAGTGAATATGGAGGGGACATGCCCCATCACTGAAATTCTCCGAACAAAGATCGAGGCCGCTCTTGTTGAGCATCTGGGGCGGGAGAAAGCTGCCAAAATCGCCATTTCTTTTCATGTTTTTCCAGAAAGCTGGGATGGAAATTATTCGGGTTGGGTGGCGGACTCCAAACTTTATCCCGATCTGAATCGAAAAGTTTCGCGAAAGCGATTTCCTCTTGTTGTGAAGCGCATGATAGATTTTGCCGGCAGCGCAATCTTATTGCTGCTGCTGTCCCCAATGCTCGGGGTAATTGCCGCGATCATCAAGTTGACGTCCAAAGGCCCGGTGATTTTCGAGCAGGAACGTCTTGGCCAGTTCGGAGCGCGCTTCAAGTGCCTGAAGTTTCGTACCATGTACACGAATAATAGTCCGAAGATTCATCAGGAGTACATCCGGCAGTTTATTTCTGGCGTGAAAGATTGCGCGAATACGAACAAAGTTCAGGCACCGGTCTACAAGATTACGAACGACCCTCGGGTGACCCCGATCGGCAAGTTCCTGAGAAAGACCAGCCTCGATGAGTTTCCTCAGTTCTGGAACGTCCTGCGCGGTGAAATGTCGCTTGTTGGGCCCCGTCCTCCGATTCCCTATGAGTTCGAGATTTATGATATCTGGCACCGACGGAGAATACTGGAGGTGAAGCCGGGCGTTACCGGATTGTGGCAAGTGAACGGCCGGAGCCGTATGCGGTTCGACGAGATGGTCCGTTTGGACCTCCGTTATTGCCAGAACTGGTCTTTGTGGCTCGATCTAAAAATTCTCGTCGCCACGCCCCGAGCTGTTTTCAGCGGGGATGGCGCATGCTGACCTCACAATCTTCAAGACAAATGGGTAATGGTAATGGGTCATCTCTAACGAGGCAAGGCTCAAAAGGCCTACCGGGAGTTCAGGGACACAAATATCAAATATCATTGATATCGTGCTGAACATTGTGGAGGAAGCCGCCGAATATGGTTCGTATTATGGCGGCGATATCCTTGCCTACTCCAAGGATGCGCACAAGTAGAAATACCCCTTTGCGGCGGAAACCACGCTTAATGGTTTCAATTCTTACCTACGATGACGAATATGGTTGCTCTAGAATATTCTGCATGAATATTGTTTTCAATTACTTACACGCTTTTGGCGCATTTTAGTCTAGCATTTCCCCCCATTGGATTGGACGCAAAAAGATAGAAATTTGCACGCATGATGGCATTTGCTTGTTCACGTTGCGCCGCCATATGGGCCAAACGCTGCAAAACAGGATTTTTTGGAAACAGTTTAGTATATCGTGGAAACGATTTTCTTTCGGCTCAAACTAGCCCCCCGGATAAAGGACGATGAAGAAATTTGAGCATCTCTATAATTTACGGTAAGTGATTTATTATTAGTGTGATACAGAAGATTAGTGAAACGGTAAGTTCCTTGACATATGTCCCATTCTGGCAGACTGGTTGCACATTAATCCTCGCTACCATGTTGCATTAATGGCGGTAGCTTATATAGAGACCAGCTTTCCCTTCCATTAGTACGATAGCTGGAGAAAAGGGAGGCTCAAAGATTTCATGAGTCCAGAAATCAAGGGCGAACAGTGGTATGCGCTCCAAGTGAGGAGCCGCTGGGAAAGATCAACCGCCACGCTCCTGAGCGGGAAGGGCTATGAGACCTTATTGCCAACCTACAAGTCGAAGCGGCGCTGGAGCGGTAGGCTGAAAGAAGTAAGTGCTCCGCTGTTTCCGGGTTACGTGTTCTGTTCTTTTGACGTTTTCAAGCGGCTCCCGATTCTGGTAACACCTGGAGTGATCGCTGTTGTCGGCAGAGGCCGCGTGCCTGTGCCAATGGAAGCTTCCGAAATCTCAGCCATCCAAGCGCTTGTTTCCTCCGGGCTACATGCTGAACCCTATCCCTATCTGGAGGTAGGGCAGAAAGTTCGCATTGAAAGCGATGCTCTGCGCGGCGTGGAGGGAATCTTGATCGCATTCAGAGGGAGCCGGCGGATCGTGGTTTCGGTGTCCTTATTGCGTCGATCCGTAGCCTTGGAAATTGACCGGGCTCGCGTCATCCCTGTCCGTGGAACGACTCTGCTGGATCCGCCAACCTCGCAGTCATTGCTTGACGGTGCGATCGCATAACAGTAGAGCTGATTCATGTGGTAGTCGGGTCCAGAGTTCTCGTATCAAGCAACGGTTGGGCCGTGTTCTCGGGTGACGGTGCCTGCTTACATCCGAGCGTCGGTATTTCCGCAGACGACGTTTGAACTTCTGAGATGTATTCCTAATTTTCTAAATCCGTCTCGATGGTGAACACGCTACCGAATGGGTCTGAAGGAGCCATCCGGAAATCACTTCTAGTTCAATTCCCTTTTCCCATCACAGGAGAGCCATGATCAGAGTCGGCGTTATCGGTTACGGCTACTGGGGCCCTAATATCGTCAGGAATCTCCACGCATTGGACTCCACGCACGTCGAAGCCGTTTGCGACAAGAGCGAAGCAGCGCTTTCTCGCGTACGGAAATCCTATCCGGGCGTGAAAACGTGCCTGGATCCCTCCGAAATCCTAACCTCGCCCGCGATCGATGCTGTGGCGGTCATTACTCCCGTTTGGACTCATTACGAACTGGCCAAGGCGGCGTTGCAAAATGGGAAGCACGTCTTCGTCGAGAAGCCATTCACCTCGAATGCGAAGCAGGCGGAGGAATTGATCGAACTCGCGGCGCGGAAGAACCTCACGATCATGGTGGACCATACGTTCTTGTTCACCGGGGCGGTCCGCAAGATCTGCGAGCTGACGGAAAGCGGAGCTCTGGGGGATTTGTATTACTACGATTCTTTGCGAATCAATCTGGGATTGTTCCAGCACGATGTCAGCGTAATTTGGGATTTGGCCCCGCATGACCTGTCGATCATGGACCATCTGATCAAGGGCGACCCTGAGGCTATTGTCGCCACCGGAGAGAAGCACCTGAACGGAGTGGAAGATGTCGCGTTCATGACGATTTATTTCCCTGGGAGCGTTATCGCGCACATCAATGTAAACTGGCTCTCACCGGTGAAGATCCGAACGACGCTGATCGGTGGACAGAAGAAGATGCTGGTCTGGAACGATCTCGTGGCGGATGAAAAGATCCGTGTGTACGACAAGGGAGTTCAAATCACTTCAGGGGATGGAATTCGAGACCTGCTGGTGAATTACAGGACCGGCGATATGTGGGCGCCGCAGGTGCAACAGTTGGAAGCCCTCCGTGTGGAGCTGGATTACTTTGCCGACTGCATCACGAATAATAAGACTCCTTTCAACGACGGCCACGCCGGACTGCGCGTCGTGCGGATGCTGGAAGCGGCTGAAAAGTCGATTCAAAAAAGGGGGGAGTTGATACGCCTGTGAACGAATTTTGCTCGATTACACCCGACGTGAAGCTTGGCAAAGGTGTCAAGCTGTCCAAATTTATCAACCTGTACGGCTGCGAGATTGGCGATAACACGAAGATTGGTGCATTTGTTGAGATTCAGAAGAATGCAAAGGTGGGCCAAAACTGCAAGATTTCAAGCCACACGTTTATTTGTGAAGGGGTGACCATTGAAAACGATGCGTTCATTGGTCATGGCGTTACATTTATCAATGATATCTATCCCCGTGCCACGAACTCGGACGGCCACTTGCAGACAGAGAGCGACTGGAAAGTCGATCGGACACTGGTGAAGAAAGGGGCCTCTGTCGGCTCAGGGGCTACGATTCTCTCCAATGTTGTGATCGGCGAAAACGCGATCGTTGGCGCGGGCAGTGTGGTGACCCGCGATGTGCCGCCCAACGTCATTGTGGCCGGAAACCCGGCCCGCATTTTGCGCGCGATAAAATCCGAAACTACCGCGGAAGTGAGGACCAACGAATGACGCAAAATGGAAAGATTCCGTTTGTTGATCTCGTTATACCCCATCGGGAACTGCAGGAGGAACTCGTAGCCGCTTTTCGAGCGGCACTCGATACAGCCGGCTTTATCGGCGGTCCGGCCGTGGAAGGATTCGAGCGCGAATTTGCCGCTTTTTGCGACACCAAGCACTGCGTGGGAGTCTCCAGCGGCACGGATGCCTTACGGTTCGCTCTGATCGCCGCCGGCGTCAAGGCCGGACATGTTGTTCTTACCGTGCCTCTGACGTTTATCGCCACTACAGAGGCCATTTCTCAGGCGGGCGCTCTGCCCGATTTCATCGACATTGACCCGCGCACCTACACGATGGACCCGGAAAAACTCCGCCAGTATCTTGAAACGCACTGCGTCTTGGATCCCAAGACGGGGCAATACGTTCATCGGGTTCTGGGACGACCCGTAACGGCCGTTGTTCCGGTTCACCTCTACGGTCAGAGCGCGGACATGGATCCGATTCTCGCGCTGGCCGAGCGTTACAAGCTGATGGTCATCGAAGACGCTTGCCAGGCGCACGGCGCCGAATATTTCTCGAAGAAAGAGAACCGCTGGCGCAAGGCTGGTTCCATGGGGCAAGCGGCCGCGTTCAGCTTTTATCCAGGCAAGAATCTGGGCGCCTGCGGCGAAGGTGGTTCGGTAACGACAAACGATGAAGGGCTGGCGCGCAAAGTTAGCATGTTGCGGGATCATGGCCAGTCCAAAAAGTATTACCACGACATTGAGGGCTATAACGGCCGGCTTGACGCCATCCAGGCGGGCATCCTGCGAGTCAAGTTAAAGCACGTGTCTCTCTGGAATGAACAGCGCCGGATATGCGCGCGTCGTTACAACGAACTACTTGCACCCATGAAGGGACTCATCGGTATACCGTACGAACCTTCCTGGTCCAAACCGGTGTATCACCTGTACGTGATCCGCATAGCCTACCGTGAGGAGCTGCAAGAGCACCTAACGCACGCCGGAATCGGAACTGGAATCCATTATCCCATTCCAGTTCATCTTCAAAAGGCCTATGCATCACGGAACTGGAACCGTGGTGACTTCCCCGTGTCTGAGGAGGCCGCGGACCAGATTCTTTCTCTGGCCATGTATCCCAGCCTGCAATCGCACCAGCAGAGTCGGGTGGCCGAGGCAATTGCTGAGTTTGCTCAGATTCACTCTGTCATTTAGTTTCAGTTCGGTCTTGTTTTCTTTCCTTTCCGCGACCAGCGCAAGCAACTCGACGCCGAATCCGGCTGGTGGCGCGGTCCTACGCGCCGCGTCACTTCGTCCTCGCTCACTGCCCGGATGATCTTCAACCCCGCCAGCCCGGTCAGGTGTTTGACCTCGGGCTGCAATTCCTCCCACACTTTCACCAGCGGCAGCGGCAACCGCACTGCCACTTCTTTCCTCTCCATCACCTCGAACTTCTTCGTGGACTTCTTCACACTGCTCTGGCATCTCTCGGCCATAGCGGCTCTCCTCTCAAAAAAGAGTTTTCACTCCGGACTCTATCCGAGTCCAGGCCGAGAGCCGCTGCTTTCTCTTTCAGGTTTCAACTAAAGGCGGGGCAATTTCGGTGTTTGCCAAGACAGGAAGATTCTGAGATGCAACGGCAACGGTGGCTGGCGAAACAAACCCAGGAGCTGCGTCGTGAAGACGCCAAAAAGCCTCCTTGATAACAGATTTTCGCATGGTTCTGAGGTTCCGGAGAAAGCGGGAAAATAGTAGAAATAGTTTTCCGCAAAGTGCCTGAGCGGTTCGAGAGTGATCTGCTAATGCTTGACCGAACTGGCCAATTTAGGGTTAACCCCTGCATTTGCAATAACTGGAGGTCCTACCAATTTCCCAAATTGGCAGCCTGATTGCACCATAAAAACTATGTTTTGGCCATATTAGTTTAATGGCGGTAGCTTATGTAAACCGATTTTCGGCCTCCGCTTCTCAAAATCGACAATGGTAGCCGATTCACCTGATCACTCTAGCATCGGGAAAACCCTACCAACCCGCTTATTTCCAGCAAGCTTATGCAAATGAAGATTATGACCATCGTAGGGGCGCGGCCTCAGTTTATCAAGGCTGCGGCGGTAAGCCGGGAACTGCGGAAACGGCACCAGGAGATATTGGTGCATACGGGACAGCACTATGACTATGAAATGTCCGGCATATTCTTTGACGGGCTGGAGATATCGCCGCCCGATGTGAACTTGAATGTCGGCTCTGGTTCACATGGAACCCAAACCGGCGCCATGCTCCAGGGAATTGAACATCTGTTGCTTGCTGAACGGCCGGACTGGCTCCTCGTGTATGGCGATACGAACTCCACTCTAGCCGGCGCCCTGGCCGCCTCAAAACTGTCCGTGCCCATAGTCCACATCGAAGCCGGACTGCGAAGTTTCAATCGTTGTATGCCGGAAGAGATCAACCGCGTCGTGGCGGATCATCTGTCGAACCTGCTGCTTTGCCCGAGCGACACGGCCGTCAGTAACCTGGCTGCTGAAGGCATTTCGCGAAACGTGCGCGTCGTCGGCGATGTAATGCTGGACGTCCTGAACTGGGCCAGAGCACGCGCGGGCGCAAAACCGCCTGAAATTCTGAACCGCCTTGGCTTGAAGAGGAACGCTTACTTGCTGGCGACTGTGCACCGCAGCGAAAACACGGATGATCTGGCGCGGCTTTCGCACATTCTGAATGCGTTTAATTCTCTCGACGAACCGATAGTCTTCCCTGTTCATCCGCGTGCGCGCAAAGCCATCTCCGGGGCGGATTGCCGGCTGAAACCTCACGTCCACTTGATCGATCCTGTGGGCTACCTCGACATGATAAGCCTGACAGGCTCCGCACGGTTGGTTCTTACAGACTCGGGCGGTTTGCAGAAGGAGGCTTATTGGTTGGGTGTGCCTTGCCTCACACTGCGGGATGAAACGGAATGGGTGGAGACTGTGGAAGCGGGCTGGAATACTTTGGTGGGATCTGACACGGAGAGAATTGTCGCGACGGTGCATTCATTTGCTCCCATTAATTCCCATCCGGCTCTTTACGGAGACGGACGGGCAGCGGCCAGGTGCGTTGATTTACTGGAGTAAGTCCCCGAAAGGAAAGAATCCATGCGAAACGGAACAAATGGCGCGTCAACAAACGGAAGGTCCAAGGTCAACGTAGCGGTCGTCGGCGTCGGTTACTGGGGCAAGAATCTCGCTCGGAATTTTCATGAACTTGGCGCACTAGGAGTACTCTGCGACGCGGAAAGATCGGTCGAGGCGGCGTGCAAAGACCGTTACGAGGGTATCAAGTTCTGCTCAGAATTCACGGAGGTCCTCCGCGATACTTCTGTCCACGCCGTGGTGTTGGCCACGCCCGCAGTGAGCCACTATGAAATGGCCAAGGCAGCGCTTGAAGCCGGGAAGGACGTTCTCGTCGAGAAGCCATTGGCTGTTGACGTGACGCACGGTGAAGACCTCGTAAAACTTGCCGAGGCTAAACACCGAATCCTGATGGTGGGTCACATTCTCCGGTATCATCCTGCAATCCTACAATTGCAGAAGCTGATTCATGACGGCGCTCTTGGAAAGATCAGCTATTTATATTCCAATCGTTTGAACATCGGGAAAATACGGAGTGAGGAGAATATTCTCTGGAGCTTTGCCCCACACGATATCTCCGTGGTGCTGTCACTCCTCAATGAAATGCCGACTCGCGTTACTTGCCAGGGCGGTGCTTATCTGAATCGCGACATTCCCGATGTCACCTTGAGTCACTTCGACTTCCCAAGCGGAGTCCAGGCCCACATTTTCGTCAGCTGGTTACATCCGATCAAAGAGCAACGACTCGTGGTTGTTGGATCGGAGAAGATGGCCGTTTTCGATGACACAGCGGAACATAAACTTGTTCTGTACCCTCATAAAGTCGAGTGGATAAATCGAATCCCGACTGCGGTTAAGGCGAAGGGCGAAATCGTCGATTTGGAGGATCAGGAACCACTACGGGCGGAATGTCAGCACTTCCTCGACTGTGTGGAGTCCAGAACTTCTCCCGTGAGCAACGGCGCGGAAGGACTCCGGGTCTTGCGAGTATTGGATGCCTGTCAACGTGCGCTGGTGAACGGAGGAATTACTCTAGAACCGTCCAACTCTAAACCCGAACCGGAGAAAGAACAACTGCCTTACTTCGCGCACGAATCCGCCTATGTGGACAAAGGGGCTGAGATTGGCGCCGGCACAAAGATCTGGCATTTCTCTCACGTCATGAAAGGCGCCCGAATCGGGGAGCGCAGCGTCATCGGCCAAAACGTGAACGTCGACGCCGGAACAACGATCGGAAACAACGTCAAGATTCAAAACAATGTTTCGGTTTATACCGGCGTGGTGATTGAAGATGACGTGTTTCTCGGTCCTTCATGTGTCTTGACAAACGTCACGAATCCCCGGTCGCAGGTAAACAGACACTCCTTGTACGAGACCACGTTGTTGAAGCGCGGGTGTACGATTGGCGCCAATGCGACTATCGTCTGCGGAGTCACGATTGGGCGCTACGCGTTCGTCGGTGCTGGCGCGGTGGTCACCAAGAACGTGCCCGATTTTGCATTGGTCGTCGGGAATCCAGCCCGCCAAGTGGGGTGGGTGAGTCGTCATGGGCACCGACTCGAGTCGCCCGATTCGAATGGGGTGATGGTGTGCGCAGAGAGTGGCTACCGTTACCAGGAAAGCGCGCCCGGCGTTCTGCGGTGTTTGGATTTGAATGAAGAAGCGCCGCTGCCGGCGGAACTGAGCAAGGGCACCAAGTCCTACAGACAATTGAAAGAGGAGGCTAAGTATGTTGGTACCGCTACTCGATCTTAAGGCGCAGTACGCGACAATTAAAGCCGAGGTCCATGCTGCGATCGCAGAGGTAATGGAGTCCCAGCACTTTATCTTGGGACCGAAAGTGGAAGAGTGCGAGAAGGCGATCGCGTACTACAGCGGCAGCTCATACGCAATCGGGGTTTCGTCGGGTAGCGATGCCCTGTTGGCCTGTCTGATGGCCGAAAACATTGGCCCCGGCGATGAAGTGATCACCACTCCGTACACATTTTTTGCCACGGTCGGTGCCATTGCCCGCCTGGGAGCCACTCCCGTGTTCGTTGACATCGACCCATTGACCTACAACATAGATGTATCCCAGATTTCTTCCAAGGTGACCTCCAGAACCCGTGCGATCATCCCGGTGCACCTGTACGGCCAAATGGCCGATATGGAGGCTGTGATGGCCGTGGCTGAGAAATACGGGCTCGTCGTCATCGAAGATGCCGCCCAAGCGATCGGCGCAGAGTACAAGGGCCGGCGGGCCGGTAGCATCGGAAACTACGGATGTTTTTCGTTCTTCCCTTCAAAGAACCTCGGAGCCGCCGGCGATGGGGGGATGGTCGTCACCAACGACGCTCAGCGTGCGGAAAGGCTGAAGTGCCTGCGCGGTCACGGCTCCAAACCGAAATACCATCACAAGATTGTTGGCGGCAATTTCCGGCTCGACGCCATCCAGGCGGCCATTGTATCGGCGAAGCTGCCTCACCTTGACAAATGGACTGCGGCCCGTCAACGCAACGCGAAAATGTACGACAAGCTCTTCTCAGGAGCGGGAGTGGCGATGAATGCAAGTGGATCAGGACACGTTGGGTTGCCTAGAGTCGTCATGAACCGGCACATATTCAACCAATACGTGATTCGTGTTTCACGCCGCGACGAGTTGCAGGCCGCATTGAAGAAGCGAGGGATAGGCACCGAGGTCTATTACCCCGTTCCCATGCACGTGCAAGAGTGCTTTGCTTATTTGGGGAAAAAGGCTGGTTCGTTCCCCGAAAGCGAGCGGGCAGCCAGAGAGACATTAGCGCTTCCCATTTATCCGGAGCTCTCTGAAGCGCAACTTTGCTATGTGGTTGAGTGCGTCTGCGATTTCTTTGCTGCGGGAGCATCTTCCAACCAGACCGCCCCAGAGGCCGTGGGATCTCAATTAAAGCGTTGATTCAATGATCGGGGTCATTGCCAAGGCAGGTCAGGCGTCGGTTGTCGAGGAGTTTTTTGAACTCTTCAAGACACCTTGGGAGTTCTACGAGCAAGGGCGATCGTACGACACGGTTGTTGCCACTATTGATGACATTCCCGAGGTTAATGCCAAATTACTGGTCGTCTATGGCTCAGAAACAAAGAGCACTGACGTACCAGCCGGCATCAAGGTGTGTTCACGAGGCAACGGCGGATCGCTTAACTACCAGGGAGTTAACCTTCCAATATACGGCGACTGGGCGACGTTTAGCGAAGAAGGCCCCGGCATCCTGCCTTCTGGGATTTCTTCCAGAATGGCAGGGATTCGTACATCGGTTGCCGGCACTGCCATGATTCGGCTTGGATATGATTTGTTTCAGGAAGTTGAGCATCTGCTTACGGCTGGTCAACCCGTCGAGCACGCGCACGTTTCGACGCTTGATATCCATGTCAGTGTGCTAAGGGATTCGATCGTGAGGGAAGGGATTCCTCTCCTAGAGATTCCACCTGCGCCCGAAGGTCACAGCTTTATTGTCTGCCTGACTCACGATATTGATTTCATAGGGATTCGAAACCATAGATTTGATCACACGATGTGGGGATTCCTCTATCGTTCGACGATTGGGGCCATTCACAATTTTGTCCGGCGAAGGATTTCGGTCAGGCGTCTTCTTGAGATTTGGCGTGCAGCCGCATCACTCCCGTTCGTATACCTTGGCTGGACGAAAGACTTCTGGAGCCCGTTTGAGTGGTACCTGCGCGTTGAACACAAATTGCCTGCGACATACTTTTTGATTCCCTTCAAGCAGCGTGCTGGTGAGTGTGTGCCGGGCCGCCACGCGTCTCGCCGGGCAACCGCCTATGATGTGGGAGATCTCCTTGAGTGGGCAGAAAAACTCAGGAGTGAAGGATGTGAATTGGGGGTCCACGGAATTGATGCCTGGCACAGCATTGAGAAAGGGCGCGCTGAATTAGCTAGAATCGCGGAAGTCACGGGGGAGCCTGAGACCGGCATCCGGGTGCACTGGTTGCTGCAAGATTCGAACACGCCGTCTGTGTTGGAAAAGAGCGGCTACGCTTATGACTCGACCGCGGGGTACAACGAAACCATCGGGTACCGCAGCGGAACCACACAGGTGTTCCGTCCCCTGCGAGTAGAATCCCTCCTTGAACTTCCGATGCACATCCAGGATGGGGCTTTGTTTTACCGGGGCAGACTCGACCTGCCGGAGTCAGAAGCTGGAAGCCGCTGTGAGGAGTTAGTGAAGAACGCAGGCTTATATGGTGGAGTTCTCACAATCCTTTGGCACGACAGAAGCCACGGTCCGGAACGATTCTGGGGCGATTTCTATGTCCGATTTGTGGAATCACTAAAATGTACTGACGCGTGGTTCGCTACTGGAACGCAGGCGGTCGGATGGTTTAGGAAGCGGCGAAACGTGCGGTTTTCTCGAATCTCGAATGGCAATGGTGCACGAATCGTACTCGATTGTGAAAAAGACAAGCCCTCACCGGCAATGCGTCTGAGAGTTTATCGTCGGTCGACGGGAACCACCGATGGACAAAATTTCTGCGATGCTGCAACGACATTTTCAGATGTCCCATGGAGTGGGACGAAGGTTGCAGAATTCGACTCCTCGCGCGGCAGAACCAAAGAAATACAGATTGGACCAGCCGTTTTCGAGGCTTGCCGATGAAATCCATCTGCATTGTGGTCCAAAACGTATACGACATTGATGTGCGTGTCCGGCGAAAGGCCGAGGCACTGGTGTCTGCAGGGTACCTCGTGGATGTACTGGCGTTAGCTCCTGAAAATGGGAAAAGGGCGTACACACTTAACGGTGTGAATGTATACACCATCTCCTTGGGGAAAAAACGGGGCTCATTAGTCCGCTATTTCTACGAATATGCCGCATTCTTCCTGTGGACATTTATGCGTCTGCCGTTCTTGATGCGAAGAAAACACTATGCCGTCATTGACGTAAACACGTTACCTGACTTTCTTATCTTTGCCGCAATTCCTGCCAGATGGATGGGCGCGAAGCTCATTCTAGATATGCACGAGATTACTCCTGAATTCTATATATCCAAGTATGGAATTGCGGGAAACTCGTGGCTGATTGGGCTCCTGAAGTATCTTGAAAAGATTAGTTTTGACTGTGCAGATTATGTGATCACCATCAATGAGCCAATCCTGGACCTTCTCGTCCGCCGTGGACTGACTCGGTCAAAATCCGTCGTAGTCATGAACGCAGTTGACGACGCTAATTTCACGTCAGATGTGCGTTTACCTGCCGAAGAACAAGGTTCAAGCAAGTTTGTGATGATGTACCACGGGACCCTGACAAGGATCTACGGACTCGATATCGCTGTTGAGGCCTTCAGCATGGCGCACATCGATATGCCCGGAGCCGAGATGTGGATTTTGGGGTCCGGTCCCGAAAAAAGCGTGCTCGAGGAGCTTGCTGAACAGCGTGGGTTAGCTTCAAAGGTTCGTCTCGTCGGACGAGTACCGGCAGAAGACATTCCTTCGTGGCTGAACAAGTGTGACGTTGGACTTCTACCGATCCGCCGTGACGTATTTCTAGATTTTGCCTTTCCCAACAAGCTACCCGAATTCATCATCATGGGTAAAGCTGTTCTGATGTCACGTCTGGCAGCGATACGGCACTACTTTAGTGATGATGCGCTCGCCTTCAGTGAGCCGAATGATGCCGCGGATTTGGCCAAACAGATGGTTCGACTTTACGAAGATCGCCCCCTACGTGCACGACTGGCGACAAAGGCAAAGCAGGAATATGAGCCCATACGTTGGGAACTGATGAAGCAGCGATACTTGAAACTCATCGAAGGCACAGAAGGTTCCATATCTGCCGTCGTCCAACGACCGAACCTCACCATAAAAAAAGCTGAGGCCATCGAACAATCTCGCGAATCCGCCGAAGGTTCCAATCCTTGATCACCGCGACTCAGATGAAATTGGCCGAGAAGCACTTCGCTACCACAAACGAACTCTGGTCAGCAGTCGAAAAGTTCTGCGTCTGGCTCGATCAGTCTGAAGGCCTGAGCTACGATCCTTATGATGTTTTCGGGACACGATATGGGCGTTGGGCCCGGCGCCTTTATTATCGCAAGCATCCGCTTGGAGTCATCACGACGGCGCCGGTTATCCTCATGGAGGTGGTCTGCCCGGGGCTACGCGCACTCCTTGTCAACAAGGACCGGTTTCCCACAGCGGACGCTCAATTGTCGTTGGCGTTCTTGAATTTGTATGAGGCATGCCAGGAGCAGCCAAACGGCAACATGTCAGGGCACGCCAGCGAAGATCGGTCGCCGCTCTCCTGGCTCATCAAGGCCAAGGACCTCGCGAACGACCTCTTGAAGCAGAGCGTTCCAGGCTATAGCGGGTTTTGCTGGGGATATCCGTTTGATTGGCAGCACGTGAATGGGCTGATGCTGAAAGGCACCCCGCACATTACTGCGACGCCATATTGCTACGAGGTTTTCACGCGGCTATTTGACCTTACAGGTGAGAAACATTATCTGGAAATGGCGCATTCTATCGCGGGTTTTGTCTTTGACGACCTGAAGGATACGCCCACGGGAAACAATGCGGCAGCGTCCAGCTATACTCCACACGATCACAGCAAGGTCATCAATGCCAGCGCATACCGTGCGTTCGTACTCTTTGATGCTGCTCAGCGGTTTCAGGAGGAGACTTACCGCGCGAAGGCGCAGAAGAACCTGCAGTTCATTCTGCAAACCCAGCGGCCGGATGGATCCTGGCTCTATGCCATTGACAGTCCTCCCGAAGCCTTCATTGACCATTTCCATACATGTTTTGTGTTGAAGAATCTTCACAAGATCAATTGCCATTTGCAGAGCGACGAGGTGAAGCGCGCCGTTCAGAACGGGTACGAGTACTATCGGAAAGCTCTGTTCGATGGAGAGGACAATCCAAAGACCTATGCCGTGGCCCCACGTGTTGAGATCGTTCGCCTCGAGATGTACAACGTTGCCGAGGCGATTACGTTGGGAATTCTCCTAAGAAATGACATTCCGGAGGCATTCGCGCTGGCCAAGAGACTTGCTACGCGATTGATTACACAATACCAGCTTCCATCCGGGCACTGGGTTACGAGGATCTACCGTGGCGGGATTCGGCACACCGTGCCTTTCCTAAGATGGCCGCAGTCCCAGTTGTTTCTAGCTGTCACGAACCTTCTGCTTGCGCTGGAACAAAGTGAACGAATGGCGAATTACAACAGTAATCGGGAGGATCGCTACCCTATCGGTGCGCCCTGCGCAACGTCGCCCGTAGGCCGTCGGCCTTCCCAGAATGAACTAAATAAGCAGAGTTGCAAGTAATGCCGAATGACAGGGGATCCATGAAAAAAGTTCTGCTCATCTCTAACCGGGTGATGCACTATCGGGTATCGACCTACAATTATTTCCACAGGAGATTTCGCGAGTCAGGCTTCGAGTTTTCGGTCATTGCAGACTGTCTCCAAAAGCAAAACCAAATACTTCCCGAGTTTGAGTTGCGCGAGTTGCCATTGAATTTTTTAAAGTATAGAAAGGCCATTGTTGACGCACAGCCGGATGCGGTGATTCTGTTTCTTTGGATGAAAGACTTGATTACATGGCCGCTGATACATTGGCTCAAGCTGCGCAAGATCCCTTTCGCATGGTGGACGAAGGGAGGGAATTGGGACGCTAGGGAGAGTAGGCTACGCTATCAATTATCCAACTACGTGCATGCTATGAGCGATGCCCTGATTCTTTACTCAGCATCCTGCCGGGAGCTTGTCAAGCCTGGCCTTCGGTCGAAATCGTTTGTGGCCAACAACACCATTAACTTCAGTGATTTTCCGGCCGTACATGAGAGCAAGGAAGAGATCAAGAAGGAGTTTGGAATCCCGTTTGAGAAGGTGGTGATTTTCATTGGGCGGATGGGGGTGGAGAAAGGGAGAAAACGCGTTGATCACCTCATTGACATTTTCCGGGGCCTGGATCGCAAGGATATTGGCCTAGTGCTAGTGGGTTCTGGTTTGGGCGAGGAGTTGAAAGCACGGATGAATCCTCGGAACACGCTCTACCTCGGTGAGGTCCATGATGCACAGAACTTGCGAATTAGCAAACTGTGCAAAATGGCGGACGTATGTGCTATCCCGGGCCATGTAGGCCTGGGATTAAACCAGGCTCTATACTGGGGATTACCGGTGGTCACCGAGGAGTGCGATCAACCGCCAGAGATCTCCTATCTGAAGCCCGGTCGAAACGGGTTCGTTGTTCCTCATAATGACCTGGCGTCCCTGCAGGATCGAATGCTCTATTTGCTGGATAACGATCGTGTGCGAGCCGATTTCTCCAGGCATGCTCGCGAAGACATTCTCAACGAGGCTTCCATTGAAGGGATGTTCTGCGGCTTCAAGGATTGCGTGAACTACTTAACGCAACGGTAGACTTTTTGCAATCACTTGCTCGCTGTGGCCTTATCCTGCCGCTGGAGAACCGTCGATCAGTAAGTTTGCTAAAAGTTTCAGACTAGGAGTGGCGGCACACCGTGCTTGCGATCAGATGCAATGATTGAAGACAGCGCTTCGCCGCACACTTCGTCACGAAGGGCGGCCCGATTAGCGGTCGAGGTCAACACTCGAAGTCAACGCCCCTGTCCAATGCTCAAGAATCCAAATCTGATCATCGCGCATGCCGAATGCAGACAGCCTGCTTCGGAGATCACGCCACCGCTCCTACCGCTGGGGAAGAAGCCCTCAAAGGTGCTGTTGCTCGACGGGTACTCCACTCGGACCCTGGCGTGCGTCCAGTCATGGGGAAAGAAAGGCCTCGCATTTGCTGTGGGCGGCGAGACGCGATGGGATATGAGCTTATTCTCTCGCTACACAAAGGAAAAGTTCGTATACACTAGCCCGGAGCGGGATATTCGGAAGTTCATTCAAGACGTTAACCGCTACTGCCACGAGTTTGCGGCCGATTGCGTTTTTCCGACTTCAGAGGCTGCGATCCTTGCATGTGATAAGCACCGGAATGAATTGTCATTCCCACCCATTATTCCTGGGGAACGCGACATCCAAATGACGTTTAGCAAAGCAAATACACTGAATGTCGCACAATCCCTTGGTATTGCTGTGCCGAAGACCATACATATTACCGATAACCAATGGCGGGCCATTGACGCGAGCGCTCTAAAATTCCCCGTCGTAATCAAGTCCGAGAGCAGCCAGGTGATGTTCTCGGCCAAAACGAAAACGAGCGAGAGGACAGCCTACGTTTTTTGCAGGCGTGAGCTAGAAAGAGAATGCGGGTCACGTTTAGCAAACGGCCAATCCGTTTTGCTGCAGGAATTCATTGATGGATATGGTGTTGGCATCTCCGGATTGTTCGCCGGAGGCCGGCCTATTGTGCTTATTGGGCATCGCAGAATCCGAGAAAGCAATCCATTGGGTGGGCCGAGCGCTGTCGCCGAAACCATTGAAATCGATCCGAGGCTTATGGAGTCAACCACCGCACTCTTCGAGACGATTGGGTTTAGCGGACCCGCAATGGCCGAATACAAAATCGATCGCCGGACTGGTCAACCATACCTTATGGAGATTAACGGCAGATTTTGGGGCACGTTGTTGCTGGCTCCGGCAGCAGGACTTGATCTACCGTACTTGTACTGGAAAATGTTGAACGGGATGGAGATTCAGCCCGAAGAAAGACGTTACAAAGTCGGGATTAGAGGTCGCTACGTTGTTGGCGACACAAAGTGTCTATTCCTTTGCTTGAAGGGTAATACAAAACGTTGGCCCGGCGAATTTCCAAAGCGCTGGTTAGCGGTCAAGTCGTACATGGGCTCCTTCTTCGATAAGCAAACCAAGGATCTGCTACTTACCCAAGACGACCCGATGCCATTTTTCGCCAGGCTTGTGCAGGATTTTGCCTCGAGGCATTAATGATGCCTGATTTTATTCAGGGCACATTCCACTTTCACTCAACGTACTCCCATGACGGCAGGAGTACCCTGTCCGAGATCGCAACGGTTCTTAGCGGAAAGGGCTTTTCGTTTTGCATCATGACTGAGCACTTTGAGGACTTTGACGAACCCAAATTCAATCGGTATATCCAGGAAATTAACGCGCTCAGCAAGACCAACGGCTTCCTCCTTATCCCCGGTATGGAGGTGGACCTCTCAGGGTTGCACACTATTGTTTTTCCCGTACGAGACTACGCAGAGCTCGTGCAGTTAGCATCGGAAGACAGGCAGAACCAGCCTGCTATGTTTAAAGTGTTGGCCCATCCTTCGAAGTATGCGTTTGAAAGAGTTGCCGGACACTTAGAGAAGTACAAAATCGACGGTATCGAGTTATGGAATCAACAAGCGGATGGCAGCTATGTCCCACCCTTCCGATTTCTTGAATCGTTGAAGACTCAGCCGGAACGCGCCCAGTACCGATACTTCTTTGGCTGTGATATTCATAATGTAAGTTTGACGGTGAGAAATGTCATTTCTCTTAAGACGCCGCGACCCCAGACGGCGCAAGCAATCATCAATGCACTAATCAGCGGAGATTTCATATCGCGAAATAATCCTACCGGGATTGAATATCGCAACGGCTCTAACGGAAGCTACTTTGACACCTGGCTGCAGACGCTTCTCAACAAACCCTATCATCAAGGTAAGCTCCTGCTTTATGTGCGCCGCTGCCTGAGATCCTGCTACAAGATACTTCCGAAACGTGTGCAACATTCGTTGAATGATATTAAGAACTTTGTCAGAAATCAGATATGAGATGTACGTCAGAGCTAAACTCCAGGAGGGGTTTGCGTGATCGATTTTGTTTTCACACTGGATTATGAGATCTATGGAAATGGCGCAGGTACGCTAAAGGAACTGGTTTACGAGCCTGGCGAGCAACTCAAGGAAATATTCCGAAAATGGGACGCACGTTTCGTCGCTTTCGTTGAGGTCGCCGAGTTTGAAAGGATAGAGGCGTGCGGTGCGGACCCTTCGATGGACCTTGTCAAGAGGCAGATACAAAGTTTTCATGAGGATGGTTTTGAAATCGCATTGCACTTGCATCCACAATGGTGCAATGCTCGATATGAGAAGGGGCGCTGGTGGCCCGACTATAGCGAATACAATCTCTGCACGTTGCCTCGAACGAGGATAACCGAAATTGTCGAGCGGTCACTCGATTATTTAAGATACGTTGTAGGTCAATCCGATTTTACACCACTGTCCTTTCGTGCAGGCAACTGGTTGTTTCAGCCGACTAAGACTGCAGCGAGTATCATGGCCGAAAAGGGTATCAAGGTAGACTCTTCGGTGTTCAAAGGTGGGCTGCAGCACAATCACGGTTTGGACTACAGGCCGGCGTTGAAAAATGACTATTACTGGCCATTCCGAGATGATGTCAACGAACCAGATGCAACGGGTCCATGGATAGAAGTGCCCATCTATACGGAGATGGTTCCCCCTTGGAGAATGTCAACTAGGAAGCGCCTAAGCTTTGGCAACAAGTTCAGTATTGCCGGCGGAAATGCTCAGCGAAGGTTGAATCGCATCCGCGACTTTCTTCGGTTTCAATATCCGCTCAAACTTGATTTCTGTCGGATGACACTGGACGAGTTAACAGCGATGATGGGCAGGCTCATTCGGGAAGATCGGGAGAGGCCGGATGTATACAGACCTCTCGTCGCTATTGGGCACACAAAAGACTTAATCGACCCGGGAACGGTCGATGCATTCCTTGGCTTCTTGCGCACAAACGCAATCCCAGTGTCCACTTTCGAGACTATCTATCCTAAACTTCTTCCGGTGAAGGATCGAACGGCATCAGTGCGGTAGCGCGAATTTCGTAGGCGACGTCATCATTTCCGATGCACGATGAAAGCAAGTCTCTGAGATTGGGTGAGGCGACGCCTAGAGAGTTTTCTTCATCGTTCTCATTTTATACGGGCACTGAATAACATGGAGTGCTAGTGAAAATCAGCGTTTTTGGCATGGGCTATGTGGGTTGCGTGAGTGCGGCGTGTCTTGCCGAATTGGGGCATCATATTGTGGCGGTGGAGCCCGACCCCACAAAGGTGGGGATGATCAACCAAGGCAAGAGCCCCATCATCGAGACTCGGATAGATGAACTCATTGCAGCGGTTGTTGCAAGGGGGCAACTGCGGGCGTGTTCGGACTGGTCTACCGCGGTCCAGGATACCGAGCTGGCTATCGTGTGCGTCGGCACACCGAGCCAGGCCAATGGGAATATCGATCTGGGCTCCATTTTGCGCGTCTGCGAACAGATCGGCCAGGCGCTCGTTTCCAAACAGGAGTACTTCACCGTAGTGATCCGAAGCACCGTCATTCCAGGCACGGTGCAGGACACTGTCATACCTACGTTGGAAAGCCGTTCTGGAAAAAAGGTCGGGGTTGATTTTGGCGTCTGCATGAACCCGGAGTTCCTTCGTGAAGGCACGTCTGTTTCTGACTTCTATAATCCTCCGAAGACCATCATCGGTGAATTTGACAAGAAATCTGGGGATAAAGTGGCCGAACTCTACAAGGATTTGCCCGGGCCGCTGGTTCGAACACAATTGAGGGTGGCGGAAATGGTCAAATACGCCGATAACTCGTTTCACGCTCTCAAGATTTGTTTTGCCAACGAGATAGGTAATATTGCACAGGCCATGGGTATCGACAGCCACAAGCTCATGGAGATCTTCTGCCTGGATACAAAGCTAAATCTGTCGCCTTACTACTTGAAGCCCGGATTTGCTTTCGGGGGATCTTGTCTGCCGAAGGATTTACGGTCCATTTCATATCATGCTAAGGCCAGGGACATCGCTGCGCCCGTTCTGAGCTCTATTCTTGAAAGCAATGAATATCAGATTAGAAAAGTCGTTAACAAATTGATGTCCTACAAACGGCGCTCTTTGGGGTTCCTGGGACTGAGTTTCAAGGAAGGTACGGACGATCTGCGCGAAAGTCCAATCGTCGAGGTCATTGAAACGATGATTGGCAAGGGCTACAAAGTCCGGATCCATGACCATAATGTGTCTCTGGCGAAACTCATAGGGGCGAACAAACAATACATAGAAAGAGAGATACCACATATCTCTGAACTGCTCTGTTCCTCTCCAGAAGAGCTTGTTTCACAAAGTGACGTCCTGGTGATCGCGAGCAAGAATGAGGCTTATTCCAAGCTGTTGCAGAACATAAACGGGAATAAGAGCATCATTGACCTAGTGAGGCTCTTTACGCCCGAGCATCATCCAAAGACGGAATACTATGGGATCTGCTGGTGATCTTGGTGCTGGCAGCCACCCACATCGCCCGCCCGATTAAGCACCGAGATGACTCGGTTAGGTGTGGGCGAGAATCCTTTCCTGGAACGCGATGACCGAAGAGCAACCACATATTTCTGTCTGCATCTGCACCTATAAGCGGCCAGACTTTCTCAAGCGCTTGTTGGGTGAACTCGGCGGCCAGAATACGAACGGCCTATTCACGTATTCGATCGTGGTTGCCGAGAACGATCATTTACGATCTGCCGAACGCGCAGTGACAGATTTCGCGGTTGCGTCCTCCGTTCCTATCAAGTACTGCGTTGAGCCTCGGCAGAATATCGCGCAGGCGCGGAACAAGGCGATCATGAACGCCAAAGGGGACTTCGTCGCTTTCATCGATGACGATGAGTTTCCCACTAAACAGTGGTTGCTGACCCTGTTTAAGACGCTAAAGGAGTACAAGGTTGATGGTGTGCTTGGACCTGTAAAACCGTACTTTGACGCCGAAGCGCCACAGTGGGTCATCCAGGGCGGATTCTACGATCGGCCTATGCACCGGACCGGATTACTCCTCGACTGGAGCAAATGCCGAACTGGCAACGTACTACTAAAAAGCCAACTCTTCGCGGAAGACGCTCAGCCGTTCAGGCCTGAGTTTCTGTCGGGAGAGGATCAGGACTTCTTCAAGAGAATGATAGAAAAGGGGTGCGCGTTTATCTGGTGCAACGAGGCCGTCGTGTACGAAGTCGTTCCGCCGGTACGTTGGAAACGCAGTTTTCTGGTGAGACGGGCTTTGATGAAGGGAGTATTCTCGCTGCACAATCACGGTTCCTCCCCGCTGCGAATCCTGGAATCACTCATGGCCGTGCCAGCGTACGCGGCCGCACTGCTGGTTGTGCTTCTCTTAGGACAGGCTCGTTTTATGAGTTACGTATACAAGTTCTGTTATCACGTAGGCAGGCTCCTTGCACTCGTGGGCGTCAACCCGATCAGACAGCCATACGTCACTGATTAGCATGGACGTAAGGGCCACACCTACGACCGAGATACGGAGCGCACAACGATGAACAAAGATTACGTCGACATCCAAGTAAAAGGGAAGCCCGTTAGGGTCCCGGCAGCATTTATTAATGGCAGTACAGTAATCGCCGCTGGAAGATGGTTGAAGATCGCTAACGTTATGGATGAGCAACTGCTCGATGGCGAAACTGTCCCAGATCCGGAGTCGTTTATAGCTGGATTGAGAGACTCCGATCTGAGGGCCGACATTTTTACCTTTGCACAAAAACTGCCAGATATTACCCCAAAGCACAGATATCATTTGGAGTGGGACAATGCTGCAGCAATTCCAATAACCAGATTCTCAGATTGGTGGGAAAGGCGTGCAAAGCCCGACGTTAGAGCAGCTGTTAAGCGGGCAAAGAAACTCGGCGTCGTCGTCAAGTTGTCAGAATTCAATGATGCTTTCGTCGAAGGCATATGCCGCATCTACAATGAAAGCGCAGTGCGACAAGGGAAACCATTTCACCACTATCGGAAGGACTTCGAAACTGTAAAGCGAGAGAACTCAACATATCTCGAGAGGAGTGCCTTTCTAGGGGCGTATTACAACGAGGAATTAATCGGTTTCATCAGATTTGTATACGTGGGGAATACAGCGACCACGGTTCAAGTTATCGGTCAAAGAGCGCATTTTGACAAGAAGCCAATGAATGCACTGATAGCAAAGGCAGTTGAGGTTTGCGAACAGAAACGGTTGTCTCACCTTGTGTACGGAAGTTATATTTACAAGGGCCGGAATAGTTCACTCACCGAATTTAAGCGGCGAAACGGCTTCGAACAAGTTCTGCTTCCGAGGTATTACATCCCGCTGACACTAAAAGGAAAGATAGCGCTAAAGTTAAATCTTCATCGTCCGCTGGCAGATCATGTCCCTCAACCGCTGGTCGTCCAGCTCAAAAGAATCCAGCGACTCTGGAGCAACTTTAAACTGGAGTCCGAGACGGAAGCTTCCTCGTAGGAACCGATGCCGGGAATCGTTGGTCTTATCACAAAGATGCCGCGTGAATGGGCTGAGCCGCAGCTGCTGCGGATGGTTGAGGCCCTTCGCCATGAGTCCGTCTACGAGACAGGAACGTGGATTGATGAGTCCCTTGGAGTATACGTAGGGTGGGCCGTACGGAAGAACTCCTTCTCCGATGGAATGCCACTCTACAACGAACGGAAAGATGTTGTTCTGGTCTTCTCCGGCGAAGAGTTTCCCGAACCAGGGACCACTCGCCGCCTCAAAGAGCGAGGGCATTCGCTCAATGTGGAAGGACCCTCATATCTCGTACACCTCTATGAGGAGAATCCTGTTTTTCCGGCGTACCTGAACGGAATGTTCCACGGCCTACTCACGGACCGGACCCGTGGCACGACAACGTTGTTCAACGACCGGTACGGGATGCACCGGCTCTACTATCACGAATCGACGGATGCCTTCTATTTCGCCGCGGAAGCCAAGGCCATTCTCAGGGTCCGGCCCGAACTTCGGACGACAGACCCGCGGGGCTTGGGCGAGTTCATCGCTTGCGGCTGTGTATTGGATAATCGGACCATTTTCCAGGGAATCCACGTCCTGCCGACCGCTTCGGCCTGGACTTTTCGCAACTCCTCGATCGAACGAAAAGACAATTATTTCCAGCCGCGGGAATGGGAGGAACAAGACCCACTGGAGCCGGAGCAGTATTACCAGGAACTCCGGGATGTTTTCTCGCGAAACCTCCCACGGTATTTCAGTGGTAGTGAGCGAATCGCGATGTCCCTAACCGGCGGCTTGGACACCCGGATGATCATGGCGTGGAGAAAACCGGCTCCGGGATCCTTACCCTGTTACTCCTTCGGAGGAACGTTCCGCGATTGTCATGATGTCCGGCTAGCGCGGCAAGTGGCGAATGTGTGCCAGCAGTCCCACAGCGTGATCCGTGTCGGAGACGAGTTCCTCTCTCGCTTCCCCCGTTACGCGGAGCGTACGGTATATCTCACCGACGGATGCACCGACGTGAGTCATTCGGCTGATCTCTATGTGAATGAGCGGGCGGCGGAGATCGCTCCCGTACGGATGACGGGAAACTACGGCGGTGAGGTACTCCGGCGGGTGCGGGCGTTCAAGCCGGTGGAGCCCACCCCAGCGCTTTTCTGTCCGGAGCTTCTCTCTCACGTCGGTGCGGCCAAAGAGACATATGCTCAACTTATTAAAGTGCACCCGCTTTCCTTTGCCGTGTTCCGGCAGGCCCCCTGGCACCACTACGGCCTTCTCGCGCTGGAGCAGACCCAGCTCTCTCTGCGGTCTCCCTATTTGGACAACGGCTTCGTCCGGACGGTTTTCCGCGCCCCGGTGTCGGCGCTTGCGAACAATGACATTAGCCTGCGGTTGATCGCCGATGGGGACGCGGCTCTCCGGCGGATCCGGACAGACCGCGGCTTTGGCGGAGACAAGGGACGGGTTTCCGCCGCAGCTTCGAGGGGCCTACTTGAGTTCACGTTCAAAGCGGAGTATGCCTACGACTACGGTATGCCCCAGTGGGTGGCTCGGATCGATCATCTGTTCTCGCCACTCCACCTCGAACGGTTCTTCCTCGGCAGGCACAAGTTCTACCATTTCCGCGTCTGGTACCGGGATGCCCTGTCCAGGTACGTTCAGGAGATGCTGCTCGACCCGCGGACGCTTTCCCGGCCTTACCTCCAACGGAATACGCTTGAAGCCATGGTCCGGGGCCATCTGAAAGGTGACAGGAACTACACCACCGCAATCCACAAGGTACTGACTCTCGAGCTGCTGCATCGCCTTTTCCTCGACTCGACTCCCGAGATGACTCAGCTTCAACCTGCCTCCAATGTCTTTGCGGGGGGTAGGTGAATGTCCCCGCAGATCGCCGCTATTGTTTGCGTTGTTGGGATCTTAGGACTCTTCGTCCTCGATCGCGACAGTGAGTCCCGGACTTCCACTGCCCTTTGGCTTCCGGTGGTGTGGCTGTGGATTATCGGGTCGCGAGAGGTATCTCAGTGGCTAGCTGTGTTTGGTATTGGAAAGCGAGCAGGAGAAATCGGCGGACAGGACCACCTTGAAGGCAGCCCTGTTGACGCCTGGTTGTTTACAACGCTGTTGTTTCTTGGCGTAGTCGTCCTTGTAAAAAGAGGACCTGTCGTCGTGCGGCTGCTGCGGGCGAATGCACCGATCCTCTTGTTCTTCCTCTATTGCGGCTTGAGCGTCCTCTGGTCCGACTACCCAGGCGTTGCGTTTAAGCGGTGGTTCAAGGCCGTGGGCGATATAGTCATGGTCTTAATTGTCCTGACCGATCCGGACCGGCTCGCTGCGCTCAAGCGGGTCCTCTCACGGGTGAGTTTTCTCCTCATACCCCTATCCATTCTGCTTATCAAGTACTTCCCCGAGGTGGGAAAGGCATTCAAGCATTATGGTGTGGCGGATTACTTCGGCGTCACAACGAATAAGGGCCTCCTCGGAGCAACCTGCCTGATCTTCGGACTGGGATCCCTGTGGCGTTTTCTCGCCGCATACCTGAACCGAGGAATCGCACACCGGACCCGACACCTAGTCGTTCACGGTGCCCTGCTGGTGATGGTGCTGTGGCTCTTTTCGATGGCCCGCTCGATGACCAGCCTGGCCTGTTTCCTGCTGGGAAGCTCGCTCATCGTGGCAACGAGCTTTCGTGCCGTAGTTCGGAGGCCTTCGGTCGTGCACTTCTTCGTAACGGCAGTGGTGCTCATTCCCTTCTCTGTATTGATCTTAGGTGTCGGTGGGGGGGAGACCCTGGAGGCAATCGGAAAGGACTCGACGCTCACCGGTCGGACTAACATCTGGCATCTGGTGCTCAGCCTGAGCGGCAATCCGTTATTGGGAACCGGGTTCGAGAGCTTTTGGCTCGGGCCCCGGCTTGAGAAGATTTATAGCGCCTACTGGTGGCATCCGAATGAGGCCCACAACGGCTACATAGAAGTCTATTTGAACCTTGGATGGATTGGATTGGCCCTGCTGGCCACACTTATAGTTACGGGTTATCGAAAAGTCATCCGCGGGCTTCGTCTGGATCTGGATATAGGTAGGCTGATGCTCGCCTATTTTGTTGTCGCGCTGGTGTACAGCTTCACTGAAGCCGGGTTCAGGATGCTGAGCCTCACAATGGATTTCTTTCTTATGGCGATGATGTCACTTCCTGCGGCCCCCGTCCCGGAGGCTTCAGTTTGGGGTCAACGCCGCGTTGACACGCGCGACCTCGTCGAGAGCCTGTCTGCACACCCGACCACGCACCTTGCTGCGCGGCTCACAGGCAACCAGTTGGTGAGGAAAAGATGAAAATCGCCCATCTGGTGCTTGCGCACAACAATCGGAGCTTCTCCAGAGGACAATAGGAAAGCTCTCGTCCCACCCCCGCAATGATTAATGACCATCACGTGGCTTTTTTTTCGAAACGCAAGAGAAAGTATGTCCCAATGACTCCTACGGTCCTGGAGAGTCATTGGAGGGTAAGATCAGATCAATTGACAATGGCCTTAAGATTCAATGGAGGGGCGGGCCGCGCCACAGAGGCATAGCATACACTCGGATCAAAGATGCCAGTGTTTATGGTTCCATTGGAGGTGGTAGCGTTGAAACAATCCATCGCTGGGATGGTGTTCGCATATCCTCCCGTCCCGGTGATATTCCCTCCGGTCACATCCGGCCCGATTGCGGGCCACGCATGACTGCCCCACCAGCTAGGCTTGGAACTGAGAAAGAACGAAGCTGGAAGCGTATGCGTTGTGCTTCCATCCCAGGTAAAAGTACCGGCCGAGCAATCGTACACCCCGTGAATGAATGCTGTGGTTACAGCGGGGCCACCGCCTGTGGCGCTGACAGCACCATCATTGGACTGGTCGTAACCCACGCGAACGCAGACTCCGTTACTGAAACCGCTCGCGGGGTTGATCTTAATTCCGGCAAAGCCTTGAGACGCGCTTCTGGCCGAACCCGTAATCAATCCCACAAGGTTCGTGTATTGCGAGTCCTGTCCGACGTCGAAGCCGAAATCATTGCCGGTTTCCCATTGGAAACTTCCCGTTTGCAGCGCGCCCCTCGCGTTCAGGGGAGGAATATATTTCCGGGTTGCCATGGCGTACGACCTGAAGATGGTTGAGTGGCTCGATGAGCCCCAGTAGTCGTCGAGCGTAACCAACTGGTCGATGTTTCCCTCAAATAGATTCATCATCGGATGCGCGCCGTGGAAATCGATATCGCTAATCATCCAGGTTACCTGACTCTGATGGTAGTTCCCATCGAAGTAATTATAGGCGACAACGTTTCCAGACGATCCCCACTCAAACATGACGCCTACGTGTTGCCGCCAGAAGATGTTGTTGATGACGAGGTTGTTGCTCGAATCGAAGGCCACGTCCAATTGATTGTCGGTTCCACCTGGCCCGTGATTGAAACCGTCGTGGAAGAACGAGTCGCGCACCTCGCAATTCAGAGTAAAAAACAGGTAAAGATGCGCGTTGTCCGCGAAGTCGTCCTCCACTCCCTTTACCCAGCAGCCATAGCAGCCCATCATCATAATCATTTCCGTGTAGCCGGTGTTGTTGGCGTAAAGTTTCAAATTTTCAAGGCCAGCGTTCGTTGTCGGCGTTTGGGTGAAGGGGTGGGCGCGAGGAGAATTTGTATAGCCGATATAAAGGCCGGGGCTGATCGTCAGCACTGTTCCCGCTACATTCGTAACCCTGACTATCTGGCCCGAGTCCCCTTCGAAACCTGCGTTGCACCAACTACAGTTTCCTCCGTTACCTGATTCGGTCATGTAGCTCAAATTGGTCTGTGTAAGCAGGAGCAACGTGCCGGTGCTGATTCCAGACGCGCTCGCTACGGTAATAGAAGTAGAGCCTTGCGAGGTGCCTGCTGTTATGTTGGTATACGTCGATGGCGATGCAGGCCGCGTACCGCTGCTACTGCAGTGGCCGGAGCCAAAGCAAATGGCTGATTCCGATGAGCCATGCAAGTCGAGCGTGGTTTGGCCAGCTCCGGAACCGCGTAGGGCCATGTTGCTTTTTATTATAAGCTGCGTATTGATGCGAAACGTACCAGCGGAGAGAAGAACATACTGATTCGTTCCACAAGCATTGATCGCCGCTTGAATGCCAGCGGTGGCGTCCGATGCCCCGTTGCCATAGGTTGAGGCTTGAACCGTCGAGCCGCATTGCGTCCATGAGTCGCTTGGGATTCCACCAGGAACCCCAGCCTGACTCCAATCAATCGCGCGGGTGGGATCGAGGATTCCAGACCATGCTTGTGCGTGGACCACACCTGGAGCGAGCGCGAGCATAATGAGGGAAAACAAAAGCGTCTGCGTGCCTTTCATTTGGTCTCCTAAACGCCCGGATGGATTAGCCACCCGTCTCACACTTGCGTGAGAGTAAAGCAATTATACTTCTTTTCTACCCTATCAGATTACGTGTAGGATTAACGTCAAATCTACTGGCAAAGGGTACAGTTTACGACCAGGGTGATGACCAGTACCTTAGCGGCAGGCAGCGACTTACACGGCCAAAAGATCTGCAGCCGCTACTGCTTCGTTCCGACGAGTTGTGTCTTTCCACTGTCGAGCGCGTGGCACGGAACGTGAAGCGCTGGCCAGCCGGGGACCACGCGCTGCGCTGGACCGCAACCGGGTTACTCGAAGCGGAAAAGAAATTCCGGCGGGGGAAAGACTACCGGAAACTGGGAATCCTGCAGCGCAAACTGAATCCGTCGTTGACTCAGCAGGAGCAGGTTGCGTAAGGGGCCCGAAGTCGAGAGCCGCTTCTTTCAACTAAACCGGGGACAATTTCATTAAATGCATGTTTTGAAGCTCTTATGGCGACGTTCTCAAATCGGAGAGGCCAAAATCAACAACCTTGGGAGCTACCCTGCGTCGTTAATTCCAGAGCAACAATTCATGGTCAAGCAAGGAGGTCGGCATGAGGTACATGACAACAGGTATACTGCGGCCTTTCCCGGTGATTGAACTCCTCATTAGAGTCGGAGAGTGGGGAGGCATCGCCCGTTTGGCAAGAGCGCTTTCGAAAGTCTCGCGAGTTGGCGTGCGCGTGTCTCTTTTGATCGGTGCTCTGTATTTCTTTGCAGGTTTGCCGACATGTTATGCAAGTGATGTCGTTTATGTTCGCGGGAAGCTGCAGCATCCCGCTGAGGACGCGACGATCAGGAGACTGGTTGATTTTTATGGCCTCACGCTTTACACAGTTGACGTTGACCCCCAGGATGCAGTCAATCGCGCAATTTCGCGAATGAAGAGCCCCGCTACCCTCGCTGTCATTACCTCTCAAGATGCGCTTTCAGAACTGGACCGGAGACAGGTCCAGGAGGCTCTACGCAGGCCGAAGGGGCCGGGCATTCCGATATTGGTGTTTGGAGTCGCAACCCAAAAAGATGCGAACGAACTAAAAAACTGGTCGAGCGGCGCCCTTGGGGAGTGCGCTCCGCTCACAAGAGATTTTCGACCGAAGGTTCTGGAAGTGGGAAGAATAGGGGAGCTGTCTCGTACACTGGCTGGCCTGGTACTCCCGGCGGTGGCTTCCCCCACATGCAACTTGCAATTCAGACCTACGTCCGAGATACAGGCCCCGCTAATCACGCGAGAGGACGGAGGGGCAAATGCCGCTGTCTTAGTTCGCGTTCGATCAAAGACGGCTGAGACATTCTTTGTTCCGCAGATGGAGCCGCTGGACCTTTCGCGGCGTGACGAATCCAGAAGTCTGCCTGAAGAGTTTTCCTCTATGGCGCCGTTCATCTTGTTTCTGTCCTATGCGGCTGGAGATTTCGGATGGCACATGGACGGGAGCTACGCCAACTTAACAATCGATGATGCGTGGCTAACTCAACCGTACGGTCATGTTAACTACCCTGCTCTGCTAAACGAAATGGAGAAACACAATTTCCATATGACCATCGCATTCATTCCTTGGAATTTCGATCGTAGTGAACCTAAGGTCGTCACTCTCTTTCGTACACACCCGGAGCGCTTCTCCATCACTGTGCATGGCAACAACCACGACCACATGGAATTCGGCGACTACGCTGTTAACCCACTTCAGGATCAGCTCGCGGACCTTAAACAGGGCCTCGCAAGAATGGAACGATTCCGCGTCCTGACGGGACTTCCCTATGATCGATTCATAGTTTTCCCCCACGGCATCCCACCAGAAGAGACGTTCGCGATGTTCAAAAGATATAACTTCCTGGGAACGGCGAACCTTGCGGACGTCCCTTCGGACGTCACTTTTCCGACCGATCCAGCATTCTTGCTGAGGCCGTACACCACCGCTTTTGCGAATTTCCTTAGCTTGTCTCGCTATCCCGTCCAAGCGCAGGTCCCTCGATTGGAGCTCGCGATCCAGTCCTTTTTGGGCAATCCATTGTTGTTTTACGGTCATGAGGATCTTTTTGTAGAGGGCATCGGTGCGTTTAACGCATATGCAGACCATGTTAACGAGATTCAACCGAATACGCAGTGGACGAGCCTAGGCGAGATTGCACGCCACTCGTATCTGGTTCGGCGGCGTGAGGATGGTGCCTTCGACGTTCGAATGCTAGCCAATGAAATGGATCTTAGGAATCCAGCGGATCGCGACGCAGTGTTCTACATTACACGGGAGGAAGACTCATCGGCTATTCATTCGTTAACGAGCGACGGCGCCCCTGTTGCTTTTGAGCGGTCCAAAAACATGGTTGCCCTTCGTCTGCTAATTCCAGCGCATCAAGTCAGGAAGCTTCGTCTCTCATATCAGAATGATCTGGACCCCTCCCGTGAGGACATCGGCAAGAGCGGCGTCCGCTTATACGCCCTCCGATGGATCTCTGACTTCCGCGATATGTACCTTTCTAAATTTTCCTTAGGCCGGGTCATCAAACGTTACTATTACCGTCAAGGCTGGGACTCAATCGAACTGCACTTGGAGCAGGAATGGTGGGTTTACTTGTGTATCGTGTTAGTATTTGCAGGTCTCTGGTATCGCCTGCGGAGAGCCAGAGAACAAGCTGCGAGGAAACCTTCGAAGAGCCCTCCGTGTGAACATGTTTGAGACCGTTTTAGCACTCTTAATTCATGAGCAGGGCGAGAAAGAAAAGAGCAGAGATGAACGGGAATTCTCTTGGTGTTCTTTCCGCGGGGTCTTTGGCGGGCGCGGAACGGAGCGGAGGCGAGCCGGAGCGTAGCGGAAGGAAGCGGGCAAATAGTAGTAATACTTTTTCGCAAATTGCCGGAACTCCTCATGATTTTAGTCTGGGGGCGTTCGAGCAAATCTTGCAATTGAGCCTTAACCCCTGTATTTACAGCAAGTAACTCCTGCAATTCCTCGGATGGCGCTGGCATGTTGATTGCATCATGGGAAATGTGGTTTTGACCATATCCAAGGCAGTAGCTTATCTACACCTTAGCGGCCCAGTTTCTCTCTTGCGCGTTTTGCGCCTCAGCCTAAGCAGCATGGCGGACTGATCGGAAGATTCTTACGCCCTGACGGTATGGTCTCAGCTTATACAAGGTGCGGCGGTAGATAGGAAATTTCGGGGAGGATTTGCATGAGAATACTGTTGACTGGCCATAAAGGTTATATCGGCGGAGTGGCGCGGCCAATGCTGCGTTCCGCCGGACATGAAGTGGTCGGCCTCGACACGGATCTCTTCGCGGGTTGCGATTTCGGGCAACCCACCCTAGAGATTCCCGAGGTTCGCAAGGACCTCCGTAACCTGACGAAGGCTGACCTCGAGGGTTTCGATGCTGTGGTGCATTTGGCCGCATTATCGAATGATCCCCTGAGCGACCTCAATCCCGGCCTTACCTATGACATTAACTACAAAGCATCCGTGCGGCTGGCCGAACTGGCTAAGCAGGCGGGCGTACAGCGCTTCGTCTTCTCCTCCTCTTGCAGCACTTACGGTTCGTCCGGTGACGTGTTCCTCGACGAATCAGGCGCGCTCAATCCTGTGACTCCTTATGGCGAATCCAAGGTTTTGTTCGAGCGCGACGTAGCGCGGCTGGCAGACGATCACTTCAGCCCGACTTATATGAGAAATGCGACTGCCTACGGTGTGTCTCCGCGCCTCCGGCTGGACCTGGTGTTGAACGACTTTGTGGCGGCGGCGTTTACTACTGGCCGCATTTATATTAAGAGTGACGGTACGCCCTGGCGTCCGATCGTGCACATTCGCGACATCATCGCGGCCATGCTGTGCGTCCTTGAGGCTCCCCAAAGCGCCATCCATAATGCGACCTTCAACGTCGGCCAGACGCAGGAAAACTACCGCATCAGCGAACTGGCTGACATCGTCGCTGAAACCGTGCCCGGCTCCCACATTGAGTATGCTCCCGGCGGCGGCCCTGACAAGCGCTGCTACCGCGTCAATTGCGACAAGATCCGGAGCGTACTGCCCGACTTCCGACCGCAGTGGACAGCTCGCACGGGTGCGCAAGAGCTCTATGACGCCTATCGCGCCGCTGGACTCACCTCTGAAGATGTGAAAAGCGGCCGCTATTTCCGGATTAACCACATCCAGCGCCTACTGAAAGCCGGGCAGTTGGACACTTCACTGCATTGGCAAGTACCGCAGGATATGGCAATATCGTCCTGATTGTGCCGTGAAACGCCGGTTCTTCAGCGATAGACAAGGATTCTCTCGTCTCCCATGAACTCAGGGCTTCCGGAGCGAGTGCGTCACCGGTATCAATACAATGAAGTTAGCCTCGATTTTCCTTTATCTATGTCCGGCTAGAATTTGACGATTCGGTGTTTCTTATGATGGGTGAAAAGTTAAGCTCAACAGCCCGTAAGCTGCTCTCGGGCTCCGTGCTCCGACTGGCTAACCTTGTCGCAGCAGGCGCATCTTCGTTTCTCCTCATGCCGTTCATTGTGCATCACCTCGGGGATCGTCTTTATGGATTCTGGACCCTCGCAGCTGCATTCATCGGCTATTACGGTGTACTAGATTTCGGTATCACAAGCGCCGTCTCTCAATACATATGTGTAGCGATCGGGCGCAACGATCAGTCCGAGTGCCGTACTGTTTTTAACACGGCTTTTCGCATTCAGTCGTTGATAGGAGGCGTTGCCCTGCTCGTGACCGCTGCAATAGCAGCCGCCGCTCCATGGTTCTGCCATAATCCTACCGATGCCGCTCTATTCCGGAAAGTTATCATTATCCTGGGTGTGAATATGGCAATTGGGTTTCCGGTGCGAACTTTTGCGGGCGTTCTAGAGGCTCAACTACGATTTGATGTTCAGTCCGGACTCGGAATTTTTGGATTAGCGCTGCGCTCAGGATTGATGGTGTGGGCGATCTTAAAGGGCGGCGGGCTGCTTGCATTGGCTTGGATGGTGTTATTTGCGACTGTTCCGGTGATCATCCTGCAGATCTGGTTTGCGCGGCGGGAGGCCCCATGGGCTCGAATCGATCATTCGCCCGTCGGGTCGAAAATAGCCAAACGCCTTTTTTCCTACAGCATCTATACCTTTCTGGGGATGATCGGGGACATGTTCCGGTTTCAACTAGGTCCTGCTGTCATCGCGAGTTTCATTGGGTTGGCGGCCGTCACACACTACAGAGTTGCCAGCGTATTTACATCCTATTACGTTAATTCCGTAATCTGTGCAGTAGGCATGGTTCAGCCGGTTTTGAGCCGGCTTCACGGCGCGCAGGACCGAAATGGCCTCGAGAAAGTATTTTTCTTCGCGACAAGAGCCTCACTTTGCATCTCCATTTTTATCGGCTTCAGCCTCATCGGTTGGGGAAAACCATTCATCGCTCGCTGGATGGGCCCGAAATATCAGGACGCATACTGGCCGCTAGTGGCTTTATCGCTCGCGGTCCTGCTTGACGTAGGCCAGTCTCCATCAATAAACATGCTGTATGCCACGTTTAAGCATCGATTCTATACATACTTAAATTGCGCAGAGGGCCTTATCAATCTGGTGTGCAGTTTGTTGCTGGTTCGACCCCTTGGAGTTCTTGGCGTGGCGCTGGGCATGTTGATTGGAGCATTTCTTATTCGTATCGTGGCGCAGCCGTTTTGGGTGTGCAAGGTTAGTGGACTCCACTTCGGCGATTACATGAGATTTATGGGAAACACTGTGCTCCGCTGCTCGTGTCTCATGGGTGCAGTGATTGCGATTGTGTCCTGGGGTTTGAGACCGAGCTACCCTTGGTTGGTCGGTTCCGCGATTTGCGCTACAGCGACCTATGCAGCAGGATCTTGGTTTTTTGTCTTCAATCAGCGAGAACGTGAACAATTGCTTTCGGTCGTAACCCGTCGCAGCCATGAACAGGCCAAGTTGGCATCGATCAGCGCGGCAATTCAATGAATAAGATGATCGCTGACAGTGTCTGCCACGTCTTGCTAGAGATTGCATCGTCTTGACGAATCCGTTCGCACATTGTAGTAACAGTTTTCCCTCGTATGGGCAATAGAAACGATCCGTATCAGAGACATAGCTAGATCCCCTCAGCCTACCTCTAACCAATTTGCTGTCAATAGGTTAGCTATACTTTTCGATGAACCTATCGACTCATTTTCGGCACTCTGGTAGCCCGATTGCACATATTCCAATGGATGTGCTGGTGACATTAATGGCGGTAGCGTATCTGGAGCCCAGGCCAATGGTTAATTGGCTGTCCGCCGAGCCTTGATCCATCTCCTTACGCTCCAGAGACTTACGCTAGCGAAGTAACTGTCAAAGCTTCTTAATATCATAAGAAGTACAAACCACGGAGACAGTCGGTGATCTTCAAAGAAACAACACTTCCAGGCGCCTACGTCATCGAGCCGGAAAAAATCAATGACCACCGTGGCTTCTTCACGCGGGTCTGGTGCAAGAGAGAACTCGAGCAGCATGGTCTGAAGAGCGACTTGGCGCAGTCCAATGTGGGCTTCAGCTATCGTAAAGGCACACTGAGAGGTCTTCACTTCCAGAAGCTCCCGCACGCTGAGGTGAAAATCGTCCGTTGCACCAGAGGGGCAATCTTCGACGTTATCGTGGACATCCGTCCCGAATCACCCGCTTACAAATGTTGGTTCGGTGTGGAGCTTAGCGAGGACAACAGCAGGATGATTTACGTTCCCGAGGGCTTCGCCCAGGGCTATATCACCCTGGTGGACAATACGGAAATGAACTATCACACGTCCGAGATGTTCAGTCCACAGGCGGCTTCCGGAGTCCGATACGATGATCCCGCGTTCGGCATCGAATGGCCCTTGGTCCCCACGGTAATTTCGGAACAGGATCGCAACTGGCCGCTCATCGAACAGCGGCGGGAGGCTTACACAAGCATATGATCACCGATACCGCGCTTCTAGATCGGGAAGCTAAAGGTCAGCCGATTCGCGTAGGGATGGTTGGGGCTGGTGCGACGGGCCGTGCGATCGCGATGCAACTTGGCACGCCTGTACCAGGAATGCGCCTCATGGCCATCGCGAATCGGACACCGGCACACGGCGAACGAGCATTCCGAGAGGGTGGAATAGAGAAATGGCAGCACGCTGGGTCTGCCCACGCAGCTGAAGCTGCAATTTCCCGCGGAATACCTGTTCTGACGGACGATCCCTCCGTGCTTACCGCCTGCGGAGTCCTCGATATCATCGTGGAAGTGACGGGCACCGTCGAGCCAGCTCTCCGTGTGACCCTCGAGGCGTTCGATCACGGCAAACACGTAGTCTTGGTGAATGCCGAACTCGATTCTCTCCTCGGTCCCATTCTGAAGGTGAAGGCAGACGAGGCGGGGGTGGTGGTCACCAACACGGACGGCGATGAACCGGGGGTGGCTATGACCCTGTTACGCTATCTCCGGTCGCTGGGACTTCGTCCCGTGGCAGCGGGCAACATTAAGGGCATGGTTGACCACTATCGGACCCCCGAGACCCAGAAGGGGTTTGCCGAGAAATATGACCAGGACCCCCGGAAGGTTACTTCGTTTGCAGATGCCACAAAGCTTTCCATGGAGACGACGGTTTTGGCGAATGCAACGGGATTCCATGTCGGCCAACGTGGGATGTACGGCCCTGCCTGTGGGAACGTTCGGGAGATGGCGCAGTTACTGCCCGCTGACCAGATGCTCGCTACCGGCCTAGTAGATTATTCCCTGGGAGCGGTGCCGCACACCGGCGCGTGGGTCATCGTTCACGAGGAAGCTCCTCTCAAGAGGGCTCAATTAACGTATTACAGACTTGGCGACGGCCCGTTTTTCTGTTTCTACACACCATTTCATCTGCCCTACCTCCAGATCGTTTCGACCATCGCTCGAGCGGTCATCCATAAGGATCCGACCGTAGCCCCGATTGCGGGTCCCGTCTGCGAAGTATTGACGGTTGCCAAGCGAGATCTGAAAGCCGGCGAACGCCTAGACGGTGTCGGCGGGTTCTGCACATATGGACTCATCGACAACACCGCTGCAGCGCGCGCGCTGACAGCCCTGCCAATTAGCCTCTCGGAAGGCTGTGTATTGCGCCGAGATATTTTGAAGGACAATGTAGTCTCGTTCGATGATGTGGACTCTCCCTGTGGCCGACTGGCCGAAACGCTATGGCGGGAACAAGCCGCACGATGGCCGCTCGTGACCCGAGAGTCGGAGAAACAATCAATGCTGCACGTGCAGGTGGGACGCCCACTGACTCAAGTTGGACACATCTAAGATGAGGGCGTGCTGGGATTCGGGATTCGCATCTTGAGGCACTTTGAGAAAATCGGTGCGGACCGATCACGCCAGCGCTGCCCACAGGTCGGCTCACTGAGGGGCCTTACATGCTTCGCAAGGGGCAGAGACAAGAACTATAAACCAGAGGTTTGTGAAAGGCTCTCTCAATGTCAAACATAGTCATCTTGGGAAGTGGAATGGGCGGGTTTGGCGCCGCGTACCGGCTCCACGCTGAGGGTATCGCCCCCGTGATGTACGACAGGAACGGCCACCATGGCGGCCACACGTCGTCGTTCCGTTACAACAGTGGCTTTCTTTTCGACTTGGGTCCGCACATTTCGTTTACCAAGGATACCCGCATCCAGGACCTTTTCGCCGACAGCGTTGACCAGCAATTCGAGACGAAGCCGCTCAACCTGAACAACTACTGGCGCGGCCACTGGCCCCTGCACCCTGTGCAGCTTCACCTGAACGGGTTGCCGGAGGACTTGGTTGTCAAAGTCATTTCCGACTTTGTGGAGGAGCGCCAGGCACCAGATCGGCCCGTGAAGAATTACGCCGACTGGCTGCTCTCCAGCTTCGGGCGGACGTTCGCGGAACTCTTTCCCATGCAGTACACACGAAAGTACCACCTCACCACCGCCGACAACATGAGCACCGATTGGCTGGGCCCGCGCATCTACCGGCCGAGTCTTGAGGAAGTGATTCGAGGAGCGATCTCCGCGACCGCTCCGAACATGCATTACATCACACAGTTCCGGTATCCAACCGATGGTGGATTCGTCTCTTACTTGAAGAAATTCGTTCCGCTGGGAAACCTGAAACTCAACCACGAGCTAGTATCCATCGATCCTCGCGCACAACAGCTCAATTTTTCGAACGGCCATGTGGATCACTACGATGCGCTGGTCTCTTCGGTGCCGCTGCCGGATCTCATTCGAATGATACAAGGCGCGCCGCAGGATGTCGTCGATGCCTCCCGGCGCCTGGCATGCTCGACGTGCGTGATTGTGAACGTCGGCGTAAATCGTGAGGACCTCTCCCCGTGCCACTTGAGCTATTTCTACGATGACGATATCTGTTTCACGCGCCTTAGTTTTCCCCACATGCTTTCTCCCCACAACGTTCCCCCGGGCACAGGAAGTATCCAGGCGGAGGTCTACTTCTCCGATAAGTACAAGCCCTTGACTGGGTCCCCGCAGGAGTGGATTGAGCCCGTTATCAAGGACCTTCACCGCTGTGGCCTGCTGCGTGACGACGACCGCATCTTGTTCAGCAACGCCTTGTTGCTGCGATATGCCAATATTATCTTCGACCTCGATCGTGCGGCTGCACTAAAAACGGTCCATGGTTATCTAGATGATCTGGGTATCGCCTATTGTGGGCGTTACGGAGACTGGGGCTACATGTGGACCGATGAATCCTTCAAGAGTGGAGAGAATGCCGCCCAGCGAGCCCTCGAGAGACTGGTACAGTCGCAGGTCAGGTAAACCCGAGCGCACAGGGAGCGAAAGTTAGTGCGACTTCCACTCGGGATTTCCGAGTTCTGATTTCTCGCATCGAAAAGCGCGTCATGCCGGGGCGCACGGGAGAGTGCCCTCCCTCTTGCGGCAATGGGCCGAAGCTCCAATCGCTGGGCGCGGGGCAAGATCGAGGGCGTCGTCTAGGAGAATGTTCGATGAAGGTCGCGTTTGTATTTCCCCCAATGTGGTCGCCCCATGGGGACGGTGCATTGCAGATCTGGAATCAGGAGGTCACGACACGGCTGTCGAGGCAGTCTGAGGTCTTGGTATATTCCGGTCTTTTTTCGTTTCGGCCTCACGATTCTGTGGATGGGGTCAGCTATCGCCGCTTCTCTACGCCTTTGGGTACATTTGTTAAGAACAACCATTATCGCTTATTGAAGCTCTTTCCGTTGATCCGTTACGCCTTAGGCGTCCAACATCCTATCTTTTCTTCAGATCTTTGGTACCCCGACTATGCACTGCAGGTTGCACGAGATCTCCGCAAACAGGGCTGCGACATTGTGCACGTTCATTATTATCCGCAGGTCGCCCATGTCATTAAACGCCTAAATCCAACACTCCCTGTTGTTCTGCATGTCCATGGGGAATGGCTAACACAAGTCAAATTTAATAACCTTAATGCGAGGCTCCACGAGCTCGACAGGGTCATTACGATCAGCGAATATTGCACCAAGTTGGTTCGTGCGATGTTCCCGGAGATCGCGAGTCGCTGCAGGACTTCCCCCATGGGATTATCGCCGGACGCTTTTTCTGGCGCTGACCGAAGTTTCCACTCAAGTAACTCCGGCCCAAAACTTCTATATGTCGGAAGAATCTCTCCGGAAAAGGGCCTTCACGTTTTGCTGGATGCTTTCGAGTTGATCATTCGAGAATATCCCGACGCCAGTCTTACTATCGTAGGGCCCGAATCGGTAGCGTCGCGCGATATGATCGTCGATCTCTGTCTGAAAAGAGCTGTCGCCGATAGCCTTGCTCCATTCTATAAAGGCAGCTACCTTTCGCAACTAAAGCAGAAGCTAAGCCCAGAGGCTGCCAAACGAGTTACATTTACCGGATCCGTTTCCCACAGCGATGTTCCTAGATACTATGAAGAAGCGGATATTTATATTAGTCCGTCTTTTTACGAATCTTTTGGTATGGCCATAATTGAAGCGATGGCTGCAGGTGTACCAATGGTGGCGGCCCAAGGAGGCGCGGTGGCAGATTTGGTTTCGGATCGGCGCACTGGTTTGCTTGTCGAGGCAGGCAGTCCGGTGGCCATTAGGGATGCGGTTATCACTCTCTTTACGAACACCACACTTCGAAACTCGATATCATGTGCTGCCCGCGAAATGGTTTTGAAACAGTTTTCCTGGGAGACGATTTGCGCGGAGCTTGTCCAAATGTATGGCGAGGTACTGGGTAACAAAGCTGCTGGCTTGACCGAATTTGATCGAGAAACCATTCCCGTGTGATTGCGCGAGAAATCCAAGACAATTCCCTGAAATCCCTGAAGAGGTAGGAGAGCCACCATGCGCGCAGTCGTGATGCGTAAAAACAAATTAGTCGTTGACAATGTTCCCGTTCCGACACCGGGTCCCGGCGAGGTTCTGGTGAAGACTCTGGCCTGCGGAATTTGCGGCACTGACCTTCACGCATTACGGTTCGCCGAAACCCTGGGCGGAGGCTTGGCCCGCTCCGGCGGTCTGTATGGGATGGATCCCAACCGTGACGTTGTGTTGGGTCACGAGTTCTGCGCAGAGGTCGTGGATTACGGGCCCGGCACTCGAAAACGTTTCAAACCGGGTACCCGCGTGTGCTCGATACCGGTGCTGAAACGCACCAAGGAAGGCGCAAGCATCGGTTACTCGAATGAGCATCCCGGCGGCTTTGGCGAGATGATGCGGCTGAGCGAGAACCTTCTGGTCGGAGTGCCCGACGACCTTCCTTCCGAGGTAGCTGCACTGACCGAACCGATGGCGGTTGGTTATCACGCGGTAGCCAAGGCGCGGCTTGAGAGGTGCGATGTTTCGCTCGTTATCGGATGCGGACCGGTGGGACTTTCGGTGATCGCCGCTCTCAAGCTGAAGGGCACGACGCCGATCGTGGCGGCCGACTTGTCGCCTCGCCGCCGACAGTTAGCTGTCGAGATGGGGGCGGACATGGTGATTGATCCTCGGGAGAAGTCGCCGTACGAGCCTGTGATGGCAGCAGAGTGGCCCCGTCTCGGAAGCGTGATCACGAACCTGGGGAGTTTCCTGGCGAGCGACTTCCCCATAAAGTCGGATATGAAGTATTTGATCAAAAGTTTCTACCGCGCCTTCGGGTCTGGCAGATTCGCCGGTCGTCCTGCGGTAATATTCGAATGTGCAGGCGTGCCCGGTGTGATCGATGGGATTATGTTCAACGCGCCGCGCAATGCGAGGATCGTCGTGGCCGGCTTATGTATGGAGCGCGACCATATTTATCCGTGGTTCGGTATCAACAAGCAGCTTAGCCTCCAGTTTGTGCAGGGTTATTCCGACGAGGAATTCGCAACAACGCTCCGCAATATCAGAAAGGGCAAGCTCCGGGTTCAGCCCCTGATTACTGGAAAGGTCGGAATCGAGGGTGTGGCCAAGGCCTTTGAGGAACTCAGGTCGCCGGAACATCACGCGAAGATTCTCGTCGAACCATGGCGTAACTAGGAGCCATCTGGCTGTGTTGACATCCTCGTGACCACCAAGAAGATTCGCGTGCGCGAGGAGTTATTGGCGCTCACCCCGGCGCGAAGAACAAGAACTTAGTTATCTAATTTCTTGCGGAGATCCAAATGGGAACGCAACCTCATAAGCCTCGCGTACTCCTCTTTTCGCAGAGAAATATTTTCGGGAAAGAAATGTTCCGCTTTCCCCATTATGAATTCGAGAATCTAATTTCCCAGATCGATTCTGTAGAGCTTGTGGCACCGAAGGCCGATCCATCCAGTTTACGGTACAAATTTGCAAAACAGTTCCGGTACCACGTCCCTATCTCTCCGAATCCAGGCATTCAAAGAATACGGTTTAAGCAGCACTATGACTTATTTTTTGCGGTCTGCGGAACCCCGAAAGACCTGCTCATGGTCGATGCTGTTGGTAATTGGAGGGACAATTGTAAATCGTCGGTTTGTCTGATAGACGAGTTTTGGGCAAATCAAATTGCGCCCTACCATTCCTTCTTGCGTATCCTCGAGAAGTTTGATGTTGTCATGCTTTATTACAGTCAAACGGTCAAGCCGCTTAGCGAACGAATTGGATCCAAATGTATCTTTCTGGCGCCCGGCATAGATACGGCCTTCTTTTGTCCTTATCCGGAACAGCCGAGTCGAGTCGTGGACGTCTATAGTATCGGGCGTAGAGCAGAGCGAACGCACCAACAACTTCTAAAGATGGCGGCGGGAGATGGCTTATTTTATCTTCATGACAGTATAGCTGGAGGTAATGCCATCGACTCGGCGGAGCACAGAGCTCTCTTTGCCAACGTTGCGAAGAGGAGCCGATATTTTCTCGTCAACCCAGGATTGATCGACCGGCAGGACGTCCGGGGCAACCAGATTGAGGCTAGCAATAGATACTATGAGGGCGCCGCCTCGGGCATGATTCTCGTAGGGGAACGCCCCGATAACGAAGTGTTTGATAAACTTTTCGACTGGCCGGATGCTCTGATTCATCTACCTTATAATTCCAGCGATATAGATAAGATTATTAACGAGCTCGATCAACAGCCGGAAAGACAGGACAGAATTCGCCGAACCAATGTGGCGCAAGCCTTGATGCGACACGATTGGGTGTACCGCTGGGAGGCCGTGCTTAAGACAGTAGGTCTTGAACCGATGCCAGAACTTTTGCAAAGGAAGGAACGTCTCAAAAACCTCGCTGAGGCTGTGTTGCAAAACGAGACGACGCGGACGCGCGACGCATCAGAACGCGACAAGTCCGTTACAGTTTGACGATTCGATTTGATGATTTGTTCCCTCGAAGCCCCTAAGGAACCCCAGAGGCCCTAAGCAAAGGTGACCACGGCCAGTCCCAAGTCTCAATGATCGATGATCGGTAAGAGGTGGCTCTGACCCACGGGGATCAGTGCACGGTTTCTTGTTTTGGCCGAGTCTAGTTGATGAAGTGCTCGTGTCCCCGCAGCATCATCGAAGGAGGTATTCATGAAGGTTGTCTTGTTCTGTGGGGGTCTAGGAATGCGTCTCCGAGAGTATTCGGAGACCATCCCCAAGCCCATGGTGACTATCGGTTATCGGCCCATTCTCTGGCATGTCATGAAATACTATGCCCACTACGGTCACAAGGACTTCATCTTGTGCTTGGGGCATCGAGCCGACGCTGTCAAGAATTATTTCCTGAATTACAATGAATGCGCCTCCAATGACTTTGTCCTGTCTGGCGGCGGGAAAAAGCTAGAACTATTTAATAGTGACATCCATGACTGGCGAATTACGTTCGCGGACACAGGGATCAACTCGAATATCGGCCAACGCCTGAAAGCAGTCGAGAGGTACCTTGAAGGAGAGGAAGAATTCCTGGCCAATTATAGCGATGGTCTCACCGACCTGCCGCTTCCGCAGCAGCTCGAACACTTTCACCAGCACGGGAAAATTGCAAGCTTTCTCTGCGTCCGGCCGAACCTCAGCTATCACTTGGTTTCGATGCAAGAGGACAGCAGTAGCTTGGTCTCAGGGATCCACGCCATGAACAATGGCACCGTGCGGATCAATGGAGGCTTTTTCATTTTCAAAAAGAACATTTTTGATTATATCCGGGAGAAAGAGGAACTTGTAAGCGAGCCTTTTCAGAGACTCGTCGGAGAAAAACAATTGATTGCCTACTCGTATGATGGCTTCTGGGCGAGCATGGACACCTTTAAAGACAAGCAGCAGTTGGAAAGCTTATGTGCGGGCGGCGCTGCCCCGTGGGAAGTGTGGAAGAGCAACGGCCAGTGTGGAAGACCAAAGGCGAATCCTAGAGCGAACGTACCGAGTGAGCCTCCATGCATTCCCTAAACCTGCCCTTCGACGCAGGGTCCGCCCCTAACATCCTGTGTTTGGGAGCACATTCGGACGATATCGAAATTGGTTGTGGCGGTACAATCCTCCGCCTAGCCCAGCAGTATCCGAAATGCGTGTTCCACTGGGTCATATTCAGCGCCCTTGGAGTTCGGGCTACTGAGGCGCAACGCGCGGCCGCGTTGTTTGCCGGAGCCACTGCGATCAGGGGGCCACTGCTCAAGTCATTCGCGGACGGATTTATGCCGTTTGTGGGCGCCGAAGTGAAAGCGGTTTTCGAAGAGTTAAAGACGACTGCCCCGGACCTCATTTTCACTCACAACCGCGAGGATGCGCACCAGGACCACCGCTTGTTAGCGGAATTGACTTGGAACACGTTTCGGGACCATTTGATCCTGGAGTACGAAATTCCGAAGTATGACGGTGACTTGGGACAGCCGACCTTGTTCGTGCCACTTGAGTCCGAGGTGTGTGAGAGGAAAGTTCGCTACATCATGGACAGCTTCCAATCCCAACACACCAAACGCTGGTTTCAACAGAATACATTTCTTTCCCTCATGCGATTGCGGGGGATGGAATGCAATGCTCCGAGCGGTTACGCCGAGGCGTTCCACTGCCGCAAGCTGGTGCTGTGAAGTGTATGAAACGTGATCTTTATTGGTGGCGTGGAGTGTTGGGATCGATAGCGCAGCCGCGGCGACTGATCTAGGCCGGGTTCAGGCCATTTTCCAAGGCGCGATTCTTTCCCTCCTGGAGCCTCCTCCGGTCTTCACCAACCGCTGTTGCAGACTGGTCAGCGACCAGTTCTCGATTCGCTCGGGCAACGCCAGCCGACGCCAAAGATTGCCCAGGTTGTACGCCAGCGCACTCAACCCCAATCGCACCTCGTCGCAGCGGAAACCATGGCAGCTCAGCCGGGTCATCTTGACCGCCTGCTTGCCCTCCTTGATCCGCTGCTCCGCTGTTCCCCGCTTGTTGTAGAAGTGCACTACCGCCCGGCTGTCCGTCTCCAGATTGGTCACAATCAAGCCCACTCGGGGGAGGCACCACTCCCCAGCATGAAACTCCGTCTTCCCCACCACCCGCCGCGCTGTCTCCCAACTCGCAGCTTGGTAAAGAAAGCCTTTGTACTACACGATAGGTTTGTGACAACTCGGCCAACCCACCGGGCCCGTTAGCAACTCCTCTATATCTCGTTCCACACTATCGTTGGCGGATAACCGGATCGCATATTTCACCCCGCGCTTCTTCCATCGCTTCGTAGATCTCCGGCTTGGCAAACGCACCGTCCGCCCGAAACACCACTTCCTTGCCCGTGCTTCGCTGACGCTCGATCTCTGGCAGTAACAACTCTTCCCAATCCTCCGCACTATGCACCTTGCCCGGACGCAGCTTCGCCGCCAAGCAGTCCCCCTAGAAACGAAGCTGGACAAGAATTTGCCAATTAGTGGAACTTCCAAGGATACTCTATAGCCTGCCCGATCAAGATCCCATGGATTTTTTCACGTAACCAATTAATAGTAAATCACTTAGAAGATTTTTCCGATATTTTCCCTCCGGTTTCAGAATTGCTAAGGAAGGGGTAGGATGGATATATGCGCCATTGATCGCGCATCGTAGTAGTCCATTCAAATCAATTAGGGTGAACCGTCCTAGCATAAAATGGTGATCATGAGCGGGGACACACAAGAAGTGAGTTGGAGACAGTAATGGCTGCACAGCGTGAATTAACATTACAAGATTATGTTTCCATACTCCGTCGCCGTTGCGTTCTTATAGCCACACTCGCCATTATAGGCACCGGAGCAGGATTCCTTGCGTCGCGTGTCTTACCGAAACGCTTCACGTCCCAGACGTTAGTGTTGGTCCAGCAGCCTAGCGTGCCTTCGGATCTTGTCAAGCCAGTCATTTCGGACAATAGCAACCAGCGATTAGCGGCCATGCAGCAGCAAATTCTAAGCCGATCCGGCCTTGAGCCGGTGATTCGGGAATTCGGTCTATACAATGAAGATGTCGATCGCGTTCCTACAGACATACTGGTCGAGCGATTGCGAAATGCCATCACCATTACACCAATACAGCCGATGGCTGAGACCAGAGCGGAGAATCTTCCAGGATTCACTATCGCTGTTGTTTTTCACGATCCTCATTTAGCCCAGCAGATTTGCGCCAGGATTACGTCTATGTTTTTGGAAGAACACGTCCAGCAGCGCCAGGACCAAGGAAACCAAACCACGCAATTCCTGACAGGACAGCTCCAGGACGCAAAAGAGAAGCTTGATCAGCAGGATGCAAGGCTGGCGGCATTCAAGCGACGCTATCTAGGATCCCTTCCCGATGAAGAGCAGACAAATCTTAATCTTTTAGCGGGTTTGACATCGCAACTGGAAGCCTCCACGCAAGCGCTAGGTCGTGCGCAACAGGATAAGAGTTTTGCCGAGTCCGTGCTTTCACAGCAGTTGGCGGTCTGGCAGGCATCTCAAGTCGGACAAAATCCAGAGTCTCTCGAGCAGCAACTCGGCGCTTTGCAGGCGCAGCTTGTCACACTCCAATCAAAGTACACCAGTGATCATCCGGATGTGATCAAGCTAAAGAATGATATTGTCACTGTGAAGCAGCACATCGATCAAGCTGAGCAGCAGAAGAAGTCTGCGAGTGCGGAAAACCCGGCAAAAATATCGACAGAGCCATCTCAGATCCAACAATTGCGGGCGCAGATCCACCAGTACGACCAGGTAATCAAAGAGCGCACTACTCAGCAGGAAAACATTCAGAAGCAGATCGGACTCTATCAAGCTCGTGTGCAATCGAGTCCTGCGGTCGAGCAAGAGTATAAGGAGCTGACTCGCGATTACCAGACAGCTCTGGACTTTTACAACGACCTGCTGAAAAAGAGAGATCAGTCGGCCATGGCGAATGACCTCGAGCGGAGCCAACAGGGGGAGCAGTTCCGCGTTCTCGATCCGGCCAATTTTCCGAGCGCGCCATCGTTTCCGAAGATACGGTTTTTCGTAGGGGGGGGCTTTGCCGGGGGGTTGGCTTTAGGGCTCGGTCTATCTCTGCTACTAGAGATACAGGACACATCGTTGCGATCTGAACGCGATGTCGAATTGACTCTCCGATTGCCGGTACTCGCGTTAATTCCAGTGCTCGAATCCAACTCGAAGGATGCAAAAACACAGAATTCCATTTTTGGATCGGCGAGATCAACAACCGGCTGAGGAACAAGAGCGTAAGACCCGATAGTTGGCAAATCATTTTCTGGTGAAAGAGCAAACATGAGTCGGATTCACGAAGCTCTGAAAAAAGCGGAAGAAGAAAGAGCGGCAAACCAATCGGACCGAAGATTGGAAGAGCCGGCCGAACAACTTGGTTCCCATCAGGTGGTTAAAATCGCCGCGGAGTCCGAGATTGTTGTATCTCCCACAGGGTTGCCGGATTCGAACACAGGAGCGGATTCTGCACTTCTGCAATTTGATGAGTTGCGGGCAAAGTGTGTCAAGTCTGTATGGAATCCGGATCCAAAGGTTCAGCTCTTCTGCAATTCGAATCCTTTTGCTCCCGGGGCCGAACAATTCCGGACCCTGCGTTCGCGGCTCTACCGGATTCGCGAGTCCCAGCCTTTGAATACCCTGCTGATCTCCAGTGCGATGCCGGGGGAAGGGAAGACGTTAGTTTCAGCTAACCTGGCACAGGCCCTGGTTCGACAGCGCGGCTGCAAAGTTTTGTTGATTGATGCCGACCTGCGTGCCTCTCGGCTGCGTGAGCTTTTGGGGGTTCCTACAGGCCCAGGCCTCGCGGATTATCTTCAAGCAGGAGTCACTGAATCAGATGTCATACAGAGGCATCAAGAAGACGAACTGTTCTTTATTCAGGCGGGAGAACATATTACCCATCCGGCAGAATTGCTTTCGAACGGACGACTCAAACAACTTTTGGCCCGTGTGGCTGATCTGTTCGATTGGGTCATTCTGGACTCACCGCCAATTCTGGCTGTGTCAGATGCGGCCGTCCTCGCCTCCATGTGTGATGGGGTGCTCATGGTGGTCCGTGCAGGAACTACACCCGCTGAAGTCTCTCAAAGGGCTTGCCAGGAATTGGGTGATGCACATGTCGTCGGAGTAGTATTAAACAGTGTAGACAAGTCAGCCGCATCCGGTTCGTACTACCAATACGGCTACGGGCTGAATGCATCCGGGGATGCCCGGGAGTAGAAATCCTACAATCAAGCTCAGTCAAGCAGAACCGCACTCTCACTGCCCTAGGTCACCGAGATTGTCCCGCCTTTAGTTGAAACCGGAAAGAGAAGATAGCGGCTCTCAGCCCGGACTCGGATAGAGTTCGGGCTGATCAATCTGTATTCGAGAGGAGAGCTGCTATGGCCGCGGCGAGGGCAGACCGGATCTGCACCCGCGCAGGGGCGCTCCTCGCCGCATCATGAATATTCTCTTGGGCCGTGAAGGAACACGTGTCATTAGATCCATCATTCAATTATTAATTCAGCACACGGGACACACTTCATGCTTGCCCGGTTCGGGACACACGCCGTAACGTTACTTGGGCGATTGAGTACGAACTATGCCCGCGGCAGCATACGGGCTTCAGTCGCGGAATTTCTTTCTTCTTCGACCGGGGGGTGACATGAGGACGAAACGGAACAGTAGGTGGCTGGTCAGGTCGGGTCTGGCCGCAGCTAGTATTTTGGCGGTGGTCCTGTTTGTGTCGTGGGGCATGAGAACACATGCCCAGAACAATTCCCAGGGCCATATCCCCGTCCACATGACAACCGACTGGAGCACCCGCCATATGGTCTATTCCGCGCCCTCCTCGATGACGAAGGCGTGGAGGCTCCAGGCGGAGCCACGCTACCTCCATCAGTGGACAAGGCGGCTTGCCGTGCCTCCGCAGGCGGGGGGCGCCCGATGATCGCTCGAGGGAGCAGCGCCGCGAAAGAGACGACCACGGACCGGAAGAAAAATCCGACGGGCCATGCTCATAAACAGAACCGTGCCATGAGAATCGACCGGGCAGCGCGAACCCTGCTGGGAGTAGCCGCACTTTGCTGGCTGCTGGTGAACGCCGGGTGCAACGGTGCTACATCGAGCAGTGGCATCGCAGGGGTGCCGAATACAACGGCCCGCGTAGACTGGGGAGTGAGTTTGCTCGCCAACGGAACGGTGGGAGTCGGACAGTTTCCAGCTAAATTTACGTTCGATGTCAACGCCGCCGCGGACTGCACGAACGATTTCGTTGCCTTCAATACCAGTCTGGCGGGGGTATCGCCCACTGCCGCTGCCAGCAGTGGCGGAAACGCAATGTTTAATCCTGGTCCAGCAAATGGTGGTACCTTCACGATCACGCACGGAGCGGCTACACTGACTTTGACGGCCGCGAGTGACAATACGGGCAACGACTTTCTGGTTGTCTCCGGCGACTCAGACGCAAATGCGGCGAGCCTGGCAGCCCGGATCGCAGCGCTTGGGGGCCCGGTCGGCGTCACGGCGTCGGCTTCCGCCAACGTTGTAACGGTCACCGCTCTGACCAATGGAAGCGAGGGAAACAGCATCACACTCGCCTCGACTCTAACCAGTTTCGGGTTGGGTACCACCCCTCTGACGGGCGGCCTGGGAACAGGAAACATCGTAGCCTTCAACAAACTCTATTCGACGCAAGGCAGCGCGGGCGGCTTGTGCAATCAGGATGGACCGTCAGCTTATTGGTCGTATTACACCGGTACGGGGCAGGCCTTGACGTCTGTTGTGCTGTCCGGGGACGGCACGAAGGTGGCGTTCGTGGAGAATGCCGGTGGCGGCGCAACCTTGCGCATCTTGCAGTGGAAGGCTGGTGAGGGCACCGCCGCAGGCTACCCAGCAGGTGTGGATCAGGACATCTCGGGCTCGGCTTGGTCAACGTGCACTGGTGGGAACTCCTGCATGGCCAGTATCGCCTTCAATGGCGGCGCTCAGGACACGAAATCGGCGCCCTTCTACAATTACCCCGCTGACATCCTTTACGTGGGCGATAATAACGGGAAAGTGCATAAGTTCACAGGCGTTTTCAATGGGACGCCCACCGAGGTCACGAGCGGCTGGCCGATGACGGTCAATTCGGGAACCACTCTCACCAGCCCCATTTACGACAGTGTATCCGGGAACATCTTCGTGGGTGACAATACGGGACGCCTGAGCTTTATCAGGGAAGCGGGGAGCACGGCAGGCACGTGCACTCCGCTGCCGTGCCTGGACACAACCAATCTGGCAGTTGGAACGGGCGGCGCCATTGATGACGCGCCCGTAGTGGATGGCACCAACGGAACGGTGCTCGCATTCAATGGTAACGGCCTATACGCTGTCAACGAGCCTGGGGTCGTCTTGCAGGCGACCACCGCGTTGACCGGCTCGGTGTCATTTTATATCGGCGGTAATATTAGCATCTTTACCTGTCCCGACTCTATCTGCGCCCCCATATATTCGGGCGCCTTTGACAATGCCTATTTCACCAGTCCCTCTACCGGTCACATGTACGTCTGCGGGAAGGATAACAGTCAACCTGATATGCCGGCTATCTATCAACTCAGCTTCAATATCAGCGGAACCCTGACCAGCGTGGGTACTCCTCTTCTTAATATGACGCAGACCAGCGCCGAAGCGTGCTCTCCGGTAACCGAAGTTTACAACCCCGACGGTGGCGGAACCGGAGTTCCCAAGGATTGGATTTTCTTAAGCGTCGCAGAATTTGCCAACCACATCGGCCCCATACCCGCTGGCAGTCCCTGCCAAACCGTCCAGCATGGCTGCCTCATATCCCTTGACGTGACAGACGGCACAACATGGGACGGCTCACCAGGGCACCCGCCCGCGCTCCTCACCAACGCTGTGGTGATTCCGCCGAGCCCGTATACCGCAGGCAAAGGCAGCAGGCCAAGCGCTACGAGCGGAATCGTCGTTGACAATGTTTCGACCGGTGCGCAAGCATCGAGCATCTACTTCTCGCTGACCAATAATTCCACCGGGGCTGGATCGGGTTTGCCGAGTTGCAATACCACCGCCGGTGTCGGATGCGCGGTCAAGTTGACGCAGTCGGCTTTACAATAGGCTGAGTTGTATCTTTTCCCTGCAATTGCCGGACTGGCGAAAACAGTTACATTCTGTTTTCGCGGACCCGCCCGAGCTCATTGAGAGACACCATAGATCCTGTCCTTTTTAGTTTTCACCACATCATTGCGCCACGTAGCCGGACGGATGCCGAAGCCGCCAATTCCAGGCGGAACGAACGATTGAACGCAAATCAGAAACGGCGGGTTCCCACGCGAGCACAGCCTTGGTCTTTGTGGGATCGGCAACCAACCTGGAAGGATCGCCCGGGCGGGGCGATTCGATGTGAACGGGAATCTTGCGGCGTGTGACCTCGCGGATGCACTCGATCACTTCAAAAACAGAAAACCCGTGCCCGGTTCCGAGATTGAGAAAATCAGACTGTCCGCCTCGGCGCAGATGCTCGAGGGCGCGGATGTGCGCGTCAGCCAAGTCAATGACGTGGATATAGTCACGGATCGGCGTCCCGTCCGGTGTCGGATAGTTGTTGCCGAACACAGGGACAACTGGCTGTTCGCCTAACGCAACCGAGAGGACGTTCGGAATCAAATGCGTTTCCGGCTTGTGGTGCTCCCCACACTTCTCGCTGGCGCCGGCTGCGTTGAAATAACGCAGAGCGACGAACTTCAGTCCATAGGCAGTGTCGTAAGAATCGAGCAAGCGCTCCAGGAAGAGCTTTGACCAACCGTACGGATTTGTCGGCCACTGCCGGCTTTGCTCGGTGATGGGGATCTGCTCCGGCTCACCGTACGTGGCACAGCTGGAAGAAAATACCACGCGACGCACGCCCTGCTGCGCGAGCGCGCTAATCATTGCGATTCCCTGTTCAACATTGTTCTCGAAATACTTGGCCGGTTCCGCGACCGATTCCCCCACACTGGCCAGCGCGGCGAAATGGATGCAGGCCTCAAGTTTGTGATCGTGGGCGACGCGCGCCAGCAGTTTGCGATCACCAGCATTTCCCTGGTAAAAAGGTACGTCCGCATCGAGCGCGAGCCGGTGGCCTTGAACCAGATCATCCAGCACAACGACAGCTTCCCCTCTGGCTCGCAGGCCTTCTACCGTTACGCTGCCGATATAGCCTGCACCACCTGTCACAAGGATCGCCATGGTCTCCCTCTTGCTTGGAATTTTTCCCAGATCCACCACGTAAACTGAACCGCACGGTGTGAACAGACCGAGCTTTTGCACTCGGTAGAATGGGTGATCGGATGCCGCCGGCTCCTTGCGAGCAAGTAAGCTTCGAAGCGGTTGATCGACCCAAGCTCGGAGGAAAGGGGCCGAGCGATGTTCATTATCGGATGTGATTTTCACACATGCTTTCAGCAGATTGCAATGGCGGATTCCCCGACCAGCAAGATCATCGAGCGCCGATTGGACCGCGAGACCGGCGTGGAACTACTCGCCCGGAATTCCTGGTCAATCATGTCTGCCGGAACTCCCGCACGTACGGACAAATGCCCGTAACGGAATCGCGCCTTCCATGCTGGAGCGTCCTTTATGAATTACACAGCAGACGATACAATCGCATCCGGTCGGCAATGTTCGGGCGAGAAGGCTTCGAACTAGGGGAGAAAACAGAACATGCGAGGGGAAAATCGATCGGTGGACATGCGTACGATGGGGCCAAAACGATGCGCGCAGTAATCTCGGGCGGCGCGGGATTCCTCGGATCGCATTTGTGCGACTATCTGCTCGAGCGCGGCTGGGAAGTTCTATCGATCGATAACTTGGTCACCGGAGCGGAAGCCAACATCCGGCATCTGGCAGGACATCCCCGGTTTCGATTGGTACGGCACGACGTCACAAAATTTATAGACGTGCCTGGCCCGGTGGATTACGTGCTGCATTTCGCCTCACCTGCAAGCCCTGTGGATTATCTGAAGCTGCCGATCCAGACACTCAAAGTCGGCGCCCTCGGCACGCACAATACGCTTGGACTAGCCCTGGCGAAAAAGGCGAAATACTTTCTCGCGTCCACCTCGGAGTGCTACGGCGATCCGAACGTCAGCCCGCAGCCCGAAACGTACTGGGGCAACGTGAATCCGATCGGCCCCCGCGGCGTCTACGATGAGGCCAAACGCTTCGCCGAAGCGATGGTAATGGCATACCACCGCGCGCACGGCTTAGACACGCACATCGTGCGAATCTTCAACACCTATGGACCGCGCATGCGGCTCAACGACGGCCGCGCGCTGCCCAATTTCGTGCACCAGGCGCTGACTGGCCAGCCCATCACCGTGTACGGCACCGGAAAGCAGACGCGCAGCTTCTGTTACGTCTCCGATTTAATCGAGGGAATCTACCGGCTGATGCAGTCCGACGAACACGAGCCAACCAATATCGGCAACCCACAGGAAATTACAATTCTCGAATTCGCCGAGCGCATCCGCGCGTTGCTCGGAGCGACAACGCCCATTGTCTTCGAGCCCCTGCCTCAGGATGATCCCAAACAGCGCTGCCCAGACATTTCCAAGGCGCGCCGGTTGCTGCATTGGGAGCCTAAGGTCAGTCTCGAGGAAGGATTGCAGCTTACGCTTGAATTCTTCAAGAAGCAGTTTGCCGAAACTCAGGCGCGCTGAGGGCTCGTTGAAAAATCAGAGACGCCTCAGTTCGAGGTATTCGACGCAGCGGCCCCGGCCGGGTCGGGGCGTCCGAAGCTCAGGTATTCGAATCCGAGCGCTTTCATCTCCGCGGGGCGCAGCATGTTCCGGGCATCGATTATGAGCGCCCGCGCCATTTCACTCCGGATCCGCTTCCAATCCAGCCGCCGGAACTGTTCCCACTCGGTCAATAGGAGCAGGGCGTCCGCTCCGCGGGCTACCTCATACGGGTCCGCGCTATAGCACAAGCCAGGGAATACAGCGCGGGCACGCTCCATGGCTTCGGGATCGGTGGCGCGCACAACCGCACCTTCGGCAAGCAGGCGCCGGATCACTTCGATCGCGGGCGCAAGACGGATATCATCCGTATTCGGTTTGAAGGCGATCCCCAGCACGCCAATCTGTTTATTCTTCATGACCCACAGCGCTTTCTTCACCTTTTCGAGCAATTGATCAACGCGCTGCTTGTTGACGCGCTCGGTTTCCTTGAGCAAGCCGAAATCGACGCCAGCGCGGTCGGCGAGCTTGATAAAAGCCTGGATGTCCTTGGGTAGGCAGAACCCGCCGAAACCCAATCCCGCCTTCAAGAACTGGCCGCCGATGCGAGGATCCAGACCCACGGCGCGCGTAACTTCATCCACATTTCCACCGAGGCGCTCACACAGATCGGCAAGAACGTTGGCATACGAAATCTTCAGACCGAGAAACGAGTTCGAGGCGTGCTTGATCAATTCAGCGCTCGCGATGGTGGTCACAACAAAGTCCGGCGTGGCCGCGGGCGGACAATTTGGCTGGTGCACCGGGCAGCGGAAATGGCCTTCGAGAATTGGGCGATACAACTCGCGGAGCTGTTGCTCGGTCTCTTTATCCTCGACGCCAATGACAATCCGGTCGGGATGGAAGAAATCTTCAACGGCCGTGCCTTCACGGAGGAACTCGGGATTGGATGCCACGCGGAAGCTGGCCCCCGCGTTGTTGGCATACACGTGAAGGGCGCGTTTCAACTGCTCCCCGGTCTGCGCGGGGACCGTGCTCTTCTCGATGATGAGTTTCGGCGAGCGTGACTCCTTCGCAATCAGGCGGGCAACATTGTCGATTGCGGAAAGATCCGCTTCCCCGGTCTCCGATGGCGGCGTGCCGACACAGATGAAGACGACGTCTGCGCCGCGCACCGCTTGGGCGCAATCGGATGTGAACCGCAGGCGCCCTTCCCGCACCACAGTGTCGAGAACTTTATCGAGATTCGGCTCATAAATAGGGATCTTGCCCGCCTGCAAGGCAGCAATGCGGGAGGCATCGTTGTCGGTGGCAACGACATCGTGCCCCGCCTCGGCGAGACAACTCCCCGAAACCAATCCCACGTATCCGCACCCGATCACCGCCAATTTCACGAAAGTTTTCCTCCATGGACGGATTCTATCCCGCACCCGAGAGCGGTGCGAATCGATTCTCACCCAATCACGGGGCCGGGGAAAGCAGAATTGCCACATTGGTGTTGCAGATGACACAGGGGCAGGATTTCGTGAGCGAACGGCTCCCAATAATGACCGCACCGAGGCCCGAACAAAAATAACCGTGCGCTCAACCAAACCCCAAAAGGGAAAGGAATGGCGGTCCAGATTCCGCGTTACACTTCGCGGCTAGATACTAGCCGAGCGGTTTGGACATCATGATGAAGTGGACCGGCAGTTTCAGCGGCTCGTCCGCCGTGAATGGCATCGTGCCTGTTTCGACATAGCCTAAGCTTCGATAGTACCCCGGAAGGTCCTTGCGAACGTTGACGATGCTTAAGTCGCTGAAGCGGCACCCCGCGCCGCGGAAGAAATCTTCCGCGGCGGCAACCAACTGGCGGCCCAGGCCCGACCGCTGACGCGCCGGATCGACCGATAGCAGACCGAGATAGCCACGCTCTCCGCGCAGCTCGACATATACACAGCCCGCCAGGCTCGGGCCGTCCTCCGCCAGCAGGAACTTGCCTTTCTCCAGCAGACTGCGAACCATTTCTGGGTTGGTGCGATCGCGCTCTTTGAAGAATCGCTCCACTTGAAAGGCCGCGTTGATCAGCCAGACAATGGCTTCCACATCATTTACCCGGGCGTGTCTGAACGAAGTCATCCGTGTTCCGCGCTCACCCGTCCTATCAACGGCGAACGAGAGTTTTCCAATCCTGCCTGAAGACCACTGGCAAGCCTCTCTGGCGGGGCGTCCCTCTCTGTTTGCGCCGCTATTTTATCTTCAAATTGTGGAACTTATCGACGATATGCAAGGAATATAATGAAGGTTGACGAAGCGGACGTGCCCGAAAGGTCCACGCCTTGATTTTCGCAGCTACCATGCAATTTCTGAGGGAGGAATCCTACAATGATTTCCAAACGTCGTTGCACCTGGATCTTGAGTCTGTTGCTGGCTATGCCTTTTCTTGCCGGCAGCGCTGCTGCCGCGCAGAATCAGGGAAGAGGAGGCCCGAGAGGGCAAGCTGGACCGGGCGGCCCCCGAGGGCCGATGTCTCCCGACAACCGCTTGAAGCAAATGACGAAGGACTTCAATCTGACGTCTGACCAACAGGCGAAGATCAAGCCGATTCTCGCGGACGAGCAGAAGAAAATGCATGATTTGATGAGCGACACAAGCGCCGACCGGCAATCCATGCGTTCGAAGATGCAGCAGATCCGCCAGGACGCGAACACCCAGATTCGCGCGGCGCTGAACGACAAGCAGAAAGAAAAGTTCGACAAACAAGAGCAGGAACGCCAGGAGAGAATGCAGAACCGCCGGGGCGGGATGGGAGGTCCGGGCGGCCCGCCGCAGAATTGACGCGCGCAGCCCGCTATTGCGCGACAATAAACTCGGCGACGCGCTGGCCAAGTCTGTTGGTGACAAGCCTGTGGTGCTGATGGGCGGCCACAGCTCGGTCGCTGTCGGCAATTCGATCCAGCAAGTGGTGTATCGAGCCATCTACACCGAGGTTAACGCGCGGCTCCAGGCGGAGGCGGAAAGACTCGGCACGATCAATTTTCTGACGCCCGAAGAAGCCGCAAAAGCCGCCGCGACCAATGATCCCTTGGTCTCGCGGCCATGGGAACTGTGGAAAGCTCGAATTGGAAAAATTGAATAACAAGGGAAAGGGAGCATAGCGATCACTCGGATGAAAACATTCAAGATTGCTGTCATTCCAGGGGATGGCATCGGGAAAGAAGTAGTCCCGGAAGGGTTGCGCGTGCTCGAAGCGGCCGGACGCCGCTTTGATCTGAAGTTCTCATGCCAAGACTTCGATTGGAGCTGTGAGACCTACGTCAAGACGGGGAAAATGATGCCCGATGACGGGCTGGAGCAGCTCCGCGGCTTCGACGCGATTTTTCTGGGCGCTGTCGGCTACCCGGGCGTCCCCGACCACGTCTCGCTCTGGGGGCTCCTGATTCCGATCCGGCGCAGTTTTCAGCAGTATGTGAATTTGCGTCCGGTGCGTCTGTTGAAGGGAATCGAAACGCCCCTAAGGAATGTGCAACCAGGGCAAATCGATTTTTGCGTCGTTCGCGAAAACAATGAAGGTGAGTACTCGGATGTGGGAGGCAGGATTTTCCGCGACACCGATGAGGAGATGGCGATGCAACAGACCATCTTTACCCGGCGCGGAGTAGATCGAATCCTGCGGTTTGCGTTCGAACTCGCTCGGAAACGCAGGTCACACGTGACCTCCGCGACAAAATCCAACGGCATCATTTATACGATGCCATTCTGGGATGAGCGCTTTCGCGCCATCGCCCAAGAATTTCCTGACGTCCAGACCGATCAATATCACATCGACATCCTTACAGCCCATTTTGTCCGCCACCCCGATTGGTTTGATGTCGTCGTAGGGTCGAATCTCTTCGGCGACATTCTTTCCGATCTGGGGGCGGCCGTTGCAGGGTCCATTGGTATTGCTCCCTCCGCAAACTTGAATCCGGAAAGAAAGTACCCCTCCATGTTCGAGCCAGTTCACGGGTCGGCTCCAGACATCGCCGGAAAAGGGATCGCGAATCCGATCGGACAAATCTGGTCCGGCGCGATGATGCTCCGCCATTTTGGCGAAGGACAGGCGGCGGAGGCAATCGAGCGGGCGATTGAGGAAACGCTCGCCAAGCCTGAATCTCGCACGCCCGATATCGGAGGGAATGCCACGACCGTGGCCGTAGGGAAGGCCATCGCCGGCAAGTTGGGCGGGTAATACGAGAGGTTTGTTCGCTGCGCCATTCCGTCAAGAACCGATTGGCCGTCGCGCGACGATTTCCGCCACGGGGCGCAGGTGCGCCTTATCGTTCGCCTTGCCCTCGTGACGATGAAGAATTTCCCAGCCTTGGAAATAGCGCTCCAGCTCGCCAGGTCTCAAGCGATGTGCCGTTGGCTCTCCGCCCGGCTCAGTAATATGGACGATCGCAAGCAGGATGCCACCCGGCGCGACTCCTTGCTTCGCGGGCTCGAATAGATCCCGCTGCAGGTAATAGCACATAGCAATGAGATCCCAGCTTGAATCCTCAATCCGGTATTCGCTCTTTTCAAGATCTGCAACTCTGGCGTCCACTGTAAGGGCACGCTTGGAAGCTCGATTTCGGAGGATATCTATGGCAACCGACGAACCATCCACAGCCGTGACGTTCCAACCACGCTCGGCAAGCCAAAGCGCATTTCGGCCTGTTCCACACGCCAGATCCAGCGCCCTGCCGGGCTCCAGATGCTTCGCCGTTTCCAGCAGAAGCCAAGTCGGCGCGGCGCCCAGATCATCTGTCGCCCGCTTTCCCGAACGGTACCGCTCATTCCAACCGCTAATTTCCATATCCTAAAATTATTGATGGGCAGGGTAAACTTCGCAAGTCAAAAGGCGAGCATGACACTGTTACTCAAATTCGCCGAGTATACGCTTCTCTGACACAGAATCAGCGATGCCATTCATGATTGCCTTCACGCTCTTTTTCCCGCGCTCATTTCTTCAGGCGTGGAAACAACCGCATCGCGTTACCGCTATTGATCGCCTGCACGTCTTTGGCCGAGAATCCGAAATCCCTAAACCCATCCACCGTTGTACTGATGCGCACAAAGGGAAAGTCGGTTCCGAACAAGATCTGCGATGTGGAAACGAGCTTCGTCAGTGCGGCCAGGGAGGAAGGATTAGCCGCATTCGCAATATCGAAATATAACTTTTTCACTTCGGATTCGACGCCGTTTGGCGCCCGGTCGGCAAGTTCGGGGGGAAACAGCTCGGCGATGCGCCTAGCCAGTACCGGGATCGTTCCACCCGAGTGGGTAAAAATGAAGCGAACATTCGGGAACCGTGTGAATGCACCGTTGACAAGAAAACTGGTTATTGCGCGCGTGGTATCGAAATCGTACTCGGCCCATGTCGCTGGAACGCCGGGAATGAGATTGCCGCAGCAAGTGGGTGTCGTCGGGTGAACAAACACCACAGCCTTGCGGCGATTCAACTCCTCGAACACGGGCACAAAGGCAGGGTCACCGGGCCATTTGTCGCCGTAGTTGGTCGTCAGGGCGATGCCGTCCGCCTTGAGTGTGTCAAGCCCGTATTCAATCTCCCGCAGACTTGCGTCCTGATCGAGCAGCGGCAAGGATGCAAACAGACCGAAACGCCCGGGATAATCCCTGACCATCTGTGCCCCATATTCATTGCTGTCGCGCGCCAAAGTACGTGACTCACCGGCTTGTTTGGCTGGAATGCCCCCGGTAGCTATGGATAGCACGGCCGTGGCGATGCCGGCCTTGTCCATTTCCTCCACCGCTCTCGCAGGCGTCCAATGCGCCAGTGCGGGAACCGAGCGCGGATTCCCGTGACCCGCCGGGTCCGAGAGACTCATATAAGTCGGTGAGAACAGGTGGTGGTGCACATCGATCCGGGTTGGCTTGCTGCTGCCGACTCGCGAGGCAGTCTGCGCCATGAACCCCGCTGTACCCGGCAGAATCGCGCTCGCCCCAAGTACACTCAACGATTTCACAAATTGCCGCCGGGAAGTATTAGAGACCGTCGAGGGACAAAGCAGCTTATCGATATTGGTGGCAGCGCCGAAATTCCCATAGCTGTAATTTCTCATTATCACTCCGTTTGGCCGGAACCTTCTTGCGTCGATCGGCGCATTCTTACCACGGCAGTATCTTATGGTCAACGAAGAACGCGAATTGGACATTCCTCATTTTTTCGGGTCTCCAGCACTGTTCCTGCTAACCCGATCTTCTCACCAGCGGTGGAGTGAGTGATGTTTCGGGAGGTGGACACGGCGTTTACGAATTGGAACGAAGTTTCCTTGCCCGAGGTGACGACATGCCTCTAAAAGCACTGGCTTTGAGCCTTGCGCTTTCCGGTAAATCGGGCCAGCGTCCTTAATCCAGGAGAATTGGCATACACAGAACCGGCTCCACATGGAAGTCAAGTCGGTTAATTTCTTGACGGGTGACGCGACCTACGGCGCGTACAATCGTGCTTTGCGGATTACAGGTATGACCAGTAGCCTCTCGGATTCCAACCATCCCGGCACGCTGTATTCAGCGGCGCATTACAACGCGGCTGGAAGGGTTACCTCGGCATCGATCGGAAATACTGGAAGCAGCGTAAACGAAACACGCAGCTATGATGGACGGTTGGCCCGTTCTGTCCGCAGCCGCACACAAGCCGCGTCGTTCAGCCACAACCTTCCTCGGGGCCGCTTCTTCTGCGGCATTTTAAGCACCTCCCGCCGCCAGATACACGGCCCCCGATCCTCGCCTACCTGCCAATCCCACAATAGGGCCATGATCTTCCGGTAGCCGAAACGGCCAT
>JAIQES010000016.1 GCA_020073705.1 Terriglobia bacterium
TCGGCTTGCTCGCGGTTCTGCTCCGGTTCCTGATCCGTATTTTGCAATTCGTCATCGCCGGGCGTTTCCCAGATCTCCGCCGCTCGCCGCTTCTCCCGGCTGGAATAATAGAGCCACCATTCCAACCAAAGCGCGACGATACTCAGGACCACCAACCACCGCCACAGATTCCACCCCCCCTGCCGCAGCGGCTCCGACTCGACCGACGCCAATTCGGGTGGAGACGCCTTCAAGCGCTGCGCAGGTAGCAGCGGGACGTTCACGGCGATGCTTGTCTCACCGTTTGGTGCGATTAGGCGATACATGCCGGTTTCCGTCGCGAGCAAATGAACGTCCGGCCCCTTGCGCGCAAATGGCACATTCTTCCCCGACGGGGCAATAATTTGGGTGACAGGACCTGGCAGATCCAACTCGCCGGTAAAAAGCGAGTCGGCTGCTTCATCCACCGAATGCGTCATCCATTCGATTCCCCCAGCCATAAGCAGCGGGAAAGCCGATTGAAGAGGAAAATTGGAGTTGTGAGGATCAAAGCCGATGATGAGAAGCCGGCACCCATTTTGTTCGCGAGCTAGAATCAACGGTACAGGCGGGTTCCCTTCGGCGGAAGCCAATACCGTATCGGTAGGCAGCACATTGAGCAAAGCAGGATTACGGACACTGACGTCGTGTGTGCGTACCCAACGCGTCACCGAGTGATGTGAGTTCCAATCCGTGACGCGAAGCGGATGTGAGGAATCCGATGCTTGTCCGCTCAGAAACCAAATGGAATTGAAGGCAGGCTGGGCCGGCAAGCTCGAACCTTGGTATATGGCAACGTCGGGCGAATTGTCCATGCTCATTCCCGGGGCCACGATCTCAGTCTGCAAATAGGGGTTGCTGGAAAGCACAGTCATCAAATCGTTTGCGAAGAGAGAATTACTGGTAAACACGGCCACTCGCACCACCCGGAACGTCGGGAGGTTGACGACGGCGCGGTTGTCGGCGTCCAACGCATCGGGCGGGCTGATTTCGGCCTGCAACAACCCACCCCTGTCCCAGATAAATTCATTCTCCGCATTGCCCAGTTCATGGGGGTCCAGCGAAAGTGTATTCTGACCAAGCGGTTGGCCATTAACCGAAAACTTCAGGACGAGGCTAACTTTAGAGTCACTGTAATTCTTCAGTCGCGTGAGCAGATGCCAGCGATTGGGTTGCGCCGCATCGCGCCGCAAAGACAGACGCGTGATCCCGCGGTTCTGGATGGGCGCTTCACCACCCACCAGCCGGACAAGAAATTGGGGCTGGCCGCCTTTGCCACCAGGGGTTTCGATTGCCGTCCGAAACTCGTCGAGGCTGCGCGTCTGCTGCTCGTCAAGCATTCCGGGACCGACATAAACAAGCAACCCGCTCTGCGAGTCGGCCAAGGCAGCTCTGCCCACTTCGAGCGTGCGCGGAATATCCGCCGTGCCGCTGGAAAGCCGTGCTCCCGCGACAGCCCGGCGCAGGGCTACCCGGTCGGTCGTGAACGGCAGGATCGGCGGTGCATCGGCTTCCGCGGGAAGCAGCAACACCCGATCGCCCGGGGGCAGCGAGTTCAGCAAACGCTGGGCTTCATCACGCTCCCTATCGATCCAGGGGGATTCGCCAGCGGGCCGCATTTGCGACCAAATCGACGTATCCAGTACAATCACGACGCTGCGGCCCTCGAACGTGACACCCCAGCGGGGATTCGCCAGTGCAAGGATGAGCAGCAACAGGAACAGAACTTGCGCCAGCAACGCCCAGGGTTCCCGGAGCCGCCTGCGGCGAGGTTGCACGTCAGGCTGCACGCTGGCCCAGAAGCGCAGCGTGGAAACCCGCCGGTGCAGGGGCCGCCGTTGATGCAGGTAGAGCCATAGCGCCAGCGCCGCCAACGCCGACCACACCGCAGCCACTTCAGCCGGAGTTAACGCAAGCCAGTTCACGCCAGCACCTGGCCGCTACGCAGGCCCCGCAGCACAAAATCCTGGTAAGCAATGCTGGTCACCGCGCGGGCGTATCTTCCGCCATTGCGCAACGCGAGTTGCCGCAAACGCGCGGAGAATTCCAGGAACCTGCGCTCATAAAGCGCCGTGCTTTGCGGCGAGCAATCCACTGTGCGTTGCGCTCCGGTCTCGACGTCTTCCAAGATCAGTTCGCCGACAGCCGAGGGGTGCTGCTCTTCCGGGCTATGCACCTGCACCAACACGAAATCGTGACCGCCCGAGCGCAGCATTTCCACTGCCCGCTCGCATCCCTGTTCATCGAAGAAGTCGGAGATCACGATGACAATTCCCCGGGATGTAAAATTGCCCATGAACTCTTTGACTGCCCTAAATAGCCCGGTGCCGCCTCCGCACGACTGCTCGCTCAAAAACTGGAGCACCGGCCACAAGCGGTCGCGTCCGCCGGAAACCACCAATGGTTTGTCGAGCCGCTCCGCAAACGGCAACACTGCGGCGGTGTCCAGGTGCAGAAGAGCCAAATAGGCGAATGTAGCTGCCAGCCGCCGTGCGTAAAGGAATTTCGATTCATTGGCGCCTTCGCAATCCATCGATTCACTGCGGTCCAGCAAGATGCGCACGGGAATATGCTGCTCGGTCTCGTAGATCTTCAGAAAGAGCTTTCCCAACCGGAGATACGCGCTCCAATCAAGAGAACGTGGATCATCACCGAAGCTGTACCGGCGGTAATCGGTGAACTCGAGGCCGGGGCCATGTGTGCGGGAGCGGTGCTCGGCGCCCACAGCGCCGACCAGGTTGTTGCGGCACAGCAATGTGACTTCTTCGAGCGTCTTCAAAAATTCTCGGTCGAGTAACAGCGGTGCAGTCATAACCATCAGGCCAAAAGAGGAAAAGTAACTTTGTCCGGCACTCGCCGTACAACGCAGAGCTGCGTTTTCACTAGCCTTGGCTTATCTTGTCGGCGATCTCCACCAGCAGGTCCTCGGTCGTCCGGCCATCCGCCTGGGCTTCGAAGTTCAAGATGATGCGGTGGCGCAGAGCGGGCAGCAGCAACGCGCGAATATCTTCCAGACTGACATTGAATCGTCCGTCCAATAGAGCGCGGACCTTGCCACCGAGGATTAAGGTCTGGGCGCCGCGCGGCGAACTGCCGTACCGAATGTACTTGTTCGCCAGAGTGTTTCCCCGTCCTTCGGGGTGTGTCGCCATCACTAATTTCACCCCGTACTCTTGCACGTGCCGCGCCACCGGAACTGTGCGCACCACTTGGCGCATCTCCATGATCTGCGTACCATTGATTACAGGGTGCACAACGGCGGCAGTACCCTGCGTTGTGCGGTCCAGGATGTCATGCAAATCCTCCCGGCCCGGGAACGGCACGCGCAGTTTAAATAGGAAGCGGTCCAACTGAGCTTCCGGCAACGGGTAGGTGCCTTCCATCTCCAGTGGATTCTGCGTGGCCATCACAAAAAACGGTTCTTCAAGCTGGTGGGAGGTGTGTGCCACCGTGACCTGCTTTTCCTGCATCGCTTCAAGCAACGCCGATTGCGTCTTGGGTGTGGCGCGATTGATTTCATCGGCGAGCAGCAGATTGGCGAAGATAGGACCAGGTTGGAAGCCGAGCGATTTTCTCCCATCGCCGTTTTCCTCCACGACCGCGGTGCCAATCACGTCGGCGGGCATCAGGTCGGGAGTAAATTGGATCCGCGAGTACTTCAATGCCACAGCCTGTGCCAGGGTGCGCACCAGCAGCGTCTTTCCGAGGCCAGGTGCGCCCTCCAGAAGCACATGGCCGCCCGCCAGTAGCGCAATCAGCACCCCATCCACCACTTCACTCTGGCCTACAATCGCCTTGGAAATCTCGTGGCGAACCTCTCCCATCTTTTCGGTTAGAGATTCGGCCTGTTGGCCAAGAGGCTTGACGCTCTTCTGACCTTCTGTTCCTACCGATTCTGTCATGAACCCACCCTTATTGCCTGGCATCCAGTCTGTCCTTGACATAATTTCACTATTGTCCATTTTTGTCGGCGTGCTCAAAATAGTGCTGCACGTACAAACGGTAGCGTGCCGGGATATTTTCCTGCTCCGCGCCGTTAATAACCGCCACTGCCTGGGGAGACACGTTACGAACGGGGATCTGTGCCGTACCCGTTTCGGTGGTGGCGCGCACGTGCGTCTTCTCCTTGAACTTGTTGGATTCGAGCGCGACACGATCGGGCACCGCTTTTACTTCAAGTGCCGGCTGATCTTTCTGCATGTTCTTGTTCCCCTGCTGATTTCCCGCCCCGCTGCCGTTATTTTGCGCCTTCTGTGGATTAGGCGCCTGCTGATTATTCATCTGGTTGGGCATTTGCTGGCCCGGCGAGTTCGACAGCATGTTCTTCAGCGCCTGCATAAGTGATTGCGACAAAGATTGCCCCGAGTTCTGCGATCCCGATTGCTGCTGCGTGTTGCTGGTGGGGCTTTGGTTATCTTTGCCTTCCGATGATTGCTGGCTGTCACTCTGCTGCTGTGAATCCCCAGGCTTCATTTCGCCCTGGTCGCCCGACGCCCGGGATGAGGATTGATCTTGCTGTTGCTCGTCGAGATTGGCATCTTGCCAATTCTGTTGCCCATCTTCCGCCTTAATTCCGTTTTCATCATTCGGTTGCCAGAGATCATCGGCGGGTGGTGTCGCATCATCGGGCCGGATTTCGTCGCCCAGCAAATCCGGTTTTAAATTCATGGAGGCGGCCGTTCTCCGGAGGTCCTGCTCCATGGCGTGCACAAAAGGAGGAAGTATCGATCGTACCAGTTGGGAGCGCGCCGTTGATTGCCATAGCGCCACCATCGGGGGCCTGTGGTGCATGCGGTAGACAAAGAGCCCGGCGACGGCCAGAGCCAGCACTAGCATGCGGCCAGTGGCGGCAGGCATCCGGATGGGAAACAATGCGCGCGGCTTCACCAGTGCCAACCGCGTTACAGCATCCCGGCGCTGGCGTAACATCATCCCGCTGGTATTCTCAATGGCCCCAAAGTAGACTGCCGTCGAGCCCCGGTCGTAAAGACCTGCAACCGAATCGACGCGACAAGCTGTATCGTAGGCGGAAGGTCGCGTCCGCCACGCCCAGGCGACAATGCCTAAGGCTCCAATCGTTACCAAAATTGCAGCCAAAATCACCACGCCGGCCAATTTCGTACTGAACGCAGCGGCCACGATCAGGCCAACCAGAATCCAGGTCCACCATTTCATCCAACCCTGCAGGCAGGTGTTGGTAAGAATTCTTCGTCGGACCGCCGCAAGGGAATCAATCACACCGTGCAGTTCCGTTGCGTAGTCATGCTTTCCAAAGTCCCGTCCTTGAAAGACGAGGTTCGCAACAGGTTGCCTTTGGTTCTCGGCAGAGATGACCTTCCAGATTCTCTTTAAGGCAGGGAAGAAGGCTGGCCCGGATACAATGCCGGGCGCCGCTGATTTTACTTTCTCATGCAAAGACACAAAATACCCTCTCCCACATGTTCGACCGGGGCATTTGATAACACCAATTTACCCCCAAGATTCCCGCTTTCCAAACTAAATCCGCAAGTGCCCTGTATCGACCAATCTTGCCTATGGCCCCTGAACACCAGGACTAACGGGAGGAAGGGGGCAGGTGGATGTCCATATTCTTTGATACCGCACGGGGCAGATTGGTTTCCCAAATTCAATGTCTTCTGACCGTCCGAAAGACAGCCAGGGACCATGGTGCAAAGAGTTGCCCTAACGTGGAATCTAAGTACAACAATCAGTGGGCCTTGTCGTGTGCGATCTCTGGCTGAAGCGTTTCAAATATGCTGGCTGGAAATAACTTGCAAACGCTTTCGTTGCGTTGCTCGAAATCGGGCGACTCAGCCGGGCCTGAGAGGAGCCGCATTTCCGCAGGGTGCCTCAAAGCAACGCGATGAGATCGATTTCGACGCGGACGTCGCGCGGCAGGCGTGCGACCTCGACAGTCGAGCGCGCCGGCGGATGCGCGGTGAAATAGCGTGCATACACTTCATTCATCGCGGCAAAATCATTTATGTCGGAGAGGAATACCGTGGTCTTTACGACGCGCTGGATGGATGAGCCCGCTGCTTCGACGATGCCCTTCAGATTTTCGAGCACGCGCTCGGTCTGCCGGGCGACGTCGCCCTCGACAATTTGCTGTGTCTGAGGGTCAAGCGCGATTTGTCCCGAAAGAAACACAAATCCATTCGCCTTGATGCCCTGCGAGTATGGGCCGATGGCTTTTGGCCCTCGATCCGTTGCGACAGTATCTATCACACGATCCTCCTGAGGTGTTGCTCCTGCCGGGCGTGTGGCGCGGCGAGAACGCAAATAATCTAGTTTCCGCTGCGCGTGCCCGGTGGACTGCTGTAGCGAGCTCGAAACTCGTCCGGAATGCCGGGACGATTGAGCCATGTGCGAAACATTTCGGCAAGGTCACGGTGTGATGCTGCTTCCGCCGCAGCCCGCAGCTCTTCATCGCCCACGTCGTCACCGCCGCGAGCCCGAACGATATGCGTAAACGCCGTGCGGAGATTGTCGCGGCCGCACAGATCCTCCAACGCAACGAAAAACAATGCAGCCTTGTAGCCGCTGGTGACGCGCTCTGCGCGCGAATACCCGGCTGGCGGCTCGATCAGCCGCGTATCCGTTGCGGTGTGCTGCGCCTGATCGTAATGTTCGAGAAGAAACGCGGCCATCCGGCGGCGGGCATCCTCGCCGCGAGTCTCGGCAGCCACGATCCAGCTGAACAGTCCCAGGCCGCGACCCATCAGAACTTGCGCTTCCATGCGCGACCGCACACGCCAGCCAAACCACGTTCGGGCAAGCTCGTATTCGGCGAGCTCAAGCACTGCTTCGTTGGCGACGCCCTGCGCGAAGGCCCGATGATCGAGCAACGCACCCCCAGGGAAAGATGCGCCGCCGGGGTCTCCTGGTTCGCCGAATTCCGCAGGCAGATCTTCCGGTGCTTCCACGATATGAACCACGGTCTTGCCCTTCGACGCAGGGCCAAAATAATCCTTGAATGCCCGCACGGAGGATGCCAGGCGCAGAGCGGCCGTTTTCGCCGTTTGTGAGTCGAGAGGTTGGAACGTCCAGAAACTCACTGCGCCCCGCGGCGTGCCGATCATCTGCTCCAGATAACGGCCCGCGACAACGTAGGGGAGAAAATCCTCCTTCGGTTGAATGCGAAAGCGGTGGGCAACCAAGCTTCCCTCGGCGCGGCGCTTGAGCATCTTGCCGGGTGCGAGCACGCGAAAATCCGAATGGGCAAACACAGTAAGACTCTCTTTTTTCGGATTTGGGCCGCCTCTGGCAAAGATGCCGCTCGGTGGCTGCCATAGCGGCAGCGCAGTTGCATCCGCAATGTAAAACGCCACAGCCGATGCTGCGACAGGGCCGCGGCTGGCGGGTCCGGGCGCCAGGTCCCATTCGGTGACAATCTCGCGCGACTGCTGCTGTTTCCAGACGGGATCAAAGGATGTGCGCACCAAGCGGCGATCGGCATCAGAGGTTCGCTGCGGCGAGACCTCGCGGCCGTTGATGGTCACGCGCAAATTCTGCGTCCCGAAGGCGGGCCCTTCGGGCAGGCGCACTTCCAACGAGCGAAGCGGGCGATCGCCTGTATTGCCGAGGTGATCGACGACGCGCACATGAAGCCGGTCCGGCGCATCGGCAACGGCGCGAATTTCGGTTTGTCGATCGACAAAACGGAAGCCGGGACCGAGGGGCTGCACACAGCCTGCGGTCAGCAATGCCCACGCACAAAGCGCAGCGGGAAGCGGGATGCGAAGCCGTGTTTGTCCCGACAAGATGAAACAATTCTACCGGGGGCTGGCAGTGTGGGTCAAAACATTGCTGGTGGGTATCGTCAATTGGGATCATTCCGGCTCTAAGCGAAGTGCCGCGCTGATTGTACGAATCGGCCTGCCCTTCCAGAACCGATTCCAATTGTCGAGGGAGGTGAATGTGCGGGCATGCATGCGATCAATATAGAGAGTCCCGCGCAGGTGATCGATCTCGTGTTGGAGTATGCGCGCGTACCATCCGGATGCCTCAATCACTTCTTTCTTTCCACGTTCGTTGAGAAATTCCACTCGCACGGCGCGCGCTCTCGGGACGAGAGCGGAAAAACCCTGAAGGCTGAGGCATCCTTCGAAGAACTCGGCCGTTTCAGCATTCATCGCCGCAATTCTCGGATTGATGATGACGTGAAAGGGGACGGGCAGCCTGTCGCGCTCTCGGAGCTGCTCTGCGGGGACGTCCTTATGATATTCCTCCCGGTCTTCAATCACCGCTAGCTGCAAGGAAAGACCCACTTGAGGAGCCGCAAGCCCCACGCCCGGCGCATCGTGCATGATGTTTCGCATGGACTGGATCAGTTTCTGGATTTCCTTGCTGGCGATCTCTGCGGGGCTCAGAGGCCGGGCCTGTTCCCGCAGAACTGGGTTCCCGACTTGTACGATCTCGAGTTCCACAATGCTCTCGATTCCCGCGCGCATCCGCCTTGGGTGTGCGCTCGTTCGTGGGCTCAAATACTTACAGGGGATGCTCGCTCAGCCCCTGGCACAAACAGGGGCGGACTTTTGGGAACTGTCAGCGTTTCGTGTGGCCGCGTCCCTGATAGACAAAGCCGTGACCGCCGGCAGCCTGTTGGCGCTGGGTGATATAGTGCAAGGCCTGTTCCTCGGTGACGCCGTTCTGGACCATATCCTGGATTGCAGCGTCGCTCACGCCAGCATTTCTCAGCTCCCCGAGCCTTTCCCCGGAAAGCACAGGCAAGTTCTGCGAGCGGCGTCGCGCGACGGCCAATATCACGTTGTCGGAAAAACCCGCGAAACGCAGGGCTTGCGCCTGACCAGCCCAGAGTCCCAACTGATTCAAGTGCGCCAGTTCAAGCACCGTCTGCTCAGAGGAGCCTGCGGAAAGCAAATCCGCGATGGACTGGCCGTCGGCGAAGGGCTTTTTGCGGCTACGCGCGAGCTTGATCAGATTGATGCAGGACAAATCGGACAGGCCCGCCTGGCGAGCCTTGGCGAGTTCGCCGATTTCGGCGTTGGAGACATTCAGGGTCCGAAGCTCGCTGACACTATTGAACCACATGCCTGCCTGGTCGAGCGGAGCAGTATCGGTTTGCAGGCCACGCTTACACGCTGAAAGCAGCAACAAGGATGCAAGCAGCAGACCAAGCAAGAGACGTGGCCTTTTCGAAACCTGGCGTTGGATAAGCAAAGGCATCACCTCCATTGTAGCCGGGCTGGGCACAAGCGGCGATGACATGTGCTGGGAAGATTAACGGGAAGAATAGCGGAACAGTTCGCAAAAGGAGCAGATGCCGGAATGCTCAGACTTTATAGAGACGTTCGACACCGAAAATGCCGGATATCTTACGGATATTGGCCATGATGCGCTCAAGATGTTTGCGGTCGTTGATTTCGAGTGTGAGATCGATCCGGGCGTGCAGATTGTCGGGGTGGCTGCCAAAGGTGCGAATATTCGAACCGGTCTCGCTAATGACGGTGGTGATGTCAGCGAGCATCCCGGGACGGTCCTGCGCACGGATCAACAGCGTGACCGGGTAGATAGCCCCGGCGACGCCGCCCCAATCAACATCGATGCGCCTCTCGATTTGATAAAGCAGATTCTGGACGTTAGGACAGGACTTAGAATGGACGGCGACGCCGCGGCCACGCGTAACGTAACCGACGATCTCGTCTCCCGGAATCGGATTGCAGCACTTGGCGCGGAATGCCATCAGGTCGGCCTGGCCGCCGACCTGCAAAGTAGGTTCGCCGACCCTTAGCATGCGTTTGACTGTGGAGACAAGGCGCGCGGGGGCCGCCTCGGCTTGTTCGGGCTTGTCCCGGAGCGGCTCCCCCAGCGCATTCGAAAGAACTTGCCGCGCGGAAAACTTCCCGTAACCTAAATCGGCTAGCAAATCTTCGAGCTTCGCGCATCCATATTCGGTAGCCACACGGCGCAAATCCGCTTCGGGAATTTTCTTCAGGCTGCGCCCCACCTGGCGCGCTTCGCGATCCAACAAACGTCGGCCGACTTCCGTGGCCTGGCTGCGTTCGATGAAATTGATATGATGACGGATCTTGCTCCGGGCGCGAGAAGTGCGCACAAAGTTCAGCCAATCCCGGCTAGGGGCATGGCCCTTCTGCGTCAGGACCTCGACGACGTCACCGTTAGAAAGATGGTGCCGCAACGGGACAATCTGGCCATTCACCTTTGCGCCGGCGCATTGATTGCCCACTTCGGTATGAACGGCATAGGCAAAATCGACCGGCGTGGCGCCGCGCGGGAGCGCGAACACCTTGCCCTTCGGGGTGAACGCATAAACTTCTTCGGGGTAGAGGTCCACCTTGAGCGTCGACATAAATTCCGACGGCTCCTGCATCTCCTTGACCCATTCAATCAATTGTCGCATCCACAGAATGCGCTGATCGTCGGCGTCGGATACATCTTTGCCATCCTTGTATCTCCAGTGCGCGGCCACCCCTTGTTCGGCGATGCGATGCATTTCCTGGGTGCGGATCTGGACTTCAAAGGTCCGCCCGGCATGGATGACCGTCGTGTGGAGCGACTGGTACAGATTTGGCCGGGGCATCGCGATGTAATCCTTAAAACGGCCGGGAACCGGACGCCAGACCTGGTGGATCACACCCAGGGTCGCGTAACAGTTGCGAATCGTGTCGGTGATCACGCGGACGGCAAGCAAATCGTAAATCTGGTCAACCGTGCGGTGCTGGCGCAGACTTTTCTGATGAATCGAGTAGAGCCGCTTGAGGCGGCCTTCGACCTCGGCGACAATGCCATTTTCCTCCAGCTGCTTGCGAATCGTATCCTGCAATTCCGTGAGAAACACTTCGAACTCTTTCCTCTTCAAAACGACGGTTTTCTGAAGAGCCTGGTAGGCTTCAGGCTCCAGGTAGCTGAAGGCGAGATCTTCGAGCTCTCCGCGAATCAGGCCCATCCCAAGGCGATGCGCAATGGGAGCATAAATGTCGAGCGTCTCCCGGGCGATGCGTTGCTGTTTTTCGGGAGGAAGAAAACCGAGCGTGCGCATGTTGTGGAGCCGGTCGGCAAGTTTCACCACGACGACGCGAACGTCATTGACCATGGCAAGCAGCATCTTGCGGACGTTTTCGGCTTGGCGGGCTTCGGGAGCCAGCAGGTCCAGGCGGCTGATTTTCGTGACACCCTCGACCAGCCGGGCGATGTCCGGGCCGAAGCGTTCCACGACGCGCGCCGAGGAAATGCGCGTATCCTCGACCACATCGTGCAACAGGGCGGCACAAAGCGTCGTGATGTCCAGCTTCATGTCCGCCAGGATGTGCGCGACTTCCAGCGGATGCGAAAGATAAGGATCGCCAGACTGGCGCAACTGTGTGCGGTGCTGTTCTGCGGCAAATTCGAACGACCGCCGAAGTAACTCAATGTCGCTGGCCGGGCGCGTCTGCCGGACCTTCTCGACCAGTTCGAGGAATCGCGACTGCAGCGCGCGCGATGTGCGCTCTGTTCTGGGGCTGACAAGCGAAGGCAGACCCGCCGACTTTTCGATCGAAGACATTGCTCTATATTCTAATCTTAGGTCTATTTGATGCAACCGGCGAGGAAAGAGTTCCGCGCGCGATGAGGGACTGCGCACAACGGATTGCCGCCACGGGACTTACGACCGGAAAAACGGGCAGGCCAAAAATAAAGAGGCGGCCCTTTTGTGGACCGCCTCTTGTCCAAACAACTGTGTTGAAGGGTTTCCGTATAGTCCGTTAGGACGTCTTGGCCGGGGCTTCCATCTTCTTCTGCTTGATTTCTTTCGCCTTGTCGATCAAGTCGTCGGCTTGCTGAAGCAGAGAAGCGCGCTCATCAGGGGTGGCAGCTTCGTCGGCCTTGCGGCGGAGGAGAAGGTTCAGATAGGCCATGGCGTCGTCGTAGTCAGGGCGAAGCTCGATGGCCTTGCGCAGCTTCTCGATGCCTTCGTCAATCAGTTGACTGTTTGCCTTGACGTAATCTGCCCGGACGTCGGGCGGCATCAGCTCGTCATCCTTGAGCGGTTTGCCAGGGTGTGCCAGACGCCACTTGCCGCGCATCTCAAGGTGCGAGCGATACGCAAGCGTCCAGTCAATGACGCCGACCCAGTAATAGGGATCCGGGTCCTCTGGCTTCAGGGCAATGTGCTTCATGTGATAGGTCTTCGATTCTTCAAACCGGGACGGTGTGAACGGCGTGCCAGCCATGTTGTAGAGAATCGACCCGACCCCATCGATCGCCGAGATATTGCCCGGATCCACCGAAAGAACGTCCTGGAATTCCTTGACGGCCTGCTCGCCCATACGGATATTCTCGTTCGAGGGCGCGCCTGGAATGTACTGAGTGGCATAGGCCGTGGCGAGATACAGGCGCGCATTCATCAACGTTGGATCGAGATCCTTGGCCTGCTTGAAGTCCTCAACCGCCTGGTCATATTTTCCGTTCGTATAGGCAACGACACCCTTATTGAGCAGGTCGCGGGCCTTGAGTTTGACGCAGCCGCTGGCGCCGAAAGCGACGACAAGCGTGGCGGCGACTAGCATAGCCACGGACATAGTGTTCTTGGACTGCCGGAAATACAGAAAGGGATTCATGGCAAACAAACCATCCTTGACGAACGAATATTTTGTGTAGCCCGATAGGGCAATGAAACATCTCACCAATGAGCCGGCAAAGGTTCCGCTTACGGGCCGGCCCTTTTCACTCCCACGTTACAGATGATGCTGCATACGCGGGCCCTAGCAGCATACTCTTCACTGGCATTGCTACAAAACAAAAACAACAACTTTTTTCTCTTCACGGACGACGGGAGGAACGACATCCGCATGTAGGAGAGGCCCGGTAAGCCGCCGCTCCTCACTTTCCGGCTTCGAGATTGGCCGTGATCAATCCAACCTTATCGATGCCGGCGCCACGCATGACGTCTATCGCCCGCGCAATATCCGCAAAGCGGACCTTGTCATCCCCCTTGATGAAGGCGACTTTTTCAGCGCGCTCCTTGAAGACATCCGATAGACGCGGGCCGAGCGAATCCCAGGTGGCATCTTCCTCATTGATTTTCAGTGACACGCTCTGCGCCAACCCATCTTCGTCCAGTCGCCCTGCTTGAAGCACCTGGACGACGATCGTCCTCTGCGAAACTTCCTGTTGCGGCGTCTGGTTGGGCGGAGCCGGTTGCGGAACGATTGCGCTCAACCCTTTTGGCGTCAGCGGCGTAATCACCATGAAAATGATGATCAGGACCAGCAGAATGTCAATCAGCGGCACGACGTTCGGGCTAGCCATCGAGCCGCCACTCTTTTGACCAACATCCATTCCCATAGTCGTTGCTCCGTTCTGCGAATTCCCACGCCGTGAAGAAGGTCTTCCACGGCGGCTGCGATTCAAATGATGGCGCCGCGAGGCAAGGGCCGGCAGGCCCCCGCTTCTCGACGAGAACTAGTCCCCTGCAGGTGGTGGCGGTGGCCTGAGACTTCGTTCGGCTTTATCGGTCAGCAAGCCGACGTTGTCCACGCCCGCCGAACGAATTTCGTCCACCACTTTGACCACATCGCCGTACTTGGCGCGACCGTCGCTTTTGATATAAACGGTCTTGTCCAATCTGTCGGAGATGAGGTCACGGACCCCCTCAGTAAGTTTCGAGATGTCGATTTTGTTCTTGAGCAGGAAAACGTCCCCGCTCGCGGAGATCGCCACAATAACGGCGTCATCCTTATCGGCGTTTTTCATCTCCTCAGGATTGCTGACCTTCGCCAGATTCACCTGCACACCCTTCTGGAGCATGGGCGTGATCACCATGAATATGATCAGCAGGACTAACATGATGTCGGCCATGGGGATGACGTTGGGTGCCGCCATCACCGCGCCGAGCTGAGGCTTGTAGGCCATGGCTTACTTCTTTCCGCCTGCACCACGGCGCGTAATAAAGTAGTTTACCAACTCCATCGAGGAGTTATCCATTTCCACGTCAAACGCCTCGACCTTGTTTGTGAAGTAGTTGTAGGCCCACACGGCGGGCACGGCGACAAGCAATCCAAGCGCGGTGGTGACCAGCGCTTCGGAAATCCCGCCGGCGACCGCCGACAACCCTGTGGCCTTGGTGGACTCGATGCCTTTAAACGCATTGATGATGCCGACCACGGTCCCGAACAGGCCGACGAAAGGCGCTGTAGAGCCGATCGTGGCTAGCCCGGAAAGTCCGCGCTTCATCTCCGCGTGCACGATGGCGACCGAGCGATCAAGGCCGCGCTTGGCAGCTTCAATCACTTCCATGTCGGCCACCTGCGAGGAAGCGGATTGGAATTCGGATAGCCCCGTTGCGACAACCTTGGCGATATGGCTCTTCTTGTTGCGCTCAGCGATGGAGATTGCTTCGTCAAGTTTGCCCTCGCGCAGCGCCCCGGCAACCTGCTGAACGAAGATGCGGGACTGCTTGCGAGCCGCACTGTACATCAGCACGCGGTCGATCATCACGCCGAGCGACCACGCGGATAGAACAAAGAGAAGGCCTACCACGATTTTTGCAATAATACTCATCGAGCCCCACATTGTCCTCAGGTCCCACTGGCCCGCCTGCAGGACAACCAAGTTCATTGCCACAACCGTTAGATTCCCAAGCATGTGTTTCGCTCCTTTTTGTTTCGTTCGAAACTTACAGGCCGAGACCAGCGATTCGCTGTCCCCGGCCGACTCCCTGAATGGCGTCCGATAGACACTGCCGCCCTGAACTAACCACCCATCGAGAACGTGACGGTAATCGTCGTATCCACTTCGACCGGGTCACCGTTGAGAAGCGTGGGCTTATAGAGCCACTGTTTAACCGCGTCCAGCGCCGCCTGCACTAGCAGCGGGTGACCAGAAACAACTTGAAGCTCCGCGACTTTGCCGTCCTTGTCGATAATCGCATGGAGGATGACGCTCCCCTGAATGCGCGCTTGGCGCGCCAGCGGGGGGTAAACCGGCCTAGTCTGATTGATAATCAATGCCGCCGTCACGTTACCACCCTGCTTGATGCGAGCCGGAGCCACCGGCTTTGGCGGCGGTGGAAGTGCAGCGCTACCAACCATAATCCCCTGCCCGGCAAGTCCGGTGAACATTCCGCCCTGGACGCCCAAGTCCGGGGGAGGCGCCGCTTCCTTAAGGATGGTTACTTCTTTCGGGATGGCGCGGGGCGCCAACAGTTTATTTCCCTGGATCAGTTTGACGATGGGCTTGACTTTCACCATCGCCTCCACTGGAGGAGGTGGTGGTGGTGGAGGCGGCGGAGCAACGAGCAAAGTCGTAAGAAACGCTTTGGGAAGCGCCTGGGTATAGATCAATGGGATCAGGATCAGGATGCCCAAAATAAGGCACTGAACAATTGCGGAAACAATCATTCCCCAGCCCGTGTTGCTCTTTTTCCCCACCGTTGTGGATTCAACTAGATCGTCAAACATTGTACTTTCCTCCTGCCGAAAGCACTAGGCGTGCCCTAGCTCTTCCGGAGCTTATTGCCGGCTGCGGGTTCCGGTTACTGCTGCAGTCGCGCCCTGGCCCTTCCAATGGTTCCAAGCAACAACAAGAGGCGCGGCAATCCCAAAACTGGAGTATGTTCCTACCATAATTCCGATCACCAGAGCAAACGAGAAAGCGCGCAGAACCTGACCGCCCATCAGGAACAGCACCATCACCGTCAGGAACGTCAGCCCACTGGTCAGGATGGTGCGCGAGAGCGTCTGGTTAATCGAACGGTTCACGATCGCGTGAAATGGTTCGCGCCGCATGAGCCGCATGTTTTCACGAATACGGTCGAAGATCACGATCGTGTCGTTCATCGAATAACCGACCAAGGTCAGGAGCGCCGCAATTACAGTCAGCGAAATCTCAAAATGGAAAATCGAAAACAAACCCAATGTAATGAGAACATCGTGAAAGACTGCCAACACGGCAGCGGCACCATACACCCACTCGAAACGAAATGCAATATAAACTAACATGCCCCCCAGGGCGTAGAGGGTGACCAAGACGGCCTGGCGCCGAAGCTCGGAGCCGACCTTCGGGCCCACAATTTCCACATTCGTGATGGCAAAGTTACTCGTATAGAAGGCAGCGCGGAGCGCGGCGATGACGGCCGCGCTTGCACCTGCAGAAGAGAGGTTGTCAAGGCTGGTTACGATGCCGCGGCTGTCCTTGTCGCGGAATGCGACGAGTTGGCGCGCGAGCTGGGCATAGCGATCCGCGGCGGCAGAGCCCAGACTTAGCGGATCCTTGCGAATCAGCACGTCCGAGATTGCCGCGGGACCGGCTGCGTTGAAATCCTGTTTCCCTACTTCGCCGGAACCCAGGGTGGCGTGGAGCGCGTTCAGAATCGCTGTCTTCCCGGCATCCAGGGCCTCCGAACCCTGGCCCTTCTGCTCAAGCCCGATCATAACTTCGTTCGAATTCCGGGTGGCAATGTCGCTGATCGGCTGGATGACGCTCTCGCCCAGACCTTCTTTTACGAGGCCACCGCGCAGCTGATCGACCGGCGGAGTCCCGGCAAACCGGACATAAACCAGTGTGCCACCTTTGAAATCGATGCCATAGTAGAGGCCCCCCTTAGCTATCCAGGAGACGCATCCGATCACCAGTAGGGCCAGGGAAAGAGCAAAAAAGTACTTCGCTTTGCCCATCCAGTCCAGATCAACCTGTTTGAAGAATTCCATGCGCACTCTGACCCGTTAGAGTTTGACACCGACTCTGAATGATTTGTTCCCGAATTCCAACTTCTTCGCTAAATACTCAATTCCGCCTCGCGAGGCATCCTGGCCAGATGCCAATCAAAAATGACCCGCGAGACATAGACCGACGTGAAGAGGTTTGCCAATAGCCCGATGACCAGGGTGATGGCAAAACCACGCACCGGACCTGTCCCGAACAAGCCCAGAAACAGCGCTGAAACAACCGTCGTCACATGCGTATCAATAATTGTCAGAAAGGCGCGCTTGAATCCAAGGTCCACGGCGGAGACCGGGGCCTTTGAGGCACGCAGTTCTTCCCGGATGCGCTCGAAGATCAGCACGTTCGAATCCACGCCCATACCGATCGTCAGGATGACTCCGGCGATGCCGGGCAAGGTAAGCACGGCGCCGAAATAAGCCAATGCCGCGAGCAAGATGACCAGGTTCAGAATCAGCGCGAGGACCGCATTTGCACCGGAGAGCCGGTAGTAAACCAGCATGAACACCATCACCACCAACAGACTGACGATCGAAGCCCGCACGCCGTGGCGGATGGAGTCCGCGCCGAGCGATGGACCGACGGTGCGTTCTTCGAGATACTTGATCGAGGCTGGAAGAGCGCCGGAACGCAACACCAGGGCGAGATCGTTGGCTTCTTGCTCGCCGAACTGTCCTTCGATCACACCCGTGTCATCGATGCGGCCATTAATGACGGGGGCGGTTTGCAGTCTGTGCTCGAGGACGATTCCCAACTCTTTGCCGATATTCTGCTCGGTGAAGGGACCAAAGCGGCGGCCAGCTTCGGTAGAAAGCGTGAAATCCACATCGTAAAAACCGATATTTTTCGTGCTGCGCACGGCTGTGGCGCTGCGCAGGTCGCGGCCCGTCACAACCGGAACGCGGTCGACCACGTACCAGCTCTCCGCAGACGGTTGGCTGGAACTGGCAGCTGAACTCTTGCCCTGCACCAGTTGCGAATTCGGCGGCAACACGCCTCCATGCGCGGCCATGGCGGCTGCTTCGGAGGAATACGGGGTCGAATCCAAAACCAAGTGTAGCTCCAATTGCCCGCCGGCCTGAATCACGCTCTTGGCGCGATTAGGATCGCCTTCACCGGGCAGTTCAACGATGATTTCGTTATCTCCCTGGCCATAGGGAGCTACCAAAGGCTCCGTCAGACCAAGCGCATCGATGCGACGTCTGATTGTTTCCTCGGCTTGGTCCATGGTCTGCTGCCGAATATTGGAAATTCGCGACGGCTTCATCGTTAGCAGGTAGCCGGAGGCCTCTCCGGGGGCTGGAGTAATATCCCAATCGGGAAACTGGTCGGAAACAAGATTGCGAGCGGCGCCAGCTTGTTCGGGAGCAATGTTATGCACCAAAATTTGCGTGTCGCTCAGCTTGCGAAGCTCATCATACCGAATGGCCTTGTCTTGAAACTGTGTTTTCAGATGGTCAAGAACCTGATCGGCTTCCTGGCTGACCGCCTCCTGCACCTGCACCTGCAGGATCAGGTGCGTTCCGCCCTGTAAGTCCAAACCGAGCTTGATGCGGTCTGAAAAATTCGATTTCATGGCGGATAAGGAGGTAGGAGTATTGGGAATACCCACCAAACCGAAAATACAAATAACAATGATGGCTACAATGAAAACCGCTTTCCACTTGAGATTCGAATTCATGGTTTGGACTGGCTCAGGACTCCGTAGGAACGCGTCGTTAACCCGGCCTTGCTACTCCTCCTTGCCTTCTGGCTGGAGGGAGGCCACCGCGGAACGCAGTACTTTCACCTTTACTTGATCGGCGATGCGAAGCTGAATGGTATCGCCTTCGAGTCCCACGATTGTGCCAAATAAACCGCCGGATGTAACCACCTTGTCTCCGTTCTTGAGGGCGCTGAGCATTTGCTGGGTCTTCTTCTGCCGCCGCTGTGCGGGAAGGATGAGCAGCAAATAAAAGATGACCATGATGATGAGAAGCGGCGCGAAGGCCATCAGGCCTCCGGTGCCCTGAGCCATTAGAGAGAGAGTTGCGTGTGAAAACATCGTAGACATCGCATCGACCTTATGCTTAATCTTTTCGTTTCGACCGTTCCCTCACCCGGCTGCGCGGACAAAAAGCCCCCCGCCACTCTTGCTATGTCAGGAGGGCAGGACTGCAAACTCTGTTCCCTTATTTACTCTATCACACCCACCAGCGGCGCGGACCCGGCATGCCCGGCGGTCGTTTTGCTTCAGGGTTGACCCGCCTCGATGCGTGCTTGAAGCTCTGAGGAGAATTCCGCTAGTTCCCCAAGCGCGATAGCCTGTCGAATTTTGGCCATAATGTCAAGAAAAAACGCAAGATTGTGGTGGGAGTTGAGAATGGAGGCGAGGATTTCATTCGCCAGGAACAGGTGGCGCAGATATGCGCGCGAGTATGTGCGGCAGACGATGCAGGAACATCGCTCGTCAAGAGGCCGCGGATCATCGGCGTAGCTCGCGTTCTTGATGTTGACCCTCCCGGCGCTGGTGAACAGACATCCGTTGCGCGCGTTCCGCGTTGGCAGAACACAATCCATCATGTCGATGCCGCACCCGACGTAATCGGCAAGTTGCTCGGGCAGGCCGACACCCATGAGATAGCGCGGACGGTCCGCCGGAAGCCCAGTGGTGGCCGCGACCGTCATCTCGCATGTGAGCGCGTGAGGTTCGCCGACGGCGAGCCCTCCGACCGCGTAGCCGGGGAAATCGAGGTCCACGAGCTGGCGCGCGCTTTCACGCCGCAGATCGGCGTGCGTGCCGCCCTGAACGATGGCAAACAAGGCCGGCCCGGGCGTCGTGGAGGCATCCGCATGCGCGCGCCCCTCTTTCATCGGGGCAAGGGCGTAATCGCGGCAGCGGCGCGCCCACTCTGTCGTGCGCTTCACAGCGGCAGCGGCGCGGCCGTGATCTGCGGGAAACTCGATGCATTCATCGAGCACCATCGCAATGTCCGGTCCGAGCGCCTGCTGAATCTCGATGGACTTTTCCGGCGTGAGGGAATGCTCGGAGCCATCCAGGTGCGAGCGGAAGATCACACCCTCATCGGTGACTTTGCGGAGATCGGCGAGGCTGAAGACCTGAAAGCCGCCGGAATCGGTGAGGATCGCTCCCGGCCAGGACATGAAACGATGCAAACCACCCAGGCGGCGAATCCGTTCGTGGCCGGGACGAAGATAAAGATGATACGTATTGCCGAGCAGAATCTGAACGCCAAGGTCAGCGAGCGCCTGCTGCGTCAGACCCTTCACCGTGCCGGCCGTGCCCACGGGCATGAACGCAGGCGTATCAATGACGCCGTGCGGAGTCGTCAGGCGCCCCAGCCGCGCGCCGGTCGGATCGGTCTTGAGAACCTCGAAATGGAATTCCATCCATGTGAGTTTAGCAGGCTGATGCGGCATTGCCGAATGCGGCAGCGCTACGAATCACAGACACAATGTGCGGCACGATTTTGCTATCATCCCACCCATGCCTCTTTCTTGGAATGAGATCCGCCATCGCGCGATCGCTTTTTCAAAGGAATGGACGGGCGTCAAGAGCGAACAAGCAGAAAAGCAAACATTCTGGAACGAATTTTTCAATGTCTTCGATATCCGCCGTCGCGTCGTCGCTAGCTTTGAAGAGCCAGTGAAGAAAATCTCCGGCGAGTACGGCTATATTGATTTGTTCTGGCGCGGCATTGTGCTCATCGAGCATAAGAGCTTGGGCAAAGACCTCGGCAAGGCGGGGTCTCAGGCGTTCCGTTATATCCAAGACCTCGCGCGCGAAGGACGCACCAATGAAATCCCCCGCTACGTGATCGTTTCTGACTTTGCCCGCATCGCCCTGCACGACCTCGAGCCCGAAGATCAGCGTGTATTGCCGCTTCTCGACAACAGCCGTGTGGCTACCATCGAATTTCCGCTCGCTGAATTTCACAAACACATCCATGACTTCGCCTTCATCCCCGGCTACAAACAGCACAAGTTCGAGGATCGCGACCCCATCAACATTGAAGCTGTCGAGATCATGGGGCGCCTCCACGACGCGCTCGAAGCGGGCGGTTACTCGGGACATCAACTTGAACGGTTCCTTGTTCGCATTCTCTTTTGCCTCTTCGGCGAAGACACGGGCATTTTCGAACGTGAATCGTTCAAGCTCTATCTGCTGAACCGAACGGCCGAAGACGGCTCCGACCTCGGCTTGCACCTTGCGCATCTCTTTGATGTGCTGAATACGCCGCCAGAGAAGCGGCAGAAAAACCTCGACGAAACTCTTGCGGCTTTTGCCTATGTCAACGGGGAGCTTTTTAGCGAAAACCTTGGTTTCGCCGACTTCAACCGCGACATGCGTAACGCCCTGCTTGCTTGCACGGGCTTTGACTGGTCGCGCATCTCACCCGCCATTTTCGGTTCGCTCTTTCAGGCTGTCATGGAGCCGAGGGAACGGCGGCAAATCGGAGGCCACTACACCAACGAGCGCGACATTCTCAAAGTCATCCGTTCACTCTTCCTCGACGACCTGCGGGCAGAATTCGAGCGCGCCAAGAGCAGCAAAGCGGAACTGAGGCGCTTCCACGAAAAAATCGCGGGACTCCGCTTCCTCGACCCCGCCTGTGGTTGCGGGAATTTCCTCGTCATCACCTACCGTGAGTTGCGCTTGCTGGAAACCGAAATTCTCAAGGCGCTTTACAGCGGCACACAACAGGAACTCGATATCCAGCGCCTCTCCCTCGTTGACGTGGACGCCTTCTACGGCATCGAGATCAGCGAATGGCCCGTGCGCATAGCCGAAGTCGCAATGTGGCTAATGGACCACCAGATGAACATTCTGCTTTCCGAGGCCTTCGGCCAGTATTTCGTGCGGTTGCCGCTCAAGAAGTCCCCCACCATCGTCTGCGGCAATGCGCTCCGGCTCGACTGGAAGAAGGTTCTACCGTCCGACCAATGTAACTACGTTCTTGGCAATCCGCCGTTTGTTGGGAAGCAATTTGCGACAGCCGAGCAAAAAACCGACATGGAAATCGTTTGCGGCAATGTCAAAGGCGGCGGCGTTCTCGACTACGTTACGGCGTGGTATTTCAAGGCAGGCGAATATATTCAAAACACGCGGATCATGGTCGGCTTCGTGTCAACGAACTCAATCTCTCAAGGCGAGCAAGTCGGCATTCTCTGGAACGAACTCTTCAAACGCTACCACCTCAAAATCCATTTCGCTCACCGCACCTTTTCGTGGGAAAGCGAAGCGCGCGGCAAGGCCCACGTCCATGTTGTCATCATCGGCTTTGGCACGTTCGACACGGACAATAAGCTCATTTACGACTATGATGACGAAACCGGACAGGCACACGTCACTCCCGCCAGAAATATCAGCCCGTATCTCATCGAAGGCAGCGACGTGGTTGTGTTATCGCATTCAACGCCCGCCTCTGCCGTTCCCGAAATCGTTTTCGGCAATATGCCCAACGATGGCGGACATCTCTTGCTGACGGATTCCGAAAGAAAAGAACTACTCAAGAATGAACCTGACGCCAAGAAATTCATCCGCCCATTCCTCGGGTCACAGGAATTTATCAACGGCAAAGACCGCTGGTGTCTTTGGCTAAAAGACGCTCCGCCCGACCAGGTGCGTGCATTGCCCGAAGTGATGAAGCGCGTCGAAGCGGTGAAAAGGCATCGCCTCGAAAGTGCACGCGAGACGACACGAGAATTGGCAAGAACGCCGATGCTGTTTGGCGAAATTCGTCAGCCGTCTGGAAAATACTTGGCGATTCCAAAGACATCCTCCGAGCGTAGACCTTACATTCCTATGGCTTTTCTCGACTCACGAGTCATCGCGAGCACGGAGCTCTTTACTATGGCCGACGCCACGCTGTTCCATTTCGGTGTTCTCTCCTCCGCAATGCAAATGGCATGGGTCAGACAAGTCTGTGGGCGTTTGAAATCGGACTTCCGCTATTCTGCGTCGCTTGTCTATAACAACTACCCGTGGCCCGAAACGCCGAGCACCAAACAGCGGGCCGCTGTGGAAGCCGCCGCGAAAGGGGTGTTAGACGCACGCAAGGAATTTCCCGATGCCACGCTGGCGGATCTTTATGATCCTCTTTCGATGCCGCTTGCGCTGGTCAAAGCCCACGCCGAGTTGGATCGCGCCGTTGACCTCTGCTACCGCCCGCAACCTTTCGAGAACGACCGCTTGCGCATCGAACACCTCTTCGCACTCTACGAAAAACTCACCGCGCCTCTCATTGCTACCCCCAAGAAAGGGCGACGAAAAACGCACTCAAATTAGCCCGCATTTCTCACCGCGAGCACAGCGCCGGAGGCGCGAAAGAATCTAGCCCAGGGCGTCAGCCCTGGGAAACGAGGGTTTCGTCCAGCAAGCCCCGGTAGGGGCGAAAGAAAAGAATTCTACCGGAATGTAAGAACAGCATTTCTGCCGCCCCTTCTGGGGCTCCGGTGCTTTTTCGAAGGTTTCCCAGCACTTGCGTGCTGGGCTAAATTCTTTCGCCCCTTCCAGGGGCTCGCGTGGTGAAAAATCCGGTTTAGGGCACTACCAGCGTTACGAGGCTATTGGCAGCACCGGAATCGCGGCGATCAGCGACTGCGTGTAGGGATGCGTGGGCGCGCCGAGGATCTGCGCGGCGGTTCCCGTTTCCACGATGCGCCCGCCCTGCATGACGGCGATGCGCGTGGCGAGTTGTGCGACGACGGGCAGGCTGTGTGAAATCAACAGGTAGGTGAGCGAAAAATCGCGCTGCAAATTCTGGAGCAGCTCCAGGATCTGCGCGCCGACGGAAACATCGAGCGCCGAGACTGGTTCGTCGGCCACCACCAGGCGCGGACGCAGGACCAGCGCGCGCGCGATGCCGATGCGCTGCCGCTGGCCGCCGGAAAATTCGTGCGGATAGCGCGTGAGTGCGTCTTCGCCCATGCCGACGGCGCGCAGAGCTTCGCTGACGCGCTCGCGGCGCTGGGCGCGGGCGAGTTGCGGTTCGTGAATCTCGAGCGGCTCGCTGATAATGGCCGCGATACGCATTCTCGGATCGAGCGAAGCGAATGGGTCCTGGAACACCATCTGCATTTCGCGCCGGAGCGCGCGCAACGCGGCTCCGCGCGCAGCCAGGAAATCGCGGCCGTCAACGCGCAACTCACCCGAGTCCGGTTCGATCAGCCGCAACAACATGCGCGCGAGTGTTGTCTTGCCGCTGCCGGATTCGCCGACAATCGCGAGGGTTTCCCCGGCAGCGAGGTCGAGACTCACCCCATCCACGGCCGTGACGCGGCCGCGCGTGCGAGCCAGAGCGGGAAACGACTTTCGCAACTCCCTGGCTTCGAGCAGCGTGGTCATGCGCGCATACCACCGTCTGCAGCGCGGAAGAGGCTCACTTCGTTTTCTCTCCCACCAACAGCAGGATCGTACTTACAAACTCCAGCGCGCCGGTGGTTGCCGAGTAGCTCGGATGGAATCCTGCGGCGTCGTCGGGAATCGTGTCCTCCATCATGCGGCGTGTTTTCACATAACAGGGATCGCCGGGCGCGCTGCCGGCGCTCTGCATCCATTCGTCAAAATCGTACCGACGCTCGGATACTTCCTCGGTGAGCACGCGCAATCCTGCGGCCGCATAGAGCGCGCGGAATTGCGCACCGGTTTGCTTTGTGGTGTGGGAAGGGTCCCGAACGCGCTCGATGGCATTGTTCGCGGCCGGGTTAGGACTATCGATCAAGACAAGATCCATAATCGCGAGCCGACCGCCCGGATTCAGAATTCTCGCCATTTCTGACACAGCCTTCGCCGGCTCCAGCATGTGATGCACGGAAAAACCGCACGAAACGATCCCGGCGGCGCCGTCATTGAACGGCAGTGACCTCGCATCGCCCAGAATGAACTCGACATTTTGCAGACCCTTCCGCGCCGCCTTCCCGCGCGCGCTCTCGATCATCGCAGGAGTTATATCGATTCCAATCACCCTGCCAACGCGTGCCGCCAGCGGGAATGTCAGAGTGCCAGGGCCGCAAGCAACATCCACGGCAAGCAGGGCAGAAGTATCCAGCAATCCTGCCGTCACGCATTCGGCCAGGTGATCGGCTTCGGCGCCGCGTTTCGTGCCCGCGAAGGCATTGAATTTGTCGACGGTCGCTGTGAATCGCTCGCGTACTGTATCAGCGTGTTTCGTTTCGGAAGTCATCGGATAGCCTTCTCCAGTTTCTCTTCGACTAGGATGCAGCGCGCGCGGTGCTCCGGACTGGCGGCGCGCAGTTCAGGCATTGTGGCAGCGCACTCGGCGCGACGCAACGCGCAACGCGGCTCAAACGCGCAGCCCGGGGGCAGCGCGGCGAGTGAGGGCACGGTTCCGGGGATCGGCTCGAGCTTCTGCCGCGCCAGTTGCGGAGAAGCGCGCAGAAGCCCGGCTGTATAAGGGTGTTGCGGACGCTCCAGCACTTCGCGCGCAGGGCCTTCTTCCACAATGCGCCCGGCGTAGGTGACCGCGATGCGATCCGCCACCTGCGCGACCACTCCGAGGTCGTGTGTGATAAATAGAAGCGTAAGGCCAAGATCACGCCGCAGGCGCGCCAGCAGCTCGAGAATTTGTTTCTGCACGGTGACGTCGAGGGCCGTCGTGGGCTCGTCAGCGATGAGCAGGCGCGGCGCGCCGCGAGCACTCGCCGTAAGCGGCGCGGTCCGCCCCCGAGCGCGGGAGGATTCGCGGGCGTCGCCGCCGGCGCCTCCGGCCAGCGCCATCGCGATCATCACGCGCTGCCGCAAGCCGCCGGACAGTTGGTGCGGATACTGCCGCGCGCGAAGCTCGGGCTCCGGCACAGCGGCGCGCTCGAGAGCAGCGAGCACCTGGTGATTCACTTCCTCGCGCGGGAGCCCCGCGTGGTGCGCGCGAACCGCTTCGGCGATCTGCGCGCCGGCGCGCATCACGGGATTGAGCGCAGTCATCGGCTCCTGAAAGATCATGGCGATGTCGCGTCCGCGCGTGGCTACTCGTTCGCGTTCGGGAAGTGTGAGCAGATTCACTCGCGAAGAGCCGGAGCCGTTTGCGCCCGCAAGCCATGCCTCGCCGTGAATTCTCGCGCCCGGCGGCAGCAAACCCATCAGCACGAGCGCAAGCATGGATTTCCCGCTGCCCGATTCGCCAACCAAGCCGAGCGACTCGCCGGTTTCGATTGCGAACGAAACGTCGTCCACGGGACGAATCCATCCCGATGGCGTGGGAAGCTCGACCGTGAGACCGCGCAACTCGATGAGTGCCGCCATCAGTACATCATAAGACGGATTTTGCGCCGCGGCACACAAACGGAATATAGTGACGCCATGCCGTCGAATATCCTGAATGTCACATGCCCACGGCGAGTCCCATGGGCAAGACGTATCGCCCGCAGTGCAAGTGGAACCGCGAGGCGGCCGAAAAGGCAGGTCGCGCTATGCGCTTCTTTCTATGAAATTATGTTGTCCGTAGAAGAGAGAGTAGGAAGGCTGAAATCATTCGGCATTGAACCTGCCGTACGAATGCCATTACACTGATCCCAGAGAACCTGGCAGACGGTTCGCCAAATTCCGACATGGACTCCGGCCTTAATCCCACCTTGAAATGGAAAGCGCTTTCCCGCGTTCCGGGATTCCCATTCTTTTTTTTCGCGATGCTCGTGTCGTTGTTCGGCACGGGAATGAATTTCGCGGGTGTCACCTGGTATGTCCTTGGAGCGACGCATTCCACGGTAAAAGTCAGCCTGATCGTGATCCTGGTGACGCTGCCGGGACTGGTGGTGCCCCCGTTCGGGGGAGTGCTGATCGACCGCGTGGACCGGCGATACCTGTGTGTCACGCTCGACGCGGCGCGCGCCGTGATCGTGCTGGGAACGGCGGCGCTGGCCTATGCCGGGCGTCTGGCGATGTGGGAACTGTACTCGATGGTTCTGCTGCTGGGTGTGGGGTTCGCCATATACTGGTCAACGACGAACGCTCTCGTGCAGGAACTCATCCCGAGAGAACAATTGTTAACGGCGAATGCTACCGTGCTCATCGCGGTGCAGGGCGGGATGACGGCAGCGGGTGCGCTGGTTGGATTCATCTTCGAGCGCTTCGGCCTCGCGGGAGTTCTGGGAATTGACGGCACGACGTATCTGATCTCGGCCATTTGTCTGTTGCTGTTGCGGCACGGGTATCACGCACCGCAGGACTCCTACAACACGCTGCTCGCTGCCGCCTCCCCCACCATTGAAGCGCCTCCGGAAATGTCGGAGCCATCGCTGCTGCGTGCCGACGGGGAAACGCCTGCCACGTCAGGTGTTTTCGCAGACATCGCCGAAGGGCTGAGGTATCTGCGGGAGCAACCGCGCGTGCTGGCGATTGGGATCACGTATGCATGCATGATGGCCGGGGTGATCAGCGCGAACGTGCTCGTGGTGGCGCTCGCGAAGGACTTGCTCTCCGCGGGCGCTCGCGGATACGGATACATTGAGGCCGGGTGGGCGATCGGCGCGGTGGCGGGGGGGCTGGCCGCGGGCATGCTGGCGCGAAAGAGGCCGTACAACGTCCTGGTCTTGGCGCTGGCCACGCTGGCCATCGGCCATGCGCTGTTTCCCTATGCACGAATCCTGGCCACGGCAGTGGCAATGAATGTGCTATTCGGCGTGTGCCGCGCGCTGGGCGGCGTACTGACGCAATCCTCGATCATGGCGGCGGTGCCGCAGCGGCTCATGGGGCGGACGCAATCTGCATTTTCAGTGATCGCGACGGTCCTGCAGCTGATCATGAGTTTCACGCTCGGATGGTTTGCACAACACGTTACGCTTTCGATCGCCTTTCTGCTGCTCGGGGCGATCTATGGCGGCGGGGTCGTGGCGGCGCTGCGGGCAAGGGCGCTCTCCGTGGGCACACAGGAGGCGCCGACACCGGCCGAGGGTTGAGAGGTTTTTTGTAGCGCCGCCCTTCAGGGCGGCCCTGCAGATCCGAAAAGACTCTTGAGACATGCGCAGGAGTGATTCCGTGAGAGTTTTCATTGCGGGGGCATCCGGAGTGCTGGGCAGACGGCTGATCCAGCAACTGACCGCGCGAGGCCACTCTGTCATCGGACAGGTTCGCAGCCCGAGGGGGGAAAGCGTTGTCCGGGCGATGGGCGGCGAGCCGCGTCACGCGGATTTGTTTGACGCCGACGCGCTGGCAAAGGCCGCGGAAGGCTGCGACACCATGATTCACGCGGCTATGGCCATTCCCACAAAGCACAATGTCGTTCCCGCCGACTGGGCGTTAAAACTGGATCAACGGCACCGGAAGCGTCATCAACTCGAACACGTCGCCGGGTGCTGGATGGCAGCGACTCAAGCCTCACGAATAGCGCAGGCAGGACTGGCAGAAACGAATTGATTGTTCGGCCCGCCGGCCAGCCACCCGACCATGAAGCTCAGCTCAGGTCTTTCGGCGGCTTCACGTCCAAGTGACGCGCAAGATAGGGAATGATGACCTGGCGGAAGATCTTGGGATCAGGCCAGACTCCCGTCTGGCGCCCCAGATGACCTCCCTGGGGATTGATCCACGCATCCTTGGGAACATCTCCGTTGGAAAGGATCAGCCAAGTGTCCGAGATGGGCACGAGCGTATCCTTCAGGCCAGCGATGATCAGCATGGGAGTGGTTGGCTTGCCGATCAAGCCTTGATTGACCAGAGAAAGCTTGGGATAGAGCGCCGCCAGATCGTCGAAATTCTTGGTCCCTTCGTAGAGAGACAACACTACGTCCTGCAAACCAAACAAGTACTCCCTGTTCCTTAGCAGCGCTTCCTTGCTCGGCGGATGCTGGAACCCGGCGTCGACTCCCGCAGACTGGGCCACGACCACTCGCAGCCGGGCGCGCTCGACGATGGCCAGCTTTACGGCCCAATACGCGCCGTAGCTTTGTCCTTCGGCTGCGATCCTGTCCTTGTCCACGTCGCGCCTGGTGAGCAGATAATCGATCACGCGCGAGTAGATTCGTTCCGCCGTGGGGCTGCCCTTGATGGGGCACTCGCCCGTGCCAGGCGTGTCCACTGCGAGATAGCCGATGCCCCAGGAAATTGCCGCATCGAAATTGTCAGACATGTTTTCCTTGCGGCTGTCCGCACCGTTGATGGCAATTACGACCGGCACGGGACCCGGCGCGTTTTTTGGCATGCGCATGTAGCCGTGGATCTCGGAGCCCTCGAAGGGTATACGAACCATCTCAATCGGAGGGTCGAGCAAACGCCCGTGGGCTGCGAACGCTTCCAGGGCTTTGGCAGCCGCACGCTGTTTGCCCGCCGAGAGGGGATACGGCCAGTTACCAAAATAGTAGAGGCGCCACGCGCGCAGATAGTCGGTGTTAGCCTGGGCGGGATCGGTCTTCTCTTCGGCCTTCGCTCGCGCCATGTAACGATCGGCGACGCCGCTAAAGCCGGCGGCCCATTCATCCGGGTCTTTTGAGTGGATGGAGTTGAAGGCCTCTTGCACGTCGGCGGGATCGAGTCCGATCAACGGATACATTCCGGCTTTGGAGCGGGCAATCGATTCCGTTTTGATCTCGTCCAGCGTGCGTTCACCAGTCTCCTGGGCAAAAGCCGCGCCGGTAGGCAGAAACGTGGCGGCCAATAACAATAGGACCACGCCAGAAGCGCCGGGCCCCGAACCCAATCTCAGTGGATGTCGCTCAAGCAAATGAGACATAAGCCGGAACCTCCTTTTTAGCTTCAAACCGGGATTTCCATTTTGACTTCCCGGCCGACCGATAACGTACACCCAACCCCGTCAGTCTGCAATGCTCCAGCCAGATTCTTGAGTGCAGAGTCTTTCAGACGGCTGCGGCAAAATCTCAAAGCCAAAAACTGACGCTTCTTGCACTCATTCGTCAAACACTTTTTCTTCCTGGCTGGGTTTCCACTGGGAAAACGCGCGAAGAAGCGGAACGGAACATGGGCGCAGCCATCGAATTTCACATTGACGGATTGAGGGAGGATGGATATCCCGTCCCGGAACCACAGGCATCCTCATCGTACGTCGAACTTCCTGCCTAATTTGATCTAGAGGTAATCGCGGGAAGTGCCTTCGAGGAAGGCGCGCAGCTTGCGCGAGCGCGACGGATGCCGCAGCTTGCGGAGCGCCTTGGCCTCGATCTGGCGGATACGTTCGCGCGTGACGGCAAACGACTGGCCGACTTCCTCGAGCGTGTGCTCGGAGCCGTCGTCGAGGCCAAAACGCATCTTGATGACTTTTTCCTCGCGCGGCGTCAGCGTCTTCAATACCGACGCGGTCTGTTCCTTCAGATTGAGGTTGATGACCGCATCCGAGGGCGAAACGACGGCCTTGTCCTCGATGAAATCGCCCAAGTGCGAATCTTCTTCTTCCCCGATGGGCGTTTCCAGCGAGATGGGCTCCTGCGCGATTTTCAGAATCTTGCGGACCTTCGCCACGGGAATGTCCATGCGCTTGGCGATTTCTTCGGAGGTTGGCTCGCGGCCGAATTCCTGCACGAGCTGGCGGCTGGTGCGGATCAGTTTGTTGATCGTTTCGATCATGTGCACCGGAATGCGGATGGTGCGGGCCTGATCGGCGATGGCGCGGGTGATGGCCTGGCGGATCCACCACGTGGCGTAGGTCGAAAACTTGTAACCGCGGCGCCACTCGAACTTGTCCACGGCCTTCATCAGGCCGATGTTGCCTTCCTGAATCAGGTCCAGAAACTGCAGGCCGCGGTTGGTATATTTCTTCGCGATGGAAACCACGAGGCGGAGGTTGGCCTCGATCAGTTCCTTCTTGGCCTGCTCCGCTTCAGCTTCTCCCCGAAGAATCACCTGGAGCATGCGCTTCAGGTCGGTGAGCCCGGTTTCGCTCGAAACTTCGATTTCGCGCAGCTCGGTGCGGCGCGAGCGGAGTTCCTTACGAGCCTCGGCGGCGTGATCGCCCTTCGAGACGTCAGCGCGGCGCTCGAGCTTGCCTGCCTCGCGCTCGAGGGACTGCAGACGCTCGACGGTGTGGCGGATCTTGTCAATCAAGCGTTTCTTCTCGAGCAGGTGGAACTCGAGCGAGCGCGCCAGTTGCGACATCTCGATGCGCATCCGCGACACGGAATACTTCAAGCGGATGTACGGACCTTTCTTTGACTTCGTCATCCGTTCGAGCTTCGCGGCTTGGTTCAGACACTCGAGGTAAAGCTTCGCAATCTTGTCCAGAACCTTGAGCGTCTTCTTGGTCTTGTTTTCGATTTTTTCTTCGGTGAGTTCTTCGTCGTCGAATTGGACAATTTCCTTGATCGACCGGGTGCCCTTGCGAAGATCCTCGCCGATCGTCAGCAGTTCCTTGAGGATGATGGGAGACCGCGTGATCGTCTTGAGCACGAGCAATTGGCCGCGCTCAATGCGCTTGGCGATGGCGACTTCGCCTTCGCGCGTCAGCAGCGGTACGGTGCCCATCTCGCGCAGGTACATCCGCACCGGGTCATTCGTCTTTTCGAGCATTCCCGGCGTGAGGTCGAGTTCGCTCTCCTCGGCGACCGGGAGCTCATCCTTGGATTCGACTTCGGGGGCTTCGATCGCTGTCGTATCGGCGGTGGCGCGGGCAGCTTTTGCTGCGGCGAGGTCTTCGTAGATATCAATCCCGTAGCGCTCGAAGGTGGAGAGCAGATCGTCAATCTCCTCCGAGGAGTGCACTTCGGCGGGCAGGATGTCGTTTACTTCGTCGTAGAGGAGGTAGCCGCGCTCCTTGCCCATGGCAATGAGCTGCCTTACCTGATCATATTTCTCTTCGATGGCTAACGCCAAGAGATCCTCCCCAAATCAAGCACGAACCTCCATGCACGCGAGTGCGCGACCCTGCCGCCCCCGGGATCCCTTGCCAGCGGAATCCAAAAACACCGGGCCGCCAGCTTCGCGATTCGTGCTGATATTGAGAATGAACGCCCACCGGTGAGGTGACCCTATGCCTCGCGCGCACGACACCTTCGGCCCCACCTGCCCTCGAACTCCCAAGGGTTGTGCCGAGCATCATTCATTTATGATGCACGCCGCCCTTCATTCGTTACAACGTCTACTTGGCGAATCCTTAACAAGTTACATGCGGGCGGGCAAATGCGTCAACTACTTTGTTCGGGATTGTCGAAGCTCTTTAAAAATGTCCCCTCTGTTACCTCGTTTGAAATGTCCCCTTGCCGTGGTGTTTTCCTTGGTATTGCTTTGTTCCTGTTTCGAGTTGCGGTCTGCGGCCGTAGCGGCGCGCTGGCGATCTCCCGCCAAGCCAGCTTCCTTCCCCGATATGCGATCTCGATCCTTCCGTCCTGCCACTGGCAGACCACCACCTTGCCCTTTGCCGGTGCGTAGTTCCGGCTCTGCGCATGCAACTGGGAAAATCGCTTCTTCGAGTATTGGTTTGTTGACGTGCCGTGCGGGCTGGTGCTACCCTTTTCCAGTCGCAAATGTGAATGCTTTCGAGTGGCAACCAAGGCAGACCGAGTAATCTTGCTGTTCTGGAGTTAACACCATGCCCTTCAAATTGATTGTCAATGGACGCCCTACTACCGTAGACGTGCCTGCGGACATGCCTCTGTTGTGGGTGATCCGGGATGTTCTCAATCTTCGTGGCACGAAGTTCGGCTGCGGCGCAGGGCTGTGCGGTGCCTGCACAGTACATCTCAACGGACAGGCGGTGCGCTCGTGCCAAACGCTGGTTTCTGCGGCGGCGAACGCGCAGATCACCACGCTGGAAGGGCTGTCGCCGAACGCGTCACACGCGGTACAGCTCGCGTGGCAGGAACTTGACGTGCCGCAATGCGGCTACTGCCAAGCCGGCCAGATGATGTCTGCTGCGGCGTTGCTCGCGCATACGCCAAGTCCCACGGACCAGGATATCGATGACGCAATGAATGGCAACATTTGCCGCTGTGGAACCTATTTGCGCATCCGCCCGGCAATTCACAGAGCAGCCGTGATCGCCCAAAATGGATCGCCGCAGCCCGCTCAATCGGCCCAGAACCTGGCCGGGAAAGATTGATTAAGGAGGCCTTGTGGAAACCATGCTTATCGGCCGTCGTTCCTTTCTTCATGTAACCGCGCTGGGTGGAGGTGGTTTGCTGCTTGCCCTCTACGCCGATCCAGTGACAAAGGTGTTCGCGCAAGGACCCCAGGCACCCGCGTTCATGGCCACGGCATTCATTCGCGTCGCTTCGGATGGCACCGTGACGATCATGGCCAAGAATCCCGAGGTCGGGCAGGGGGTCAAGACCTCGCTGCCCATGATTATCGCGGACGAGCTCGACGTGGACTGGAAGGACGTGAAAATCGAGCAAGCCGACCTCGATGAATCGAAATATGGCCCGCAACGCGCCGGAGGCAGCACGGCAACGCCGGTCAACTGGGATCCGCTACGGCAGGTGGGTGCCGCTGGCCGGCAGATGTTTCTGACTGCGGCCGCGGAGACGTGGAATGTGCCGGAATCCGAATGCTATACCTCCTCGGGCCGCGTGATTCATCGGCCCACGAACCGCTCACTCAGCTACGGCGAGGTGGCAGCCAAAGCTGCGGCGTTGACGCCGCCCGATCTGAAGACAGTCAAGCTGAAGAATCCAAAAGACTACAAAATCATCGGTCAGCCGATGCACGGCGTCGACAATGCCTCTATTTTCGCAGGCAAGCCAATCTACAGCATCGACTTTACGTTGCCCGGCATGCTGTTCGCCGTGTTCGAGAAGTGCCCCGTCTTTGGCGGCAAAGTAGTCAGCGCGAATTTGGATGTGATCAAGGCGATGCCCGGCGTTCGTCACGCATTCGTGGTGGACGGCGGAACAGATCTAGAGGGTCTGCTTCCTGGTGTCGCGATCGTTGCCGACAGTTGGTGGCAGGCGCACACCGCGAGGCAGAAGTTGCAGGTCAAATGGGACGAAGGCGCGACGGCAATGCAGAGCAGCGAAGGATTCGCGCGACGGGCTGCGGAAATTTCGCAGCAGCCGCCAGCATTTGCGTTGCGCAATGATGGCAATGCCGACGCCGCGCTGCAAAACGCCGCCAAGGTTGTCGAGGCGGCATACTCCTATCCTTTTATTTCCCACGCGCAGCTCGAACCGGAGAACTGCGCGGCACATTACAAGGACGGAAAGCTCGAGATCTGGGCTCCGAGCCAAACCCCGGAGAGGGGCCACCAGCTCGTCGCAAAGACGATGGGCATGTCGGAACGCGATATTACCATTCATCAAATACGTGCCGGCGGCGGTTTCGGCCGGCGCTTGACTAACGACTACATGGTCGAGGCCGCATGGATTGCGAAGATTGTCGGCGTGCCGGTAAAGGTCCTCTGGACACGCGAAGACGATATGGCGCACGACTTCTATCGGCCGGCGGGCTTCCATTTCCTCAAAGGAGGAGTCGATGCCTCTGGAAGGCTCGTCGGATGGCAAAATCGCTTCGTGAGCTTCGGCGAGGGGCAGCAATTTGCGCCCTCGGCGAACATTCCGTCAAATGAGTTTCCGGCAACATTCCTGCCGAACTTTTCCTTCCAGGCCACGCTGATGCCGTTGGGCGTGCCTACCGGGGCGCTCCGCGCGCCACGCAGCAATGCGTTTTGTTTCGTGTTCCAGTCCTTCCTCGACGAGCTGGCACACGCGGCGGGCAAAGATCCGATTCAGTTCCGGCTGGAATTGCTCAACGCACCGCGCGTTGTGAACCCCATTCCCAATACTCCGAATCCGGGAACAGGACTGCCTGAGCCCGACATTGATGCGGCCCGCATGCGCGGCGTACTCGAACTGGTCGCGGAGAAGTCCGGCTGGAACTCCCGCAATCAGTTACCGAAGGGCAGGGCCAAGGGCGTGGCGTTCCAGTTCGCTCACCGCGGGTACTTCGCCGAAGTCGTAGAACTCAGCGTTGACACGAACAACAGAGTGAAGGTCCACAAGGTATGGGTGGCGGGCGATGTCGGCCGCCAGATTGTTAACCCGAGTAACGCCGTCAATCAGGTTCAGGGAGCTATCATCGAAGGGCTAAGCCACCTCATGGGCTACGAAATCACCATTGAGCACGGCCGGGCGTTGCAGACCAATTTCGACCAATATCCTCCAGTCCGCATGACGCAAGCGCCCCCCGAGATTGAGGTCCATTTCCTGCAGACGCAGAACTCGCCCACTGGCCTTGGAGAGCCTGCGCTGCCGCCCATCCTGCCAGCGATGTGCAATGCAATTTTTGAACTGACCGGCAAACGAATCCGTTCGCTGCCGCTGGCAAAACAGGGATTCGGCTGGGCGTAGGCCTGCCTTTCACGTTGTGCTGTAGCACAACAGAAAACTAGTTCACCAAACGAGCCCGCCCCATCACTGGGAGTGCGTCGGGTGTGGCTTGACAATCCCGCCATAGGCAGCGCACCATTCAAGGTCTTCGCTGGTTTGTTTCTAATGAACATTGGCAGGCGCCTCCGCATAGCGGGCATTTTGCTCGGCAGTGTATTGCTCCTGGGTACGGCTGGGTTCCGTATCATCGAGGGATGGACGTGGTTTGACGGGTTCTACATGACCCTAACCACGATGACCACAATCGGCTACGGTGAAGTTCATCCTCTTTCCCATCCCGGCCGGATTTTCAATTCTTTTCTGATTGTTGCGTCCGTCATGGCGAGCGGGTTCACAATTGCCATGATCTCGCAAGCACTGCTAGAATTCGAATTCGGAAAGGCGCTTGGGCGGCGACGCATGGAACGCGAACTGGCCAAACTCTCCGGGCATTACATCATCTGCGGCGCCGGGCGCGTGGGGCGTACCGTGACGCGCCAACTGCGGGCGCGCGGCCAGACCTGCGTCATCATCGAGAAGGATCCGGCCCGTGCGGCCTGGGCCGATAAGGAGAATATCCCGGTAATCATTGGAAACGCATCAAGCGAAGAAAATTTGCGCAAGGCGCGCATTGAGCAGGCGGTCGGATTTGTGGCGGCTGTCAGTTCCGACGCAGAAAATCTTTATATCGTGCTCACAGCGCGTGGATTCCGTTCGGACCTGAAAATCATTGCCCGAGCCAGCGAAGAGGATGCAACTTCCAAACTGATGCGAGCCGGCGCCTCTCAGGTGCTCTCACCCTATTACTTTATTGGCCATCGCATTGCTCAGCTACTGCTCCGTCCCAACGTGCTGGACTTCATCGACACGGCGATCGGCACTGAGCGTTTGGACATTGAAATCGGTGAAGTGCAGATTCCCGACCGGTCCGTATTGGTCAATAAATCCTTGGCGGACTCCGCGATTCGCCAACAAGCCGGTGTGATTGTTGTGGCCGTGAAAAGCGCTGGAGGCACGATGAAATTCAATCCTGCACCCGACATGATCATTCATGGAGGCGACTGCCTAATCGTCATCGGTGGAGACGAACAGTTGAAGAAGCTCGAGACCTTGACCTCAACCTTTAGCGCCTAGTGAAACTGCTTGCGATTTGTCGTGGGCTCATGGGCCGCGGGAGCCCATGTAAGCGGCGATCTTCGGCTCACACAAAAATTTCCCGTTAGGCCAGGCCGGTCAGGGCTGCCGTTGCAGGTAGCTCTTGGCCTCCGCTTCCTTTCCAGGTTTTGCCTCCAATCGAACGGCTCCCCGGATTTCTTGCTTCTCCCGCTACCCTGTGCTACTTTCGAGGCCTTAAGGAGGCAAGCCATGACGGACAATGTCGGATCGAAAATCAGTTTCTTCCTGGTTGGTCTCGGAATCGGCGCACTGGTGGGAATTTTGTTTGCGCCGAAATCGGGAGAGGAGACCCGCGAATTCCTCTCGAAGAAGGCTGATGAAGGCCGCGAGTATGCTCAGCGCAAAGCAAAGGAACTTCGCGAGCGCGCCGAAGACCTGGTCGAGCAAAGCAAGCAGGTCGTAACGCGCCAGAAGGATTCCTTTACCGCAGCGGTGGATGCCGGCCGCGATGCCTATCAGCGGGAGAAAGCCAAAGCGCAGTAATCGCGTCGAGGCAAACGCATGGAAAGCTGGATGCCCTTTTTCGTGGTGGTAACCACGCTTGCCGTAGTAGTGCAGGCGTTTGTTCTGGTTTTACTATTCCTTCAACTTCGCCGCACTGCCGCGCGCGTTGAGCGAACCGTTGCGGATCTAAGCGTGCAGTTGGCCCCCGTTGTTTCCCGAATCCAAATTCTTGTGGAGGATGTCACCCCTCGCATTTCGGACATCGTCTCAGACGCCGCCGAACTCACTCGTTTGGCTCGCGGCCAGGCGCAGAAAGTAGATCGTATCTTAACGGAGACCATGGAACGGCTGCGTTTCCAGCTCATCCACGTCGATCAGATCCTGACCGGCGCCATGGAAGCCGTTGAAGAAGCAGGGTCGCGCTTGAGAAAGACAATCTGGGGCCCCGTTGCCGAAGCCTCTGCCCTGATCCGGGGCATTCAGACCGGCCTCGAATTCTTCCGCGCCGCCCGGCACGGCCGCGAACCTGCGGAATCACCCGGCGAGCGCCATGACGAAGGAATGTTTATTTAGCCTGCGGGAGAAATCTCCATCAGAATAGTCAAGAAGACTGCTGCTTGAATCAAGGTGTGGGTTTTTCCTGCTGCCTTCAGCGATGCCGGGAGAAAATTCCTGCCCCCTGCTATAGAGTTCCCGTCTGCGCGCTACCGAATCCACCCGCCGCCCAGGACGACTTCACCGGAATAAAACACCGCGGCCTGTCCCGGAGTAATCGCGCGCTGCGGCACATCGAACTTTACTCGAGCCGTAGTGGCGCCGATTGGCTCGACGGTAGCCGCTGCGGGTTCGTGCCGGTGGCGGATTTTAACCATCACGCGCGCGGCCTGTTCGAAAACGGCGACGGAAATCCAATTGACGTCGCGCACCTCGCACGACTCCGACCGCAACTCCGCGTCATCGCCGACAACCACGCGGTTTGCCGCGCGGTCGAGCTCGACCACGTAGAGCGGCCTCCCGGCGGCGACCCCCAGCCCCTTACGCTGCCCGACGGTGTAATGGTGCATTCCGCGATGGCGCCCGATGACCTCGCCGCTGGTCGTCACCAGATCGCCTTCTTCCTCCGGCAGCGCCTCGCCGCGCTCGCCTAAATACGCCTCGATAAATTGAACGTAATTTCCCGACGGCACGAAGCAAATTTCCTGGCTTTCCGCTTTCTCCGCCACGGGCAGCGCCGCACGGCGCGCGATTTCCCGCACTGCGCTCTTGTCGAGCTCGCCGAGCGGAAAGTCCGTGCGCGACATCTGCTCCTGGGTCAGGCCGAACAGGAAATAGGTTTGGTCCTTGGTCCCGTCCACGGCGCGCAGCAGCTCGTAGCGCCCGGTCGCCTCGTTGCGGCGAATACGGGCATAGTGGCCGGTCGCCAGTCGGCCGGCTCCGATCTGCCGCGACGTCGTCAGCAAGGGATCGAACTTCACATGGTTGTTGCACCGCGTGCACGGAATCGGCGTGCGGCCCGCCAGATACTCCTCGACGAACGGCTGCACCACGGTGTCCTCGAATCGCTGCTCGTAGTTCACCACGTAGTGCGGCATCCCCAGGTGCTGCGCCACGCGCTTGGCATCGTAAACATCATCGAGCGAGCAGCAGCGCTGTCCGTGGGCGCCGTCACGGTCGAGCTCCGGCAATCGGCGCTGGTTCCAGAGCTGCATCGTCAGACCGACAACTGGAAGTCCGCGCTCTACCAGGATCGCCGCGACAGCCGAGCTGTCCACGCCGCCGCTCATGGCGACGGCAGTCAACGCCGCCGGATTGTTGTTTGCCGAAGTCATTTTGAGGGCCGGGACAAATTCTATCAGAGTCTATCGGGCCGGCGCTGTTACCGGCTTCTTGTAAGTCGGGGAAAGCTGGCGCAGCCGCTCGATCACCGGGGGAATCGTATCGAGAGCGTAATCGATTTCCTCATTGGTCGTCTGATGCCCCAGGCTGAGGCGCAATGTCGCGCGGGCATCTTCCGGCGCCAAGCCGATGGCCGTCAGGACGTGGGACGGTTTGACCGCTCCCGACGAGCACGCCGCCCCCGTGGAGCAAGCGATGCCTTGCAAGTCGAGCGCGATTACCATGGCCTCGCCTTCGACAAACGGAAACGTCAGATTCGTGGTGTTGGGCATGCGATGCGCCCGTGAACCGTTCACTCTGGCGTACGGAACGCGCTCAAGCAACCCCTTCTCCAAACGGTCGCGGAGCGCCGCAATACGCTGGCGTTCTTCCTTCATGCGCATCATGGCCAGCTCCGCGGCTTTTCCCAGGCCAGCAATGCCGGGGACGTCCTCTGTCCCGGGGCGCCGGTCGCGCTCGGAATGTCCGCCATACATCAGTGGTTCGAGCCGCGTTCCCTTCCGAACATACAGAGCGCCCACGCCCTTCGGACCGTACAACTTGTGCGCGGAAATCGAGAGCAAGTGCACGCCGAGCCGCGTCACATCGATCGGAACCTTGCCGGCAGCTTGGACGGCGTCGGTGTGCACCGTGACACCCGTTTCGGCGGCGATCTTGCCGATCTCTTCGATGGGCTCGAGCGTCCCCAACTCATTATTCGCCAGCATGATCGTGATCAGCACGGTCTCGGGACGAATCGCTCGCCGCACGTCCTCCGGATTCACGAGGCCCTCGCGGTCCACCGGCAGAACCGTCACCGCGACCCCGCGCCGCTGCAAGGCCTCGCAGGGGTCCAGAACCGCGCTGTGCTCGATCGCGGAAGTAATCACATGTTTGCGCTCACCGGAAGCCGCGCCGACGACGCCGAAAATGGCATGATTGTTCGACTCGGTGCCGCCGCTCGAAAACATGATTTCCGCCGGACGAGCCCCTAGCAGAGCAGCCACCGACTCGCGCGCCTGTTCCACAGCTCCCCGCCCGCGCTGCCCGAACGTATGGATCGAGCTCGCATTGCCGTATTCTTCGCTGAAATACGGCAGCATGGCGGCCAGGACTTCCGGAGCCACCGGCGTCGTCGCATTATGGTCGAAATAGACTCGCATCATCTCTCGTCTTCCCGGTGCTTGCGAAAGAAACAATCTCTATTAGTAATCAGAATATCGTCCGCGCTCAGCGCGGTCAAGGCGGCGGCAAGACATGGAGTCCGAGTGTCCAGATCCAGTTTGGGCATCGACATTTTCTTTTGAGGAGGGGTATTATCGGGCGTTCGGCAACGGAATGCAAAGTTCACTGAAAGAATCACCAGTAAAGTCGCTGATTGAGGGGGGAACATCTTGCGAATGTGCCGTTTCGGGGAAGATAGACTCGGTGTGGTTGAGGGCGCTGGTGTCCGCGACGTTACGCCGGCACTCGAGCTACTTGAGAGCTATCGGTATCCGTTACCGCCATTCGATCCACTGATTGCTAACCTCGGCAAATTACGCAGCCGCATCGAGGAGCTGGCCGTTCGAGCACCCTTGCAGCCACTTTCTGAGGTCAAGCTCTTAAGTCCCGTGGCCAACCCGCGAAAAATCATCGGCGCCCCAATGAACTATACCAAGCACGTGCAGGAGGTACGCCAAAATCACGAGATCCACCACGACAACGCTAGCCACAAAAATGACATTCACCGGGCTGGTCTGTTCTTAAAAGCAACGAGTTCTTTGGTTGGACCCAGCGAAGGCGTGATCATCCGCCATCGCGACAGGCGAAACGATCACGAAGTGGAACTCGCGGTGGTGATCGGCAGTCGCACAAATCGCGTGAGTCGCTTTCGTGCGCTTGAGAGCGTTGCCGGATATTGTATCGGATTGGATATGGTCACGCGGGGACCGGAGGAACGCAGTTTCCGGAAGTCCATTGATACCTATAGTGTAATGGGGCCCTGGTTGGTTACGGCGGACGAGATTCCCGACCCTTCCAATCTCGAATTGGCGATCACAGTAAACGGTGAACTAAGGCAGAAGGCAAACACGCGCGATCTGATTCTTAGTGTGGCCGAGCTCATTGAGCTGGCGTCGTCTTTTTACACACTCGAGCCGGGGGATATACTGATGACAGGAACCCCGGATGGAGTCGGGCCTGTACAGGCTGGGGACCTGATGATCGCGTCCATTGAGAGGATTGGGAGCATGGAAGTGCCGGTCCGCGCGGCCTAACCGGCAATTGAAATCGATGGCAAATAAACGAAGACCGGTACGCAGGATTGTAGGACCATTTCCACGTTGTGGAATCAGCCTGTCATCCCGAGCGGAGCGAGGGATCTCTCCTTCTTACTTTCAAACAAAGAGAGATTCCTCCCTTCGTTCGGAATGACAACCGGTGGTGTAATTGCAACCAGTTGCTGGCCGCGCGAACACCGAAGGAGGCATACGCGATAGCCTAGCTTGGCTCTATGATGCTTAGCGCCTGCCCTCATAAGGCTGGGCTCGAAGGCTGCGGAGCGCCCGGGCTGGCTCATCGATGTGAAAATTATGACGATTGCACTCGGAACGCTTGAAGATCTTCCTGCTGATTACAGGAAATCAATGGAGGAGGTCCACGTATCGCCGCTCTGGCCAGCGTTACGCAACCTGCTGCCGCTCCACCGGCCTATTGCGGTCACAAAATCCAGTCTTTGGTCTTTCGGACGCATCCGGCCGCTCGTACTTCGCGCAGGCGAACTGACGCCGATTGAAAAGGCTGAGCGGCGAGTATTGGTGCTCTGCGATCCGGGGCGCGGTACCGCATTCCCTCAGGCGACTGCGACGATCTACGTGGGTTTCCAGCTTTTGCTCCCTGGTGAGCATGCTCCGGCGCATCGCCATATCCCCAGTGCCGCTCGCATCATCGTCGAAGGCGAGGGCGCGTACACGACTGTGAACGGCGAGAAGTGCGCGATGCACCCTGGCGATTTGATTCTAACGCCCGGCGGGATGTGGCACGAGCACGGCCACGAAGGTACGGAGCCTGTCATCTGGCTCGACGCACTCGACGTGCCCATTCTTGCTTACCTGGAAGGGTCGTATAGGGAAGAAGGTAAACCCCAAATTGTGCCTAGCCGGCCCGACGGCTCCGCTGTCGAATATAGCCAAGCGGGTCTCGTGCCCAGCCGTCATTATCGTGCTCCGCGACCAAACTATCCCCTGCTGCGTTATCCTTGGGAGCGGACAGAGGCAGGACTCCGAGCGATTGCGAAGCACGCTAGCTCCAGCGAGATCGCAGAGCTCGAATACATTAACCCCGAAACCGGGGATTCCTGTCTGCCCACTTTAGGCTTCACGGCGATGATGCTCTTGCCGGGCCGTGTAGCACGGCCGCCAATCCGCTCGTCGAGCGCGGTGTTTCATGTAATTCATGGCTCAGGTCGCTCCACAGTCGATGGCGAGATCCTAGCTTGGAAGAGCGGCGACACCTTTTCCGCATCCGTTTTTGCGGAAGTGGAGCACATTGCGTCGGGCACCGAGCCCGCTTTCCTAATTCGTATCCACGATGCACCCTTGCAGCAGAAGCTCGGCTTTTACGAAGAGCGGCCTAGGTCATGAAGGAGACGAAGGGCAGCGGACCGCTCGCCGGGACGCTAGTGGTCGAGCTGGGCACCTTCATTGGGCGCGTGGGCCAGGCTTTGGGGTTGAATTTTCAGGCGCCCTTCCCCTCGCGATTTTCGAGGGGTGGGTAGTTTTTGGTTCTTGGTCGAGTTCTTGTTTTCACTGGACCGGATCGATACGGATCAGTTCTTTATTCATGGAACGGAGAGAACACCCAACCCTTCCAAAAAGTGTGAATGGGTTGGCCACCCGCATGGTGACACGCGGCTGGCGATTGATTGAGAGAAAGCGGTGCGGGATATTAAAACGCAGGAATTTCGTATCGCGCGAATCGCCATCGCCGTTACGGAAACTACTGTTAAGCCACCAACACTAAATTGATGCGGGAATAGTTGGGCGGCCCCGTGCCCAATTTGTGTCCAATTCCTACAAAAACCTACCAACAGCATCAACGCCCTAGATCAACACAGCGCATGTGCTGTAGTAACTATAGTAGGTATATAGAGGGGGTGAGACCCCCCCACTGGCCGTCCTCTTGATTCCTTTGCCCGCTTCTTCCTCCGGCACCTACTACACCTTCTACAAGGGCAATTCCGAAGCGCTGCGATTGGCCACTCGCCCAGTGCCGCTATTTCGAAGCTGGTGGCGTGCTACCGCCCATCATCCTCTGCATCATGTTCTGCATCGTGTTGCCCTGCTCCATCATCTGGTTCTGCATCTGCTCGAGCAGGGCGCGATGTTCGGCTAGCTTTGATTTCAGCGCGTTCTTGTCTTTCTCGTTTTGGATCGCAGTCATGCTCTGCATCAGCTTGTTCATTGTTTCCGTCATCTCTTCATGATGGGCCGCTATCTGCCCCATCGACATGCCCATCATCATGCCCATCATCATACCGTCGCCCATCATCCCCTGACCAGTGGCTCGGGGCTTGGATTGATCTTGTGTAGTCTGATCCTGAGGATCTTTCTGTGAACGCTGAGCGGCACCGGCAATCGTGAATGCCGAAAGAGTTGCAGCAAGGATTGAAGCGGTGACCACTTTGTATCTCATGGTTTTCCTCCTGAACGGATAGATGCTGCCAAACGTTTCAATTCGTTTAAGTGACCTGCAACGCGCCTAACATTCCCAGCATACTTGAAGTAAAGGGCGTGTGGCGCACCCTTTGGGGTTGCAGTTTCGAGTGCCGCACCCCGCGCGATTTTCGAGGAATGGGTGGTTCTTGGTCGAGTTCTCGTTTTCGATGGGCCGGATCGACGCGGATCAGTCCTTTACTCATGGAACGGAGAGAACACCCAACCCCGACTCTTTCAAGAACCTGAAGGGTCTGGCGCCCGAAAAGCCAAACCAGTCACTCGGCATTAAAATGCCGGAGTGGCATGATTCAACCGTGAGTATTAGCCAACTGAAAAAGTGTGAATGGGTTGGCTACCCACCCCACTAACTGCTGGGTGACTGACCCGGCGCCCTGACACAAAGTGCCACCATGAAAGATGATTCATAGAACATCGAGCATTTCTGAATTCACCGTTGTACGAATCCAACAGGTACATTTGTCCTATAGGCACGTAGGCACGCGACGTCCCCCGGATGCCAAGTTGCATGGGATATCCGGCCCTCCAGTTTAAGTCCAAGAACGAGGACGCGATTTATGACCAATGGGCCGTCACCAAGCTCTCTCACCGGTGAGTTACAGATTGAAGTATTCGGGGCGGACCTCGATGGACGTCAATTCATCGAACAGACTCGACCTCTGACGATTACTCGAGACGGCGCAATCATCCTCTTGGCGAGCAAGCTGGCCCCTGAATCCGAATTGATTGTTCGCAATCCGGTGACCAAGGAGGAAGCCGTCGCTCGCGTGGTGGACCTTATTCGGGACGCCATTTTCGTTCACGTGTATGGCATTGCTTTCATCGATCCGTCAGTGAATCTATGGCAGGTCGAATTCCCGGAAATACAGGGCAAGAAGACGGTCATCATGGAGTGCAGCGGTTGTCACGCCGTTGACGCTGTCTTGCTTAGTGAAATTGAAATGGAGATTCTTAAATCGAAGCAAGCGCTAAGGCGGCACTGCGAGTGCAGCAATTCCTCGACGATCTGGAAGCAGTCGGATCGAAAAGTGACGGAACGAAAGGCCACAGAACGCCGAGTGAGCGATCGGCCGCGACAAATCTCCCCTATAGAGAAACCGACTACACGAGCCCCACAGGAAAGACGAAGAGAAAAACGCACGGCCATGAAAGCCCCTGCGTGCATTCGGTGCTACGGTGGGGAAATAGTCGTCGAGTGTGAAGACGTGTCTCGGGGCGGCTTCCGCTTCAAGAGCCGCAATGCATATCCGGCAGGGATGCAGATCGAAGCAGCGGTCCCCTACACGAAAAGTAGCGTCAACATATTCGTAACTGCTCAAATTGTCTATCAACAGGAATTGTCCGGCGGGTTCTATAGGCACGGCGTGGCCTACGTGGAATCCATCAAAGAGCCTGACTCAAAATCATAATTCGCTCGGCGGAAGACACACATGGCGACCCAACCTTCCTGGCTTGCATCGCGAGCGGTTGCTCAGTTGGCCTATCTCACAGGAATCGGCAGCGATCCGATCTGCAATCAGTCGGAAGGGTGCTGCTAGCTTTCTGAATCTTGTTCGGACATGGATGACGGGATGTGTCCTACTAGCGCGAATGATTGGAATGCCGACTTTGCAACCGTCGAAGCGTTCAATACAGAATTGCCAATACGGATCAACTGGACAGCGATGCCGTACTCGCCAAAGGGTAGCTGTTCAATCCGCACGACCTCACCTAGGTACTCGAAGTTGAAACAGCCGAACGCGGGTGTCACGTACAACTGCATCCCTTTGCGATAAGGCTCTATCCGGGCGGTGATGAAGTAAAACCCAATCCGGCTGAAGTCGGTCATGGTCCGCACTTCCTCGAAGCCAGCGTCACTCGGGTCGGCTGGCCTCACGTAAACGGGGCGGGCGCTTCGAGTCCGAGGCTCTCGACGCCGGTCCGCCTGGCCTGCCAGTGAATCTTGTGCTTCCCGAGAAAAAATCCTTTGCTGCAGCTCGTTCATCACACCTCCCGCCTAAAATCCAGGCTTGGTGCTTCAGGGTCTTACGGCGCTCGATTTTATCTATATTCCGCTGTTGTCCGCTGACCGACGAGAGAGGGTAACGTTCCGCCCAAGATTGTGTCTATAGAGCAATGGTACCGTGCGCAATGGCCCTAAAGTTTTTGGGGAAGCCGGAATTGCGGAAATTACCATGCGACTTCGACCTAATGGGCCAATCCTGGGATGCCGGTAGCAAATTAAAATGTATGCTTTGAGGTTGAGAGACCGGCGGGTGGACCAGGCTTTGGGGTTGAATTTTCGGGTGTCTTTCCCCTCACGATTTTTCGAGGGGTGGGTGGGTTTTTGGTTCTTGGTCGAGTCCTCGTTTTCAATGGATCGGATCGATGCGGATCAGTCCTTTACTCCTGGAACGGAGAGAACACCCAACCCCGACCCTTCCAAAAACCTGAACGGTCGGGCACCCTCAAAAGCCAAACCAGTCAATCGGCGTTCACGTGCCGGAGTGGCATGATCCAACCGTGAGCGTTAGTCAACTGAAAAAGTGTGAATGGGTTGGCCACCCGTCCACGGTTCATCCCATGGCATGAATGGCTTGGGGCTCGATCTTATAAAGGACGCGCACTTCACCCGGCGCGCGGAAGGGATAGTGATCCTGGCCGAGATATTTCTTAGCCTGCTTGTCAATGTGCCCGTCCGCACCCTTTTCGGTGATCTCAGCTACGCGACCGCGAATCGAGAGGTGCCGGTAAGGGTTGTCCGGATCGAGAAGGTCAATCCCAACTCGCGGATCGCGCCGCATATTGCGATCCTTGACGCGGCCCTTGGCGGTATTGATCACAATGTATCGGCCATCATAGTCGACCCAAACGGGTGTCACATGGGGGCTTCCGTCCGGCATTAAAGTAGCGAGCTGCGCAAAAGATTTTTTCTGAAAAATATCGAGATACTTTTCGGGGATCGTGGTCATAGAGAACCTCGCAAATTCAATTAAAGTGTACACCTTTGATCAATAAACGTCCGAAGATGCAGCCTAAACCGGAATTTGCGATTTGGACGTCTAGTTCGCACATCGTATGCTTCTCCTGCCTACGACACAACGAATTTCCCACTAGAGCAGGCGCGTAGCGAGCGTTCGTCAACTGAAAAAGTGCGAATGGGCTGGCCACCCGCCCGCATATACCTATTTGATTGGCTTTAGCTCGGGCTGAGCGCCGTCCGGCAGCGGATAGCGGTCGACATTGAGAAGCATCGAGACGAGGTGGTAATAACCCATTACACCGATAAGATCGACGACACCGCGCTCGCCCAGTTTGTCCACAGCGGCTTTGAATGTGGCGTCGCTCACCTGCCGGGTGTTGAGCAGCTCGGTGCAGAAGTTGTAGACGACTTCCTCATCTGGCTGCATCGAGACTGGCCGCTTCCCTGTCGCCACGGCGTCGATGACTGCCGGACTCAAGCCGGCCTGGAGAGCGTATTGGTGGTGGGCGTACCACTCATACTGCGAGTTCCAGAAGCGCCCGGTGATGAGGATCGCGAACTCATTGAGTTTGTTCGGGATCGATGAGTGAAAGCGCGTGTAGGATCCGTACTTCTGCGCCAGATCACCCATCTCCGGGCTGCGCAGGAAGACGTTGTACGGCCCGTTCATGGAGCCGCGCTCTCCCGCCAGCACATGATCGGTCATCGTTTTCTGTTCGGGGGTCATCTGCTCGTACGTGAGCGGCTTGAAGCGGTCCCCTCGGAGTTGAAACACAGGACCGGACTGGGCGAATGCCATTGCCACACCAAAACCCAAAAGGTCTGCCAAGACAAGCTTGAAAATCATCGCGTCCCGCCTTTCTTCATGAGGATCGGTAACATATCGAAATCTTATAAGCTGGTCCATCCGGTTGGCAATTATCTTGGTTCTTTGTTCTTGTTCGAGTTCTCGCTTTCAACGGACCGGATCGATGCGGATCAGTCCTTTCATGGAACAGAGGGAACACCCAACCCCGACTCTCCCAAGAACCTGAAAGGTCGGCCACCCGGCATGATGAGGAAAAACCAAGAAACCTCCCAACGCTCGAAAACCGCGAGCACTACGGCACCCCAAAATTCGCGCCCCGTAAAGGCACGGCCACCCGCCTGTCGACAAGGGTTTCATGGTTGTACACTCTCGACTTTCTCGATTGACCACGCTTCAGTGTGGAAGTCACCCTTGTATGGTCCACCCGGCGAATAATTCGGGCCTTTGCGGAGTTCTCCCAACGAAAGGTGGCTCGAGTGTTCCAACATAAAGTAGCCTTCGAATTTTTCACCAAGGCTAGCCTCTTCTAAAGCGCCGGGGATATCTTGACCGACGAGTCTTCCTGCAACCGAGGGAACACTTTTGCAATCTTTCTTTGAATCGAACTCCTCCACTGGCTTCGTGTGGCATACAACCGCATCCACCACGGTGGCTGTATATAGTCTGTTGCCGTACCGAACCACCACGACGTTTGTGTTTGGGTTGTATGCCACGACGTGGTACCTAATGAAGGCATTCGGCGTTTCTTTCGGCTCGGTTGCCTTCGGCTCCGCTTCGTTAGGCAAGTTCTGGAGCCTGGACGATTGATTTTGGAGTATGCGTTTCGCTTCATTGACGGGGACTGCGAAATTCAGATTTTCTCCACCCTTGAGGTACAAAGTCGTAATACCAACGACCTCTCCCGCCATGTTAAACAACGGGCCGCCACTGCTGCCCGGCGAGATCGGGGCAGTGATTTGCAAAAATTTCCCGCCCAGCTCCTTATCTGTTCGAATTCCGCTGACTATGCCGTTTGAAACGGTCGATTCGAGCGAAAGCGGATTGCCAATAGCAACGACTTCTTCGCCCACCTGAACATGATCCGAGTTCCCAAGCGTGAGCGTCCGGAAGTTGTTGCCGTGTGCTTTGATGACGGCAATATCACGTACTCTATCGGATGCGAGAACTCCATCGACAACAAAGAAAGCTCCGTCAGGAAGCTTAACGACAGCGGAGCTACCCTCGGCAATCACATGATAGTTCGTTACGATGACGCCGTCCTTGCTCACAAGGAAACCGCTGCCTTGGGCTATAGGACTGCCCTTGTCCGACATGATGATTGAGACAACCGCCCCGTTTGCGACTTTGGCTATTGCAGGTATGTCGTTTCCGGGCGTCACCGACTGCGCTCTTGTAGCCGTCGACGGCGTGGTCATCGTCTCGGACAAGATGTCAAAAGCCACATAGGCATAGACATCGGCGTTCCAGGACGGCCTATACTGCAACACATTTCCAATGCGGGCCATACACGGCGCTGCCGTAGGTTGTGTAGCGATCGCTGGTTCTCCCCCAAAAACCTTTGTCATTAGGCAGGCGTGAATCTTCATGCCCAAGGGCGGTATCTGGGACAGATCGGGATCACGTTCACTAAAGTGCAGGTGAATTCCTGTGGGTTCGAACTCGCCCTGCTTTCCGCTGTGGGTCTGCGACATTGAGTATGTGACCTTCAGAATCTCTGCCCCATGTTCGATGGTGTAGACCTCAGCGTTCGGCAAGAAGTCTTTTTGGGGGACACTGTCGTGCGTTGTTATCACGTATGTGCCTTGCGACGATATGGCCTGCGCATTGGACGTTTCCCGAGATTGCTGCGCAGCAGTATTCCACCCGATTAGCGCAACGAGAAGAATCAGACGTAGGAATTTCATCGCTTTAACCCCGCCGACGACTGTGGCCGATTCATCGTCGAAAGCTCCCACCACCGGCACCGTACGCCGCCAACCAAAATAGTAGGCAGACAGTAAATACCTTCACAGGACATTTCCCCTTTCTGACCTAGGATCATCGTATTGTGGAGTTCGATCAAGCAGTTGTGTTTCTTTGCATAATTACTGAGGGGGCACATTAATGTGTCGGCTCAAGATTGGGGCGGCGGGAGCATTAAGTCTGCAGCCGAGCCAGCCAGTGGCCACTCGGCTGCCGAAATGCGGTCTGGTTCTCAGACGGAGTGACGGCACAGGTCTAGCTGTGGCAAGATCCCAAGGTTCGCAACGCAATGGAGGGAAGATGAACCTGAAAAATAAAGTTGCATTGATCACTGGTGGCAGTAGCGGCATTGGGCGCGCCATTGCTCAAACACTTGTCACCAGCGGGGCGCGCGTAGCCATCACGGGGCGCGACAAACAACGGCTGACGGAGACGGCGCGAGAACTGGGGGCACATCCAATTCATGCGGACGTGGCGCTGGAGGCGGATGTTGAGCGGACCTATCGTGAAGTTCTGCAGCAATTCGGCGATCTGGACGTCCTTGTGAACAACGCTGGGATCGGTGTCTTCAAGAACCTCGTTGATTTCGACCGAAAAGATTTCGAAGCCGTGTTTGCCACGAACGTTACTGGAGCGATGCTTATGGCCCGCGAGGCCGCCAAGCATTTTATAAAGCGGCAGCGCGGAAACATCGTGAATATCGCCTCAACCGCTGCGCTGCGCGGGGCTCCGAAGGGCACCGCATACTATGCCAGTAAGTTCGCCCTTCGGGGCATGTCTGAGTGCTGGCGAGCGGAGCTTCGGCAACACAACGTCCGGGTGTTTCTGATCAACCCAAGCGAGGTTTTGACAAACTTCTACCCCAGGGCGGGGTTAGCACAAAAGGAGAATGCGACCAAACTGCGCGCGGAAGATATCGCATACGTAGTGAAATCGATGCTGGAGATGGATGACCGTGGGTTTGCGCCCGAGTTGTCCATTTTTGCCACGAATCCCAAGGATTGACCCGGAATTCCCATTTTGATGGTGGCCCAGCCTTTCGCTTCACGGAAGGATGATAACACTTCCCCTAGATGAACATCTCTCGGGGTGGATGGTTTTTGGTTCTTGGTCGAGTTCTCGTTTTCAATGGACCAGATCGATGCGGATCAGTCCTTTACTCATAGAACGGAGAGAACACCCAACCCCGCCCTTCCAAGAACCTGAAGGGTCGGGCCCCCGGCCCAAGCCAATGGAAACCCCGGGCCAGGCCAGGACTACCAGGGGACGCCCGAATCTACGTAACCGCGATGCAGGAGATTCATTCGCGTCGTTAAGGCCCAAAGGTCGAGCTGGATTTCGGGCTGGATTGTCTTCGGGTCGATCTTCCTCGCAAGCACCGCCTGGCCGCAAACGCGCAGATCCACGCCGGCGTTTTTCAAACTTCGAATCAGAGCGATGTTGGGATTGTCATGGCCGTCGTTGCGCGCCTTGAACGCCTCGTTGTTTTGGACGATATCGGTGGCGTCTTGATGGAATATGATGGCGATCTTGCGATGATCAGCCGGGACGCCATTCTTGACAAGAGTATTGAAGTACCGCGCGACACCGGCGAGGCCTGGATTCACTTCGTCAGGTTTCGGAGCCGCTTTGCCGATGTCGAAGACGATTTTATAGGTCACACTTGGATCGGGCAGTTCTTTCGCGCCGGGTATATCCTTAGCCGCCTCGTAGCCGGGGATCGCCAGGGTTTGCGCCGACTGCGCAAACGCGGAGCTGGAAAGTCCAATCAACACGGCCAACACGGTCGCACCACCGATCAATAATCTTCTCATCGTAACCTCCATCAACAAAGATTTCCGTCCTCAGGTTCCGAGACCTGATCCTGTCACCTATACGTCCCACACCGGCGCGTGTCAACGACTTTGAGACCAGTGGTCATGGAATCGGCGTTGACGCGCCGGATTGGTATGATCCAAATGTGAGCGTTAGTCAACTGAAAAAGTGCGAATGGCCACCCGCCCGTGAATGAATTCATCACGTCTTTGCAGTGTGCCCGACTGGCGCACTGGCCGGTGTGGTCCCTGGTAGTGGACCCTTGGGAATAATGATCCAAGCAAACAGGTAAGCCAGGATTCCACCCACAAACCCGCCGGGAACCACAGACAGTGCCGCCCAAATCAGCCGCACGATTGTAGGATCAACGTTGAAATACTCGGCGATGCCTCCGCAAACACCTGCGATCTTGGAGTCAGTACTTGAGAGCATCAACCGCCTGCACGAGGTAGCTAATCTTAGCCGGGCACCGCAGAAGGGGCAATAATTCGCATACTCCGCAATTTCTCTTGAGCAATGTGAACAAACCATTTTGGGCCTCCAATGAAGATGGCCATCGGCCTGCAATATTGTGAATCAAATCCCATCCGCTGCCAATGCTATCTTCGTCATCACGATTCTCGTGGCATCTCATTAGGCTCGCTCCTCTGCCCGTCTGCGGTGAGTTGCATCACACAGTACGGTAACGGCCATCACCAGCAGCGCGTGGCTGTGGCCGGTGTCAGGTCCCTCCTAGGAGACGACTTTAGAACTCTGCTCTTGCATTGGCATCGCTTGTATAAGGCGATGGGTACCATTTTATTTTTCGCTTCCGGATTGTTGAGATAAAATACGCAAAGCCCAATGCACCATTATGGGGCTGACACCCGGAAGTCAGTCCGGCAAGTTATGTCCGGCAAATTCAGCAGTTGCATGAATTCAACCCGATTACCAGTTTTCTCCGATACCTTGCGCAGCGCCCTGGACGAGCGCAAAGATGTGATCTGTGTCTTGAGTTCCGATTTGCGCATCGCCTATTGCAATCCCGCCTGGGATCGCTTCGCTTTAGATAATCAAGGGGAAGAAGCCGTTGGCAGCCGCGTGCTCGGCACAAATCTGCTCGATGTTGCCGGGGAGTCCCTTCAACGCTTCTACAGGCACGTTTTCGACGCAGTGGCATCTTCCAGTAAGCCCTTCGACTTCGATTATGAATGTTCGAGCGCAGATCGCTTCCGTATGTTCCGTATGGAGATCATGCCCCTTCGACCGACCGGGTTCTTGGTCGTCCATTCGCTGCGTGTCGAAGAACCACACTCTCGTAAGGCAGAATCCCCCGACGCGCAGCACTATCGGAATTCGAGCGGGATCGTCACCATGTGTAGCCATTGCCGCAGGACTCGACGGGTGGGGGAACCCCAGAGGTGGGACTGGGTCCCCGCTCACTTGGGTGATCGCTCCCTGAGTGTCAGCCATGGTCTGTGCCAGGTGTGCCGTGTTTACTATTACCCCTCGGTTCCATCAAGCTCTCCCTCGTTGACGTAGCTGATAAAACACCACTTAGATCAACACGAAGTTAGCATGCCGGGTTTGCGGGTGCCGCATCTGTCGCGTGGCGACGGTACCGGCGGCGGTAGTGTGATGCCCGTCACAGAATGACGCGGGCGCCCAGGTATTTACTCGACGGCGATGGGTTGTGCGCGGAGACCCGCAGCCCCAGCGCAGACAGCTTCCGAAACTTGAAAGGGCCGCCGATGACAAGCACAGACGGGAACTCCGACATCCTGGTCAGGCAGATGACCCGGGAAGACATTCCGGCCGTGGTGGATTTGCAGAAACGCGTGTATTCCCGGATGCCCACGTGGACGTCCGAGGAACTCACCCACCACCTGGAGGTGTTTCCGGAAGGCCAGCTTGTGGCCGTCGACCGGACCGGACGGCTGCTAGGTTCGGCGAGCTCCCTGATCATCGACTGGGACGACTACTCCGAGTCAGCGAAATGGTCGACCATCACCGGCGACGGATCTTTTGACACCCACAATCCTCTGGGCAGGACGCTTTACGGCGCGGATGTGGCCGTCGATCCTCTCGCCCGACGGAAGGGAGTAGGTTCCCTGTTCTATGAGGCGCGCAAGAAGCTAATACGCGAGCGCGGGCTGAAGCGGCTGCTCACCGGCGGGCGGATTCCGAGCTACGTGGAAGCCGGCGGCGAAATAACGCCGCAGCAATACGTGGCCGAGGTGGTCACGGGCAAGCGGAAGGACCCGACGCTCAGCTTCCAACTCGCAAATGGGATGGTGGTCCTCGATGTGGTTCCGGACTATCTGGAGGACGCCGAGTCCCGCGGCTTCGCCACACTGCTGGAATGGCTGAATCCCGAGTACGTGACCACGGTAAGCCTGGGGGCCAGCGAGCAGCAGGCAGCGCTGGGCGAACTCGGCGAGGAGGCTCTTCGCGAGCGTCCGCGGCCAGCCCGCGTGCGGATCGCAGCCATGCAATACCTTCTGCGGCCGATCACGCACTTCGAGGATTTCGCGACCCAGGTGGAGTTCTTTGTCCGCAGCGCCAAAGAGTATGGCAGCCAGTTCGCGGTCTTCCCCGAATACTTCACGATGCAGATTCTGAGCTATCTGCGCGAACCCGCGCCCGGCCGGGCAGTGCGCCGCCTGGCCCAGTTGACCGCTGATTATGAAAACCTTTTCAAGCGCTTGGCGATGGAGAGCAGACTGTACATTATCGCGGGGACCCATCCCGTGATTCAGCAAGGCGAGTTGTTCAATGCGGCGCACTTGTTTACTCCGAACGGGCGCGTGTTTCGCCAGAAGAAGGTGCACCTGACCGCGACCGAAAAAGGTCCCTACCAGATGAGCCGGGGGCACGGCTTCTACGTCTATCACACCGACTTCGGCAAGATTGCCATCCTGGTGTGCTACGACGTGGAGTTTCCGGAGGCGGCGCGGGTATTAGCGGAAGCCGGCGCGGAAATCATGTTCGTTCCCTCATGCACGGATGAGCGCCAGGCATTCTGCCGGGTCCGCTATTGCGCCCAGGCCCGGGCCATCGAGAATCAAATCTACGTCGCGATGGCCGGCACGGTAGGCAATCTCCCCGAGGTGCCCTATATGGCTACGCATTATGGCCAGGCAGCCATCCTTACGCCCTCCGATTATTTTTTTTCACGGGACGGAATCGCGGCAGAGGGCATCGTCAATCAGGAGCAAATGGTGGTCTCGGATGTGGATTTGGATCTGCTCAATGAACAACGAGTCAACGGCACCGTGATTCCGTTGAACGACCTGATCCGCGACGCCTACGACCGAGTGTTCCATTACGTGGACCAGCGGGAAGGCGGTAAGTCGGCCCCGGCGGGGCCTTCGCAGCCGTCAGGGAGCGTGGTCGTTCAGCGAGCCTGACAACGGTATTGAATGACTCCCTAGAGAGAAGCGAGGCGACTAGCCTGCATTAGGGCCAGGTCGGCGGGGCCGAGCCTTTCGCTTCACGGCAGGCTGATAATACTCCCATTAGATCAACACGAAGTCACTATACCGGGTATGCGTGTGCCCTATCTGTCGGAAGGTGGAGCAGGCTTTGGAGTTGAGTTTTCGGGTACCCTTCCGCTCGCGGTTTTCGAGGGGGTGGTTTTTGATTCTTGGTCGAGTTCCTGTTTTCAATGGACCGGATCGATGCGGATCAGTCCTTTACTCATGGAACAGAGAGAACGCCCAACGCCGACCCTTGAGCGTTAGTCAACTGAAAAAGTATGAATTGGGTTGGCCACCCGCCGGCATGGCGCACGTTTTTCGGCTAGCGCAAGGAGCTATTTCGCGCGTTTGGCGCGTTGGGATGTGCGGTGGATCACCCAATCAAGAATAGGCAGGAACACGTTGAAGCGGTCCGTGCCGCGCGCATGGTGCAGCAGGTGATGCCTCGCCGCTGGCCGGAGCCACTTGGGCAGCCATCCCCCCATGTGCGTGCGCCAGTGAATCTCCTCAAAAGCCATATAATAGAGCGCGAAGCTCGCAAATACTCCGGCAATCCAGCCAATGTGAAAGAACCACTGAAGAATCAAGAACGGAACCGCATTCGCACAAAACAGCGCCACCACTCCCCACGGATTACTCGAAAAATTGACGTATCGAGCGGCATCAGGAGACTGCAACGTGGTGTGATGCACCATGTGTTGCTCGGAGAAGATTCCGTGACCGGCGTGCAATAAGAATCTGTGCAAGCAGTATTCAAAACCGTTGGCATAAAGAAGACCTGCCACCATGCCAAACAGGAAGCCCCTGGTGGAAATTGCAGAATCGGGAAAACACTTGAGGGAAATGAGCAGGAGCACTGAACCGGACAGCAAGGCGGCCATCAGATTATTCCTCTTAATTCTTACCCCCTGGGCGTTCGCCAATGTCCGAATTGCGCCATCCGAATGCATTTCAGAACAAGCTAACGCTTTCGACGGTCTGCGGCAAGGGAGGTATCCTCGGGGCTCTGTCCAGGGCGGGTGGACCATCGATAAGAGCGAAGGCGTTGACGCGCCAGAGCGGTAAGATCCAATCGTGAGCGTTAGTCAACCGAGAAAGTGTGAATGGGTTAGCCACCCGCCAGTTACAATCACATACTAAAGTTCCCGTACATTTCGCTCGATCGATGGGAGGATTTGCCGTGGCCGCAACGCACAGCGCAGAGCAAGTGGCATTGATTACCGGCGCAAACAAGGGAATTGGATTCGAGATCGCACGTCAACTGGGGAAGCAGGGAATCACCGTCCTGGTAGGCGCGAGGGACAGTCACCGAGGCCGGAAAGCAGTTGAAACTCTGCAAGGAGAAGGCATCCGGGCGCAAGAGCTCATTCTGGACGTAACAAACCAGCGCACGATCGATGCTGCTGTTGCTGAAGTTGACCGAAAGTTCGGGAAATTAGATATCTTGGTGAACAACGCCGGAATTCTAGTTGAAACCGCGCCTCCGAGCGAATGCCAGATCGAGAATCTTCGAAAGACCTTCGAGACGAACCTGTTTGGCCTATTTGCAGTCACGAAGGCATTTCTACCGTTGATTCGCAAAGCCGCCGCAGGCCGCATCGTCAACGTGAGCAGTGCTCTGGGCTCGCTTACGAGCGTAGCGGACCCGCAGCAGACACGTCTCAAAAACAGGTACCTCGCGTACGGCGCGTCCAAAGCGGCTGTGAACTCGCTGACCATAGCCTTCGCCAGGGAGATCCGGAATACATCAATCAAAGTGAACGCTGCCGCGCCGGGACTCACACCTACCGCTATGAGCAATTTCGCCGGACATCAAACTGTCGAGCAAGGCGCCGTTGCTGCGGTCCGATTGGCCACCCTGCCTCCAGATGGGCCTACCGGCAGCTTCGTCGATGGGAACGGCACCGTGCCTTGGTGACAGCTTCGGCCTAGCACATGTCCAGGTTTCCAGCATTTGCGGGACCGTGGTTGCGCATGGTGTGAGTGAGATCACATACAAGCAAACTCACAGTCTGGATAATGAAATTATGAAACGAAGTGATTCATACAAAGTCATCAAAGCTGCCGTGGGCGCCATAGCGGTGGCTCTGACCGCCGTGGCTTTCTACCCCGTCCGCGAGTTCTTGGCAGCGTTGCTCATTTTTGCCGTTCTGTCCGGCGCAGTGGGAATGGCTCTCTTGATCGTATTCTTAGTCCAGGAACTCGTTTTCCAGGGAGTGGCCCAGCTTGAAGCACGATTGGCTTGTGTTCGTGCGCGGCATGCCGCCATATCGGGTCAGCCTGAGGACGATCACGTGTTGAGGGGCCCGCGATTGACCGCGCAATGATCGAGCGCCTCATCGAGGTTGCAATCCTGGCGTCGAGCGCGATGAATCTGCAGCCGTGGGCGTTCGCTGTCCTGCCTGGCCGCGAACGGATCGTCACACAAAACTCATTCAAGATCGCATGCTTCCGCTTCCGGTCCGACTGGCGGTAACGCTGGTAGATCGCCCGGAAGTACACCCACTTCGCCTTTTGTCCCATTGGCAACCTTCTTCAGAACACCTCCGAGTTGGGTTACATTTTGCTTAAATCGCCCGACCATACTCCCTTCGGTTACATTTTCCACGGCGCGATACGTACCATTGCAAAGTCGATGGTTTCGGTAGAGAATAATTAATATCGAGGGAACGATTTCCTCCCGATGGTGTCTAATCAAAATGAAGCACTCATCAACGACTCAGATACGGCCGAATGGGTTTCTTAACCAGGATCCGGGTGAGCGGCTTCAACACCTGCTGCGCTCGTCACGAAGCGTTTGGCGCGAGTCTTCCGCGAAAACGTTTGGCGCATGCGGGCGAGAGAGGTGGTAAACGTGTCTGACTTGGCACGCGTCCTTCCCTGGTCCCAGGACGAAGCCGATCTTGTGACGGAGTTGCAGGGCGGCTCCGACGCAGCCTTTGACTGGCTGGTGACGCACTATTCAGGGTCGGTTTACAGTCTCGTTTCCGGAATGGTATCCGAGTCATGCGATGCGGCTGACATTACGCAGGATGTATTTCTCAAAGCGTTTCGCGGCATTCCCGGATTCCGGCGCGGCAGTTCGCTGAAGACCTGGCTCTATCGGATCGCAGTCCGGGAAGCATTGAACCACCGCCGCTGGTTGTGGCGGCACCACCGCCAGCAGGCTTCGATTGACGCGGAACCAGCGAACGGCCAGGCGTCGATTGAAATCGAGAACGTCGGCAGAACGCCGTTTGATGAGGCTGCTTCCCACGAAGTTCAAGAAGCGGTCCAACAAGCTATGCGCGACGTGCCGGAAGTTTTTCGCAGTGCCGTGATTCTGAGAGACCTCGAGGGGATGTCGTACGAAGAAGTGGCAGAAGTGCTGGATGTTTCGATCGGTACCGTGAAGTCGCGCATTCTGCGGGGGCGCCGTTTGTTGCGTGAGATACTGAAGCCGTTGCATGGAGATCCACATAGGGTCCATGCCTCGGCACTCCAGGAAGCCGGAAGGGCTGCCAGCGATAACTGTGGGGTGAAAGCACGGCATCAATCGGAAGCGGTTTTGCATTCATCTTTATTTTCGATGGTGAAGGATGAGAATTCCAGCCGGTCTGACACAGCGGGCTGGGCGGATCCCGGCAAACTGGGCGACGCTGAAGGAGGTGTCTGATGGAATGCAACAGGGTGAGACAGTTGTTGCCGGGTTACTTGGATGGCGCGTTGCCGTCAGGTGCTTGGTCCGAAACCCATCTGATGGTCGGACATCATCTGGAACATTGCGGGGAATGCCGTGAGGAACTGCAGGAATACCTTGAATTGTCGTCGTTGATGTCGCGCGTGCAGCGTCCCGCGCCCCCTGCGGATCTGGCGCTGCGGATTCGGGTGGCGGTCGCGCAGCGTCTCGCGGATAACCCTTGGCTGCATTACACGCGTCTCGCGCGCACTCGCGCATACATGGTCCTGAAGAATATCCTCGAACCGCTGGCTCTGCCGGCGACAGCCGGCTTCACTGTAGCACTGGTCGTATTTGTCCTGGTCTGCCAGGTGCTCGGAATGGGCATGCCGCTTCGCGCCGTGACGAATGATTCGCCAACCAATCTCCTCCAGCCGGCGCGGCTTGAGGCACTGGCGCCGTTCCCGGTCACGGGTCTGGAGGAATCGGGCCATTCGGGTCCCCACGGATTATTGGTGAAAGCAACGATTAACGCAGAGGGCGGGGCTGTGACCTACGAGATTCTCTCAGGGCCGGATAACCCTAGGGTACGCCGCCAGCTTGACCAGGTGCTCCTATTTTCGCGCTTCCGCCCGCAGATGAGTTTCGGACGGTTTATGTCCGGTGGCCACGTCATTCTGAGTTTTAGCGACATTTCCGTCAAAGGGTAGGCTGCGACTGAGATCAAATTCCTTCCGGGTGCGCCCGCGCGATTTTGCGAGGTTCCACCAGTCCTCAAATTGGTTTCCCTTGAGATTGTTTGTTAACGAAAATGTTGTATTTCCTGACGATTCGCCAGCCATGTTTCCAATGTAGTACCCACGTACTATAGCGCCATTTCTGGTCCGCGGTCGAAAATGAGGTCATTGTAATGGGTGCGCGCAAATGTACGGGCCCGAGGCTGCGGTAATTTGGAATGCCATGACGCTGACGACCAAGGAAACTTCGCAATTGAATAGCTTGGCCAAGCCCGGCTCGACCCCAGAGAGTTCTGAGAGTAACTCCATTCAGAACCCACGGTCCAATCCCGTTTGTCTGGAACTTCCCGTCACGATCCGAAGTTTGCCTGGGGAGAAGGGAGAGACATCCTCCGAACCAGCTAAGTCCAACCGGGAAGAAGCCAGAACTGTGATTGTGTTCGACAACGGAGCGGTTCTGCGGATTGCAGGCAATTTTCCGCCCGGCCAAACGATCATCGTTACGAACCCGCAAGGGCGTGACGTCGTTTGTCGAGTGGGCAGCGCGCGAAATCTTCCAACCGTAAAGGGATATATCGAGGTTGAATTTATAGAACCAGTAAACAATTTCTGGGGCATCCACCAATCCACAAAGCAAACGAGTGCTTCGAATCCGCCGACTCCGGTCTTAGCACAGCCGCAAGTCGTTCCGAGTGAGCCAGTCCCGGCGCCACCCACGCCTCCTCGTGTGGCGCCAACCGTGACGCAAACAATTGCCCCATCCGGGGATGCCCCATCGTTTGAAGACATCGCTGGGCTGGTGCGCATGTGGCCGCCGCCCACCACACTTGGCAGAGCACTCAAGTCAGCTCCTCGCCCTGGCGCTCTCAAGAATGATGAGTTAGCACAGGGCCTAGTCGCAGCAGAGAAACCCGCCTCGCCGGTCAGCGTGACGACGCCTGCCGCAGACCCGCCGCCATTTTCAACAAAGTGGGAAAGCCCGTCGGTTCCGGTTCGGAAACTGTCCCCACCCAGCGACTTTCTGGGCAAGAGCATTTTGTCCTCGTCCCGGCCTTCCTCGGTATCCTCATCGAGCGGATCTCGAGGGAGAATGCCGCTGATGCTTGCTGCTGCCGTTGCGGTCCTCGTTGGGTTTGGTGTGGGATTCTTCTTTAGGAACCGAGGGAACGTTGTTTCTACGAGTGCCTCAGTGCCTGCGGTCACTCAATCGTCTACACCTTCGCTTCCAGCGGCGGCCAACGTGCCTGAACCTGCTGTGAACGCCCAAAGTGTGGTGGATCAAGCGTCACCATTATCTCCGGCTGTTTTCCCAGTCTCCTCGACCTCCACCGACAGCGTGGTGGATCCGGGTTCCTCCGTGTCACAGGCCCCTCGCCGACCGGCAAATAACGTGGACGCGAAACAGCCCGTCCGTTTGGGTACGCCGCGCCAGCCGATTCCCGACCTCAAAATGAGCGCGCCAACTGCTGCGAGCCGGAATTCGGGAAAACTGGTGGATGGATCTGTGCCTGGCATCACGGATCTGGCTTCGGCCGGTGCGGCCAGCGGGGCGCCTGCTGGCGCCATGCTCTCACCTATTGGGCACACGGAGAGTCAGCCTGCACCACCACCGCCAGGGGTGGGTTCGTCGGGGTCTTCAGCCAGGGTCGTACACGATCCGAAGCTGATCTCATCCACTCGTCCCCTGTATCCTGAATTGGCCAAACAATCAAATGTACAGGGTGTGGTCGTAGTTTTCGCACAGGTCGATGCAAGCGGAAACGTCACTGGGACAAAAGCCATAAGTGGGCCGATCCTTCTTCGTCAGGCGGCGGTCGATGCAGTGCGCCACTGGAAATACGACCCCGCGATCATCAACGGAAAACCTGCTGCGGCGCAGGTGACGGTTAGCATTGATTTCCACCTCAATCAGTAGTTCTTGAATTCTCGCTGCCATCCCGCCTTTCCACTATTACAGTCACATCCACAATCCCGACGATTCGTTGGCGACACCAATTCAGGAACGCTATGAGTTTTTCCCTGGACAGGTCCGTGACTCTCACATCCCCTCCGTTCCTCCCGTCCTTTTACGAATTCGGGTTAGCTGCGTGCGTTCCCGGGTTCGTCCGGTGATTCTAGACTCGCTGAGGCTTCCGACAAATATCTGAACAAAAGCGCGCGTGCTTCCGCATTCGGTTAGCCAAGCATAACTCCCTCTATGAGAAGGCCGGCATGAGTCAAATTAGTTTTGTCTTTCTCGTGTTGCCGAGTCGCCACGTATCGAGCCGATCCGCCTCTGCCGCCATCCCGACAAACGCGTTTAACGGAATGTGGCGCACTGCCGACTCGTGTCAGTGGTTGACAGTGACGTTAGCGGCGGTCAAACTCCAAGCCATGTCCCGAGGAGGAACCTTGCGAAGCGATGGACGCGCTCATGATCAGATGCGCCCTGTAAAAATGACACCGGACTTTATCACGAGTGCCGAAGGGAGCGTGCTGATCGAGATCGGCAACACGCGCGTGATCTGCACCGCGACCGTGGACGACGGCGTGCCATCGTTTTTGAAGGGCCAGGGCAAGGGCTGGGTAACGGGCGAGTACGGCATGCTCCCGCGTGCCACCGAGCAGCGTACGGCTCGCGAGTCCATGCGCGGCCGGCCATCGGGGCGCACGCTCGAAATCCAGCGGCTGATCGGCCGGTCCTTGCGGGCCATCACGGATCAGGAAAAGCTGGGCGAGAGAACCGTGTGGCTCGATTGCGACGTGATCCAGGCGGACGGCGGCACGCGGACGGCTTCGATCACCGGCGCGTACGTGGCGCTGGCGCTGGCGATGGAACGCATGGTCGCAGCCGGGATTTTGAAAACCCTTCCGCTGATCGATTCCGTGGCGGCGACGAGCGTCGGGCTGGTGGACGGCACGGCACTGCTGGACCTGGCCTACGACGAAGATTCCCGCGCTGGTGTGGACATGAACGTGGTGATGACTGGAAACGGACGGTTCGTCGAAGTGCAGGCCACGGCCGAGGGCCAGCCGTTTGCCGGCGCAGAATTGCAGGACTTGCTGGCGCTGGCGGCCGCCGGAATCCGCCGTCTTACCGAGCATCAATCCACGCTGGTACAGACCAACTTCCGTGCTCGTACAAAGTAAGCCCATCCGCTTGTGGGTTGCTTCGTCGAATGAAGGCAAGCTGCGCGAATATCGCGCGCTTGCCGCTTCTGCCGGTGTATCCCTCGATCTGGCGTTGATTCCGAATTTTGAGGCACTGCCGAAATTCGACGAGGCCGCGTCCACATTCGCGGAAAATGCCGCGGGCAAGGCCTTGCACTACAGCCGTTTTTCTGAGGGGCTCGTGATGGCCGATGATTCGGGACTGGTTGTGCCGGCGTTGGGCGGCGCGCCGGGCGTGCATTCCGCTCGCTACGCAGGGCCGGGAGCATCGGACGCGGACCGCATAGGCAAATTGCTCGGCGAAATGCGCGGCAAGCAGGGCGAAGACCGCCGCGCGCGGTTTGTGTGCGTCATTGCGCTGGCCGAAAGAGGCGAGGCTCGCGGCGTGTTTTCGGCTTCGACCGAGGGAGAACTGCTGGATGCGCCACGCGGGGAGGGCGGGTTTGGCTACGATCCGATTTTCTTCTTCCCGGCTTTCGGAAAAACATATGCGGAAATCTCGCGCGAAGAAAAGAATCAACACAGCCACCGCGGGAAAGCCTTTCGCAAGGCGCTCGATTTCCTTGTCTCCGCCCCTTAAACCCCTTGGCAGGCTGCGGAAAAACTCCCTTTGTGTGTCATTCCGAGGAGCGCTCGCACCGAGAACGTTCGCCGTGTACGGTGCGAGCGCTTTCAGAGATGACAGAGCCAGAAGCCTTTTCCCGCATCCTGCTAAGGCCTTTCACGTAACTTTGGGCCATAATCTTACGTGGTCAGAATGTTTCATGAAAGACAAATAGAACTTAGCCCAACACTAAGCCGGCTTGAGGAGAGACAGAGCCATGGACGATGCGAACCGATATGAGCGTGGTTTGGCGAAGCTGCAGGAAATATATGGGGAGCGAGCGCAGATACTTATCGCTTCGTTGAAAGACATTGCACCCGATCTCGGCCGCTACATCGTGGAGTTCGGGTTCGGAGATATTCACTGCCGGCCTGGATTAAACTTGAAATCTCGGGAGATCGCCACGGTCGCTGCTCTAACCGCATTAGGTAACGCAGCACCACAACTTCGTGCGCATATCCACGCTGCCCTAAACGTTGGCTGTTCCGAGCAAGAAGTCATTGAGATCATCATGCAGATGGCTCTTTATGCCGGTTTTCCAGCAGCGCTTAATGGAATTCAAGCGGCAAGAGAAGTTTTCATGGAGAGAGCTGGGAAGAAATAACTCTCTCTGTATCTGCGTCGATTACCGGGTGATGAGAACATCGGTTACCGGAGCCACTGCTAGCCGCAATAGGAATTCTAACTGATCGCGGCTTGCTGACTCCAATCGTTGAGAGCCGCCCACACAGGCCTTGGAAATAAGAAAATCTACTGCTAAGCGGTTGGTCTGAGGGTCGAATCCCTGCGGACGCACATGGGAAAATAAATTGCTGGCACCTTTTCAAGAACCATACACCATTTTCTGTGCCCGCGAGTTCAAGTGGATCGTTGAGGGCTCTGAAGAAGAGAGGATTGACATGGGGCCGCTTTGCTTCTTAAGATCGGGTTTTGCTTTTTAATTTTGCAGGCGTGAAACGATTTCAGTCTATATACGTCTCTCTAAGAGTGAATTCCTATGATTACAGTCAAAAGCCTGACGAAGAGGTACGCCCATAATACTGCTGTCGACCAGATCTCCTTCGAGGTGCAGAAGGGGCAAATCGTCGGTTTTCTCGGACCCAACGGGGCGGGCAAGACGACGACCATGCGGATGCTGACGTGTTTTCTGACGCCATCGGCCGGGACGGCCACGGTAGCAGGGTTCGACATTTTCGAGCAGCCTCTCGAAGTGAAGAGGCACATCGGTTATCTCCCTGAAACGCCACCTCTTTACCCCGAAATGCGTACCGCTGAGTACCTGTCCTTTGTCGGCCAACTCAAGGGACTTAGCGGGGTCGAACTGCGCAGTCGGGTTGATTACGCCTGCGAGCGTTGCGCGGTCACCGACGTCAAGAACAAGCTTATCGGGAAGCTGTCGAGAGGCTACCGCCAGCGCGTTGGCCTGGCGCAGGCCATTATTCATAACCCAGATGTGCTGATCCTCGACGAGCCGACAGCGGGCCTGGATCCCAAGCAGATCAATGAGACCCGGGATCTGATCAAAGGTCTGGCCGGCGACCACACCATCATTCTGAGCACTCATATCCTTCCTGAAGTCAGCCAAACCTGCGAGCAAGTCATCATCATTAACAAGGGGAAGGTCGTCGCGACGGACTCGGTGAGCAATCTGCAAAACCGCGCCCGCTCTGGCGAATCGGTGCTGGTCGAAGTCGCTGGCCGCAACGCCACCCTTGATCCCGCGACGGTGCAGAGAAAGCTCGAGCAGGTTGCGGGGGTTAGCCGCGTCGTCTTCAAGCAAGACGGTCAGAAACGCGCCGTCTTCGAGGTGGAGGGCGAAAAGGACCGCTTTGTGCGAGGCGATTTGGCACGCGCCGTGGTCGAATCCGGATGGGATCTGAATGAGCTTCGCGCCGCCGCAGTGAGCCTCGAGGAAATCTTCCTCCAACTCACTGGAGAGGAATCGTCAGCTGCAGTGGAAAAGGCCGCAGACGGGGAGACGGAATAAATGAAAAACGTTTGGATTATTTGCCGCAAGGAACTCCACAGCTATTTCGTTTCGCCGGTCGCATACCTGCTGCTTGTCATGTTTGCCGTCATTTTCGGGTTTTTCTTCTGGAACATACTGGGTGCTGTCGTCTACTACAGCATGGAAAGCCTGATGGCCGGTGAGCCGTCACCAATGAACATTAACGAGCAGATCGTGCGGCCGCTTTTGTCCAACATCAACGTGATCGGACTATTCTTCATCCCCATGATCACCATGCGCCTGTTTGCCGAGGAAAAACGCACCGGGACCATTGAACTGCTCGCGACCTCGCCGGTCCGGGACATCGAAGTCATCGTGGGGAAATGGCTCGCGGCGGTCTTGCTGTATGCGGTCATGCTGCTTTCAACGATGCTGGACTTCGCATTCCTATTCAAGTACGGCAACCCAGACTGGAAACCGGCCGCGATTGGATACCTCGGATTACTGCTGCAGGCCGGCGGACTTCTGGCTATTGGCACGTTTATTTCCACGCTGACACGGAATCAGATCATCGCCGGCGCCGCGACATTTGGGGTTTGCCTGCTCCTCTGGGTCCTGGGTTGGGTCGGCGAGTACGAAACTGCTACCTGGGCGCGTGTCCTTTCATACATGTCCGTGATCACGCACTTTGATTCGTTTTCAAAAGGCGTGCTCGACTCGAAAGATGCGATTTTCGACGCGACGGTGATTTTCCTGGGATTGTTTTTCACCGCTCGCTCTATGGAATCCCTGCGCTGGAGGTCATAAGTGAGCAGCCGTTGGCTTAGAGCCAGACAAACGAAATACGCAGCGTACGCCACGGTCTATGTGATTGTGATTCTCGCCGTCATCGTGGTGGCGAACGTCCTTGCCGACCGGTACAACAAATCCTACGACTCGACTGCGAACAAGCGCTACAGCCTCTCTGACCAGACGGCCAAGATCGTGAAAGGACTGAAGCAGCCACTAACGGTCACGTATTATGACCGGACCAGTCGGCTGCAGCAGGGAAAAGACCTGCTGGACCGCTATGCGAATCTCTCCCCCCGGGTTCGCATTGACTATGTCGATCCCGACAAGAACCCCCAAGCGGCCCGAGCGGCGGGCGTTACGAAGTACGGCACCTCGATCGTGCAAATCGGGACAAAAAAAGAAGAGGCCAAAAGCGCGACCGAGCAGGACATCACGGGTGCGATCATTCGTGATTTGAAAACCAACACGCGCACCGTGTGCTTCGTCACCGGAAGCGGGGAACATCCGATCGACGATACGGAACGGGATGGTTATTCGCGCTTGAAGGACACGCTCGGCAAGGATGATTACGCCACAAAATCGATCAGCTTGCTTGAAAAAGCCGATATTCCCTCTGACTGCACCGTGGTGGTGGTCGGCGGCCCCAGGAGCGACTATCTACAGCCCGCAGTTGACGCGATCAAGAAATATGTCGAACAGGGCGGACGCGCGCTGTTCCTGCTTGATCCGCCGCTAAAACTTGGAAGGTCGCCCACCGCAGATAATGATGCCCTCACGAATCTTCTTCAGAGCTGGGGCGTGAGCGTCGATAAGGATCTGCTCCTGGACCTGAATCCGGTGGGTCAGCTGGCAGGCCTTGGTCCTCAGGTTGCCCTGGTATCCAGCTATGATTCACACCCGATCGTGAATGATATGAAGGGCAGCGCGACAGGCTTCCCTCTATCGCGCTCGCTGACCATCAAGAACGCGGATAAGACCAACGTCCAAAAGCTGTTTGAGTCTTCGGGCTCCAGCCTTGCGACCACTCAGTTGAATTCGGCCAGCATCAATCCGAATGACCCAAGGAACAAAAAGGGACCCATGACGATTGCTGCGGCGGGTACCTATACTACCGGCAAGGAAAATTCAGAGGGCCGCTTCGTCGTGGTCGGAAGCTCTTCTTGGGTCGCCAACTCATTCATCAGTTTCAACGGCAACAGCGACCTTGCGTTAAACATGATGAATTGGCTTTCTTCGGATGAAGAGCTGATTTCCATTCGTCCGAAGGAGCAGGAAGACCGCAAAATCACAATGACTCGGGCTCAACTGAACTGGGTCCGGATCAGCAGCCAGTTCCTCCTGCCGGCGGCATTATTTCTTGTAGGCCTGTCGGTGTGGTGGCGGAGGAGATAGTTCGGGCCTCTGGGCCAGTGCATTCCACTGCGGGATAAACAAGTACGATGAAAATCGGAAGATTGATTGCAGCTACCCTTATTTTGGCGGCGCTTGCCGCAACCCTTTACTGGGCCAATCGCCGCCAACAGGCAGAAGACGCTGCGCGGCTTCTGCGCGACGCGCCGGTCAAGGTTCTTTCACTCAACAAGGACGATATCTCTAGAGTCGAGATCAAGAAGAAGGGCGGAGACGACGTCGTTCTCTCAAAGAGTGGCCCACAAAACTGGAAGATAACGTCGCCCAAATCGCTGATTGCCGATCAAGACCAGATTTCGTCTGTGCTGGCCGCGCTATCGCCCGTCGATGCTAATGGTGTGATAGCAGAAAAAGCCAACGACTTGAAACCATACGGGCTGACGGAGCCAATCCTAAAAGTTTCCGCTACAGTCAAGGATGGCAAGCCGCAGAACCTTCTGATTGGCGATGACACCCCGACAGGCGATTCGGCATACGCGATGCTCGAAGGCGATCCGCGGCTATTCACGATATCCATCTCCACGAAGACGAGTTTGGATAAAGGCGTGAAGGATCTGCAGGACAAGCATCTGTTGCCAGTCGATTTCGAAAAGATTAGCCGGGTGGAGATAACCAGCCCGAAACTGAATCTTGCCTTTGGTTCTGACAACGGCCAATGGGTAATTCAGAATCCTAAAGATGTGCGTGGGGACACCTCCAAGCTGGAAGGCGTCGTCGAACAGCTTAGGACGGCTACCATGGACCCCGGCATGAAGGACCAGGAAAGGAAGAAGGCCGCCTCCTCGTTTTCGTCCGGCACCCCGTTGGCGACTGTGAAGGTAACAGACCAATCCGGATCGCAGGAGCTTCAGGTTCGCAAGAACAAAGATGCCTACTACGCGAAGACGACCGCCATGGAGGGCGCATACAAGGTATCGAACGGCCTCGGCGACGCGATTAACAAGAACCTTGACGACTTTCGCGAGAAGAGGCTTTTCGATTTTGCTGCCGATAATCCGGAAAAGATCGAGATGCATAGCGGAGCGAAATCGTATTTCCTGACCCGGAGCGGCGAGGACTGGTGGTCGGACGGAAAGAAGATGGATCCCGTAAGCGTCGACTCGTTCATCCGTGCGATCCGGTTGCTTTCAGCGGCAAAATTTGTCGGCAGCGGATTTTCCACATCGGCGGCGACCTTGACGGTAACCTCAATGGACGGCAAACGCGTCGAAAAAGTTCTCATTTCGAAGAATGGCAGCCGTTACGTGGCAAAGAGGGAAAACGAACCGTTGCTTTATGAGGTGGAGGCGAAAGGATTCGAAGATTTGGTGAAATCGGCGGACGAAATGAAAGTGGCCGAGCCAGCGAAGCAATAATTATGCCTCTTGATTTCTTTCGGCGGGAAACAGCTCCCCTGCTCTAACGCAAACCCAGCGGCTGGACCGGGATATTGGCCCGCCAGTCCGCCGGCTTGATCGCCTTAAGCTTCGCGTGAGCGTGGATTCCGTTTCAGGACTGCGGCTTTGGGTACCAATCGAGCAGACGCACCTCGATCCCCGTGCCTTCCAATGCCTTTTTGAAAATGGATAAGTCAGATCCGCGGTAATGGTAAGGAATCACCACCTTCGGATGAAACGCCTTGACGGCACTGGCGGCTTCCTCGGGCGTCATGGTGTAGGGCAGATTCATGCAGATGAACGCGACGTCAATGTTCTTGAGCGCACGCATTTCGGGGATATTCTCTGTATCGCCGGAGAGATAAATGCGCGTGCCGCCGTACGTAAGGATGTAGCCGTTGCCGCGTCCCTTGTCATGATAGAACTTACCGGCCTCGGGACCGCGCGTGAGGTTGTACATAGGGATCGCTTCAATCGTCCAGTCACTCCAGGTCTTTTTCTCGCCATTGGAGAGCGGGCTGGCGGTCGTCACGGTCTTGACGACCGCAGGCGGTGCGATGATTTCTGTCCCCGCCTTGCTGACGGATGCGATCAAGGCAGGATCCATGTGGTCGGCATGGATGTCCGTAATCAGGATAAGGTCGGCATGCGGCAGCCCCGTGAAGACTGCGGGCTTGGCTGGATCAACTGCGATAACCTTGCCGCCAGCTTCTATGACCATGGATGCATGGTAAACCGGTGTGATCTTGATCGGGCCAGCTGACGATTTGAAAGTCTGTACGGGCTGTGTTTGGGCCTGTGCAGCTACGGCAAAGAGGAGCATGGCGGCGCAGGTAATGATGCTTAGAATCGGTTTCATTCATGGACTCCAATCGTTAGTTTTTCTTCCACCAAACGCGAGCGATGTTAGCACGCATGGTTTGGCCCGACAATGCTCATCGTGTGCTCTAAAAAGCGGACATTTTAATTTGCTACCAACATCTCATCTCAGAAATCCGGAGAGTTACCGTTCCCGGAATACAGAGGGAGTAGTGGTATTCGTCAGGTGGGAGGAAACGCGCTCCGCGAGCGGCCGTGGCACGACCCGGGCAATCTGCTCGATGCTGGCAGAGCGCAGTTGCGCGATGCTGCCAAAGCGCCGCAGCAATTTCTGTGCTGTGCGCGGGCCGACGCCAGGGATATTTTCAAGGCCAGTCTGAATCGTGCGCTTTGCGCGCCGCTGGCGATGAAAACCCACGGCGAAGCGATGGGTTTCGTCGCGAATCAGTTGGATGAGATGGAGAATTGGTGAATGGCGCTCCAGACGGATCGGCTGATCTTCCTGCCCGAGGACGTAGATGATCTCCTCCTGCTTGGCAATGCTGGCGACAGCTTGATTGATAACTTCGAGTTTTTCCAGCGCCGCCGCGGCTGCGTGGAGCTGGCCGAGGCCGCCATCGATGAGGATAAGGTTCGGGAAGGGCTTCTTTTCCTCCTGGAGCCGGCGGTATCGGCGTTCGATCGTTTCCCGCATGCTCGCAAAATCATCATTCCCCCATTCGCCGCGGATAATGAACTTGCGGTAATCGGATTTTTTCATCCGTCCGTCTTCCCACACGACCATCGAAGCAACCGTGTCGGAACCTTGCAGGTGTGAAATGTCGAAACTCTCGATGCGGCGTGGCGGCTCCGGTAATCCGAGCGCCGCTTCGAGCGCCTCGACGATTGCTTTCAAGGTGGGCTTCAAGACCCGGAAGCGCTGCTCAAAGGAGTGGCGCGCGTTCTTTTCGACCAGCTCTAAAAAGGCGTGCTTCGTCCCCCGCTGCGGCATCAGAATCTCGACCCGGCTGCGCGGTGGTTCCAAATGCGCCGCGCGCTCGCTGAGAATTTCCTCGAGAAGCGCGCGGTCTTCGAAGTCCATCGGAACGTGGATCGCGCGCGGCAGGTACGCCGCATCGAGGTATAGTTGCTTGAGCAGGGAGGAGAGAAATTCGGCAGGCTCGAATTCCTGAAGGTCCTCCCAGTAGAAATCGCGCCGGTCCACAACCCGGCCGCCCCGGAGATGGAAGAGATTGACGGCTACCAGCGGAGGCTCCGCATGCCACGCGAGGACGTCGGTGTCGTCGCCCGCAGCGGCGGCGATCTTTTGGCGTTCCTCGATCTCGGTGAGCGTCCTGAGAAGATCCCGGTACGCAGCGGCTTGTTCGAAGCGCTCGGAATCCGATGCTTCCTGCATACGCGACTCCAGGCTTGCCATCAGGTCGTGGCGACGGCCTTCCAGAAACATTCTCGTGTCGCGCGCGGCTTCCGCGTAGCGCTCGTCGGAGGTCAGTCCCGGAACACACGGCCCGTGGCACCGGCGGATGTAATACTGAAGGCAAGGCCGCGGATGAGCGCGCGTCAGGTCTACCGTGCAGGAGGGGACGCGGAACGTCTTGTGAATGAAATGTACGATCCGGTGTGCGAGGCTGTGCGGAAAATACGGGCCAAAATAGATCGAGCCATCCTTCACCAGGCGGCGTGTAACATATACGCGCGGAAATTTCTCGAACGCGGTCAAGCGGATGTACGGATACGTCTTATCGTCGCGCAGCAACACATTGAATTTTGGCTTGTGCTGCTTGATGAGGTTGTTTTCGAGGGCCAGGGCTTCGCGCTCGTTGTCCACAACGATGTAATCGAGATCGGCAATTTCGCGCACCAGCGAGCCGGTCTTTGCGTCCGACCACCTGGATTCGAGGAAGTACGACCGTACCCGGTTCCGCAGAGAGCGCGATTTGCCAACGTATAGAATATTCCCCAGAGCGTCTTTGAAAAGGTAGACCCCGGCGTCCAGGGGGAGATTCGCGGCTTTTTGTGCGAGTTCCATCGGGGGAGTAGAATAAGCAGCGCGGCGGCCCGCGCCTGGGCAACATTCATGATAGCAAAGGGAATCCTATCTGCGCAGAACATGAGATTGCCGACACTCATTCTTTTCGCTGTGCTCTTGCTCACAAGCGCTGGCGCCGCCGGCGCGCAACAGATTTCTCCTTCCACGCCGCCACCACCGCCGCCGGAGACGCCGCCTGAACCAGCCAAACCCGTATTCGACCCGCTTCATGCAGAGAAGAGCATCGAAGTCGGGACGTTCTACATGAAGAAAGGCAAGTACGACGCGGCGATCGATCGGTTTGAGGATGCCACGCGTTGGCAGCCCTCACTGGCGAAGCCATGGAGATTGATGGGCGAAGCGTATGAGAAGAAACACGATTACGGCAGGGCCGTCGAGTCCTACAAGAAATATCTCGAAGTTTTTCCTGGAGCCGAAGATGCCACGAAGGTGACGAAACGCATTGCCATGCTCGAACAGAAACTCGGGCAAGAGGCTTCCAGGCAGCCAGCGCATTAAATCCCGCGACGTACGAAGATTTCAATCAAGATTCTATTTTTTGAAATGTTTCATCCGGCTTTTTTCAGTGGAGATGCTCCAGAAAATTGCGGGCTCGGGCATACTGCGCGAAGCGCTTTTCCTCGGCGCGGAATTCCGCGGAATGCGCTTGCAGCCCACATGCGGCGGCGCGCAGGGGATGCTTTACGTGGAGCATCTCGTGATAGAGGATAAATCTGACAGCATAGGAAGGGACGTCCGGGCGGTCCAGACGATTGTTCATCACGATTTGGTTGAGTGAGGGGTCGAAACAGCCGAACTGCGAGCGCCAGGGGCGCGCGCTCCAGCCAAGGCGTGGACGACGGAGACGTCCGCCGAAGTATTCGAGGTTGAGCGCGGCGAACATGGGTGCGAGATCGTGGGCTGCGCCGCGAGGGTGATGCGCGATGCGGCGCGCGCGCTTACGGCGTATGCGCGCAATGTGGCGGCGCGTGGAATGAGCGAGCGCGAACTGGCGATAGAGGTCGCGCAGGCCGCCGGGCAGATGGCGGCGATATACTTGCGCCAGCAAAATGGCCGCCGCAGCTTCGATCACGGCCATCGGCGCATCGCGCAGAATGTCTGAAAGCCGCACGTGGGCAACGTCGTCCCGAAGGCGCATCGTATGCGCGAGATTGGCGTACGGATACGACTCCACGATGAAGTGTGGCGGCCGGCCTCGGCAGCCCAGGCGCGTGAATATGCGATGAAAAATGCGGTCCGCGCCCGGAAGCGTTTCGGGCCGGGGGAGTTTCTTTCTTGCACACACCGGTACCTTCATGACGGTTTGCGCCGCACCGGAGGCGGCGCCATTTCTTTGACGGCTTTTTCGGCGTCCTTGGCGGCGTCTTGTGTTGCCTCGATGGCATCGTCAAGATTATCTTTGTATGTCTCTCGTTCGGGACCTTTGGCCGCGAGATCCTGAAGATACGGCAGGATCTCCCTGATTCGTTCCTGCAATGCCCTTGCGCCTTCCCGGATGTCTTCCTGTTTTTCAACGCTGGCATCGAGCAAGTCAGCAGCATCATCAATGCAGCCGGTATAGCCGTTGATGAGGCTGTTTAGGCGGTCGGTCCGCTTGCTGTCGGCCGGATCCAGGTGCGCAAACTCATACTGGAGTTTCTTGATGCGGTCGGCTGCAAACGTCGCAAACAACACGATGCGCGGGCCGCTAGCGCCGGCATCTCGAATTTTGTCGGTTTCGACATCACTCAGGTATTCCTTTTTCTGCGGAACGGCCGGCTGCGCGGCGGGCGCGGCGGATAGGATCGAGGCGAGCAGAAGCAGGGTTCCTGGCGTGGTCATGGCGCGCATGGGACACCTCATGGATTTGTCTTCCTCAAACCCTGATCCGGCCGGCGAGGAAAGAGCGCGTCGATCAGATCATTCTGTGTCTTCGCCAGATCGCTGCGCACTTCACGGAAGAACGGACGCTTGTCCACCGGAAGAGTGAGAATTAAATCGTCAATACGCCCGATGATCTCGCGAAGGCTGATCTGAAGCTCCTTGAATCCCGCTGGTTTCTTCTCTGCGTCGATGCCCGTGGCCTTCAGTCCCGCGGCCGTTTGCTGAACTTCGTCCCGGTATTGCTCGAGGGTCTGAAGAGAAGCGACATCTTTCCCATCCTTGAGCTGCTTCCGAGCCAGAGCGATCTGATCGTTGCCGAGCTTTGCAAGCGCGCGGGCCTTGCGCACCGGATCGGTCTCTTGCTGGTATCGTGTCAATTCCACAGCAAGGCGGTCCTGCGCAGCAAGAGGCATCAACAGTGCCAGAGCAACGACTACAGCAGTCCACATTCTCAGCATCGCGGAAAGAGCCATCATCTCAGTGTTTCTGCTTCTGCGGCGACTGTCTCAGCTCACTCTGAAGAATCAGAATGCGGTGGCGCGCCAGGAAATGCTGCGTGTCATTCTCGCCGTTGCCCTGGTCGAGAAATTTCTGATACGCATCGATAGCCTCGGCCTTACGTGAGAGTTTATCGTAACAGGTGGCGCGAATAAACCAGGAGATCGGCTTCGGCGGTTCCATCCTGGCCAGGCGGTCCATGGCGCCAATGGCCGCAGCATAATCTTCATTCAGAAAAAAAGCGCTTGCCAGATCGCGCAGTGCATCGACAGATTGCGGATGATTCGCGTAAGCCCGGCCAAGAAACTTTATCGCTGTGGGATAGTCGCGCAGCTCCATCTCGACGTGGCCCAGCCACTCCAGCAGTTCCGGGTCTTGCGGCAATAACGAAATGGCTTGCGTGAGAGCTTCGCTCGATGCTTTCCATTTTTGCTGGTGCAAATAAATGTTGCCCCGCATCTTGAGGCCCTCGGCCGTAGGCGCGGAGCCGGCCTCGGTGCGGTCCAATTCGGCGAGCGCGTCATCGTAGCGATCAATCTCCAGCAGCACGGAGGCGTGATCGAGGCGCTCGGCGCGGTCGCCTGGATTGAGTTTCAGATACTCCGCGAGCGCATCGGTTCCAGATTCGTATTTCTTTTGCGTTAGCAAAGCCTGGGCGAGGCCGAGGCGCGCGGGCGCGGAATCCCCACGGGCGGCGACTGCCTCCCGGAAATGCACTTCTGCGTCAGTTGCGTTGCCTGTGCGGAGCAGCACGCGGCCCAGAGCGAAGTGGCATTCATAATCCCTAGGAGAAAGCGCCAGCGCACCGCGATATTGCTCGATGGCCTCTGTGAATTTCCCGGCATGTTCGAGTGCGAAACCCGCCAGAAATCGCGGGCGGCTTTCGGCGGGCTGCAATTCGGCTGCGTGACGGAATGCTTCGGCAGCCGCCCCGGGTTCGCTATCCATCAGGACCAGACCGAGATTCAGGTGCGCTGGCGTCATCTTCGGGTCCTGCGCGATTGCACGCAAGAATTCAGCTTGTGCTTCCTCCCAGCGTTTTAATCCGGCGTACGCATAACCAAGCTGAAAATGCGCGACGGGATCATCGGGCTTTTGCGCGATGTACCTCTGAAGCGGTTCCAACGCCGCCGCGAAATCTTTCTTGTCGATGGCGTCGTTCGCCTGCTGCATCAGCGGGGCAAGCGGGTCTTCTTGTGGTTGTGAAGCGGATTTCGCAGGCGGCTTCGCGGGGGATTTGCGCTGCGGCTGCGCGGTCAACGGCATCCCGGCTGCGGCAAACATGATGGAAATCAGCCCCACTCGGACCCGGCGAGCCACGAAGTATGTCCCGAGGATCATTTCGATGATTTGCGCCGGACGCCCGAATTGCGCCCGCCGTGGTTGTGATTTGGTTGATGGTTATTGAGCAAGCGCGCGAGAAATTTGCCCGTATACGAGTGCGCATTTCGCGCGACCTGTTCAGGTGTCCCCGTGGCGACGATGCGGCCGCCTTGCTCCCCGCCCTCGGGCCCAAGGTCAATCATCCAGTCGGCGGACTTGATGATGTCGAGGTTATGCTCGATGACGAGAATCGAAGCCCCGCCGTCGATCAGCTTGTGGAACGCGGTGAGCAACTTCTGGATATCGTCGAAGTGCAGGCCCGTCGTGGGTTCGTCGAAGATATACAAGACACCCTCGTTTGCCTGCAAGGTGAGATGCGCGGCAAGCTTCAGGCGTTGCGCTTCGCCGCCAGAGAGCGTCGTTGCGGACTGGCCCAAGCGCAGGTAACCGAGACCTACCTCGTCGAGAACTCTCAGTTTCGAGGTGATTTGCCGGACCCCGGCAAAAAATCCGAGGGCCTCGCGGACTGTGAGCTGGAGCACCTCATGAACGTTCTTCTCGCGGCAGCGCACTTCGAGCACGCCGCTCTTGAAGCGCGTGCCGCGGCATTCTTCGCAGATCAGCTCGACGTCGGATAAGAATTGCATTTCGACCGTCACGATGCCTTCGCCATGGCAGGCCTCGCAGCGGCCGCCGGGGATGTTGAACGAGAAGTGTCCGGGCGTATAGCCGCGTTTTTTCGCTTCTGGCGTTGCGGCGAAAAGTTCGCGGATTGCGTCAAATGCCTTCAGGTAGGTGGCGGGGTTCGACCGCGGCGTGCGGCCAATCGGCGATTGATCGACCAAAACGACGCCCTGGAGCAACGCATCGCCTTCGATCCGGTCGCACAGTTCCTTGAATGAGCTGCCGGCGCGGCGCGCCTCGAGCGCTTTGTAGAGGACGTCATGCACGAGCGTGGATTTCCCGGAACCGGAGACGCCGGTGATCGCGACGAGCATCCGCAGCGGAATCATCAGATCGAGATTCTGCAAATTGTGCGCGCGGGCTCCAAAGATACGCAAAAAGCGGCCGCTCTGCTTATGCCGCAAGGATGGGACGGGGATTCGCAGCTCGCCGTTGAGATATCGCGCGGTCAGAGACTCGCGGCTTTGCGCAAGCTCGCTGCGCGGGCCGGCGAAGAGCAGTTTTCCGCCATTTTCGCCCGCGCCGGGGCCCAGGTCGATGACGTAATCGGCGGCGGCAATCGTGTCGGGATCATGCTCGACGACTAGAATCGTGTTCCCGAGGTCACGCAAGCTCTTCAGGATTTCAACCAGGCGATGCGTGTCGCGTGGATGGAGGCCAATCGAGGGTTCGTCGAGAACATAGAGTGCACCAACCAGATGCGAGCCGAGGGACGTCGCGAGCTGGATGCGCTGCGCTTCTCCGCCGGAAAGTGTGGAAGCCAGGCGGTCCAGCGACAGGTAGTCCAGGCCGACTTCGTCGAGAAAGCGGAGGCGCTGGCGAATCTCTTCGAGAATCTTGTCGGCAATGGCAGCCTGCTCCACGCTCAGCGCGAGACTGTCGATGAATCGCCGCGCTTGCGCGACCGTCATCGCGCAGACTTCGGTGATGGACTTGCCGGAAAGACGAACTGCGCGCGCCTCCGTGCGGAGTCGCGTGCCGTGGCAGTCGGGACAGACCGCGTAACCTCGATAGCGGCTGAGGAATACCCGGACGTGAAGTTTGTATTTCTTTCGCTCGAGCCATTTGAAGAAGCCATTCACACCGTAATATCCGGATTTGGGCTCGCCTTCGATCACCAAGTCGCGCTGCGCGGCCGTAAGATCGCGAAAGGAAACATCGAGCGGGATACTGTTCGCGCGCGCGAATTTCTTCAGCTCGATCACCAGGGCGCGATAGCGCGGTTTCGTCCAAGGTTGGATCGCGCCTTCGTTGAGCGACTTGCCGCGGTCGGGGATCACCCGATCGATATCGAAATCAATCGTATTGCCGAAACCCTGGCAGCGGGGGCAGGCCCCGTAGGGGCTGTTAAACGAAAACAGGCGCGGTTCAGGCTCCTGATACACGGCGCCGCACGTCTTGCACTCGAACCGCTCGTTGAAGACCAGGCGCTCCGCGGTTCCCCCGGGGGCGTCGGGAACAAATTCGAGGATCGTTTCTCCTCGTCCTTCGCGATAGCAGATCTCGACCGAATCGACCAGCCGCGAACGCATATCGGGACCGATCGCGAGGCGGTCCACGACAACATAGACCCGCTGCGAGAAATCGATATCGAGGAGCGTTTCCGGAGAAGAGAATTCATGAATGCGGCCCGCCTGATAAAGCCGTTGGAAACCGCGCCGCTGCAACGCAGCCATCGCCTGCCGGATCGCTTCGGGAGAAACCTTGGCCGACCTTTTTGCCGCGCCCCGGCGCGTTGTCGTCGCCGGGGGCGCAACGAATTCGAGTGCGTACAGCACATAGAACCGCCGCCCCTGCGGCAGCGCGAGGACGCGGGCGGCGATTTCGTCCATCGTGTCCTTACGGACTTCGTGGCCGCAATTCGTGCAGAACGTGCGGCCGGCCCGCGCGTAGAGCAGGCGGAGGTAGTCGTAAATTTCCGTGGCTGTCGCGACGGTCGAGCGCGGATTGCGCGTCGAGTTCTTTTGCTTGATGGCGATGGCCGGAGCAATGCCCGTGATTTCGTCCACGTCCGGTTTCTCGATGCGCTCGAGAAACTGCCGCGCGTACGCCGAGAGCGACTCGATATAGCGCCGCTGACCCTCGGCATACATGGTGTCAAACGCGAGGCTCGATTTTCCCGACCCGGAAACTCCCGTGACCACGGTGATCGCATTAAGGGGAATATCGAAGCTGATGTTCTTCAGGTTGTGGACGCGCGCCCCGCGCACCTGAATGGCTTCCCGCTCCGGCACACCCATCACCGGGGCGGCATCCGGCAGTTCTGCGGCTTGGTGTTCTCTTGCGGGCACGCGACCCCACTCCCTGGCGCGTATAGCGGCACTGGTTTAAACTTTTGATTATACGTGCTTGTGAGAAGACGAGCAATTGGACGGTTCACACGTCGTCTGAGCAAGCTCATGTGCTAGTCTCAGAGTGCGCTGGCTGAAATCGAATCGGAGAACAACCGTGGACGAATACAAGTACTTGCTGTCAGAACGTGAGTTGCCGAAGAGCTGGTATAACGTTAT